>NZ_JBDGKK010000002.1:0-722485 GCF_057656415.1 Lysobacter sp. Soil_C_59 | reverse complement strand
AACCGCCTCGTTTCATCCCGTCTTTTCCGCGTCCCGCCGAAGTGATGTTCACCGTGGCGGGGCGCGCATTGTGCACACGCACAACGCGCATTGGAAGGGGTAAATCGAAAAATTCTTTGCGAATTTTTTGTTGACGTTTGCGATGAGTGGGTTCATCGCTTTGTGTGACGGTGATTGCGCGTGCTGAACATGCATTTCGATGCATGGAGCAACTGCAAAAGCAGCCCCTCTTCCGCCCCTTCGGGGCACCTTCTCCCACAAGGGGAGAAGGGAAGAGCACGCAACTACGCTGCGATCAGGCGGATGCGCGCAAAGGTCCGCTTGCCGACTGCGAGCACGCCTTCGAAGCCTGGCGCGAACACACGCTGTGCGTCTTCGATCACTTCACCGTCGATGCGAACCGCGCGCTCCTTGAGCTTGCGGTTCGCTTCGGAGTTGCTTGGCGTAAGTCCCGCAGCCGTCAGCAACGCCGCAATGCGCATTCCTTCAGCCGGAACCGCTACGTCCGTCAGCGGCAGCGAAGCGGTATCGCCCTCGCCACGCACCGCGGCATTCCAACCCGCCACCGCCTGTTCCGCGGCCGATTCGCCGTGGAAACGCGCCGCCAGCTCGCGCGCCAGGCGCATCTTCAGGTCGCGCGGGTTCAGCTGCCCTGCTTCGATGTCTCTCCGCAGCTTCGCCGCCTCCGCCATCGAGATCTCGAAGCTGAGCAGCTCGATCCAGCGCCACATCAAGACGTCGTCGATCTTCATCGTCTTGGTGACGATGTCGATTGCAGGTTCATTGATGCCGATGTAGTTGCCCAGTGACTTGGACATCTTGTTGACGCCGTCCAGACCTTCCAGCAGCGGCATGGTCAGCACGATCTGCGGCGGCTGGCCGTGGTGCTCCTGCAGGCCGCGGCCCATCAGCAGGTTGAACTTCTGGTCGGTGCCTCCGAGCTCGACGTCGGCCTTGAGCGCCACCGAGTCGTAGCCCTGGACCAGCGGATAGAGGAATTCATGGATCGCGATCGACTGCTGGGCGGCATAGCGCTTGGCGAAATCGTCGCGCTCGAGCATGCGCGCCACCGTGTGCTGGGCGGCCAGCTTGATCATGTCGGCCGCGTCCATCTTGCTGAACCACTCGGAATTGAAGCGGACCTCGGTGCGCTCCTTGTCCAGGACCTTGAAGACCTGGTCGGCATAGGTCTGGGCGTTGGCCAGCACGTCCTCGCGGGTCAGCGGCTTGCGGGTCACGTTCTTGCCGGTCGGGTCGCCGATCATTCCGGTGAAGTCGCCGATCAGGAAGATCACCTGGTGCCCCAGGTCCTGGAACTGGCGCATCTTGTTCAGCAGGACCGTATGGCCGATATGGAGGTCCGGGGCGGTCGGGTCAAAGCCGGCCTTGATCCGCAGGGGGCGGCCCAGCTTGAGGCGGGCCTCCAGCTCCTCGCGCTTGAGGATCTCGTCGGCACCGCGGCCGATCAGGTCTAGGGCGTCTTGGACGGAGGCTGCGGACTGGGGGGACAAGGCGGGACTCGCAATGTGAATGGTGAACGCGAAGTGCGATCACCGTCATGGATTCGGGTTAAACCAAAGTTAAACACCCGGCTCTCGAGTTGTGATGAAAAACCCTATTCAGGACAAGGGTTTGACGCACACTTCTCGCGTCACTATGGTAACGCGGCAACGCGGCCTTCACACCAGCGCGCGAGATACCTCAAATGACAGCACACGATAGCGGTACGGAACGGCGCGAGCGCCTCAAGGCCCTGCGCGAAGCCGCTCTGCACCGACCGGTGCTGGCCACTGGCGCTTCCAACGGTTTCAACGGTCGCTGGTCGCGTCGCCAGTGGGCTCACGCCAGCCTGTTTGCGACGCTCGGCGTTCTCGTTGCCGCCATTGTCCCCGGTTTCGGCCCCGCTGCCAGCAAGCAGCCACTGCATACGCAGCGCAGCTCGCTCGCGCTGGCCTTGCCGCCGCTGCCGCTGTCGCGCCTGAAAGGCCACAAGGGTGACAGCTGGCAGATCGTCCGTGTCGAGCGCGGCCAGACCCTGGGCGCGGTGTTCGAGGATCTCGACCTGCCGGCGGCCACCATGCACCGGATCCTTGATGAGTCTGGCGACAAGGCGATCCTGACCCGGCTCAAGCCCGGCACCGAACTCGCGTTCGACCTGCCGCAAGGTGCCAACGGGCAACCGGCCGAGCTGCGCACGTTCCGTTACGACCGCGACGACAGCCATCGCGTCGAACTGAGCCTGGCCGGCGACAAGATCACCGAAAAGGTGCTGGTCCGCCCGACCGAGAGCCGCACCGTGGTCATCAGCGGCAAGGTCGGCAAGTCGCTGTTCCGCTCGGGCCGCAAGCTCGGCCTGTCGGGCAGCAACATCAACACGCTGACCGACGAGATCTTCAAGTACGACATCGACTTCAACGAAGACGTCGGCGCCGACGACCGCTTCAGCGTGGTGGTCGAGCAGACCTGGCGCGAAGGCGAGCTGCTGCGCACCGGCCCGGTGCTGGCGGCGACCTTCACCACCGGCGGCAAGCTTCACACCGGTTTCCGCTTCGAGCGAAACGGCAAGTCCGAGTACTTCACCGGCGACGGCCGTCCGCTGAAGAAGAGCTTCATCCGCATGCCGATCCCGTATGCGCGCCTGACTTCGAACTTCGGCACCCGCAGGCACCCGGTGCTGGGCCGCACCCGCATGCACAAGGGCGTCGACTACGCCGCGCGCACCGGCACGCCGATCATGGCCGCCGGCGACGCGCGCGTGCAGTCCGCCGGCTGGATGGGCGGCTACGGCAACGCGGTCGTCCTCGACCACGGCCGCGGCTACACCACGCTGTACGGTCACATGTCGCGCATCGGCAAGATCCGCAAGGGCCAGCGTATCGCCCAGGGCACGGTGATCGGCTTCGTCGGCACCACCGGCATGTCGACCGGACCGCACCTGCACTACGAGTTCCGCGTCAACGGCGTGCACCGCAACCCGCTGTCGATCACCATGCCGCCGCCGGAGCCGCTGTCGGGCGCCGCGCTGGCACAGTTCCGCGCCCAGACCGGCGTGGCCCTGGCACGGATCCAGAAGGTCGAGAACATCATCTACGCCGACGCCGATGCGCCGGCTCCGGCGCCCGCCGCGGCGCCTGGCAAGGCCAGGAAGCCCGCCAAGACCAAGGCCTGACGTGCCCGTGCTCCGCGCCGGCCCGCCCGGCAGCCCAGTCGATGGTCGTGCGGTAGATGGTCGCGCAGTCGATGGTCTGTTCGTCGGCCTGATCTCCGGCACCAGCGCCGACGGCATCGATGCCGCGCTGGTGCGCTTCTCGCAACACGACGTGGAACTGCTCCTGGGTCGTACCTACGCCTGGGACGCAGGTATCCGCGAGCGCCTGGTGGCGCTGGGCCAGGGTGGCGAAGCGCAGTCACTCGATGAGATCGGCACGCTCGACGTGCAGATCGCCGAGGCCTTCGCCGCGGCCACACGGCAGCTTCTCGACGAGGCCGGCGTCGGCCCGGCGCAGGTGCTTGCGGTCGGCTCGCATGGGCAGACCGTGCGCCATCGCCCCGAAGGCGCCCGTTTCAATGGCCAGCATCCCTTCACCTGGCAGCTCGGCGACGGCAACCTGATTGCCGAGCGCACCGGCATCACCACGGTCGCCGACTTCCGTCGCCGTGACGTTGCAGCCGGCGGCCACGGCGCGCCGCTGCTGCCGGCGCTGCACGCTGCCCTGCTGCACAGCGCGGGCGAACAGCGCGCGGTGCTCAACCTGGGTGGCATCGCCAATTTCACGTTGCTGCCGGCACAGGGCCTGGTGCGCGGTTTCGATACCGGCCCGGCCAACTGCCTGCTCGATGCCTGGTGCCAGCGCCACACCGGCCAGCCCTACGATGCCGACGGCGCGTTCGCGGCACGCGGGCGGCTGGATGCCGAACTGCTGGCGCGCCTGCTCGACGATCCGTGGTTCATGCTGCCGCCGCCGAAGAGCACCGGCCGCGAGCACTTCCACCTCGATTGGCTGCAGGCGCGGCTTTCAGGCACGGAAGCCGCGGCCGACGTGCAGGCCACGCTGCTGGAACTGAGCGCGATCACCATTGCCGATGCCCTGCTCGCCCACCAGCCCGACACCCGTCGCGTCCTGGCTTGCGGTGGCGGCGTGCACAACGCACGCCTGCTTGCGGCGATCGGCCAGCACCTGCCCGACGCAACCGTTGAATCGACCGCACGCCACGGCGTGGATCCGGATTTCGTGGAGGCGATGGGCTTTGCCTGGCTGGCCCGGCAGACCCTGTCCGGACTTCCCGGCAACCTGCCTGCCGTCAGCGGGGCACGTGGCCCGCGCGTGCTCGGGGCGATTCACCCGGCATCGTGAGCGGGTAGCACCGCGAGGCGGCGGCGCCCCGTCAGATCTTGCGGACGAAGTCGAGCAGGTCGCGGTCGATATCGGTCAGGCCCTGCTGCTCCAGCGTCGGCGTTTTCACGTCCGCGGGCCGTTCGACACGGCCGATCAGGGCATAGCCGGGGTCGCTGGGAATCCCCTCGAGCGCAGAGATCGCAGCCTGCAGGGCCATCGCGTCGCTATCGGTGAATCGCGCGGCAATCTCGGCTTCGATGGCAAACAGTCCATGCTCAAGCAGATGCATCAGCGACTCCTGCAGACCCCAGCCACGCTGGTTGGCGACGCGCTTGATGCGGTCGAGCAGCAGGGGGTCGATGTCGTGCAGGATGATGTCGGTCATGGGTACTCCTTCACGGGCGGCGTGCTTCCCAAGAGCACGGGCTACCCGGTTAAACCATTGGCCGCAGGCGCACCAGGCGCCGCGCCGGGACGGCGCATGGCCAGTATCAGGCAAAGCAGCAGCGCAGGCACGCCGATAAGGGCCGTACCCACGAAGAATAGCGAATAGGCGTCGAGCAAACTGCGCCCCACTTCCAGGTGCTCGACCGCGACCCCGGACAACCCCTTCAGGAACTTGCCCGGCAGGGCGTAGAACGAGCTGAGCAGGGCGTACTGGGTGGCGGTGTAGCCGACGTTGGTCAGGCTCGACATGTAGCCGATCAGGGCCACGCCGGCGAAGCCGTTGCAGAAGTTGTCGATCACCATCGCCGCGGTGAACACGCCCGGGTCCGCGCCGTGGTGGGCCAGGTAGGCGAAGGCGAGGTTGGAGGCGGGGCCGAGCACGGCACCGGCCAGCAACGTGGCGATGAAGCCGAAGCGCAGCGCCGACAGGCCCGCCGCGGCAATGCCGACGATGGTCGCCACCAGGCCGAACGAACCGCGCACGGCACCGACGGTTTCCTTGTCGATGCCCAGGTCCGCATAGAACGGGTTCGCCATCGGACCGAAGACGAAATCCGGCATCCGGTAGAGGCTGATCGTCACCAGCATCAGCAGCGCCCAGCTGCCGTGATCGCGGAAGAACACCACGAACGGGCCGACCAGGGCGTCGTACAGGCCATTGGCGGTGAACAGCGCCGGGTGCGGCGTCTTCGCCGCCAGCACGCTGGACGCCGGTTCGCGAGCCGCAAACGTCGCGACCATACCCACGCCCATCAGCGCGGCCATCAGCTCGTACGACATCGACCAGCCGACGTGCGCGGCGAAGATCAGGATCAGGGCGTCGGTGACCAGCAGCGCGCCGCGGTAGCCCAGCGCCGAGGTCGAGGTCAGCAGGCCCTGCTGCTCGTTGCTGTCGGCGATCTCGATGCGCCAGGCGTCGATGACGATGTCCTGCGTTGCCGAAGCAAACGCGACCACCAGCGCCAGCACGCCGAACACCAGCAACTGGTCGACCACGACACCGGCCAGCACCAGCTGCCCCTGCTGCGGCTGCACCAGCGCCATGCCGACCAGGGCCGCGGCGACCACGATCTGCGACAGCAGCATCCAGCCGCGACGACGGCCGAGCCATCGCCCGAACAGCGGCGCATCGAGCTTGTCGACCAGGGGCGCCCACAGGAACTTCAGCGAATAGGCCAGGCCCACCCACGACAGGAAACCGATCGTCGACAGCTCGATGGCGTTTTCGCGCATCCAGAAGCCGAGGGTGTTGCCAACCAGGTACAGCGGAATGCCGGAACTGAAACCCAGCAGCAGCATCACCAGCACCTTGGGCTGGCTCAGGTTGGCCAGCACCAGTCGCCAGCCTTTCTTTTCCGCCGGCTTGGCGGCGGCCGCGACGTCAGAGCTCATAGTCGACCGTGAAAGGGGCGTGGTCGGAGAAGCGCGGGTCGCGCGCGATCGAGCAGGCCTTCAGCTTGTCACGCAGCGACGGCGTCGCCAATTGGTAGTCGATGCGCCAACCCACGTTGTTGGCGCGTGCGGCGCCGCGGTTGCTCCACCAGGTGTAGTCCTGGCCGTCGGTGTGCAGCGCGCGATAGGCATCGACCCAGCCGCTGTCTTCGGCGCACAGGCCGTTGAGCCACTCGCGTTCCGGCGGCAGGCAGCCCGAGTTCTTCTGGTTGCTGGTCCAGTTCTTGATGTCCAGGCGCGAGCGGACGATGTTCCAGTCGCCGCACAGGACGTAGTCGCGACCGCTGGCGAGCCATTCGTCCAGGCGCGGCTTGAGCCACTCCATGACTTCGAACTTGAAGCCCTGGCGTTCGTCGCCGGAGGAACCGGAGGGAATGTAGAACGACACCACGCTGAGGTTGCCGAAGCGCGCTTCGATGTAGCGGCCCTCGTCGTCGAACGGTGCCCAGCCCATCGCGGTGCGCACTTCGTCGGGCTCGCGGCGGCTGTAGATCGCCACGCCGCTGTAGCCCTTCTTGGTGCTGGCGTCCTTGAACCACGCTTTGTAACCGTCGGGGCGGAATTCCGATTTCAAGCCGTCCGCATCACCCAGCTGGTGTTCCTGCGCCTTTGTTTCCTGAACGCACAACACGTCCGCATCCTGGGAGCGGAACCAGTCGAAGAAGCCCTTGTTGGCGGCCGACCGCAGGCCATTGGCGTTGAAGCTGATGATGCGCATGCGCACTCCATGACGGTATGCGGCGATCATAGCCCGGACGCGGCAGGCAGGGCCTATCATTCCCGCATGCCAGCGCCTGCGCCATCCGTCCGAGTCGCCACCTGTGTAAGCGTCGCCCGCGTCCTCGACGAAACGATGGCCGCCGCGGTTCGGGAGCTGCGCGTGGGCGAGGACCAGTACCGCTATGTCGGCGACACCGCCTTCAACCTGGCCGACAGCCTGCGCGACCCGATGAGCGAGGCGATGGCGGTGCTGGCCGACGACCGTGTCGTCGGCTCCTACCGACTCGACTTCGCCCCCAATGCTGTCGCTGGCCGGCCGATGCATGCCCCGAGCGTTGGCCTGCGTGCGTTCGTGATCGGGCACGACCAGCAGGGGCGCGGTCTCGGCACGCAGGCGATGGTGGCCTGTTGCGCCGACCTGCGCCGGCGGCATCCCGATCGCGCCTTGCTGGTGCTGACCGTCAACTGCAACAACCACGCCGCGATCGCCGCCTACCGCAAGGTTGGCTTCGTCGACACCGGCGAGCTGTACCAGAGCGGCAGCGCCGGTCCGCAGCACCTGATGTTCTTTCCCCTTCAACCCGTTCCGTGACAGCCCTTCCATGACCGACCATCGCACCCGTTTCCTGCAACTGGCCCTGCGCGCCGAGGCCCTGCGCTTCGGCGAGTTCACCCTCAAGTCCGGTCGCCAGAGCCCGTACTTTTTCAACGCCGGCCGCTTCGACTCGGGCACGGCCCTGGCCGAGCTGGCTGCCTGCTATGCCGACGCGATCGACGGCCACGGGGTCGGCTTCGACCTGCTGTTCGGTCCGGCCTACAAGGGCATCCCGCTGGCAACCGCGCTGGCGTGCGAGTACGCTCGCCGCGGCCGCGACCTGCCGCTGGCGTTCAACCGCAAGGAAGCCAAGACCCACGGCGAAGGCGGCAGCCTGATCGGCGCGCCTCTGCAGGGCCGCAAGGTGCTGATCGTCGACGACGTGATCACGGCCGGGACCGCGATCCGCGAAGCGCTGTCGATCATCCGCGACGGCGGCGGCGAGCCGGCCGGGATCGTGATCGCGCTCGATCGCCAGGAGGCCGTGGATCCGGCCACTTCCCGACGCTCAGCGGCACAAACGGTCGCAGCCGACCAGGGCCTGCCGGTAATCGCCGTGGCCAATCTGTCGGACCTGCTCGCCTTCGCCGGCGGCAACGCAGAGCTCTCCAGCCAGCGCGAACGCCTGCTGGCGTACCGCGACGCCTATGGCAGCCAGGCGTCGGCGTGATTTCACTTGAAGTGGCGTGAGTCTTGCATGTGACTGTGAATAACGTTGCCGCCAGCAAGCCGCCCATGACCAAGACGCTTCCCCTGCTCGCCTGCACCCTGCTGATCGCCGTGACCGGATCGACGCTGGCGCAGCAGGCTCCGACGAAGAAGCTGTACTGCTGGAACGAGAACGGCGCCAGGGTCTGCGGCGATGCGCTGCCAGCGCACGCGGTCGATAACGCGCGTACCGAATTCAACGCCAAGAGCGGACGCGCTGTCAGCCAGTTGCCGCGCGCACTGACCGAGGAGGAGCGCGCCGCCGCCGCGGTGCAGGCCAGGCTCGACCAGGAAGTCAAAGCGGCGGCCGAGGTCGCGGCGCGGCGTGACCGGGCGATGGCGGAGTCCTACGCGACCGAGGAGGACCTGCGCCGCGCATTCGGCGAACGGATCGCGTTGATGGACGAGACGATCAAGGCCTCCAAGCTGGGCGTCGAAGGCCGCCGGCAGAGCCTGATCAGCCTGCTCGGACGCGCCGGCGAGACCGAGCTGAACGGGAAGCCCGTGCCGAAGAAGGCCAGCGACAACATCCAGACCCAGCACGAGCTTTTGCTGCGGCAGCGCTCGATGCTGGCTTCGCAACTGGCCGAGCGCGACCTGATCGACGAGGACCTGGCCGCGGCGCTGGAGCGCTATCACGCAATGAAGAAGAGCTGAGCGGAACCGGCTCCACGCCGCAGCTTCAGGCGAAACGAAGGACCCTTCTCCGGACAGGAGAAGGGTCGGCCTGATCAGAACGGCAGCACCAGGTCCGGTTTCAGCGCCAGCAACTGGCTGCGGAAGTCGGCCTTGATCCGGGCCAGCGCATCGGCGCTGTCGGCATCGAAGCGCATCACCAGCACCGGCGTCGTGTTGGACGCACGCACCAGGCCCCAGCCATCGGCGAAGTCGACGCGCAGGCCATCGATGGTCGACAGGCGCGCGCCTTCGAAGCGGGCTTCGTCGCGGAAGCGATCGACGAACGTGTGCGGATCGCCATCGGGTGCATCGACCTTGATCTCCGGGGTCGACACGCCATTGGGCAGCGCATTGAGGGTCTCGGACGGGCTGCGCGACTGCGCGGCCAGGATCTCGAGCAGGCGCGCGGCGGCGTAGATGCCGTCGTCGAAGCCGTACCAGCGTTCCTTGAAGAAGAAGTGGCCGCTCATCTCGCCGGCCAGCTCGGCGTCGGTCTCGCGCATCTTGGCCTTGATCAGCGAGTGCCCGGTCTTCCACATCAGCGGGCTGCCGCCGTGGCGCAGGATCTGGCCCGGCAGGCGACCGGTGCACTTCACGTCGTACAGGATCACCGCGCCCGGGTTGCGCTCGAGCACGTCGGCGGCAAACAGCATCAGCAGGCGATCGGGGAAGATGTTCTCGCCGTCGCGCGTGACCACGCCGAGGCGGTCGCCGTCGCCGTCGAAGGCGATGCCCAGGTCGGCGTCCAGGCGCTGCACCATCTTGATCAGGTCAACCAGGTTGTGCGGCTCGCTCGGATCCGGATGGTGGTTCGGGAAGGTGCCGTCGATATCGCAGTACAGCGGCGTGACTTCGGCGCCGATCGCGCTGAGCACGCGCGGACCGATCTCGCCGGCGACGCCGTTGCCGGCATCGACCACGATTTTCAGCGGGCGATCGATCTGCACGTCCGAAGCAATGCGCTGGACGTAGTCTTCGGAGATGTCGCGCTCGCTCAGCTTGCCCAGATCGCCCAGGTGCAGGCGGTCCTCGGCGATGCGCGCGTACAGGTCGGTGATCGCGGTACCGGACAGCGTCTCGCCGCCAACCACGATCTTGAAGCCGTTGTAGTCGGGCGGGTTGTGGCTGCCGGTCACCGACACGCACGAGCCGGCGCGCAGGTGGTAGGCGCCGAAGTACACCACCGGCGTCGGCGCCATGCCAATGTCGACGACGTTGCGCCCGGCCTTGCGCAAGCCGGCGATCAGGCCTTCGGTCAGCATCGGGCCGGACAGGCGGCCGTCACGGCCTACGACTATCTCGGTCAGGCCCTGGTCGTGCATCAACGAGCCGATGGCATGGCCAATCAGTTCGGCCACGCCGGCGTCAAGCGACTGGCCGACCACGCCACGAATGTCGTAGGCGCGGAAGATGCCGCGGTCGATCGCGACGGGCAGGGCGGGCGTGGTGGGCTTGGAAGAGGGCACAGGCGGCGGTTTCACGGGCTCCGGTAGGAGCTCCATGCTCTCTGCCAACGTCTGAACCGCACCCTCCTCGGCCGTCTCGGCCTTGCCGCGGGCCAGCCTGAGATGCGGCAGGCGCCATGCCAGCAGCGCCAGCAGGGCAAACACGCCGGCGGCGACGAAGCACAGCACCGCGTCCAGGCCCAGCGGGCCTCCGGCGACGTCGGGGACCGCGGCGGCCACCCGCAGGTCGGTCCCCGGCACCTTGGCTGCCAGGGCTTCGGCGCCCCCTGCCAGGGTGGCGTCACCGCGCTCGAGCGCGCTGAACCCGCCCTGGCGCAGGGCCAGGTAGCTGTCATCGGAGACTTCCGCCTGCTCCAGCACGGCGGTGACCTTCTGCAGCGGCAGGCGCACATAGGCGACGCCGACCGTCTGCTCGCCGCTTCGCGCCGGGGCCGCCAGCGCAAGCTGCGGGCCGCCGCCATGGCGAACCAGCCCAGCCGTCGGCCGGTCGGATGCGATGGCGGCCTCGATCACGCCCAGGCGGCCGTAGCCGCCCTTGGGCAGCGCCGCGTACTCGGCCGTCAGGTCGGTCGGCAGGATGACGACGTCGGTCGCACCCGCCCAACCCTGGGCGAGCTGGCCGGACGCCGCCGCCAGGTCACCGGCGGCCAACGCGGCCTGCAGCGCAGGCGCCGCAAGTCGCTGGGTCAATTGCTTTTGTTCGGTGAACAAGGCCCGCTGCGCGGCCTGCACCGCGTCGTCGCGCACCGCTGCCACCGCCTGCCGGCGCTCGCCATCCTGATGCAGCTGCCAGCCGCTCCAGCCGAACCAGGCCGCCAGCAACGCGCAAGCGACGATGACAAGCGGCAGCACCGACTTGAGCTGGGCGGCGGAAGCCGTCAGCTGCTCTTTCTCAACACCCTTCATGTCTTCCCCTTGTCCAGCGCAACGTCAGCGCACGCCGGTGTGGCCGAAGCCACCGGCACCGCGGGCGCTGGTTTCGAATTCTTCAACCACCTGCAGCGTCGCCCGCACGATCGGCAGGATGACGAGCTGGGCGATGCGATCCCCAGGCTGCATCGTAAAAGCCTCGCGGCCGCGGTTCCAGACACTGATCAACAACGGCCCCTGGTAATCGGCATCGATCAGGCCGGTTCCGTTGCCGAGCACGATGCCGTGCTTATGGCCCAGGCCCGACCGCGGCAGGATCACCGCGCACATGGTCGGGTCGCCCAGGTGGATGGCCATGCCCGAGGGAACCAGCGCCGCGTCTCCCGGCTGCAGGGTCAACGCTTCGGACAGCGCGGCGCGCAGGTCGAGTCCGGCGCTGGCGCTGGTGGCGTAGGCCGGTAACGGCCATTCGGAGCCGAAGCGCGGGTCGAGGATCCGGAGCTGGAGGATGTGGTGCATTCGTGTGGTCTGCTGGACGCCGTTTCGGGATGCCGACATGACAGCCGACGCAAATACCATGCCATGACTGGCGCCCACGTGGCACGGTGCGCCACGAGAAAGCCTGCGAAGGTGACGCCGGTCTAGTGGCGCGACAGCGATTGCGCGACCAGGTCGAGCAGCGCGTCGGCAAGTTCGGTCTTCGGTGCCGGTCCCAGCACCTTCGACTCGCCCGTGGCCGCATACACGTTGAGCGTGTTGTCGTCGCTCTCGAAGCCGCTGCCGGCCACGCCGACGCGATTGGCCGCGATCAGGTCCAGTCGCTTGTTCTCGAGCTTGCCGCGGGCGTAGGCCTCGACATGGTCGGTTTCCGCGGCGAAACCCACGACCAGCCTGGGCCGCTGCGCGTGCGAGGCGATGTCGGCCAGGATGTCGCGGGTGCGCACCAGGGTCAGGGTCAGGGTGTCCTGGCCCGACTGCTTCTTGATCTTGCTGCCGGCCGGATGCGCGGGCGCGAAGTCGGCGACCGCGGCGGCGCCGACATAGACGTCCGCCGGCAGTTGCGCCAGCACGGCTTCATGCATCTGCGCGGCCGAGCGCACGTCCAGCCGCTGCACGCCGTCGGGCGTGGGCAGCGAGACCGGGCCGGCCACGAGCACGACCTGGGCGCCGCGACGGGCCGCCGCCTGGGCGATGGCGAAACCCATCTTGCCGCTGCTGCGGTTGCCGATGAAGCGGACCGGATCGATGTCCTCGAAGGTGGGACCGGCGCTGACCACGATGCGCAGGCCGGAGAGCGTCGCGTGCGTGCTCATGCCGTCCTCATGCCTTAGCCAGTGCCAGTGCCGCGACTATTTCTTCCGGCTCGGCCATGCGCCCCGGCCCGGATTCGCCTTCTGCGAGCGGGCCATCGTTGGGTCCGATCACGGTCACGCCGCGCGCGCGCAGCGTCGCCATGTTGGCCTGGGTGGCGGCGTGCAGCCACATGCGGTGGTTCATTGCCGGCGCGACGGTGACCGGCGCGGTGGTCGCCAGGCACAGCGTGCTGACCAGGTCGTCGGCGAAGCCGTGGGCCAGCTTGGCCAGGGTATTGGCCGTGGCCGGTGCGATGACGATGCGGTCGGCCCAGCGTGCCAGCTCGATGTGGCCCATCGCGGCCTCGGCGGCGGCGTCCCACAGCGAAGTGCGCACCGGTCGACCCGACACCGCCTGGAAGGTGGTGGCACCGATGAAGTGCTGGGCGTTCTGCGTCATCGCCACGGTGACTTCGGCACCGGCGTCGCGCAGGCGCCGCACCAGTTCGGCGGACTTGTAGGCGGCGATGCCGCCGCAGACGCAGAGCAGGATCTTGTGTCCTTGCAGAGCACTGGGTCCGGTCATCTGTGGGAACTACCTACCGACAATTCGATCTTTAGCTTACCCGATGGGACGTTGCGCCCCGGCGGCGCCCGATGGCCGCGGCATGTCGAATGGGCCTGGGTGATCGGCCGCCGTGATGCTGCATCCAGGGGCACTGGATGCGACCCCTCGCCCCGCGGCGGTCGATCACCTTCCCGCCAGGCCGGCCTACCCGCCCCTGATCCGACAAGGACACCCATGCACATCCGCGACTGGCCCAGCAGCGAACGCCCACGCGAACGGCTGCTGGCCCAGGGTGCCGGCGTCCTGTCCGATGCCGAACTGCTGGCGCTGTTCCTCGGCTCGGGCCTGCGCGGCCGCGATGCGATCACCACGGCGCGCGAGCTGCTGCGCCTGCACGGGCCGCTGCGGGCGCTGCTGGAGCGGCCGCCGGGGGAACTGGCGCGGCTGCCCGGATTGGGGCCCGCTCGCGCCTGCCTGCTGGCGGCGGCACTGGAACTGAGCCATCGCCGGCTTGGCGCCGACCTCGAACGCGGGATCACGATGGACGACCCCATGGCCGCCGGCCGCTATTTCGCCCAGCGCCTGCGCGGGCTGACGCGGGAGGTGTTCGCGGTGCTCTTCCTCGATACCCGCCATCGTGCGCTGGCGTTCGAGGAGATGTTCCGCGGCACGCTCGACGGCGCCGAGGTACACCCGCGCGAAGTGGTCCGGCGCGCGCTGGCGCACAACGCCGCGGCATTGATCGTCGGCCACAACCATCCCAGCGGCAATCCGGAGCCCAGCGCCGCCGATCGTGCCCTGACTGCTCGCTTGAAACAGGCCCTGTCGCTGGTCGATCTGCGCCTGCTGGATCATTTCGTGATCGCCGACGGCCCGCCGGTGTCGCTGGCGGCGCGCGGCTGGGTGTGAGCGGCGGGGTGTGAGCGGTTCGCCGTGAATGCGCCGTCCTGTGACCTGACGGGGCGTCGCGTACAATCCCCGGTCCCGCAACACCCGCAGACTCCCCGTGAAAGCCACTCTTCGCGCCCTGGTGGCGCAGGCCATCGACGCCCTCCGCGCCGCCGGCACCTTGCCGGCCGACCTGGCCACGCCCGAGTTCGTGATCGAGCGTCCCAAGAGCCATGCGCAGGGGGATTTCTCGACCAACGCGGCGATGCTGCTGGCCAAGCCGGCCAAGTCCAACCCGCGCGCCATCGCGCAGGCGCTGGTCGATGCGCTGCCGGCCAGTGCCGAAGTCGGGCGGGTCGAGATCGCCGGCCCCGGCTTCATCAACTTCCACGTCGCCGAAGGCGCGTGGCGCGAGCGCATCGGCGAGGTTCTGGCGAAGGGCGCGGGCTACGGTCGCAACGCCACCGGCAAAGGCCATCGTGCCGGCGTCGAATTCGTCTCGGCCAATCCGACCGGTCCGCTGCACGTCGGCCATGGCCGCGCAGCGGTCATCGGCGACTGCATCGCGCGCGTGCTCGACGCCAACGGCTGGGATGTCGCCCGCGAGTTCTACTACAACGACGCCGGCGCGCAGATCAACAACCTCGCCATCTCGGTGCAGGCACGCGCGCAGGGCAAGGGCCCGGATGACGCCGGCTGGCCGGAAGACGGCTACCGTGGCGACTACATCAAGGACGTCGCCCGCGCCTACCTCGATGGCGCCAGCGTCGAAGTCGACGGCCATGTCGTCACCGGCGAGAAGAACCCGGACGATCTCGATGCCATCCGCCGCTTCGCGGTGGCCTACCTGCGCCGCGAGCAGAACCTCGACCTGGAAGCGTTCGGCGTGTCGTTCGACGTCTATTTCCTCGAGTCGTCGCTGTACACCGACGGCAAGGTCGAGGAAACCGTGCGCGAGCTGGTCAAGCACGGCCACACCTACGAGGAAGGCGGCGCGCTGTGGCTGCGCAGCACCGACTTCGGTGACGACAAGGACCGCGTGATGCGCAAGTCCGACGGCACCTACACCTACTTCCTGCCCGACGTCGCCTACCACCTGTCGAAGTGGCAGCGCGGCTACGAGCGCGCGGTCACCGAACTGGGCGCCGACCACCACGGCAGCCTGGCACGCGTGCGCGCCGGCCTGCAGGCGCTGGACTGCGGCATCCCGGAGGGCTGGCCGGAGTACATGCTCCACCAGATGGTCACGGTCATGCGCGGCGGCGAGGAAGTGAAGCTCTCCAAGCGCGCCGGCAGCTACGTGACCCTGCGCGACCTGATCGACGAAGCCGGTCGCGATGCCACGCGCTGGTTCCTGATCGCGCGCAAGCCCGATTCGCAGCTGACCTTCGACATCGATTTCGCCCGCAGCCAATCGCTGGACAACCCGGTCTATTACGTCCAGGTCTCGCATGCGCGCATGTGCGGCCTGATGCGCCAGCTCAAGGAGCGCGGCCTGGGTTACGACCCGGCCAACGGCCTGGCGCAGCCGCTCGACCTGGACGATGCCCCGGCACGCGAACTGGTCGCCACGCTGCTGCGCTACGGCGACGTCGTCGAGACCGCCGGCCGCGACCTCGAACCGCACCAGATCGCGGTCTACCTGCTTGAACTGGCACAGACCTTCCAGACGTACTACAACGACCACCAGTTCCTGGTCGACGACGCCAACACCCGCGATGCACGACTGGTGCTGGCGATGGCGACGCGCCAGGTCCTGGCCAACGGTCTCGAACTACTGGGCGTGAGCGCCCCCGAGGTGATGTAAGTGGCAGCACGACGCGGCAAGACGCAGGCAAAACGCAACCAGGGAAACAGCAGCGGCCTGCCGGGATGGGCATGGATGGTGCTGGGCATCCTGCTCGCGGTCGTGGTGATCCTGGTCGCACCCAAGTACGTCAAGTCCGGCGGTGACGGTTTCTTCCGTCCGCAACCGAACCCGGACGCCAGGCCGGCCGCGGTCTCGGGCGGCGACGATGAAGCCATCGCCAGCGACAGCGACAGCAGCGAGCCGGCGGACAAGCCCAAGCGCGGCAACGGCGAGGGCAAGAAGGACACCGACTACGACTTCTACACGCTGCTGCCTGGCAAGGAAGTGCCGATGTCGGACGCCGAACTGGCCGCCAGCGAACAGGCCGAAGCCAAGCGTGAAGCGGCCCGACAGAAGGCGAGCAAGGCAAGCGACGACGACGCGGACAAGGCCGACAACAAGCCCGTCGCGACCCTGCCCAAGCCTGTCGAGACTGCGCCTGCGGCGGCGGCGACCACCACGCCGGCCACACAGGATTCCACGCCTCCGGCACCGGTGGCAGCGGCGAACAACGCCAGCGCGGCCACGCCGGCCGCCGCGGTCGACGACGGCACCCGTTACCTGCTGCAGGCAGGTGCATTCCAGGCCTCGGGCCAGGCCGAGGAAATGAAAGCGAAGATCGCCCTGCTCGGTCTGAGCGCGCGCGTGGAGTCGGCCAGCATCAAGGGCTCGACGGTGTACCGCGTCCGCATGGGGCCCTATGGCACGGCCAGCGACCTTGCCGACGCCAAGCGCAAGCTCGCCAGCGGCGGCCTGCCGGCGATGGCCATCAAGGTCCAGTAACGCGCTTGCAGCCCCGGCGAACCGCCCGGGCTGCGCCTCCGGCCTCTGCGACCGCGGTCACCGCGCTGCGCCGCAGCCCGGGCTAGACTGCGCCGATCTTTGAGGGGACGGCATGGACAAGCGCATTCTTTGGGGCTGCATCGCGGCGTTGGGCCTGCTGGTGCTGTTTGCCGTGATCACGATGCTGTTCGATGCGCGCCTCAACCAGGCGATCAAGACGCCGCTGGGCGACCTGCCCGTGCTCGATCTGTTCGGCGTGCTGGTGGCAATGGCCGCCGGCGGGGCGATCGCAGGCATGCGCTTTGCGCCGATCGCGGCGGTGCTGATGGCCGTGGTCTGGCTGACGAGCCTGGCTGTTCCGGCGGCATCGCCGACGATGCCGTTGATGCTCGTGCTGAAGTTCAATGCGATGGCGATGCTGCTTTCGCTCGCCATCGCCGTGCTGGGCGCCCGGTGGGGCGCGCAGTACGGTCCGCAATGGCTGGCGCGGATCAGCCGCCGCGCTTGAGGGTGATCAGCGCCGACGTGTCGGCCTCGCCCTGTCCGTGTTCGATCAGTTCGGCGTAATCGGCCAGCGCCTGTTCGACGGTCGGCAAGCGCAGACCACAGTCACGCGCGACGGACTGGACGATGCGCAGGTCCTTGAGCATGTGCGCGCACTTGAAGCCTGGCGTGAACTCGTCACGCAGCATCGTGGCGCCGCGCTTTTCCAGGAACCAGTTGCTGGCCGCACCGGCCAGCAAGGTCGGCAGCAGCTTGTCGGGATTCAGGCCGAGCTTCTCGCCAAGCGCCAGGCCTTCGCTGACGGCTTCGTTGATGCCGGCGACCAGCACCTGGTTGACCGCCTTGGCGGCCTGGCCGGCACCGCTGGCACCCATGTGGGTGACACGCGCGGCATAGCTTTCGACGACCGGGCGGACGTTGTCGAGCGCTTCGGAATTGCCGCCGACCATCACCGACAGCTTGCCGTTGCGCGCGCCTTCAACGCCGCCGGAGACCGGCGCGTCGAGGAAAGCGATGTTGTGCGCACCGAGCATGGCCGCGCACCGACGCGCGGTCTCCACGGCCACGGTCGAATGGTCGATCACCACCGCGCCGGGCTTGAGCACTTCGGCCAGCGCGGCGACATTTTCCAGCACGTCGGCATCGAGCGAGACGCACAGCACCACCAGATCGCAGTCGGCGAAGTTCGCCGCCGAGCGTGCCGCGCGCACCGAAAGCTCGGCGGCCATCGCATCGGCCTTGGCCTGGGTGCGGTTGCCCACCGCGGTAAGCAGGCCGGTGGTGTGTATGTGGCGCGCCATCGGCGCGCCCATCGCGCCCAGGCCGATCAATCCAACTTTCATCTTGTTCATATTCCGCTTGGTGGCAGGCGGGGCAGCGGTCGCTGCCACCTTCCTACCTGAGAACGCGATCCACCGCCGGGCGGGGACCGCTGCAATCCGCGCACAGGCGCGGAGTCGTGTTTATGCCGGCCAGGGCGTCACGCCAGCGGCGTGTCGTCCAGATAGGTGTAGCCGGTCAGGCCGGTTTCCAGGGCCGCGTCCATCCGCGCGGCCTCCTCGGCCGGCAATCCCGCCGCCGCGACCTTGGCCTTGTAGGCGGCACGCAGGTCCGACAGCTTGTAGCCGACGTAGTCGAGCATGACATCGGTGGTGTCGCCGCGGCGCTGCTGGGTCAGCTGGTAGCCCTGCGCAGTTGCGTCGACGCGCACTTCGATCGCGTCGGTGTCGCCGAACAGGTTGTGGATGTCGCCGAGGATCTCCTGGTAGGCACCGACCAGGAAGAAGGCGATGCGGTAGCTCTCGCCCGGGCGCGGCGCGTGCAGCGGCATCGAGGTGTCCAGGCCCTCGTTCTCGACGTAGGTCTTGACCGTGCCGTCGGAGTCGCAGGTCATGTCGGCGAGGATGCCGCGGCGCGTCGGCACTTCGTCCAGGCGCTCGATCGGCACGATCGGGAACACCTGGTCGATGGCCCACACGTCCGGGATCGACTCGAACACGCTGAAGTTGACGAAGTACTTGTCGACCAGGCGGTCGTTGAGTTCGTCGAGCAGCTCGCGGTGGCTCTTCTCGTCGAAGCTCAGGCGCTTTCGCACGGCGTGCGCGATGGCGTAGAACAGGTCGTCGATGCGCGCACGGTGGACCAGGTCGATCTGGCCCAGTGCATATAGCGACAGGCCTTCGCTGTGGTGGTGCTGGGCCTCGTGGAACAGCTCCACCGCCGGGCGCTGGTCGAGCTCGGCATGGATCTCGCGCAGATGGCGGATCACCGCCGGCTCGTCGTCGTGCTCGTCGGGGATGCGGCCTTCCGGCGCTTCTTCGACCTCCGACACGTTGGCCACCAGCACGGCGTGGTGCGCGGTCATCGCGCGGCCGCACTCGGTAACGATGCGCGGCGGCACCAGGCCGTGCTCGGCGCAGGCTTCGGCCAAGGGCTGGACGATGTTGCTGGCGTACTGGTGCACGCCGTAGTTGATCGAGCAGTAGCCGCGCGAACGCGTGCCTTCGTAATCGATGCCCAGGCCGCCACCGACGTCCATGTAGGCGATGCGCGCGCCCAGGCGCGACAGCTCGACGAAATAGCGGGTGGCCTCGCGCATGCCGTTGGCGATGTCGCGGACGTTGGAGATCTGCGAGCCCATGTGGAAATGCAGCAGCTGCAGGCAATCGGTCATGCCCGAGTCGCGCAGGTTCTTCCACAGGTCCAGCACCTGGCGCGGGGACAGGCCGAACTTGGCCTTGTCGCCGCCGCTGTTCTGCCACTTGCCGGCGCCCAGGCTGGCCAGGCGCATGCGCACGCCAAGGCCCGGCTTGACGCCCAGCGCCGCGGCTTCTTCCATCACGATCGCAAGCTCGGACGGCTTCTCGATCACGATGAAGGTCTGCAGGCCGAGCTTGCGGCCGATCAGGGCCAGGCGGATGTACTCGCGGTCCTTGTAGCCGTTGCAGACGATCAGGCCGCCGGGGCGGCTCAGCGCCAGCACCGCCATCAGCTCGGGCTTGCTGCCGGCCTCAAGGCCGAAGCCGTCACCGTGGTGCGAAGCCAGCGTGCCGGCCACGCCCTGGTGCTGGTTGACCTTGATCGGATAGACCGCCGTATAGCCACCCGAGTAGTCCCAGTCGGACTGGGCCTGGGCGAAGGCCGACTGCAGCTTGCCGAGGCGATCGCCGAGGATGTCGGGGAAACGCACCAGCAGCGGCAGCTTGGCGCCGTTGCCGCGGGCACGGTCGACCACTTCCGGCAGCGAGATGTCCGGACCGGCGGCACCGCGCGGACGGACCACGACCTGCCCGGCCGCATTCACGTCGAAGTAGCCCTCCGACCAGTGCGGAATCGAGTAGGTCTTGCGGGCCTGATCGAGCGACCAGTGGGACATCGGCGTGGTACCGGCAGAGGCGGGGGGAGGCGCATTCTACAGCCCCGTGCGCCGGCGTCTGTTGACAGCGTTGCGGCAGGGCCCGCAACCGCTTCCTGCGGCGCCCGCGGCCGCCTGCCCGGCAACGCGAGCTGCCCGCCGCCGGCCCTGTCACACCCGGTCCGCTACAATGCCGCCCCCTTTCCCCGCCTGCGCCGGTCCGTTCGCACCATCGACGACGGACACCTTCGGCCGCGGCCACCTCCCCTGGGACGAACCGGCATGAGCAACAACACCTCCTGGCATTACGAGAATTTCGAACCGACCGGCTCGGCCATCGGCTATCGCATCACCCGCAAGCTCGACGAGGTGCAGTCGCCGTTCCAGAAGATCGAGATCTTCGAGAGCACCGACTGGGGCAACCTGATGCTCATCGACGGCGCGATGATGCTGACGACGAAGGACAATTTCTTCTATCACGAGATGATGTCGCACCCGGCGCTGTTCACCCATGCCGCGCCGAAGAACGTGGTGATCATCGGCGGCGGCGACTGCGGCACGCTGCGCGAGGTGCTCAAGCACCCGGGCGTGGAGAGCGCGGTGCAGTGCGACATCGACGAGCAGGTCACGCGCATGGCCGAGAAGTGGTTCCCGGAGCTGTGCGAGTCCAACAACGATCCGCGCGCCAAGCTGCTGTTCGATGACGGCATCGCCTTCATGAAGAATGCCGCGCCCAACAGCCTGGATATCGTCATCGTCGATTCGACCGACCCGGTCGGCCCGGCCGAGGGCCTGTTCAACAAGGCCTTCTTCGAGAGCTGCTTCCGTGCGCTCAAGGACGACGGCATCCTGGTGCAGCAGTCCGAATCGCCGCTGATGCTGCTGAAGCTGATCAAGGAAATGCGCGCGGAGATGGGCAAGGCCGGCTTCACGACCTTCCAGACCCTGCCGTTCCCGCAGCCGTGCTACCCGACCGGCTGGTGGAGCTGCACGCTCGCGCGCAAGGGCAAGGGCTTCGATTTCCGCGAAGCCGACGCCCGCGCGAAGGCATTCGACACCCTCTACTACACCGCCGACATCCACCAGGGCGCGGCCAAGCTACCGCCGTTCGTGGCTGCCGAACTGGGCGAGTAGGAACGCCACCCTCGCTGTGTCGAAAGAGCCCCGCCGATCGCGGGGCTCTTTGCATTTGCGGTCAACAATCGCCCGCCGACCCGCAATGCATCGTTCCGTTCGCGGGACTGTCACAAAGACGCGCGCGGCCTAGAATTCGCGCCACTGCCTCGCCCTCCCCCAGCGAGACCGGCCCGTTCCCTCCCCCAGACGGTTCACGGCGCCGGCCTGGATGCCGCCCAATGAATCTGATGAAACCCCCGGCCCCGCGGGTGCGGCCGGTGCCGCGACCGTCGCGGATGCTCAAGCATGGCGAACGCCTGCTCGAGCCGAATGTCTACGTCGCCGACCTCGATGGACGCCCCGCCGTGATCAAGGACTACAGCCGCTATCGGTGGACGCCGCTGGCGCCGTTCGCGCGGATCCTGGTGCGCCGCGAGGCGCGCGTGCTGCGCCTGCTTCGCGGCTGGCGCCATGCGCCCGCGCTGCTCGGCACGATCGGCGGCCTGGCACTTGGCATGGAACTGGTGCAGGGCGAACCGCTCGACAGCGACACGCTGCGAGCTGCAGGCGCGCAGCTGTTCCAGCAATTGCGCGGCGCAGTGGCCAGCCTGCATGCCGCGGGCATCACCCACAACGATCTGCACGCGTCCAACATCCTGGTCTGTGGCACCACGCCGGTGCTGATCGACTACGCCTCGGCGCTGCGCACGCCACGCTGGTTGCGCTCGCTGCCGCTGGTGCGGCAACTGCGTCGAAGCGACCTGGCCAACGTGTTCAAGATGCAGCAGCGCCTGACCGGCGAGGGCCCCACTGCGCAGCAGGCCGCGGCGCTGGCCGAGCCGACCTGGGTGCGGGCACTGCGCGATGGCTGGCGTCGGTTGTACCGGGTGATCAAGCGGTAATTGCTTCGCCTGCACCGCGGTCACTGCGGCGGGACGATTGCCGCCGCGCGCGCAGTTGCAGGAACGGTCGCTCGACGGCGTAGTGGAGCAGCGCGCCAACGGCGAGCGTCGCCAGCGCGTAGACGGCGAACGCCACCAGCCCGCGCCCCTGCAGCCATTCGCCGAACTGCACGTCCACGGCGTGGAACACCAGCTTGTGGCTGAGGTACAGGCTGTAAGACACCGCCGCGATCCATGCCGCACCCGGCACGCGCCAGCGCCCGATCCAGCTGCGCGCACTGGAACCGGCCACGACCAGGCAGGCGATGGCCGCCGACAACACCGGCCAGCCAATCGAATTGCCCAGAAGTCCCGAGCGCTTCTGGAACAGCCAGAAGGCCAGCGCCATCATCGCCAGGCCGATCAGCGCGAACGCATTGCCCCATTCGCGCATGCGGGCCCACAACGCCGGGCGGAACACCGAGATCGTCGCCAGCACGACGCCGGCCAACAGGCCATCGAGGCGATTCCAGGTCGGGTAGTAGATGTCCTCGACGAACCAGTTGCGCGGCGGATCGACGGCTGCGTCGTGCAGCCACACTCCAGTGCGCAGCGCGATGCCGGCCAGCAGGACGAATGCGCACAGGCCTGCGAATTTCGCGACTGACGGCCGCCGCGTCAGCCACCACGCCAGCGCCGGGAAGACCAGGTAGAAGTGTTCCTCCACGCACAGCGACCAGGCGTGCGAGAACGCCGCCTGCGTGTCGTAGTGGACCAGCAGGTTCATCGTGAAGGTGGCGAACTGCCACCACGGCGCCATGCCGTCGGACTCGTGCAGCGCGGGAAACGCCACGTAGATCGCCAGCACAACGGCGAACGCCGGCACGATGCGATAGGCGCGCCGTGAGTAGAAGGCGGTGAACGACAGCCGTTCGCCGCGCGCCAGCGGCGCCAGCACCTGGCTGCCGATGAGGAAACCGCTGAGGACGAAGAAGATGTCCACGCCCATCCAGCCGAAGCGCGACAGCCAGGCGAAATCGGGACCGAGTCCGCCGACAAGGAAAGAGTGGAACAGCATCACCCAGATGACGGCGATGGCGCGCAGCAGGTCCAGCCCGGGTAGTCGGCTCATTCGCGATTCGTGTGTCGGTACGACGCCAGTCCGTGGCGTGACGGGCCTGCCGGGCAGGCGGACGTAGCTATCCGGAGCGCGCGGAACCTAGAGCGCGTCGCCGTCCATCTCGCCTGTGCGGATGCGAACAGCACGTTCCAGGTCCCAGACGAAGATCTTGCCGTCGCCGATCTTGCCGGTGCCGGCGGCCTTCATGATCGCCTCGACCACCGCTTCGACCTGGTCGTCGGTGATGGCGACCTCGAGCTTGATCTTGGGCAGGAAGTCGACGACGTATTCAGCGCCTCGATAGAGCTCGGTGTGGCCCTTCTGCCGGCCGAAGCCCTTGACCTCGGTGGCGGTGATGCCCGCCACGCCGGCCTCGGCCAGCGCCTCGCGGACATCGTCGAGCTTGAACGGCTTGATCACCGCCATGACCATCTTCATCGGATCTCTCCCGGTCCGGACCGGACCCCTGCTACGCAGCAGGATAGCGAAGACCGCGCCCGCGCGAGTAGCCATGCGCTACAGTGGCCCGCCCGCTCGGAATTTCCTGACAGCAGGTTGCAGCAGACGCCTACGGCGCCCTCACGGCCCCCGCCGCAAGCTGCGACTACTGCTGGAGGACACATCACCCATGATCGACCTCAACCACATCGACGACCTCGCCCGCCGCCTGAGCACCCTGGTCCCGCCGGGACTGCGTGAAAGCCGCGAGGAGCTCCAGCAGAACTTCAAGTCGGTGCTGCAGTCCGGCCTGGCCAAGCTCGACCTGGTCACGCGCGAAGAATTCGAAGTGCAGCGCGCGGTCCTGCTGCGCACCCGCGAAAAGCTCGACGAGCTGCAGCGCACCGTTGCCGAACTCGAAGCCCAGCTTGGCGGCAGCGCCTCCCCGCGCCACTGACGGCTCGCCCCACTGAGCTCTCGCCCCCACTGAGGGCTGTCCCCGATGAACCTGGCACTCGTGCACAGCCGTGCGCGATCGGGCGTTCGCGCGCCGGCGGTACGCGTCGAGGTCTACCTGGCCGGCGGACTGCCGTCGATGTCGATCGTCGGCCTGCCCGAAGCGGCGGTGCGCGAGGCCAAGGACCGGGTCCGGGCGGCGATCCAGTGCGCACAGTTCGAGTTCCCGGCCCGCCGCATCACCGTCAACCTCGCGCCTGCCGACCTGCCGAAGGAGGGTGGGCGTTTCGACCTGGCCATCGCGCTGGGCATCCTCGCCGCCAGCGGGCAGATCCCGCTGGAGTCGCTCAACGACCATGAGTTCGTCGGCGAACTTGGCCTGACCGGCGAGTTGCGCGCGATCGACGGCGTGTTGCCGGCAGCGCTGGCGACCGCGCAAGCCGGGCGGCGGCTGATCGTCCCGGCCGGCAACGGCGCCGAGGCCGCACTGGCCAGCCAGGTCGAAGTTCGCACCGCGCGCACGCTGCTGGAAGTGTGCGCGCAGCTCACCGGTCGCAAGTCGTTGCCGTTGGCCACCGCGGTGCCGAGCGTGCGCAGCGAGCAGCTGGACCTGGCCGATGTGCGCGGGCAGGCGCATGCGCGCCGGGCACTGGAGATCGCCGCCGCGGGCGGCCACCACATGCTGCTGATCGGCCCGCCCGGTTGCGGCAAGACCCTGCTGGCCTCGCGCCTGCCCGGCCTGTTGCCGGAAGCCTCCGACGCCGAGGCACTGGAGGCGGCGGCGATCGCCTCGGTCAGTGGTCGCGGCCTCGACCCTTCACGCTGGCGCGAACGCCCCTTCCGCGCGCCCCATCACACCGCCAGTGCCGTCGCGCTGATCGGCGGCGGCACGCAGCCGCGCCCGGGCGAAGTGTCGATGGCGCACCACGGCGTGTTGTTCCTGGACGAGTTGCCCGAGTGGGAACGGCGCGCGCTGGAGGTGCTGCGCGAACCGCTCGAATCGGGCGTGGTCACCGTATCGCGTGCGGCGCGCAGCGCGGAGTTTCCGGCGCGGTTCCAGCTGGTCGCGGCGATGAACCCCTGCCCTTGCGGCTGGGCCGGCGATGCCTGCGGCCGTTGCCGTTGCAGCAGCGAGTCGATTGCGCGCTATCGCGGCCGCATCTCCGGCCCATTGCTCGACCGCATTGACCTGCATGTCGAAGTGGCGCGGCTGCCACCCTCGGAATTGCGGCCGGATGCACCACCGGCCGAGGACACCGCGTCGGTGCGCACGCGGGTGGTGGCGGCTCGTGAGCGCCAACTCACGCGCTGCGCCAAGCCGAACTCGCAACTGGGGCAGGCGGAGACTGCGGCGACCTGTCGCCTGTCGGCGGGCGATCACGCCTTGCTGGAGCGCGCCGTCGATTCGCTGCAGTTGTCGGCGCGATCGCTGCACAGGATCGTGCGTGTGGCGCGGACCATCGCCGACCTGGCCGGCGAAGTTTCGATCGGGACCGTGCACCTGACCGAAGCGATCGGCTTGCGCCGCGCGGCGCGCGGCCTGGACGCGCAAGGGCGGTAGGAGCGAGCTTGCTCGCGACCGAACGTGCATGGGTCCGGCAGTCGCGAGCAAGCTCGCTCCTACGAGAATAGATCGTTGGGCTTCGCTTGAGGTTGTCAGCCGCAGCGGTCGCCGCAGACCTTCGGACGCTCTAGGAAGTCACGCGCACCCTCGCGGGCTTCGCGCATCTCCGCTTCGGTGCCGCAGCGGGTGACGTTGACGGTCGTGCCGGTCTGCTTCTCGCGCCAGCACACCTGCTTGCTGTCCTGGCCGGCGCGGGTGCCCTTCACTTCGGCGTTGATGCGCTCGAGCGCGTTCTCGAGCCGGACCTTGTCTTCCATCGTCAACTGGTCCAAGTGCGTCTTGCCCTCGGTCACGGCGAACACTTCGCGCTGCGACTTGCGGATGATGTTGACCTGACGCGGAGTCATGCCGCTGGTCTTGCCGTCGTCGAGATCGCGCTGCAGCTGTTGCTGCTGCGTCAGGATCATTTGCAGGCCGTCCTGCTGCGCAGTGGGCTCCTGTGCATTTGCCGCCGTCAGTGCCGCGGTCAGCACCACCAGCCAGATCAATCGCTTCATAGCAGTTCCTCCCCGGAACATCGCCAGATTGTCAGACACCCCTGTCGCCGAACCGCACGCCAGATGTCCAGCACCGGCGCGGGCGGCCGGTGCTGACTGGCAAGGTCACTCAGTTGCTCCTGCAGTCCCCGCAGTTACCACGCGAGTCCATCATGTTGCGGGCGGCTTCGCGCTCTTCGCGCCACTGCGACTGGGTCTTGCAGACGCGTTCCTTGCGGGTGCTGCCGAGGATCGCGCGGCGCTCGCAGACCATGCGCTCGTCTTCGCCGGAGTTGTTGACCACCGCCTCGATCCACTCGAGCGTGTTGAACACTTCGGTCTTCTGCTGGTCGTTGAGTTCGTCGGTCGACTTCTTGCCTTCGATCGTGCGCAGCATCCGATCCTGCTTGGTCAGCAGTTCGCTGCGCTCGGTCGCCGACAGGTCCTTGTACGGACCGGAGCGTTCCTCGACGCCGATGCGGATCTCATGTTGCTGGCTGCGGATGTCATCGAGCATCAGCACACGGCTGTCGACGGACGCGAACGCCGGCGTGAACATGGCCAGGCCAAGCACGGCGGCGGAAAGGAGGCGGAAGACGCGCATCGGAACGAAACCTGGGTTAGGGCCTGTCAACATAACTTGACCGATTTGGCAATGTCGACTGCCTTTTGGCGCAAATATGGTTCAGTGTTGTGAATCCGTGCCGGCCGCCTCCCCGCGAACCCAGATCCGCTGCCCCGGGTCGAGCTCGGCGGTCTCCATGACCTGCCCGCGCCAGCCGAAACCGCAGATGGCCAGGGCCCCCTGGTGGATCGGGTCGAGGCCAAAGGCCTGCTCCAGTTCGACCTCGTTGATTGCGCCGGTGATGAAGGCGCCCAGCCCGGCTTCGGTCGCCGACAGATACAGGGTCTGCGAGAGATGGCCACCTTCCAGCGCGACCACCCGGTAGCCCTTGGCGTGGTGGCGGTACTTCCAGAAGGTGCGGTCGAAGCGCGGCGACAGCAGCACGACCACATGGGCATCGGCGAACCAGTGCTGCTGGGCGACCATGTCCATGACGAACTCGCGCAGCGGCTTGTCCGGCCCGGCCAGCGGTTCCAGCGCGTGCTCCTGCGCCTGGTAGTGGTACAGGCCCGGCTCCACGCCCTCGACATGCTGGACGATCAGGTAGCACTCCATCGGGTGCAGGCCGCCACCGGAGGGCACGTTCTTTTTAAGGAAGGCCAGGTCCTCGCTGACCCGGACCTCGGCCTGGGCGGCGAACACGCGCTGCAGCAGCTGCGCGAACAGGTCGTAGGGGACCTTGCGGGTCGGATCGAAGTTGCGGCAGGTGGCGCGGCGCGCGAGCAGGTCATCAAAGGCGGTTGGGGCGATGCGCGGCAGCGGCTTGAGGTCTGGCGCCGCGGCGCGACGTGCGGCCTCGACCGGAGGCGCGCCCAGCACCTGGCGCATTTCCGCGGCCGTCTCGGTGCCGCTGTCCTTCATGTTCTTCACGGTGTCCACGCCACTCCAGCGGGTGAAGGCGTGCAGGGTGGCGGCGAGCGGATGCCAGTAAGTGGATCGCAGGGACTCGTCACGTGCTCGCATCGCGGCATCGGAAGGGGCGTCGCTGATCAGCAGGCCCTTGGCAAGCAGGCGCTGCATGACTGCGGTGTCCTCGACGCCTGCCGCATCAATCCATTGGCCGGGGCTGAGGGTGCCCAGCAGTTCACGCTCGGTGGTGTCGACCTCGACCTCTTCTCCCAGGTGCGGGGCCAGCGCGACCCAGCGGCGCTCCCGTCGCAGGCCGTCACCGCCGCCGAGCAGCACGCCCAGATCGAACTCGGCCTGCTCGCGGGGTTCGAGGAATACAACGGCACAACGTCGGATACGCATTCCCGGGCCCCTGAAGTAGAAGCCCTTACTCTGCTTGCAACCGGCCTCCGACGGAAGGCGCGTGACTCAAAGACCAGATCGACCCGGGTACCGGCGTCGGCTGAAGCGGCCCGCGCGCGGTTGTGACGTCGGGCACACCCGGTTAGATTGCGCCATCACGGCCTGCAACGGGCCTTCGAGGGGAACGGGGATGAACGAGGCACTGACCGCACCGCTGGATCCGGCCATTGCGGACCGGTTGTTGGACCTGCTCAGCACTGACGACGATTTCCGCGCGCAGTTCCAGCGCGACCACCTCGGTGCACTGCGCACGCTGGGCTATGAATCGCCCTCGCCCGGCCAGATGACGGCATGCGGGCTGGTGCTCGCGTCGGCGCCGGAACCGTTCCGTGATTGCAAGGTCACCGACCTCGCCCCGAAGGAAGCCATTGCCGCTGCCCGCGGCGAGATCATGGCGATGCTCCTGCGTGGCCTGAACCAGACGACGCCGCGCCTGGATGCAGGCACCGATACGTCCGGGTTCGTGCGCCGCTGATGCGTTGGGGGCGGAGCGGCTAGCCGCCCGCCGGTTTCACGCGACCGCGCAGCTCGGATTCCTTTCGTGCTGCGCGATTGCTGTCGGCGACGTTGAGCGCCTGCAGGCAGTGGCCGCATTCGAGCTCGACGTACGCCAATCCGCGATGCTGGCGCAGCCATTGCGCCTGCTCCACCGCCAGGTCGGACTGATCGGCATCCAGGTACGCGTCCATCAAGGCTGCGCGGGTCTGGAAGCGCTCCCGTCCTGTCAGCAGTGGCAGGAGCAGTTTTACTGCCTCGTCCGTGTTGCCATCGAGCCGGGCCTTCTGCGCGCGCACGACGACCAGCAACTCGGCCAGCTGTGGTGTCTTCATGAGCAGGCCGTACTTCGGCAGCTCCTGTAGCACCGACGCCGCGATGTCGCGATCACCCAGGCGCTGGGCAACGATCGCCGCGCCGAGGGACAAGGCCGCATCTTCTTCGGCATCGGCGTCCAGGTCGGATGCCTTCTGCTTGGCCAACGCCGCAAGCGCCTGCTCCGAAGCCGAGCGCGCATAACGCAGGGCATTGCCCTTGTCGCCAGCCAGCCAGGTCGTCACGGCCACCGGAAGCAGCAGGTAGCGGCTCTCCAGCCCGCGCTCCGCCTCGGTCAGCGACAGCCCGGTGCGCGCAAGCGCCTGGGCCTGCTTCCATTGCCCCTGGTCGACGGCCAGGCTGGCCCGCTCCAGGTAGGCGAAGGGATTGTCCGGTTCCAGCTTGTCGACGTATTTGTGGGCCGCGGCGAAGTCGCCCTGGGCCGCGGCCGTGGCCAGCAATCGCCGCACGCTTCCGCCGGTGGCCGAATAGGATTTCTCGAACGCGCTCTGCGCTTGTGCGTACTGCTGCATGCCCAGGTAGGCGCGTCCGACCGTGTCGAACTCGTTACCCGCCAGCGGATTCTGCGGAACGGCCGCCGCCAGCGCATGCGCCAGGGCTTCCTCGAAGCGGTTCTCGGTATACAGCCAGATCGCGGCATTGCCCCTGCCCGGCAGGTAGTCGGGATAGAGGCGGGCCAGCTGCATCCACTTTCCGGTCGTGGTCGCCGGATCGGCGAACTCCGACACCCAGGCGTCCAGGTACAGCGCTTCGCGGGGCGGAAGGTGGGCTTTCAGCGACAGTGCACGACGCAGTGGCTCCACCGCCGCACTCGCCTTTTCCTGGCCGTAGTAGATCCTCACCTGTCCCAGCCAGGCGAGCGCGAACTGGGGATCGAGCTCCGTGGCGCGGCGGTACAGCTGCAGTGCCTCGCTGTACTGGAATTTCGAAGCGGCCTTCTGCGCGAGCGCGTATGCGCGCAATGCGTCCAGGTTCGTGGTCGTGACCTCCGGCAGGCTGGCCGAGTCACGCTCGATCGACTTGATCGATTCGCCCAGGTTGCCGCGCAGCTCGCCGGTGACCGAATCGATGGAGTCCAGTGCCGAGGCGGCTCCCGTGCCGTCGAACGACACCGCGTAAACGGTGGCCTGGGTATGCGGGTCGATGATCTCCGCGCTGACTCGCACGCGTCCGCCCACTTCGGCGACCGTCGGCAGGATCACCGCCCGGGCACCATCGCGCAATGCGATCTCCGAGGCCACGGTGCGATCGAGCACCGTGCCCGGCTCCCGTCGCATCCGCGTCAGCGTGTCGCGGGCCTTGAGGTCGCTGAAGACATTGACGTACCGCGACTGCTCCAGGCTGATCCGAAACGCCTGCTCGAGCGAATCGTCGAGCACGCTCTGTCCGGTCAGGTTGCGCAGGTCGGCAACCACCACCCAGTCGCGCTGGTTGAACGCGATCGCCGGCGCCGGGCGGGTCATGAACCAGACGCCGATGCCGAACAGTGCCACCAGGGCCGCTTCGGCCACCAGCGATGCCGGCCGGCGCCACAACGGGATGTCACGCCAGGCCTTGGTCGTGTTCGGCGGCGTGCGCAGCGGGGCGATGCCGGGCTCGCCGACTTCGTAGACCTGCTGGCCCTCGGGCATTCCCTTGAAGCGCCAGCGGCCGTGCGATTTCCAGAGCAGCTGCTGGCCGCGTTCGCCCAGTTCGCGCGCTGCGCGGTGGGCCAGCGGTTCGGCCACGGACGACAGCAGGATCTGCCCGGGGCGTGCCATCGACATCAGGCGCGCCGCGGTCGGCTTGGCCAGGCCTTCCACTTCCAGCGGCTTGGCGCCGGCCAGGACGGCTTCATCGGTATTGCGCCAGGTCAGCACCTCGCCCACATGCAGGCCGGCACGCGCCTTGATTTCCATCCCGAGCGAAGCGCTCATCACTTCCAGGGTGCGGACGTAATCGAGGGCGAAGCCAAGGCCGTCGATCGGCCGCTCGAACATCAGCAGCAGGCCATCGGAGCGGTCGATCAGTCGTCCGCGCCAGCGCTGCTGGAGATCCAGCACGAGCCGGTCGTGGTCGCGGAACAGCGTGGCTGTTGCGACGTCGCCGATGCTCTCGACCAGCGCGGTCGAATCGCACAGGTCGGTCAGCAACAACGTCCGCAGTTGCGGTGAGTCGATCGACGGGCGATGGGTCATCTCATTCATCGATGGTGTCGCCTCTTCGGCCTAGGCCGACGTCAGTTCCGCATCGTGATCCTGCCACTGGACGCAATTGCCGCCCATGCGCTTGGCCCGGTAAAGGCCTTCGTCGGCACGGGCGTACCAGTCGTTCCAGTCCTTGGCCGGATCGACCAGGCAGGCACCGACGCTGAGCGGACACATCAATGGGGCGCCATGCGCCATCTGCATCAGGCCCTGGGCGGTGGAGACGACGAAGTCGGCGAAGCGCATCACCTCTTCGCGGTTTTCGGCCACCATCAGCAGGCAGAACTCGTCGCCGCCAAGGCGGCAGGCGAGGTCGTCGGGGCCGGCGACCGAACGCAGGATGTTGGCCACGCCCTGCAGCACGCGGTCGCCAATAAGATGACCGTGCTCGTCGTTGACCTGCTTGAAGCGGTCGCAGTCGATCAGCAGCAGGCCCATCGTGTTGGGCATGCCGAGCTTGCGGAATTCCTGAAGGTGCAGGGTCAGGCCGCGGCGGTTGTAGAGGCTGGTCAGCTCGTCGGTGCGGATCAGCTCTTCGGTCTGGTTGAGCTGGTGCGTGGCGGCGTAGAGGCTGTCGAGTGCGGACTCCAGCTCCTCGTTACGACGGCGCAGGCGACGGATCAGGCTCTGTTCGTTGAGCACGACGCGAAGGATCGCGCGGCGCAGGAAGTACGACACCAGGCCCGGGTCGCAATCGACCAGGCGCTGGAATTCCTCATGGCGCAGTTCGATCAGCAACCCGTCGCTGGCGGCGACGGCATCGGCGCTGCGGACGTGGTCGCCGATCAGCAGTCCGAGTTCGCCGAAGAATTCGCACGGACCCAGGCGCTTGCCGACGAGGTCTTCGCCGAAGTCGAGGTCGATGACACCGCGTGCGATCACGAACATGGTCGTGCCCAGTTCGCCGCGACGGAACAGCACCTGCCCTTCCTGGATGCGGCGCGAGCGGCCGATCTCGGCGAACAGTTCGTATTCCGAATCGGTAAGCACCGCCGTCGCCACATCCGCCGACGCCGTGCTGGGACTGCCTGCGATGAAGGTTTCGCGGCTGTGTATGAGTGCCGCGCTGTCGCGATTCATCCCACGACCCCGGTCCGTGGTGAGGCTGGAGAATAGCACCTGAACACGACAATCAACGGTGAAAAGGGGGTCTGGAGGACGGCTTCCGGTCGCCCCGCGGACCGGTGCAGGGGTGCAAGCTGAGCAGGGCTTGAGGTGCTCAGGAAAGCCTCAAAGCAGGCTTTTCCCGGGTTCCCCCCTTCGCCAGGCAAAGGGGAGAACGTGGTAACCGAGACTTTTTCTTAGGCTGCCGCGGCACGCTTTTCGTGGAACTGCTCTTCCTCGGTCGAGCCCTTCAGCGCCACCGTCGAGGACTTGCCGCCCTGGATGGTCTGGGTCACCGCATCGAAGTAACCGGTGCCGACTTCGCGCTGGTGCTTGACCGCGGTGAAGCCCTTTTCGGCCGCAGCGAACTCGGCTTCCTGCAGCTCGACGAACGCGCTCATCTGGCGGCGGGCGTAACCGTGGGCGAGGTTGAACATGCCGTAGTTGAGGCTGTGGAAACCGGCCAGGGTGATGAACTGGAACTTGTAGCCGTAGCCGGCGATTTCCTTCTGGAACCTGGCGATGGTCGCGTCGTCGAGGTTCTTCTTCCAGTTGAAGCTGGGCGAGCAGTTGTAGGCCAGCAGCTTGCCCGGGAACTTCGCATGGATCGCCTCGGCGAACTTGCGCGCGAACTCCAGGTCCGGCTTGCCCGTTTCGCACCACACCAGGTCGGCGTACGGCGCGTAGGCAAGGCCGCGGCTGATCGCCTGGTCCAGGCCGTTGCGGGTCTTGAAGAAGCCTTCGACCGTGCGCTCGCCGGTGATGAACGGTGCGTCGTTGGGATCGATGTCGGAGGTGATGAGGTCGGCGGCTTCGGCGTCGGTGCGGGCGACGATCAGCGTCGGCACGCCCATCACGTCCGCGGCCAGGCGCGCGGCGACCAGCTTCTCGACCGCTTCGCGCGTCGGCACCAGCACCTTGCCCCCCATGTGGCCGCACTTCTTGACGCTGGCCAGCTGGTCTTCGAAGTGCACGCCGGAGGCACCGGCCTCGATCATGCCCTTCATCAGTTCGAAGGCGTTGAGCACGCCACCGAAGCCGGCCTCGGCGTCGGCCACGATCGGCTGCAGGAAGTCGATGTCGCCGCTGCCTTCGGCGCACTGGATCTGGTCGGCGCGCAGCAGGGTGTTGTTGATGCGGCGCACGACCTGCGGCACCGAGTTGGCCGGGTACAGCGACTGGTCGGGGTACATCTCGCCGGCGATGTTGGCGTCGGCGGCGACCTGCCAGCCCGACAGGTAGATCGCCTTGAGGCCGGCCTTGACCTGCTGCATCGCCTGGTTGCCGGTCAGCGCGCCGAGCGCATTGACGAACGGTTCGCTGTGCAACGAGGCCCACAGCTTGTTGGCACCGAGCTTGGCGATGGTGTGCTCGACCGGCACGGTGCCGCGCAGGCGCACGACATCCTGGGCGCAGTACGGGCGGTCGATGCCGGCCCAGCGCGGGTTGGTGGCCCAGTCGTGGCGGAGTTGTTCGGCGGTGTGCAATGCGGTGGTCATGGCGGTGCCCTCTGCTCGTTTCTTTTTTGAAGCCCTCCCCTTCAAGGGGAGGGTTGGGTGGGGATGGGTCAGCTGCGTTGCGTCAGTCGAGTCGTGCGTAAGCCGGCAAGGTCAGGAAGTCCTCCAGCACGTCAGCGTGGGTAAGGCGGTCGAGCACGCCGATCGCTTCGTTGATGCGGCTGGCACCGGGCAGGCGGGCGCGGTCGCCCAGGCGGCCGGGCAGGTTGAGGAAGGCGCGTTCGAGCAGGGCGAAGTCGACCGGCGTGCCGTCGTCCAGGTGCAGGCCGTCGCTGTGCAGCCACTGCCACAGCTGGGTGCGGGCGATCTCGGCAGTTGCCGCGTCTTCCATCAGCCAGTGGATCGGCACGCAGCCGTTGCCGTCGAGCCAGGCGGCGAGATAGCGCACGCAGACCTCGACGTTGCCCTCGAACCCGGCGCGGCTGATCGTGCCCAGCGAGGGCTTGATCAGGTCGTCGCGCGTGGCCCATACGTCTTCGCGCAGCACGTGGCGCTGATTGGGCGTGGGCATGCGCTCGTCGAAGATCTCGCGTGCCAGCGGGATCAGCGCCGGGTGCGCGACCCAGGTGCCGTCGTGGCCGGCAGTGACTTCGCGCAGCTTGTCGGCGCGGACCTTGGCCATCGCGACTTCGTTGGCCGCTTCGTCGCCGCTGATCGGGATCTGCGCGGCCATGCCGCCCATCGCGTGCGCGCCGCGCTTGTGGCAGGTCTGGATCAGCAGTTCCGAGTAGGCCTTGAGGAACGGCTGGGTCATCGTGACCTGGGCGCGCTCGGGCAGCACCTTGTCGCGGTGCCGGCGGAAGGTCTTGATGTAGGAGAAGACGTAGTCCCAGCGGCCGCAGTTGAGGCCGGCGATGCGCGTGCGCAGCGCATGCAGGATCTCGTCCATCTCGAATACTGCCGGCAGCGTCTCGATCAGCACGGTGACCTTGATCTGCCCCGGCGCCAGGCGCAGCTCGCGCTCGACGTGGTCGAGCACGTCGTTCCACAGCTGCGCCTCTTCCATCGACTGCAGCTTGGGCAGGTAGAAATAGGGTCCGCGATCCTTCGCGGCGAGCACGTCCGAGTTGTGGAAAGCGAACAGGCCCAGGTCGAACAGGCTGGCCGACATCGGCTCGCCGTCGATGCGGACGTGCTTTTCGTCAAGGTGCCAGCCGCGCGGGCGCACCATCAGGACGGCCTGCTCCTCGAACGGGCGCAGGGTGTAGTGCTTGCCGGTGCTGCCATCAGCGCCGACGGCGGTGAACTCGAGGTTGCCGGCGACGGCCCCGATCAGGGCACGCTGGCCGGCGATGAGGTTGTCCCAGGTCGGCGAGGTGCTGTCCTCGAAGTCGGCCATGTAGACCTTCGCGCCGGAGTTGAGCGCGTTGATGACCATCTTCGGGTCGACCGGGCCGGTGATCTCGACGCGGCGGTCGAGCAGGGCCTGCGGCAGCGGTGCCACTTTCCAGTCGCCATGGCGGATGGCGGCAGTGTCGGCGCGGAAGTCGGGCAGGCCGCCGGCGTCGAAATGCGACTGGTGCGCCAGGCGGACGTCGAGGCGCGACTGGCGGGCGGCCTCGAAGCGGCGGTGCAGTCCTGCCAGGAACCGGAGCGCGGCGGGGGTCAGAACCTGGTCCTGGCCCTCGGCCTGGGCCAGGACTTCCATATTGCCCTCGGCGATCTCCTGGATATTGCCGTCTTGGATCTTGCCGTCTTGGATCTTGCCGTCCTGGATCTCGCCGTCTTGCCGCTTGGCCATCACTGCCGACATGCCTGTAACTCCGTGGTCACCTTGGAGAGTCACCATGCGGCGGCGTGTGTTATTTGACAATCAAGATTTTTCAATGCTAATCATTACTTTCCTTAATAAGCATTGAAACCATGGCCACCCAGCCGCCTTCCAGCCCGCGGTTCGCCTACAAGGGGGACCGGCTCAAGCCCCTTCGTGCGTTCTGCCAGACCGCCCGCCTGGGTTCGGTGTCGCGGGCGGCCGAGGCGCTTTACCTCAGCCAGCCGGCGGTGACGCTGCAATTGCAGGCGCTGGAGCGGGAACTGGGGGTGCGACTGCTGGAGCGCAGCGGCCGGCGGATCACATTGACCCGCGAGGGCCAGGAGCTCTACGAGCTGGCCCGGCCGCTGGTGGAGGGCCTGGACGCGCTGGATTCGGTGTTCCGCGAGAAGATCCGCGGCCTCGATGCCGGCGAACTCAATGTCGCGGCGGGCAGCTCGACCATCCTTTATCTGCTGCCGCGGATCGTCGAAGCCTTCCGCGCCGCCCACCCGGAGGTGCGGCTGACCCTGCATAACGTCACCGGCGCTGGCGGCCTGGACCTGCTGCGCTCGGACGGGGTCGACCTGGCCGTGGGCTCGATGCTGGATGTCCCGGCCGACCTCAGCTACGAGCCGGTGTACCGGTTCGAGCCGATGCTGATCACGCCGCGAGACCACCCATTGGCGCGCAAGGAGGACCTGCACCTGCAGGACCTGTCGCCTTATGGCCTGATCCTTCCGCCCCAGCGGTTGACCACCTACCGCCTGATCGACCTGGTGTTCCAGCAGAACCGGGTGCCATACACGGTGGCGCTGGAGGTCGGCGGCTGGGAGGTCATCAAGCAGTACGTGGCGATGGGCCTGGGAATCAGCATCGTCACCGCGATCTGCCTGACCGAGGCCGACCGCGAGCGGCTGTCGGCGCGGTCGCTGGCGGAGTACTTCCCGTCACGGACCTACGGAGTCGTGGTCCGCAAGGGCAAATATTTATCACCGCAGGCCCGGGCATTTACAGAATTAATAAAGCCGGCGCTGTTCGAGCGCGGGGACTACTACTCGACCGGGCAGTCTGAACGCTGAGCGCACCTGCGCCGACTAGGCGTCGTGGTTCTTGCCCTTCGACACGCCGCGGTACCAGTTACGGATGCGGTTGAAGTCGCTGTCGAAGTCCTCGCCCAGGTCGAACGGCGGGCCGATCCCGATCACCTTCTGGCCGTAATGGAAGTACGCCGGCACCACCGGCACCGCGGCGGCCTTGGCGATTCGCCAGAAGCCCGGCTTCCAGCGCTCGACGGCCCGGCGCGTACCTTCCGGCGCCAGCGCATACCAGAGCTTGTCTGCGTCGCGGATCATCCGAGCCGCCTGCTCGACCACTCCATGGGCCGCCTTGCGATCGACCGGGATCACGCCGAGGTGGCGCATCAGGGCGCCCATCACCGGCAGCTTGAACAGCGAATCCTTGCCCAGGACCTTGAGGTCCAGGCCCATCGCCATCTTCGCGGCGAAGCCCCAGATGCCATCCCAGTTGGACGAATGCGGCGCGCCGATCAGGACCAGGCGCGGAATGTCGGGGAAGGCACCAACCATGCGCCAGCCACCGGCGCGGAGGATGGCGCGGCCGAGCCATCGCGTGAAGGCATTGGGTTTGACCCGCGGCGCGTTCGGCGGCAGGTCCAGAACGCGCTGGTCGAGCACGCGGTGGTCGTCAGTGTCGGCCATTGGCCCCTCGTGGCTGGTGCGCTTTCATGGTGCTCTGCGGCCTTTCAGTCCCGGTTCGTCAATCCCAATCGCGAACGACGCGACCGCGCTTGATCGTACCGCGTTCACGCTTGCCGCTCAGCCGCCGCTCCTTGCTGGCCCTGGTCGGCCGCGTCGCCACGCGCGGGGTGGGCGCGAACAGTCCGGTGGCGATGAAGGCCGCCAGGCGTTCGCGTGCATCCTCTCGATTGCGGTCCTGGGTGCGGAAGCGCTGGGCGCTGATCACCAGCACGCCCTCGTCGGTGATGCGACGGTCGCGCTTGGCCAGCAGCCGCGCCCGCACCGGCTCGGGCAGCGACGGCGAGCCGGCCAGGTCGAAGCGCAACTCGACCGCGGTTGCGACCTTGTTGACGTTCTGCCCACCCGGACCGGACGAGCGCACGAAACGCTCGACCAGCTCGTCGTCGGGAATGGTCAGGTTGTCGCTGATCTCGAGCATGGCGAGAACTTTAGCAATGCCGCGGTCGCCCAGGACCAATCGGCCATTGTCCGATAGACGCTGCGGCAGCGGGAAGGCGAAGATGCCTGCCTCTCAAGGAGGAAACCCGATGAAGCGATTTGTCCTGGCCATGCTGCTCGCCCTGTCCACCCCGCTCGCCTTCGCCGCTTCGCCCAGCGACGCGCAGCTGGACAAGCTGCTCGAGGTGATGCGCGCGCGCAGCACGGTCGACGCGATGCTGCCGATGGTGGAAGCGTCCCAGCAGCAGATGATCGACCAGCTGACAGCCAACAAGGACCTCAACGCGCAGCAGCGCGAAACCTTGCAGCGCATCCTCGCCCGTTCCCGCACCAGCATCCGCGACGCGCTGGCCTGGAAGAATCTCGAGCCGATCTACATCGACATCTACCGGCAGACCTTCAGTGCAGAAGACGTCGAGGCGATGGTCGAGTTCTACGGCAGCGCTACCGGCCAGCGGCTGCTCGACAAGATGCCGCAGCTGGTTCAGCACACCATGACGGCGATGCAGAAGCTGATGGTGCCGATGCTGCAGCAGCTGGAGAAGGACGTTGCCGCCGAGGTCGAGGCGCAGCGCGCGCAAGCCGGCGCCAGCAACTGATCAATCCGCAGGGGCGTCGGCGAACAACGCCAGCGCCTTTGCGAACTCGGCATCCGACGGCGCGGTCACTTCGATGCGCCGTCCATCGAGCGGATGCACGAACGCCAGCCGGCGCGCATGCAGCAGCATGCGATGGATGCCGAGCATGCGGAACTGGCGGTTGTGGCGGCCGTCACCGTGGCTGGTGTCGCCGATCATGTGGTGCGAGAGGTGCTTGAGGTGGCGGCGGATCTGGCGGAAGCGCCCGGTTTCCGGTTGCGCGCACAGCAATGCGTAGCGCGACGTCGGGAAGTTGGCCGACGGCAGTTCCAGCTCGGTCGTCGCCAGGCGGGTGAATCGGGTAATGGCCGGTTTCTTGAGCGGCTTGCCCGGACCGCCATCGAGCGGATAGTCGACGACGAAGCTCTCCTCCGGCCAACCGCGGCAGATCGCCCAGTAGTCCTTTTCGACCTCGCGCGACATCAGCACCTTGCCCAGCGTCGACGCGCTCTCGCGATCGAAAGCGAGCAGCAGGCAGCCGCTGGTGGCGCGGTCGAGGCGATGCACCAGGAAGATCGGCTTGCCGAACTGCTCGCGCAGCCGGTCGGCGGCGAAGTCGGTTTCGCCGCGCGCCAGCGCGCTGTCGTGGACCATCAGGCCGGCAGGCTTGTTGACCACGGCCAGTTGCTCGTCGGCGTAGAGGATGTCGAGGGCTTCTGGCACCTCCTGCGTGGGCAGGAGGTCGGTAGGCGTCGAGGTATTCATTTCGTTACTCGAAGGCAGCTTGCCTCCCCTGCATTCGCAGGGGGAGGAGCAAATCAGGAGCGGCGCGGCCAGGCGGCCAGCAATGCCCAGATGCCGCCCAGGCCCGCGATCCAGGCCGCGGCCGGGATCGACCACAGCAACGGGCCGCCCGCTTCCAGGCCGTACAGCACCGTGGCGCAGATCAGCAGGCCGACGCCGAGCACGGCGGAGACCGTGCGGCGCTGGGCCGAGCGGATCGAACGGTTGAGCTCGGCGAGGTCGCGCGAATGCAGGTGCAACTCGGACTTGCCCTCGACCTGCTGCGTCAGCCAGGCGTGCAGCAGGCGCGGCATTTCCGGTGCGTGCGTGACCAGCTCGGGCAGGCGCTTGCGGAATTCGCTGGCCAGGCGCTGAGGGCTGTAACGCTCGACCAGGATCTTCGTGAGCACCGGCCTCGCCACTGCCCAGATGTCGAGCTTGGGGTCGAGCAGGCGGCCGACGCCTTCGATGTTGAGCAGGGTCTTCTGCAACAGGATCAGCTGCGGCTGCAGCGTCAGCTCGTAGCGCTGCGCGGTGCGGAACAGCTTCAGCAGCACCTCGGCCAGCGAGATCTCGCTCAGCGGGCGGGTGAAGTACGGCTCGCAAACCGCGCGCGCGGCTGCTTCCAGCTCGTCGATGCGGATGTGCGACGGCATCCAGCCGGCGCGCACGTGCAACTCGGCGATGCGGCGGTAGTCGCGGTTGAAGATCGCCATGAAGTTCTCGGCGAGGTAGTACTGATCCTCGTCCGAGAGCTGGCCCATGATGCCGAAGTCCAGCGCGATGAAACGCGGGTTGTTGCGCCGCGCCGGATCGCTGTCGACCCAGATGTTGCCGGCGTGGGCATCGGCATGGAAGAAGTTGTCGCGGAAGACCTGCGTGTAGAAAACCCGCACGCCCTTGGCGGCGAGCGCGTGGCGGTCGATGCCGGCCTCGTCGAGCGCCTCGATGTCATCGGACGGTATGCCGCGCACGCGCTCGAGCGTCAGCGCGCGCTCGGCGGTGTGCGACCAGATCACCTCGGGCACGTACAGGTCGTCGCTGTCGGCCCAGAACCGGCGCAGAACGCTGGCGTTTGCGCCTTCGCGTTGCAGGTCGAGCTCGGCGGCGAGCGTGTTCTCGATCTCTTCGACGATCGCGCGGGGGCGGATCTTGTCGGCGCTGGGATGGGTGCGATCGACGATCCCGGCGACTGCCTTGAGCAGGGCGATGTCGCCGCTGATCTGTTTCTCGATGTTCGGTCGCAGCACCTTGACCACGACTTCGCGCGAGACTCCATTGGCATCGGGCGGCAACGTCGCCGCGTGCACCTGGGCGATCGAAGCGGAGGCCAGTGGAGTCGTGTCGAACTGGGCGAACGCTTCGCTGACCGGACGCTCCAGCGCGCGCTCGACGATCAGCCGCGCGGCCTCGCCGTCGAACGGGGCCACCCGGTCCTGCAGCAATGCCAGTTCCTGCGCGACATCCGGCGGCACCAGGTCGCGTCGCGTCGACAGGATCTGTCCGAACTTGACGAAGATCGGCCCCAGTTCCTGCAGTGCCAGGCGCAAACGCGCACCACGCGGTTGCGCCGCGATCTCGGCCGAGGCGCGCGGCACGAAAGGCCGCGCCAGCTTGAGCCAGGGTTCGACCGGGGTGTCGTCGAGCAGATCGTCGAGGCGGTATCTCAATAGCACCCGGCCGATGCGCCATGCACGGAACACAGGCTTCATGCACCGCCCCCGTCACGCGCCCCGTTTTGCACGCGCAAACGGCCCACGCGCGCGGCCAGGCGTTCGACGTCGTCACGCAGGGTGTCGACGTCGTCGTGGAAGGCGTTGAGTTCCTCGCGCGGGATCACGTCGCGCGATTCCTCGGTGACGTACTCGGCGGCGTTGCCGGCGAAGGCACCGGCGGCGCCGCGGGCGTGGCGCAGCCCGGCGGCGAACGAGTTGGCGATCTGCACACCGAGGACTTCACCGAAGACACTGACGAACGGCTGCTGCCAGTCCGGATCGAAACGCTCGGCCAGGCGCTGCAGGCGGCGCGCCAGTTCGGCGTCGCCTTCGATTCGCAGTTTGCCCACCGGCGGGGCGTCGTCGTTGCGCAGGAACGGCAGCTGCGACAGCAGACCTCCCAGGGTGCTGCGGACTGAAAGGTCGGGTTCGCCCTCGCCCTCGATCGGCCCCACCTCGAGCCGTTCGCCGGCCACGCGCACCTGCAGCGCCAGCGGCGGCGAGGCCACGCGCAGGGCGACGCGGCGCCCGTCGAGGGTGCGCAGTCCGTCGCGGGTGTCGGGGTCCAGTGCCAGGGCGCGATTGAGCGCGGCCTCCAGGGCACGGCCGGCAATGGGCTTGAGCGCGGCCAGCGCCGAGGGGGCCGGGTGTGTGGATGGGTCTGTCATCCCGTCATTGTAGCCCTGCCCCTGTGGTCCCCAATGCAGGACGGCCAGGGCCCAATGCGGGGGCCCTGGCCGTCCGGGTGACAACGATCATGCGCTGATCAGACGCGTCTGCCGCGCAGCATCGAAACGATGGCCAGGATCAGGAAGACGACAAAGAGGATCCAGGCGATGTTGCTGGCCGTGCCGGCGATGCCGGTAAAGCCCAGCACAGCGGCAATGATCGCGATGACGAAGAACACCACTGCGTAGTGCAGCATCGAAAACCTCCGGCGACTTGCGCCTGATGGGTGTATCCCGATCCTGCATAGGCATTCGTTTTCAGTGGGTGACGGCCGCGTGTTCCATGCATGCGGCCTTCAGCCGGGTGAGCCCGTCGTGAATGCTCACGCGTGGCACGTAACCGAAGTCGCGCTTGGCCGGCGCCATGTCGTACCAGTGCGTGGTGCTCAGTTGTTCGGCGAGGAAGCGCGTCATCGGCGGCTCGCCCTTGAGTGGCAACGCATGCCACAGGCCTTCGCAAAGCACGCCTGCGACGTAGGCGGCGCGGAACGGAATGGTCTTGGTCACCAGCGGCGCACCGGCAGCCTGCAGCAGGCCGTTGATGATCTCGCGCACGGTCCTGGGTTCGCCGTTGCTGATGAAGTAGGGACGCCCGGCGCAGGCCGCGCCCGGGGCAAGGTGGTCGAAGGCATCGAAATGCGCCTGCGCTGCATTGTCGACATACGTGGTGTCGATGCGGTTCTCGCCGTCGCCGACGAAACGCAGGCGCCCGGCTTTGGCGCGATCGACCAGCCGTGGCAGCAACTGGTTGTCGCCCACGCCCCAGATCAGGCGTGGACGCAAGGCGATGGTGGCCAGCGAGGTGTCGTTGGCGGCGATCACGGCACGCTCGGCGATCTGTTTCGTCGCCGCGTACGGCGCCTTGAGGTGATCACCGTAGGGCACGTTCTGCGCGGTGCCGCCCTCGACCGGATGGGTGGCGCGATGGGTGACGCTCGGCGTGGAGGTGTAAACCAGTCGGCCGATGCCGTGCGCGCGGCAGGCGGCAATGACGTTGTCGGTACCCACGACATTGGCCAGGTGGTAACTCTCGTAACTGCCCCAGGCGCCGGCCTTGGCGGCGTTGTGGAATACCGCGTCGCAACCGCGTGCGGCAGAAACGATCGCATCGCGCTGGGCAAGGTCGCCCTGCAGCTGGGTCACGCCCATGGCGTCGAGCGCGTCGTAGCGGCCACGGTTGAAACTCGTGACGTCGTAGCCGCGCGCACGCAAGCCGCGGCACAGCGCCTGCCCGAGGAAGCCACCGCCGCCGGTTACCAGGATCTTCATTCGTGTGTGGCCTTTGCCGACGCGTTGTCGCTGTGTGTGGATGGTGTATCGCTATTACACATCGGAGCGAAGCACCGCGTCACGATTTCAGTAAGACGCTAGCGACTCAACTTCGCCGCGGCCCACACCGCCAGCTTCTCCCGCCCAATCTTGGCGTTGTGGCGGATATCGACCGGGAACCTGGGATGCAATGCGAAGTGGTCGATGCCGGCGGTGTGCCGCTGCGTCTGCCCCAGGGCGCGCAACTCGCTTTCGATACGCGGCCACTGCCCGGCATCCACGCCGGGCTGCAGCTCCACGCACAGCACCGGCCGCTGTGATCCGGACGTACCGAGCCCGACCAGCGCCGTACGCCGCACCTGGCCGTGGATGTTGAACACCGGCTCGACCTGCTCGGTGTACAGCGGCCCCTGCGCGGTCTCCACCCGGTGCGACTTGCGACCGCAGAACCACAGCCGCCCCTGCGCATCGAGATAGCCGACATCGCCCATGCGGTGCACGACGCGTTCGCCGCCAATGGCCAGCGGCTCACGGATCTTGGCCAGGCGCGTCTGCGCCTCACGGTTGAAGTACTGGTCGGTGACGCTGGGGCCGGCCACGGAGATTTCACCGACGACGCCGGCGGCGACTTCCAGGTCGTCCGACCACTGCGCGATCGCATCGTCACTGATGCCGATGATGCGGACCTCGTTGGGCGCGACCGGGCGACCGACGCAGGTGCCGGCGCCGGTTTCGGTCGCAGTGCGCGTGGCCTGCAGTTCGCGACCTTCGATGACGGCCACGGGCAGGCATTCGGTGGCGCCGTATGGCGTCCAGAACTGCGCGTCGTCGGGCAACAGCTCGCGCATCCGTGCGACCACGTCGGCCGGTACCGGCGCGCCGGCGGAGGTCACCCGCTTCACCGTCGGCAACGGCGCGCCGTGGCCGGCAAGCACGGCCATCAGCGCCGGCGAACCGAACAGCTGGTCGACGCCGAAGCGGGCAATGGCGTCGTGCAGCTTGCGCGGGTCGGCCAGCGCCGGCTTGGTCGGGTCCATGTCGGGGATGATCGAGGTCAGCCCCAGCGCCGGATCGAACAGCGCGAACGGCGGGAAGGTCGGCAGGTCGACGCCACCGGCACCGATGCCGAAGGCGTCGCGGAGCATCCCGATCTGGGCGACGAAGTGGCGGTGGCGGTAGACCACGCCCTTGGGAATGCCGGTCGAACCGCTGGTGAAGAGGATCGCGGCGACGTCGTCGGGTTCGGTCGCGGCCAGTTGCGATCCAACGCCGGTGCCGTCGGCCTCGACCCGCGCCAGGGTGGCGTCGGCCAGCCAGGCGCGCCTCCCGGTGGTGATCCTGACGGTCGCCGACCGGGCCCAGCCCAGCACCACCCGGGCCACCTGCGCCAACGGGATGCCGATGAACGCCTCCGGCCGGGCCTCGTCCAGGCACTGCCGCAGCGCGCGCCGGTCGATGCCCGGATCGACCAGCACCGGCACCGCGCCGGCCTTGAACAAGGCGAACATCAGCAGGAAGAACTCCGGCGACGGCCGCACCATCACCACCGTCCGGGTGCCGCGGACGATCCCGCGCCGGGCCAGGCCGGCGGCGATGGCGTCGCTGCGGGCGTCCAGCTCCCGGTACGTCAGGGTCAGGTCGAACCGCGCCAGGCCGTCGGGACCGCGCGTGCCGGGGCAGCGCATGGCCACCCGGTCGGGGAATTGAGCCGCCAGACCGGGCAGCGACGCGGCGATGTTGCAGGGGGTGCTCATCCGTTCATTTTGACCGTTATGCACAGCGCTTGCGTCGCGCTGGCAAAGCCTCAGAATCGCGCCCCCGAACTGCTGTTTCCGGACCCCGTCCGCCCATGCAACACCCCTGCCTGACTTGCGGCGCCTGCTGCGCCTTCTTCCGCGTGAGTTTCCACTGGTCCGAGGCCGACCCGGAGCTCGGCGGGCGGGTACCGCTGGAGCTGACCGAATCGCTGCGCTCGCACGAGCGGGTCATGCGCGGCACCTCGCAGGCGAAGCCCAGCTGCATCGCGCTGGACGCCGACATCGGCCGCTACAGCCGCTGCAGCATCCACGACCGGCGCCCGTCGGTCTGCGCGGCGGTGCCGGCGTCGTGGGAGTTCGGTGCCGCCAGCGTGCAATGCGACAAGGCGCGCGTGGCCCATGGCCTTGCGGTACTCACGCAGGACGACTGGACGGGCGTCGGCGAGGCAGAGAAGAACCCGCTGCCGGTACTGTGAGTCAAAGCGGCTGCGTGTCCAGGAACTTGCGGATCTGCGGCACCAGCACCTCGGCCTTGTCCTCGAGCACGTAGTGCCCGGCATCCTCGAACGCATGCACCTGCGCCTGCGGCAGCGCATCGGTGAAGCCCTTGAGGAAATGCCTGTCGAACACGAAGTCGCGCAGGCCCCAGCCGATGAACGTCGGGCGATCTGCGTATTCGGGCAGCTTGCGCCCCATCGCCTGCACCAGCGGCCAGGCGGCATCGCCCTCGCCCAGCGGGATGTCCTGGACAAAACGCGAAGTGGCGATGCGATTGGCCCAGGTGTCGTACGGCGCCAGGTAGGCGCGGCGGACGTCGGCGGGCATCGCGTCTTCGACGCCGACCCGCGCGGTGACGGCGGCAAAGGCGTTGAGGCCGCGGATCATGCCGGTGCCCAGCGCCGAATCGCGACCCAGTCGCAGCGACTTCGGCAGCGGCTTTTCCGCCGGCAACGGGAAGGCGCCGGTGTTGAGGATGACCAACCGGCGGATCTGCGCCGAATGCTTCAGGCCCCAGCCGAAGCCGATGCCACCGCCCCAGTCGTGCACCGCCAGCGTCACCGGACCGGTCACGCCCAGTGACTGCAGCAGCGTTTCGACGTCGTCTATGCGCGATTGCAGGGTATAGCGGTAGCCCGGGCTGGCGCCGGCGGCATCGTCGGGCTTGTCCGACAGGCCCATGCCGACATGGTCGGGAACGATGCATCGATAGCGATCGCGCAGACCCAGCACCAGCCGGCGCCAGTAGTAACTCCACGACGGGTTGCCGTGCAGCATCACCACCACTTCGCCATCGCGCGGGCCTTCGTCGAGATAGCTCATCCCGATGTCGGGTCGGACCTGGAGGCGCTGCGGGGTGAAGGGGTAGTCGGGAAGCGGGAGATCGATCGTCATGGCGGCTCGGTGGCGCTCGCGGGAGGCCGCAAGCCGGGAACAAGCCGCCATTATCCCGTGCCGGGGCGGCTGTGCGCACTTCCCGATGACGTAGCCCTCACGTTGATGAGCCGTGACCGGCGCAATCACCGCGAATTCACGGTCACGCAACCGGCCCCGCAACACGATCGGGTGGATGACAGCCACCAGGAGCGTGTCATGACCGACCATGTGCTCACCGGCGAAGTCTCCAACAGCAAGGTCGCCGCCGTACTCGACAGCAAGGCCGCCGCATTGCAGGCGGCCGATACCATCCGCCGCACGCTGCACCTGAAGGACAGCCAGGTGCGGGTGGTTTCTCCGCACGATCCGCGTGCAGGCAAGAAGCTCGAGCCGGAGAGCCAGGGCATCTTCTCGACGATGCTGCGCGCGCACTTCTGGCTCGGCCTGCTCGGTGCGGGACTCGGTGCCGTGCTGTTCGGCGTGCTGTGGACGCTGCGCATACCTTTCATCGTCAACTCGGCCGCGTACGCGGCCGGCGCGATCATCTTCTTTGCCGCGGTCGCGGGCCTGATGTTCGGTGGACTGGTCACGCTGCGGCCGGATCACGATCTCTACATCCTCAAGGTGCAGGACGCACTAGGGGAAGGTCGCTACGCGGTCGTCGTGCATGCGCTCTCGCACGCGCAGCGCACGCAGGTGGCCGAGCTGCTGCGTAGCGCCAGCGGTGAGGTCATCACGACGTTGTAGGCCGCTCGTGCGCTGTGCGCACGAGGTAGCAGTCGCCGATCCTTCCACCCGGCAGGATTCGTGCCGGCCGTCGAGGCTCCGTAGCGCGTGTGTTTACGCCGCTTGGCCTGCGCCCTGATCGTTCCGCGTAACTCTTTTGCGTCGATTCCAATGCCGCCCCCCGGCGGTCGCGTCGCAGCGACGCGTCCTCTGATGCAAGGAGTCCACCATGAAGTCCCCCCGGAAACATTCGCCCCGCTGGTTGTTGGCGGGTGTCCTGCCCTTGGTTGTTCCATGCCAGGCACTGGCCGACGCCGTGACTGACTGGAATGCCACCACCAACCAGGTCGTCGGCGCGGCAGGGGGCCCGCCGCAGCAGTTCCGCGTGTTCGCGATGGTCCACATCGCCATCCACGATGCTTTGAATGCGATCGATCCGCGCTACAGGACCTATGCCGTGGTCGGTGCCGGCAATCCCAATGCATCGCCCGATGCGGCCGTCGCTCGCGCAGCGCGCGATGTGCTGCTGGCGACGCTGCCGACGCAGGCGGCGACCATCAACATGGCCTACACCAACTTCATCTCCGCGCTTCCAGCCTGTCCTCCGGCGCAGGCGGCCTGCATCAGCCAGGGCGAGACCATCGGCGCCGCAGCGGCGGATGCCATCCTCGACATGCGCGTCCTCGACGGCTCACAGACGCCGCACGTGCCGTACACGCTCGGGCCGGGCCCTGGCGTCTACCAGCCGACGCCGCCGACGCCGCCTGCACCCGCGCCGTTCCCGCAGTTCGGTGGCTGGGGCAATGTCGAACCCTTCGCGTTGAACAATGCGTTGCAGTTCAACCCGGGCAAGGCCGCCATGCTCAACATCAAGACCACGGCCTATGCCAAGGACTACAACGAAGTCAAAGCGGTCGGCAGCGCTGCCATCCGCAATGCCGCACCCGATTCCGAGCCGAGCCGCATCGCGCGCTTCTGGCCTGGCGGCGGCGGCAACCTCAATGGCGTCGCCCGTGTCATCGTCGCCGACTACGACTTCGACCTGTGGGAGCACGCGCGCCTGTTCGCGCTGATGAACATGGCCATCAACGATGGTCTCGTCGCCACGTTCCGGGTCAAGTACACCCACAACTTCTGGCGCCCCTACACGGCCATCCACTGGGTCGATGACGGCAACAAGGCCACGCAACCCGACGCTACCTGGACGTCGTACATCGTCACGCCGCCGTATCCGGATTACACCTGCGGCCTTCCCAACACCGTGGGCTCCTTCGCCGGCGCGCTGCGCGAGTTCTTCGGCACGGACAAGGTGCCCTTCACCATCACCGCCACCGGGCTTCCGCCTTCGGTCACCCGCAGCTACACCAGCCTGTCGCAAGCGGCCGATGAATCCGCGGATGCGCGCGTTTATGGCGGCATCCACTTCCGCACCGGCTGCGAGGCCGGGGTGAAGCTGGGACAGAAGGTCGGCAAGTTCGTGGCCACCACGCAGTTGCGTCCGCAACCCAGGCGCCATTGAGTCATCTGTCAGCGGCGACCGGACCGGCCGCCAGCGCCGGTCCGGTCACTGCGATTTCATCCGTTCCATGCGGCGACCGGCGTAGCGTCGGTGCCCCTTGCTGATGCGTGATGGAGAGCGGGAATGGCGACGATCAAGGCATGGGCCGCCCAGGGTCCCGGCCAGCCGCTGGCCGTGCAGGACCTGGACCTGGGACCACTCGGCGCGGAAGAGGTCGAAGTGGATGTCGAGTACTGCGGCATCTGCCACTCCGACCTGTCGATGCTCGACAACGACTGGGGCATGACCCGGTACCCGCTGGTGCCCGGCCATGAGGCGATCGGCCGCGTTTCGGCGTTGGGCAGCCAAGCCAAGGGACTGCAGGTGGGCCAGCGCGTCGGCATAGGCTGGACCGCGGAAACCTGCATGCATTGCCGCGAATGCCTGTCCGGCGACCAGAATCTCTGTCCCAACGGCACGCCGACCATCGGTGGCCACCACGGCGCGTTCGCGCAGAAAGTGCGTGCGCACTGGGCCTGGGCGATTCCGGTTCCCGATGGCCTCGATGTCGCCAGCGCCGGTCCGCTTTTGTGCGGCGGCATCACTGTCTTCAAGCCCTTCCTGGCCTACGACATCAAGCCGACGATGCGCGTGGGCGTCGTGGGTATTGGCGGCCTTGGCCACATGGCGATCAAGTTCGCCGCCGCCTGGGGCTGCGACGTCACCGCGTTCACCTCCACTGCGGCGAAGACCGACGAGGCGCGTGGATTCGGTGCGCACCACGTCGTCGCCAGTCGCGACTCCGCCGCGATCGCTGCCATCGCCGGCAGCCTCGACCTGTTGCTGGTGACGGTGAACGTGCCGATGGACTGGGACGCCATGGTCGGCACGCTCGCGCCCAAGGGCCGCATGCACGTGGTCGGTGCGGTGCTCGAGCCGATCCCGGTGGCCGCCTTCAGCCTGATCATGAAGCAGCGCGAGATCTCGGGATCGCCGACCGGTTCGCCGACCGACATCGCCACGCTGCTCGACTTCGCCGCCCGGCACGACATCCGGCCACAGGTCGAGACATTCCCGATGAGCAAGGTCAACGAAGCGCTGGCGCACCTGCGCGAAGGCAAGGCGCGTTATCGCATCGTGCTGGACGCGTCGGCGATCTAGGTGTCGATCTGGCGGGTGATTTGTGCGGATCTGATCCTTTGCGCGCCAGATCACCGTTCGCTAACGCAGCCGAATCGTCGGCGTGGGAGCATCGGGTCATCCACGCATCCGGAGATCCGCATGAAGAAGTTCATGGCTGTCTTCACCGGCACGGCATCCGCCCGCGAGAAGGCCGAGCGCGAGCTGAAAGACGATGCCGCCCGCAACGAACGCGATCGCCAGGGCATGCAAGCGTGGGGCCAGTGGATCGAAACCCATCGCGACGCCATCGTCGACATGGGCGCGCCGTTGGGTCGCACCAGGCGCGTCGGCCGCGATGGCGTCAGCGACATCAGCAATGCCCTGGCGGGCTACACGGTAGTGCAGGCCGAATCGTACGAAGCGGCGGCGAAGATGTTCGAGAACCACCCGCACTTCACCATCTTCCCGGGAGACGCGGTTGAAGTGATGGAGTGCCTGCCGATTCCGGGCAGCACGGGCTGATGGCCAGGAGCAACGTCCATGGGTTCCCGCCTTCGCGGGAATGACGGGACTCAGCGCAGCAAAAGAAAACCCGGCGCATGGCCGGGTTTTCTGTTTCGCGGACTGCGGTGGCTGTTACCAGACCACTTCCGCCATCGAGCAGTTCAGGCCCGAGCCGATGCCGAGCAGCGCCACGCGCGTGCCCTTCTTCAGGCGGCCACCCTCGCGCAGCTTGCTCAGCACGATCGGCACCGAGGCCGGACCGATGTTGCCGTGCTCGCCGAAGATGGTCATGACCTTCTTCGGGTCGATGCCGAAGGCCTTGAGGAAGGCCTGGGTGTGGGCCTTGCTGACCTGGTGGATGACGAATTCGTCGAGCTCCTCGACCACCCAGCCCATCGCCGCGCGGGCGGCGACGAAGGTGGTCTTGGCGAGCTTGAGGCCTTCGATCATCAGCATGCGGCCGTCGGCCACCATGCGATCGTGGTGCAGGTCGCCGCGGCACAGCTGGTTCCACTCGGTGGCCGAGCGGGTCACGCTGCCGCGGTAACGCGGGGCGCCCGGAGCCAGTTCGGTACGTGCCAGCACCATCGCCGCGGCACCGCTGCCGAGGGTGAGCGTGGCCATTTCGTCGCGGAACTGTTCCTGGGTGACATCGTCGCGGCTGAGGCGCTCGAGGGTCTTCTCGTAGGCCAGGTCCGCGGTCTCGCCATTGACGACCAGGGCGTAGTCGATCTCGCCGCGCTCGATCATGCGGCTGGCGATGTCCATGCCGTTGAGGAACGCCAGGCAGGCGTTGGCGACGTCGAAGTTCTGGCAGGTGTTCGGCAGGCGCAGGTTGCCCGAGACGATGGAGGCCGTGGACGGCTCCAGGTAGTCGCGGCTGACCGAGGTGCTGACAAGCAGGCCGACGCGATCGGCGTCGATGCCTGCGTCAGCCAGTGCCTTCACGCCTGCAAGCGTGGCGGCGTCGGAAGCGCGGACTTCGCCGTCCCACAGACGCCGTTCGCGCACACCCGCCACTTCTTCGAGCACGTTGTAGTTGATGCCCAGACGATCGAGCGTGGGCTTGAGACGCGTGTTGATCTCGTCCGAAGTCAGCCGGCGAGGAGCGTCGATATGTGCGAGGCCGGCGATTGCGACGTGCTGGAACAACATGATGGTCTGACCGAGACGGATGAACACACCATGTTAACGCTTTATCGGGCAAGCCACCATTCGGTGGCGTGTGGTAGCCCGCGCCGGCGACGAACGGCGAGGCCCGGATCAGCGCCCGATCGGATAGGTCTGGGCGCTGCCGCCGGCCCCGGGGGCCTTCGCAGCGGCGCTCCCGGCGGCGCAACGCCATGCGGCGAAGCGTTGCGAGCCATTGAGGGGCTCGCCCATTGGCTGAACGGTATCGGCTTGGAGGCTCGGCGCCTCGTTGCGCGCAAGCGTTTCCAGTTCTTCGCGAACGCGCAACTGATTGCGGTCGTAGAAGGCCACGCTGTTCTTGACCGACACCTCGACCTCACCGCGCTTCTCGCAGCCGGCCGGCGCGCTGCTGCCGTCGATCACGCGCACCGAGGACGCGCCCGGTGCCATCTGCACCCAGGTGCATCCACCCATCGCAACCGCACAACCCACTGCCAGGACCGTAGCCCACATCGACTGACGCATTGCCTGCTCCGAATGATGACTGAGTACGGCACGGCGCAATCGGCTACCGGCCACTCGACCGGCGCGATTGTCGCCTCACACGCTCACGTTGTGAATGAGACGAAGTGAATATGGACTGAGGCGGCGGTCGCGTTTCGACGCAAACCGACCGCCTCCGTAGGAGCGAGCTTGCTCGCGAACAGACCTTCACGCAGCCGATGCGCCTTTTCGCGAGCTAGCTCGCTCCTACGAAAACCCCTCCCCGTGGGAGGGGTTGGCGACTACTACTTCGCTTGGCCGTCGGCGTCCAGGACCTGCACTTCGCCCAGCTTGAGCGCGCGCACCGGCTGCTCGATCTGCTTGAGATCGCCGACCACCACCCAGGTCAGTGCATCCGGATCGATAGTGGCAGCGGCCGCCTTGACCTGCTCGGGCGTCAGCGCCTCGATCTCGGCCTTGCGCTTGAACACATAGTCGTCCGGACGGTCATAGCGAACGATCGCACTGATCGCACCGAGCACCGCCGAGGCGGTCTCGAACGAACCGGGCAGGCCGCGGATCTCGGTGGCCTGGATCTTCGCCACCTCTTCCGCGGTCGGCGGCTTCTGCCCGCTGGAGTACGCGCTGATCTCGCGCTGCAGTTCCTTCAGCGAGTCGGCGGTCTTGTCGATCTGCACCGGGGCGAAGGCCATCCACGGACGCTGGCCGAGCGAGTTGGCCGAGAAGCTGTAGGCGCCATAGGCCCAGTGCTTGCTCTCGCGCAGGTTCATGTTCAAGCGCGAAGAGAACTCGCCGCCCAGCACCGAATTGGCGATGTCGAAGCGGACCGAGCTGGGGTCCCTGGTCGAGGGCACGACTTCGCCGGCGAAGATGTTCGCCTGCACCGCACCGGGCTGATCGATCAGGAACACGCGCGGCGCCTTCGGCCTGGCCACTTCGCCGATCGTCGGCTTGGCCGGCGCCTCGCCGGTGCCCTTCCAGTCGCCCAGGTGCTTGTCGAGCAGCGGCACGATTTCCTTGAGCGTGGTGTCGCCAACAACGATCAGCGTCGCATCCTGCGGGCGCACCCAGGCCTGGTGGAACGCAACGAGGTCGTTGCGGCTGAGCGAGCCGATCGACTCCTCCGTGCCGCTGCCGCTGAACGGCATCGCGTACGGGTGGCCCTGGCCGTACAGCAACGGCGGCAGCACGCGCAGCGCGGCGCCGTTCGGTCGCGCCTTTTCCTGCTTGATGCCGGCGATCCACGATGCCTTGACCCGGTCGATCTCCTTCTGGTCGAAGCGGGGCGCGCGCAGCATCTGCGAGAACAGGTCGATCGAGGGGACCAGGTTCTCCTTCAATGCAGACAGGTACACCTTGCTGCCATCGAGCGAGGCGCCGGCTCCCATGCTGGCGCCGAGCGATTCGACGCGGTCGCCGAACTCCAGCGAATCGAGCTTGCCCGCGCCCTCGTCGAGCATGCCCATGGCGAAGCTCGACGTGCCCAGCGTATGCCCCTGGTCGGCACTGAACCCGCCGAGGAACTCGTAACTCATCTGCACGACCGGAATGTCATGGCGCTCGGCCAGGATCACGCGCGTGCCGTTCTTGAGCATCGCGCGCTGCAACGGGGGGAACTTCAGGTCGGGGAACTGGCTGGTCACCGGCACGCCCTTGCTGCGGTCGACCGTGCTCGGCGTGGTGGTGAACTTCGGATCCACCGGCGGCAGCGTCAACGGCGCCGGCGTCACCGACGGGTCCTCGGCGATCACCGTGCGCTCGCCCGGCACGACCAGCAGGGTGTGGCTGCCCTTGGTCAGCCACTTGTTGCCGATCGCCTTCAGGTCCTTGGGGGTGGCGGTCTCGATCACCTTGAGGCTGTCGCGGAAGCAGCCCGGGTTGCCGGAGTACACGGTGCACTCGGCCAGCGCGTCGGCCTTGCCGCCGAAGCCGCCGATGCGCTCGATGCCGCGGACGAAGCCGGCCTTGAACACGGTGCGGGCCTGCTCGACCTCGACCTTGCTCGGGCCGTCCTTGAGCAGGCGCTTGATCTCCTCATCGATGACCGCTTCGACCTTGGCCGGATCCACGCCCTCCTTCACATCGGCGGTAATCAGGAAGCTGGAACTCAACTGCGAGCCGTAAGCCGAGGCGGAAACGCTGTCGACGATCTTGTCTTCGTGCAGCAGGCGACGGTCCAGGCGCGAGGACTTGCTGCCGCCGAGCACCTGCGCCAGCAGTTGCAGCTGGTCGATGTCGGTGGTGCCGGTCTCGGCGACGTTCCAGACGCGGTAGATGCGCGACTGCGGCACCTTGTCGGTCATCGTCGCGCGGGTCGACTTCTCCAGCGGCGCGACGTCGACCTTCGGCTGCGCCATCGTCGGCGTGGCCGGGATGTTGCCGAAGTACTCGGTGACCTTCTGCTTTGCGGTGGCCAGGTCGATGTCGCCGGCGAGCACCAGCACGGCGTTGTTCGGACCGTACCAGGTGCGGAACCAGCCCTTCACGTCCTCGAGCGAGGCGGAGTTGAGGTCGGTCATCGAGCCGATGGTGCTGTGGTGATAGGGATGCGTCTTGGAATACATCGCCTTGCCCAGCTCGTCCCAGACCTGGCCATAGGGCTGGTTCTCGCCCTGGCGCTTCTCGTTCTGGACGACGCCGCGCTGCTCGTCGAGCGTGGCCTGGTCGATCGCGCCGAGCAGGTGGCCCATGCGGTCGGATTCCATCCACAGCGCCATGTCGAGCGCGGTGGTGGGCACGTTCTGGAAGTAGTTGGTGCGGTCGGAGTTGGTGGTTCCGTTCTGGTCGGTGGTGCCGACCAGCTCGAAGGGTTCGAAGAACTCGCCACGGTGGTTTTCCGAGCCGTTGAACATCAGGTGCTCGAACAGATGGGCGAAGCCCGTGCGACCGGCCGGCTCGTCCTTGCTGCCGACGTGGTACCAGATGTTGACCGCGACGATCGGCGCCTTGCGATCGGTGTGCACGACCACCCGCAGGCCGTTGGGGAGCGTGAACTCCTCGTAGGGAATGTCCACGGTCGACTTGGGCGCGGCCAGCACGGACGGTGCGAAACCGGTGCCGGCAACGGCCGTGGCCAGGGCGACGGCGAGGACCGCGGCGCGCGGTCGGAAGATGGCGGTCATGGAACACTCCTGATCGGGTGACGCCCGGACTCCCTTGTCCAGGTGGAAGCCTGCATCCTAGGCCACAGGCGAAGACAGGCAACAGGCCAAAAGTCCCGTCGGACCGGTTTGGACGGGCAACGACCCGGCATCGGGCCAACCCGGCACACTGCGGCCCCGGGCCATACACTGGCGCCTTCGTCGCCAGGGATGACCGCCATGAGTGGTTCTGATCCAGATTCCGCGCTTCCCCGTCGCTGCCTGGTCACCGGCGCCAACCGCGGCCTCGGCCTGGAGTTCGTTCGCCAACTGCTCGCCCGCGGCGACCGCGTGATCGCCACCAGCCGCCACCCGGGGCGCGCCCATGCCCTCAACCAACTGGCCGGCGAGAACCCGGGACGCCTGCACGTGTTGCCGCTGGACGTGGCGGAGCCGAAGACCCATGCCGAACTTGCCCGCGAAATCCCGCTGGTCACCGACGGCATCGACCTGCTGATCAACAACGCCGGCGTGCTGCATTCGGGCGAGCGCTTTGGTCATGTCGCGCCAGCGCAACTCGATGACAGCCTGCGCACCAATGCCGCCGGCCCGTTCCTGCTGACCCAGGCGCTGGCGCCGCACCTGGCAGAAGCGGCCAAGGTCGCCAACCTGTCGTCGATGCTGGGCTCGATCGCCTCGGTCGACGGTTTCCACACGCCGACCTACGCGATTTCCAAGGCGGCGCAGAACATGGCGACGGTGCTGCTGGCCCAGGCCTTGCGCGAACGCGGTATCACCGTGATCGCCCTGCACCCGGGCTGGGTACAGACCGACATGGGCGGCAAGGGGGCGCAGGTGACGCCGGCCGATTCGGCGAGTGGTTTGCTGGGCGTCATCGAATCGGTGGGGCTCGCCGACAGTGGACGTTTCATCGACTGGCAGGGCAATGCGTTGCCGTGGTGAAAATGTCCGTAGGAGCGAGCTTGCTCGCGACCCGTAACGCCGATCGCGAGCAAGCTCGCTCCAACAACACAACGATCCTCAATGTTCGACGTCATCCTCTTCCAGCCTGAAATTCCCCCCAACACCGGCAACGTGATCCGCCTGTGCGCCAACACCGGCGCGCGACTGCATCTGGTCCGGCCGCTCGGCTTCGACCTGGAAGACCGCCAGCTCAAGCGTGCAGGCCTCGATTACCACGAGTACGCCACGCTGCAGGTGCATGACGATCTCGATATGGCATTGGCGGCCATCGCCCAGGCCAACGGCATGCCGCCACGATTGTTCGCCCTGAGCACGCGCGGCACGACCCGCTTCGATGGCCCTGCCTACGGCACGGGCGACGTGTTCCTGTTCGGCCCGGAGACACGCGGCCTGCCGGCCGAGGTGCTCGATCGCGTACCGGCGGCGCAACGGCTGCGCCTGCCCATGCGGCCGGACAACCGCAGCCTCAACCTGTCCAATGCGGTGGCCGTTGTCGTGTTCGAAGCCTGGCGGCAGCACGGATTTTCCGGCGGCCAGTAAAGGCGTGTCGCCTGACCGGCAATGTATGCGCCGTGGCTATTGGTACGACATGGTGATCGTGGCAATGGCATTGGCCGCACCACCGGTGATGAATGACTGTGTCTGCACATAGGCTGCCGAGAACGCCAGGTCGCGGGTGGCGCCAGTGGTCGTTCCAAAGGACATCTGGCCGGCGTTTCCAGGCAGCGCCGAGTCGGCGCCGTAGCTGACCCGCTGCGAGTTGTCCTGCCGCGTGATGCGGATGCCCACTCCCTTGGCGGACGACGTGCCCGGCGTGAGGGTCAGTACGTCCGAGGTATTGGTCGGACTGTTGCCGTCGGTGAACGTCATGAAGAGGTTCAGGCCAACCGCGCAGTTGTCCAGGCGCACGGTGAAATTGCCCCCGCCCGCGGTTGAGCCGATGGCGCTGAAGGCACCGCGGTTGACGGTGCCCATGGCCACGGAAATGTTCCTTGAGCCCGTCGAAACGCTGCAGGTGCGGGAGGTGATGCTGAGGGACCCTCCCACCAACAGGTTCAGGGGCACGATGGCATTGGTCACGCCAGTCTCGGCGAGCCGCAACTCGCCGATGCTGCCCAGCGTGACCGTACCGGTGCCGATGGCGGTATCGCCCGTGCTGACCAGCCGTGCACCGAACGAGCTGTCCCAGAAGATCGACCAACCTCTGACGATTGTCGTCCAGTCCGATCCAAGCGCAGGAGCCGAGGGGCCAGGGACACCCGGTGAAGAGTTCCTATCCCGGCCCTGGACGATGATCCCGACACCCGGCACGCCCGTGGCGAATATCGGGAATCCGTCAATACTCCTGCCAGTGGGCGCAAGGATGACGCGCGCCTGCAACGAGATGTTGCCGGAGTTGTTGGTGCTGCACCCATCGTAGACCCTTGTGAATCCACTGCTGGGACCGCTGAACCAATCCGTCAGGTATCGGCTGGTCGGGCTGCCAACGGTGTTTATGGTCGTGATCGGAATGGTTGCGGTCAGACTTGCAACAGACGGATTTGCCGTGCAGGCAAGCGTCGCCTTTGCCGCCGATGGCGCCAATGTCGCCGCGACGGCAAGCAGGAGCATCCGACCGGAATCCAACCGGGTTGGCATATGCATGGCATATCTCCTGACTTGGCGCAGCATCCTCATCACTCGCATCTCGCATCCGCGGTCGTGTAGGCCATCTTCGTGTCGATGCTCCTGGGCAGCGCATAGCGGAGCTTGCAGCTCTCATCCACCGCTGGCCCCCAACGCACCGACAGCTCGCCTTCGTCGGATCCGAGATTGCGGGCGATGACCTTGCCGGCCTGCGCAACGGTGCCAACGCTGTTGCCTTGTCCGTCGAGTACATCGGCGCCAAACGGCAACGGCTGGCCATTCGCAAGGGTGGTGCGCAGGATCGCCGCACGCCCCGCGCTGGTGGTGCCGAAGCGGACCAGCGTGATCGCGCCCGAGGTCGGTACCGTCTGCTCCTGCGTCGAGTCGAGCTGCACGTTCAAGGGCAGGCCAGCCGGATCGATGTCGATCGAGCTGCGCGTGAACGGAGACAGGTTGGAGACCACGGCGTGGCCCCAGCGGTCGACGCGCAGACCGCTGCCGTTGGATACGATCGCGCCCTTGGCGCCCTTGGCCTCCACTATCGCCACGGTGTCGCCGAGTGTCGGCGTGAAGGTCACGCCGCCCGAGTACGCGACGATGCCGCCGGAAACACCCGCACTGACCTGGCTGTAGTTGTTGGATTTGCTGGCGCTGCCGGTAAGTGTCGCGCTGGGCAGTGCGTAACTCGCGTTCGCGCCGTAGCTGGTGGTGCTTTCGGCGCCGCCGCCCTGGCTGCGGCTGGCATTGAGGCCGTAGGTGAACTGGCTTTCATGTCCGAGCGTTCCGGACACCATCGCCTGCACGTTGGTCGCGCCTGACGACTCGCGCTGCAGGTTCGTCTGCGAGTACGGTGCGCGCGGGGATGATCCCAGCGGAATACCCACGGTGAACATCACCCGGTTGTCCCACTCGCCGCGGCTCAGGTCGAACTGGCGCGAAGCGGAGAGACCGAAGTTGATGCGCTTGTAGGTATTGTTGTAGCCGAGCTGGTACTGGGTGTCGGTCTCGGGTCGGTTCCAGTAATCCTGGCGCGAGCCGGTCAGGTAGAACGTGCCCCAGCCCGCCGGCAATGCCTGGTTTACGGTCAGCTGCAGGCGGCCACGTTCCCGGTCCGGTGCCGGCAGCAGATCGTCGGGAGCGCGCGACTTCAGCGACACCGCATCTTCCAGGTCCAGGAACCCTTCGCTGGAGTAGCGGTATGCTGCGAGCGTCAGGTTGGTGTTGGTCGGCGCCAGCAGCTTGCTGTAGCTCAGCCTGACGCTTTGACCTTTGCGGTCCGGCTCGAAGTCGAGCTTGGCGCTGGAGCGGGTGATGTCGAAACCGACCGCGCCGAACCGCGTGTTGAGTGCGGTGCCAATGGCGACGGCCTGGTAGTCCTTGGTCAGCGTCGCGCCGCCATAGGCGGTGACGCGGTTGCTCAGGCCTCGCTGATACGTGGCCTGCAGCAGTTCGGGCGTACTGTCGACGGTGGGATGCCGGTACAGGCCTGCGGTGAGGCTGTAGCGGCCAACGCCCGGTCGCAGTGCGTTCACCGCAGCGGAATACGGCACCTTGGAAACATTGACGCGGCCGTCGGCTTCGGCGACCACGACTTCCAGGTCGCCGCCGTACCCGCTTGGGTACAGGTCGTTGATCTCGAACGCGCCGGGTGAAACATTGGTTTCGTACAGGATGCTGCCACCCTGGCGAACCTGCACGCGTGCATTGCTGTTGGCGATGCCGTGGATCGTCGGCGCGTAGCCGCGTTGCGATTCCGGATACATCCGGTCGTCGCTCGCCAACTGGACGCCGCGGAATCCGAAGCTGTCGAAGATGGTGCCATCGGTGTAGGCGTCACCGATGGTCAGCTGGCTCTTGATCGGAATCAGCGAGCGCTGTGCGTAGGTCTGCACACCGTCGTAGCGGCTGCCCCTGGTGTCGTCGTAGCTCAGGTTGCCGATATGCCGCAGCCGCCACGGGCCGATGTTGGCGCCGGCATTGATGCCGACATAGCCCTGCATGATCGCGTTGCCCTGAGACTCAGCGCGATAGGCGTTGGCGTTGTATTGGAGACGGAAGGCGTTGATGCCTTCGTCCCAGAAGCGTGGATCGACATAGCCTCGAGCGTGCCGGTCGAGTGCGGCTTGCGGAATGCTGACATCCAGGCGCTGCTCGCCGTTGTCGAAGACGGCCGACGCTCCCTCGATCACGCTCGACAGCGTGACGCACGCGTCTGCGGCGCTGCTTTCCAGACGCGCCATGCTTTCGGGCGTGAGCTTGGCCATGTCGATGCCAAGACGACCGATCAGCTCCAGGTCGAAGCACGGAGCGACATCATCGCCACCAGGCGTCAATGGCTGCAGCGTGACTTCGGTCTTGCCCAGGACCTGCTGGTTTACCTGCAGGTCTGCCAGATAGGTGCCTGGCAGTGCGGCGTTGCCCCGGGCGAAGCGGCTCAGATCGACAGTGGCGCCACCGCCTTCGAATGCGTGCAGGAAGGCTTCATTGAACTCGACCAGGCTGCCCGATTCATCCGGATTCGGACCACCCGACCACGCGTTGGCGCCGCCGCTGGTCAGCAGTGCCGCGACGGTCAAACTGATCGGCCGAAGACGTGGACGCTGGCGATTGCGGTAGTGCTTGCACATGCTTTTGATTCGACCGGGCAAGCCGCGCCCCTGCCGAGGTACGCGGCATCGACGGGAAGTTCATTGGATGCGGGCCGCAGCTCGGCGCCGCCGTGGAAGTCAGGGCTTGAGGCCCTTGGCAGCCCCCTGGCCGTTCAGTGCGGCCTCGCCATCGATCGGTCCACCGTAGTCGCTGATGGCGTGATACGTGACCTTTCCAGTGGAGGTCGTCGGCACATCCCCCTGCAAAGGGAATGCGCGGGTTTCACCCGGCGCGACCATGCCCCCTTCAGTGAAGCGTGCGGTTCGGCCACCTGCGCTCACATCGACCGATGCGAACGAAACGAAGAAGGGCGTCGGGTTATGTGCCTGGATGGCGTCACGGCCTGCGTCCTTGACCAGGCTCCAGCGTATCTGCGCAGGTGCCGCCGCCGCGTCGGCGGACTTCAGCGATGAGGGTCGGAAGAAGAGCTTGATGCGTGTACGAAAAGCCATCTGCAGCAGATTGCTCTGCGCGGCATCGGCGCCTGGCTTGGGTGGCACTTCCAGCAGGTTGAACCAGAACACCGATTCCTTGTCCTGCGCCATCGGCTCGCCGGTGTAGATGATCCGCACGGCCTGACCCTTGCCCGGGTCGATGCGTGCGACCGGTGGCGTCACGGTAAAGGGGACATCGATGGTGGACGGCGCCGCATCGGGATCACCGCGGTCGAGCCAGATCTGCGTGAGCGCAGGAGTCTGCCCGTCATTGGTCAGCTTGACCGTCACTTCCCGCTCCTTCGCGGGATACACGACGCGCGTTCCGGCAATCACCACCGAAGCATCCGCATTCGATGCGCACAGGCCGCCGACTGCGACCATGCAGGCGGCGGCGAGTGTCCTCAAGTCCTTGATCGCATTCATCCGTTCATTCGCATCCGCAAGTGGACGGAGGAGTTGCCTCCTCCGTCAGCGCGGGCCACAACTTAGTTGTAGGCCATGGAGTAGGTGACACTCGAGGTGACCGCACCGGCCACGAGGGCCGTCGCCGAGACGCGGTGATACCGGGCGATGTAGTTGAGCGTCGCGGCGGCGGTCGTGATGGTGGCCGGTGCGGAGTTCTGCGCCCCATCGGCGGCACCGACAGCGATCACCGAGCGGTCACCATTGAGCAATTGAATGCGCAGGCCTGTAGACGCACCGGCGCCAGCGACCGTCAGCTCGCCGCTGGCCGGATCCACATTGGGACCCGACTCGAAGCGTGTGCGGACCGTTCCGGTGGTGGGAGTGCAGGCCGTCAGTGCGATCTGGAATGCCGTTTCGCCCGTAGTCGAACCCACGACCGCCAGGCTCGACTGCGCTGCGGTGGGCAGCGTCACGCTGAAGTTACGGGCGCCATCGGCGGCCGTGCCGTTGATCGAGCAGGTCGAGGCGGTGAGCTCACCGGTGATGTTGATGGCGCCGTCGGAGGCGAATGCCGACTGCGACGCCAGCGCGATGGCGCCGAGGGTCATTGCCTTTAAGAGAGTATTTTTCATTTTCTCGATGCATCCAGGAGGTGGTGCAGATCAGTTGTAGACCAGCGAATAGGTCACGTTCGTGGCGATGAGGCCGGTAGCCAGGGCCGGCAGCAGGGTTGCGCGCTTGTAGCGCGCGAAGTAGTTCAGCGTCACCGCACCGCCGGCTGGGATGGTCTTGGACGGCGAGTTCTGCGAAACATCCGGCGCACCAACATTGATGACACCGCGGGCCTCGTTGAGCAGCTGGATGTGCAGGCTGCTCGTGCCGCCGGTACCGCTGGTGAGCAGTTCGCCGGTTGCCGCATCGACGTTTCCGCCAGACTCGAAACGCGTGGCCACCGTGCCCGACGCCGGGGTGCAGCCGGTCAACACGATCGAGAACGGGGTCTCGCCGGCGACCGAGTTGAGCGCTGTCAGGCTCGACTGCGGCGTCTTGGGAAGGGCCACGGTGACGTTGTTGGCGCCATTGGCAGCCGCGCCGTTGATGGTGCAGGTCTGGCTGGTGATTGAGCCGGCGAAGTTGATGGTGCCGTCCGAGGCAAACGCAGACTGCGAGGCCAACGCAATCGCGGAGAACGCGAAAGTGCTGAGTATCTTGTTTTTCATACGGGTCCAGATGGGAGGGGTCAGGGTTGGCGACGTGTCTGCGGGAGGTCGTTTTCTAACCACAGGCCCGGGCATGTCAGTGACCCCGCCTGCTGCAGAACGGCGCAAGGTTAGGGACGCCCTCGCATGGGGAGTATGAGAATCGTCCCATTTTTCCCGGCGATCGGCCGATGGCATCGGGAATCGCCGATGCGCGGCAGATAGTTGCCGAAGCTGCGATTTCCGAGTCGGCGAACGGTCGCCTTCGCGCGCTTCCTCAGCGCGTGTTCCGGCCTGGCTGCACCGTTGCGTCGCGCGGCATTCCGGGACGGACGATCAGCGGCCGATGGCGCTGGTGACCCAGCAAGTCACCGCCGATATTCGATCAGGCAAGCAGCCCGTGCTCACGCGCGTAGGCGTAGACCTCGAGATCGGTCTTGAGGCCAAGCTTGGCCATGCCATCCATTTTTTGCCGGCTTACGGTCTTGATGCTGCGGTCCAGCTGCTCGGCGATCTGCGACACCGTCAGCCCCGAGACGAACAGTCCCAGCACCTCGGCTTCGCGCGGCGACAACGGCAGCCGGATGGAATCGTGCCCTTCCATCTGCTCCAGCTGATGACCGCCGCTGGCGCTGACGTAATCGCGACCGTGGGATACGGCCTGGATCGCCAGCGGCAACTCCGACAAGGCATCGGACTTGTTGAGCAGACCGCGCACGCCGGTGGCGAGGATCGAACTGAGCACGCCGGGATTGTTCATCATCGTCAGGACGATGATCGGCAGCGTCGGCCATTTGCCGCGAAGGGCCTCGAGCATCGCCAGGCCGTCGGCGAGGTGGCCGCCGGGCATGCTGAAATCCGTCAGGAGTACGTCGCATTCATGATTTGCGAGCGCCGTGAAAAGCTCATCGGTGCTGCCCGCTTCTGCAACAACCAGCAGGTTGTTACGCTCCAGCAGGGCGCGAACGCCGCTGCGGACTATCGGATGGTCGTCGGCCAGAATTATGCGTAGCGTCATGGCGTCATTGCGGCCTGTTCAGGCTCGGATCATCGCTCGCACACTCAGCAACCGCAACTCGGCGATCACAATTGAGACGATTCTGATGGAGGCGCGACCCGGTGCTCACTAGGGTGGTTGGTTCAGGGCCCCATTCAGTGCGATCGGTCATGCCATCCCGAGTCGGAACCCCGTGCCTGGCGAGGGCAACGCGTCTCGCCCGATTGATGCTCGCCGCGTTCATCGCGTTGCTCGGCATCGCGTTCCCGGTTTGCGCGCGAGACGATGGCGGGGCGACGCTTGACGCCGAAGAGGCGCAATGGCGACGCGAGCACCCTGTCGTGCGGGTGGGCGTGTTCGCCGGCGATCACCTGCCTGCCGAAACCTGGGTCGCCGGCCACCCGGAAGGATTGGGCCCCGACTACGCGCGCCTGCTCGCGTCAAAGGTTGGACTGCGCCTGTCGTTCGATCCTTTCAGCGACTGGCAGGCCATCTCCTGGCCGGCGGCTTCGCAGCCACCTCGCTACGAGCTGCTGGTGGGACAGCCGGACACCCCCGGGCGGCGAGGTCATCTTGCGTTTCTTCGCCCTTACCTGAAGGGTTACATGATGCTGGTGGCGCGTCGCGGCGACCCCCGCATCCGCAGCGAAGCGAGCCTGGCGCGGGCGCGGATCGTGGTGGAGCGGCGCTACCGCGAAACGGCCGGCCTGGTCGGAAAGTACTTTCCGCAAGCGATCCTCTTGTTTGCACCGGACGGCCGCGAAGCCTTGCGCATGGTGGCCGACGGCGAAGCCGATGCCTATATCGGCCATTCCGAGTACCGCACGCGCACGCTGCTGCACCAGCGCACGGCCGATGACCTGGTGCTGCTCGGCGCGATGGACTTGCCGCCAATCCAGGTGGGCCTTGCGGTGCCCATCCGTGAAACGATGCTGTTGCGCCTGCTGCGCAAGGCCGAATCCGCGGTCAAGCCGGAAGAACTCAAGCGCCTGCAGGAACCCTGGGGCGTCGACACGTTGCCATCGGCAACTGCGCGGACCGGTGTCCTGAGCAGCCATGAGCGACGCGTGCTGGAAGAGCTGCCGGTGTTGCGGCTTGGCTACGAGACCAACCGTCCGCCTTACTCGTTCGTCAATGACGACGGCAAGTTCGATGGCATGGCGGCCGACTACGTCGAGGCAGTGCGCAAGGCGCTCGGCTTACGCCTCGAGCTGGTGCCGGCCAAGGACTGGACCGACCTGAAGCGGATGGTCCACGCCGGCGAGATCGACATGGTCGCCGCCGCGATGGCCGACGATTTCCGCCGCGACGACCTGGTGTTCAGCAGGCCCTACGAGCGCTTCCCGGAAGTGATCGTCGCGCGCGTGCACGGTCCGACCGTGGCCGGCCCGGAGGATCTGCGCGGGCTGCGCGTCGCTGCACGCGCCGAGGCGGGCCTGCTGGCGCGCCTGAAGATCGTGCTCGATCGCAGCACGCTGGTGCCGGTGGGCAGCAACGAGGACGGACTGGCCCTGGTCGCTGACGGCAAGGCGGATGCGTTCGTGGGCACGTTCCCGGCTATCGACGCGTTGATTCGCGACAGGTATGCGGCACGCCTGCAGATGGTCGGTCCGACCGGCCTGGACCATGAACTTGCGTTCGGACTACGTCGTTCGCGCGCGGCGCTGGTGCCATTGGTCAACAACGCGTTGGCCGGGGTCAACGACCAGGAGAAGCAGGCGATCCGCGCGCGCTGGTTGAGCAACGAATACAGCGTCGGTGCACCCTGGGGATGGGTGCTCGGCATCGTCCTTGCCGGCTGCCTCATTGTCGGCTTGATGGCGATCGCGCAGATGAGCATGCGTCGCCAGGTGCGTGCGCGCACCGCCGCCGAACGCAAGCTGGCCGACCAGCTGCAGTTCCAGGAGCGACTGCTCAACAACATCCACTATCCGGTGTTCGTGAAGGACACGCAGGGACGTTACCTGGCGGTCAACCTGGCCTACACGCTGCGATATGGCGTCGAGGAGAGCGACCTGGTCGGGCGCACGCTGCTGGAAACCCGGCACCTGCCGCAGGTCGAGAACGAGGCCATCCACGATTTCGAGATGTCGGTGTTCACGACCGGCCAGCAGCTGAGCAAGGAGCTTCGCACCGAGACGTCCGACGGCGGTGAACGCCATGAGTTGCTGTGGATCCAGATGTTCGAACTCGGCAACGGCGAGCCGGCCGGGTTGCTCGGAACGGCGGTCGACATCACCGAGATCCGGGCCGCCGAAGCGCGCGCGCGGGCCTCGGAGCTGCGCCTGGCCCAGATCGCACGGACCCTGCCCTCGGCGGTGTTCGAGCTGCGCGTGTGGCCCGATGGCAGACGCGAGTTCACCTATGCCGACGGCGACACCCTGTCGACCATCGGCATCACGCCCGAGGAGATGATGGCCGATGAGGCGCTCGCCTTCTCGCACGTGTACGTGGATGACCGCCAGACAGTCGCCGACAACGTTGCCGCCGCCGCTGCCGCGATGCGGCCGATGCCCCAGTTCGACGTACGCCTGCATTCGGTGCAGGGCCTGCGCTGGGTTCGCACCGCAGGCGGTCCGCCACGGCACGGACCCGATGGCTCGGTCGAGTGGAGTGGTTACTGGGTCGATGTGACCGACAGCCACGAGCAGGCACAGGCACTGGCCCGGGCCAATGCCGAAGCCAAGGCCGCGGTGGCGGCAAAGGCCGCATTCCTGGCGATGATGAGCCACGAGATCCGCACACCGATGGCGGGCGTGCTGGGGCTGGTCGAGCTGCTTGCCCAGACGCAGACCGATCGCGAGCAGGGGCAGATGCTGGCGATGGCGCAGGACTCCGCACGCACGCTGTTGCAGTTGCTCGACTACATCCTCGATTTCTCGCGGATCGACTCCGGACGCCTCGCCCTGGAAAGGGCTCCATTCGACCTGCGTTCCCTCGTCGACGGCGTCATCGGTTTGTTCACCGCCAAGGCGCATGCAAAGGACCTGCGACTGTACTGCGTGCTCGACTGGCGCCTTGCGGCGGAGTTTGCCGGTGACGCGGTGCGAGTGCGCCAGATCATCACCAACCTGCTGAGCAATGCGGTCAAGTTCACGCACAAGGGCAAGGTCGAGCTGCGGATCGAACTGGTAGAGGAGCATGTCGCGGAGAGCGTGGATCTCCAGAAACTCAGCATCACCGTCACCGATACCGGCATCGGCATTTCCGGCGAGCAGTTCCTGCGGTTGTTCCGACCGTTCACGCAGGCAGAGTCCTCCACGAACCGCCGCTTTGGTGGCTCTGGCCTGGGCCTGATCATCTGCCAGCGCCTGGCCAACCTGATGGGCGGTACCGTGCAGTTGCAGAGCACGCCCGGCGTGGGCACGCGCGCCGCCTTCGAACTGAGCCTTCCGGTGGTGGCGAAGCTGCAGCCGTTGCCGGAATTCGCCGGCAAGGCGGCGGTGGTGTGCACGCAGGACCCCATGTTCGCCGTGGAGTTGGCCAACGCACTGTCGTCGATGGGCTTCAGCGTCGTCGAGATCGAGGCCCCGGACCTGCCTACCTTGAACTGCGATCGCGCCGAACTGTTCCTGATTGATCGTCGCCTGGTCGAGGCGGGGCAACGGCCACCGCGCGGGCGCTGCCTGTTGCTGGACGACGCCGCCAACCACCGGCTGCCGGCCGATCGCTCCCAGGCAACCCAGGCAGTCGTGCACGGCAATCCGCTGCTCTGGCGATCGCTGCGCGATGCCTGCCGCGCGGTGTTTGCGCAGACCACACCGGTCGAAGCCGAGCGCAGTTCGACACGACACGCGCAGCAGTCCGCGCGCATCCTGGTTGCCGAGGATCATCCGGTCAACCGGGCGGTGATTTCGCGGCAGTTGAACCATCTTGGCTTCGAGTGCGTGCTGACCGGGGACGGCGAGCAAGCGTTGGCGTCGCTGAGCGGTGGCGATTTCACGTTGCTGATCACCGATTGCGACATGCCAAGGATGGACGGTTACACGCTGGCCCGAAGGATCCGCGCGGACGAAGCCGGTCAACACCGACGTCTGCCGATCATCGCGCTGTCGGCAAGTGCGCTGCCCTCGGACGTGAAACGGTGCAGCGACGCCGGCATGGACGGTTTCCTGGCCAAGCCGATGACGTTGCAGGAACTGGAGGCGATGTTGGTGCGGCATTTGTCGGCAGGGCCGGAGGCGGCACCGGTCATTGCGGCCCCGGTGTTTGCCGACCCGATTGCGTTCCTGACTGAATCGCTCGGCAGCGCCGAGGAAGCACAGCGCCTGCTGCACGAACTGCTCTCGACGTGCCGTGACGACATGAGCGCGTTCGATCTCGCGCTGGCATCCGGCGACACACGCGTGCAGCGCAAGTTGCTGCACCGCATGAGGGGTGCGTTGGCCCTGTTGCGAGATATTCCGCCGGCTAATTCCGACGAGGCGTTGATCATCCCCCTGGTCAACCAGCGCGACACGTTGCTGCTGCGACTCGACAGGCTCGAAAGGTTGCTGCGCGCATCGGACGTCGTTCCAGTCGATGCCAGCGACGCCTGCGGCTAGGCCATCACTCCACGAGGCGCACACGACCGCGGTTTCGCGCGGTTAGTTCCTGCACGGCCAAGTTTAGTATTCAGGTTAAATTTCGGTTACGTCAGGATACTGTCACCACCGGTTCCGAATACGTTTCCCCCGAATGACTCCGATCCAGGAGTGCGGCGCCGGATCCAAAACCATAACGAGGCCGAGACCTTATGAAGCGTTCCCTGCTTGCCGCCCTGACCCTGCTCGCTGCCGCCCCACTCGCCGCTTCGGCTGCCGAAGGCGTGTCGTACAACTACGTCGAGGCCGGCTACGCCGCCACTTCGGCCGACAACAGCAACCTCGATGCCGATGGCTGGGCCATCAACGGTTCGGCCGCCATCGCGCCGAACTTCCACATCTTCGGTGGCTACAGCGGCCAGAAGACCGACGACTTCAACACCGCGCTCGGCCGCGTCGATGGCATCGACGTCGACCAGTGGAATGTGGGCGTCGGCTACAACCATGAACTCAACTCGCAGGTCGACCTGCTGACCCGCGTCGGCTACCAGAAGGCCGAAACCGATGGTTATTCCGTTGGCGGCCTGAACTTCGGCGGCAACGATGCCGACGGCTGGAATGTCGAAGCCGGCGTGCGCGCCGGGCTGACCCCGAACATCGAAGGCTACGCGCTGGCCGGTTACGAAGACTACGAACGCGTCGATGGCGAGTTCTACGGCCGTGTCGGCGCCCAGGTGAAGTTCAACCAGACCTGGGGCGTCAACGGCGAAGTCAAGTTCGTCGACGGCTACACCTCGTACTTCGTCGGTCCGCGCATGAGCTTCTAAGCGGCACCGGTCATCCTCCCGCGCTGCGGGAGGGTGCTATGCACGTGCGCTGATCGTTTGTGTCCATCGCGATTGCTCTCTCTCCCCCATGTCGCGAACTGGAAGCCCGGCTACCCAGCCGGGCTTCTTTTTTTGCACTGGCGACCAAGTGGGACCGGCTTTGCACTTCGGTCCTCGCGCCCTCGGCAAATTGTTACGAATTCGTGAAGTTTGGCGATAATGCCGCGACCCCGCACCCAGCGGGCCGGAATTCACCAGAAGGGACACCATGAAGAAGCAACTCATCCTTGCGCTCGCGATCGCTGCCGCACCGTTTGCCGCCAGCGCCGATGGCCACAGCTACACCTACATCGAAGGCGGCTACGCCCAGCTCAACCAGGAGCTGCCGCAGGTCGAGGGCTTCCGCATCGACGACGTCGAGGCCGGCGGGTTCTTCATCGGTGGCTCGGCCGCGTTGGGCAACACGTTCCATGTGTTCGGCAGCTACCGCAACGGCGATGACGACGTCGGCGTGTCGGCGCCCATCGTCGGCCACCTCGGCGACGCCGGTATCGACATGAACCAGGCCATTGTCGGCCTTGGTTATCACCACAGCCTGTCGCAGCGCACCGACCTGACCACCGAGGTGAGCTACCTGAGCACCGAGATCGACGTCGAGGACGACGGCGAAGGCAGCCAGGACGGCGACGACTTCCGCGTCGCGGTGGGCGTGCGTCACCTGATCGCCGACAACGTCGACATCTGGGCCAAGGGCAACTACACCGACGGCGATGTCTACGACAGCGCCTTCAGTGCCACGCTTGGCCTGCAGTACCGCCTGACGCCGGTCTGGGGCGTGGTCGGCGAAGCCGAACTGGGCGATGAGTTCTCGCAGGTCACGATCGGCATGCGCGCCAGCTTCTAAGGCAGACGCACCACGAAAGAAAAAACCCGGCTCAGGCCGGGTTTTTTTTGTTCCGCCGGATGCGGCGCATCAGCCGAACAGGTCGCGCGGGTACTCGGGTTTCTGTTCGCGCGAGAGCAACAGCCGCAGGCCTTCGGCCGGCGTTATCTCGCCGTGCAACACCGCTTGCACGGCGCTGGAGATCGGCAGTTCCACGCCGTGGCGCTCTGCCTGGCGCATGACTTCGTCCGCGGTCTGCACCGATTCGACCACCTGGCCGATTTCACGCACGGCATCGGCGATCGACTGGCCGCGGCCGAGGGCCAGGCCCAGGCGGCGGTTGCGCGACAGGTCGCCGGTGCAGGTGAGCACCAGATCGCCCAGGCCGGCCAGACCCATCAGGGTTTCGGCCTTGCCGCCGATGGCGTGGTTCAGGCGCAGCATTTCGTTGAGGCCGCGCGTGATCAAACCAGCGCGCGCATTGAGGCCGAGCTGCATGCCATCGGCGACGCCGGTGGCCACGGCCAGCACGTTCTTCATTGCGCCGCCGAGCTCGGCACCGAGCATGTCGTTGCCGGTGTAGGCGCGGAAGGCCGGGCCGTGCAGCGCGTCGGCGACTTCCTGGGAAAAGGCCGGGTGGCTGCCGTGCACCGTCAGTGCGGTCGGCAATCCCTGTGCGACTTCCTTGGCGAACGACGGGCCGGTCACTACTGCCAGCGGCACGTCGGCGCCGAGTACTTCCTCGGCGACTTCGTGCAGGAAGCGGCCGCTGCCGGGCTCGAAGCCCTTGGTCGCCCAGGCCACGCCGGCGTGGGCCGGACGGTGCGGTGCGAGCTTGTGCAGCGTATCGGCGAAGGCGTGCGACGGCACCACCACCAGTACCAGGTCGGCTCCTTTCAGGGAGGCGGCCAGGTCGGTGGTCGCGCGCAGCGATTCGGGCAGGGTGATGCCCGGCAGGTAGCGCGGGTTCTCGTGGGCGCCATCGATAGCCGCGACGCCGTCGGCGTCACGACCCCACAGCACGGTCGGATGACCGTGCCGTGCGATCAGGGCCGCCAGGGCGGTGCCCCAGGAGCCCGCTCCCAGAACCGCGACGGTGGGCAGTGCGTTCGCCTCCATGCCGCGGTCGCGATCAGGCGTTGCCGGCGGTCTCGGCGTCGGCCAGGCCGGCGTCACCACCCTGCTGGGCGGCGCGCTGGCGCAGGCCTTCGGCGTACAGCGCTTCGAAGTTGATCGGCTGCAGGTAGAACGGCGGGAAACCACCGGTCTGGATCAGCTCGCTGATCAGCTGGCGCGCATACGGGTACAGCACGTTCGGGCAATGGGTGCCGAGCATGCCGTCGAGGGTCTGGGGGTCGAAACCGGCCAGGCCGAACACGCCGGCCTGCTTCACTTCGGCCACGTACATGGTCTTGTCGCCGGCGTTGCAGGTCAGGGTGATGCCGAGCACGACTTCAAACGCGTTCTCGTTGAGGCGCTGCACGCTCTGGTTGAGGTTCATCTGCAGCTGCGGCTGCGCCTGCTCGTTGAACACGGCCGGTGCACCGGGGACCTCGAAGGAGACGTCCTTGGCGTAGATCTTCTCGACGGTGAATGCCGGGCCGGTGTTGGCTTCGGCAGACGCTGCGCCGCCGTTGACGTTTTCTTCGGACATCTCGTAACTCCAGACAATTAATGCGGAAAGTGGTCGATTATGGCACGCACCCTCGGTGCGGCCGGCTGTTCAGATTGCGCGAGGTGAAGTGTCTGCGGCAAGCCGTCATCGCCTTCCCCATTCAATCCCCAAGGGTTGTGTTTGGGGCGCCGGGACGGCTATCAAGCCCGTCGCGACAAACTCCCCTCAGGCGCGGCCCTTCACCAGCGGCAGGTCGGCCTGCTGCCATGCGGCAATGCCGCCGTCGAGCCAGAAAACCTTGGTGAAACCGGCCTTTTTCAGGCGCTTGGCGGCATCGGCCGAGCCCTGGCCGGTGCGGCACACGACCACGACCGGAAGCTCCCTGGCGTTGGCCAGCAGCTTGTTTTCCGGATCGAACTGGCTGGGCTGCACCGACTTGCTGCCGGCGATGTGGCCCTTCTCGAAATCGTTGCTCGCCGACAGGTCGATGACCAGCGCGTTCTCGCGGTTGATCAGGCCGGTCAGCTCGGCCGGGCGCAGGGCCTTGTAGCCGCGGAACAGGCGCGCGATCTCGACGTAGATGATCGCAATGGTCAGGCCGACCAGCGCCAGCGACAGGTAGGTGTGGCGTTCGGCGAAGGCCAGCAGTTCTTGGAAGGTCACGGCATCACGGCAGCTGAAACGGGGGCGGGATTGTCTCCCAGTGCCGGCGGCGGCGCAAAATTCCGGGTCCGGCGCCCTTCCAGCGGTGACCCGGCGTCGCCTCGGCGCGCGAAAGCCGGTGGATTACTGGCCGTCCCAGAGGTCCGGGAGGCCGCCGGTGGTCCACCAGGTCTTGGCTTCCTCGTCCCAGCGCCATTGTTCGCGGAAGCGCACGGTCCTCTCGGCCTGGGTGTGGCGGTTGACCACGCCGATCTCGATTTCACGGACGGCCACGCCTGCTTTCCAGTCGACGCTGCTGCCCTTGTCGCGGTAGGCGGTTATCTGGACCTGTTCGTAACGGGCCAGTTCGAGGTCGCTGACCGGGTGCTCGGCCAGGAACACCGGGTCGATGAGGGTCAGGGCGGCGTCGAAATCGCCCCAGCGGATCGCGCCGGCCCAGGCGTACTGGTTGCGGTCGAGCGTATCGGTCTTGCGGCTGGCCGCGGCGCTGCCGGCGACCGCCAGCAGGCCCAGAAGCAAGGCCAGGCTCATCAGTTGGGTCAGACGGCGCATTGAGACAGTTCCCCCGGTTTCCGACGCCATCCTAAGGGCAAACCGCAGCGAGTGGCCGCGGTGCGGATCACACCCGCGGGGGTTGCTTCAGGATCGCGACATAGCGGGCGGTGAACTCGGTGGCGACGCCGCCGTCGGGCAGCATCGCCCGTGCGACCAGGCCGGTACGGGCGCGGCCGCGTTCGCGCAGGGTGGCGATGAAACCGGGCCAGTTCGAGTCCGGCGCCAGTTCGGCCTGCACGTCCAGGTCGGCGAACAACGGCGCCAGGTAGCGGATCTGGCTGTCGGCGACGAACACCTCGGCCTCCAGACCGGCGGCCTCGATGTGCAGTGACACCACCCCCCAGGAGGCCAGGGTCATCATCGATGCCAGGCTGCCGCCGAAGGCGCAGCCCTTGTCGTTGACGTGACGCGACAGCGGCGCGTGCAGGCACAGGCGCTGGCCGTCGTAGCCGGCAATGCGCACGTCCATCGCGGCCACCGGCGGCATCGACTGGTAGTGGTGGTGCAGCCGCTCGAGCGCGGGCGCGTGTTCGTAATCCTGTTCGGGACTGCGGTGTCCGGAAGCGTGCTGTTCGAGAGCGTGCTGTTCGAGGGTGTGCTGTTCGAGGGCGTGGGGGTCGTGATTCATCCGGCTTACGTGCGAGCAATGGGGGATGCGGGCGGGGCGGCTATGCTGTTGCCATGCCAACCCCTGCGCCGCCCGGATGGTACGTGATCTCGCTGCGTCCGCGCGGTGAGCATGCCCCGTTGCGCCGCGCCGCGGCCCGCGCGGGTGCCGGATTCATCGCCCTATCGCCATGGCAACTGCGGTTGCGTGACGACGATGCCACGCGCGAGTCGTTGCGCCTGGCGTTGCGCGCACCACGGGTCGTTGTCACCAGCCCGACCGCCGTGCGTGCCGCACGCTCGCTGCACGGCCCGCTGCAGACTCGCCAGGACCAGCGCTGGTTCGCCGTCGGCAGCGGCACCGCGGCGGCCTTGCGCCGTGCCGGCGTGACGTCGGTGGAAGCGCCGTCGCAGATGGACAGCGAAGGCTTGCTGGCGTTGCCGGGATTGCAGGATCTGTCCGGCGTGGAACTGGGCTTCATCAGCGCGCCGGGCGGTCGCGGCGTGCTGGTGCCGGCGTTGCAGGCGCGCGGTGCGCAGGTGCTGCGGGTCGACGTTTACGAACGTGTTGCGATCGCGCCGTCACCTCGCGCGGTCAAGCAACTGCTCGCGCTGACGGCGCCGACCGTGATTGCGCTTTCGAGCGGCGAGGCGCTTGAGACGATTCTCACGTCGTTGCCCGCACCGGCCCGTGGGCGGCTGATGCAATCACGGGTGGTGGCGGCCAGCGAACGGCTCGCGGAGTTGGCGAGGCAGTCGGGCTTCGGCGCTGTAGCGGTCGCCGCCAGTGCCCGTCCACGCGACCTGCTCGCCGCCGTGCAGCCGTAACGCCCGAGTTGCCGGCGGCAGGGCGGGTCGCATCCGGTAGCATGGCGCCCGTCCCCACCCCACCTGACTGTTGCCGTGTCCACCACGCCCGACTCGAACCCTGCACCCGCCCCCGCCGCGACCGCGCCGAGGCGATCGCGTGGCTGGCTCTGGCTGGTGGTCCTGGTGGCGGTTGCCGGCGCCGGCGGTTACGGCTGGATGCAGTGGCAGGCCAGGCTCGAGCGCGAACGCGCGCTGGAGAGTGATGCCGGCCAGCGACTGGACGCGCTTGATGGACGCATCGATTCGATCCGTCGCGACCAGCGCGCGCAGGTGCAGCGACTGCAGCAGGCCGACGCCACCAACCGTGTCCTGCGCGACGAGCTGCTCGGCATCGGTCAGCGCGCGGCACTGCTCGAGGATTCGGTGTCGAAGCTGGCTGATCCGGATCGTCACGGCGCCCAGGCGCTGCGACTGGACGAAACCGAACTGCTGCTCAGCCTCGGCCAGCAGCGCCTGTTGATCGCCGGCGACCTCGATGGTGCGCGCCGTGCGTACGCGCTGGCCGGGCACGTGCTCGACGGCGTCGACGACCCCGCCTACCTCAGCCTGCGCCAGACGCTGCAGCAGGAACGTGCGGGGCTGGACGCACTGGCCGCGGAGCCGCGCGTGCAGGCCATGACCGAACTCGATGCGCTTGCGCAGACGGCGATGGTGGCGCCGACCGATACGACCGCGCAGACCGAACCCGAGGCACCCTGGTGGCGCCGCGCGTTTGCCACGTTGATCGACGTGCGTCCGAGCGATCGCGCCGTCGCGGTGCAGGCCTCCGATCGCGTCGCTGCGATGGCGGGCCTGCAACTGGAGATCTCGCTGGCGCGCGCCGCGGCCGAGCGCCGCGACCAGGCCGGATTCCGCGCCGCGTTGCAGCGCGCCGAAGGCTGGCTGGCCAGGCTGTGGCCCGAGTCGCCATCGTTGCAGCAACAGCGCGCGCAGATGCGTGCACTGGCACAGCGACCGCTTTCACTGACGCTTCCAACCCTCGGCAGCACACTGCAGCAGCTGCGCCAGCTACGCGCGGCCGACTGACGGACGCAAAGGAGTCGCGCCCATGAACATCTTCCGCAACCTGCTGTTCTGGATCGTGTTGGCCCTGGCAGGAGCGCTGGTCGCCCAGGTGCTGTTGCAGGATCCGGGCTACGTGCTGGTGCGCTACGGCGGCAACGACTACATCACCAACGTGCCCAAGGCTGCGTTGGCGTTGCTGCTGGTGGTCATCGGATTGTGGCTGCTGTGGAAGCTGATCAACCTGCCTTTCGTGGCCATGCGCAGGCACCGCAAGCGCCAGGCGCGCGCCCAGTTGATCGACGGCCTGACCGCGCTCGACCAGGGCCAGTGGAGCCGTGCCGAGAAGCTGCTCGACCAGGCCGCCGCGCAGGACCAGGTGCGGGCATTGGCACACGCCGGTGCGGCGCGGGCCGCCGCTGCCCGTGGCGACGACGCCTCGATGCAACGCCACCTGGACGCACTCGACAGCAGCCACGCCACGACACGCGCATTGGCGAGCGCGGAGCTTTCGCTCGAGCGCGGACGCGCCGCCGAGGCGCTGGCCGCGCTCGACGCTGTCGCCTCCGCGCCGTTGCCGCCACGTGGCCTGGCATTGCGTGCGCAGGCCCTGGTCGCACTGGGTCGCAGTGGCGAGGCCTACGGTCTGCTCGGCGCATTGCGCCAGCAGCAGGTCTGGCCAGCCGACCGCCTGGCTGCTGCCGAAGCGCAATGGGGCGCGGCCTCGCTGCGCGAAGCCGGCGACGCCAACGTCCTGGCCGATCGCTGGGAAGCACTGCCCAAGCCGCTGCGCAGCGATCCTGCCGCCGTGGCTGCCTACGCCGAACGTGCGGCGGCGCTGCGCTGGGACGAGGCCGCAGCAAAGAGCATCGAACAGGCGCTCGATGCGCGTTGGGACGAATCACTCGCCGGACTGTACGGTCGCCTGTCGATCGGCCGCCTCGACGCACGCCGTGGCAACGCGGAGCGCTGGCTGGAAGCACATCCGGCAAGCCCGGCGCTGCTGTTGGCGCTGGCCCGCCTGGCACGTGCGCAGGGACAGTGGCCACAGGCGGAGGCCTACCTGCATCGCGCGCTCGCGCAGGGCGCCAACAGTGAAGCCTGGGAAGAACTCGGGCATGGTTTCAGTCAGGCCGGCGACGACAAGCTCGCACGCCTTTGCTACGCCAACGCACTCATCGCCGCGCGTGGCGCGGTGACGCAGGAACTGCCCGGGCGCGACATGCGCCAGAAGATCTACGACGCGGCCGTGGTCGAGGAACGCAACGAGCACGGCGTGCCGCGACTGCGCGGCTGAAAAGACTTGCTGCGGAGGGAGGCACTGACGCGCCTCCCGTTGCGCCTCAGCGCTCGAGGATGGCGACCACGCCCATGCCGCCGGCGGTGCAGATCGACACCAGGCAACGGCCGCCGCCGCGCTGCTTGAGCTCCTTCGCCGCGGTGGCGACGATGCGCGCGCCGGTCGCGGCGAACGGATGGCCCGCCGCAAGCGAAGAACCGTTCGGGTTGATCTTGGCCACGTCGATGCGGCCCATCGGCGCTTCCAGGCCGAGGCGGTTGCGGCAGTACTCCTCGCTCTCCCACGCGCGCAGCGTGCACAGCACCTGCGCGGCGAAGGCTTCGTGGATCTCGTAGAAATCGAAGTCCTGCAAGGTCAGGCCGTTGCGCTTGAGCATCTCCGGCACGGCCACGGTCGGCGCCATCAGCAGGCCTTCGCCATGGACGAAGTCGACCGCGGACACGTGTGCATCGCGCAGGTAGCAAAGCACTTCGTGTCCGTGCGAGCGCGCCCATTCCTCGGAGGCCAGCAGGCACGCGGAGGCGCCATCGGTCAGCGGGGTGGAGTTGGCGGCGGTAAGCGTGCCGCGGCCGGATGTCTTGTCGAAGGCCGGCTTCAGCGAGGCCAGCTTTTCCAGCGTGCTGTCCGGACGCAGGATGTTGTCGCGCGAGACGCCGCGGAAACTCACCACCAGGTCGTCGAAGAAACCGCGCTCGTAGGCGGCGGCGAGCTTCTGGTGCGACGACAGCGCCCATTCGTCCTGCGAATCGCGCGAGATGTTCCACTGCTTGGCCATGTCCTCGCAGTGGTCGCCCATCGACTTGCCGGTGCGCGGCTCGGCCACGCCCGGGAACTCGGGCTTGAGTTCGCGGAAGTGGAAACCCTTGAATGCGGCCAGCTTGTCGCGCGGCGTCTTGGCGCGCGCGGCTTCGAGCAGGCGACGGCGCAGCTTCTGGCCGTAGACGATCGGCACGTCGGAGGTGGTGTCGGAACCGCCGCCGATGCCGACCTCGATCTGCCCGGCGGCGATCTTGTTGCCGATATGCACGATCGAATCGAGCGAGGTGCCGCAGGCGCGCTGCAGGGTGATGCCCGGGGTCAGCGGCGACAGGCCCGAGGAGAGTGCGGCCTCGCGGCCGAGGTTCCAGTCGCTTGAGTGCTTGATCACCGCCCCCATCGCCACTTCGCCCAGCTGCTGGCCGTGCAGGCCGTACTTCTCGACCAGCGCGCCGAGGGTGCGGACCGACATGCCCAGGTTGCCGACGTCCGCATAGGCCGTGTTCTGGCGGCAGAACGGGATACGGACGCCACCGAGCACGGCAACGGGACGGGCAGGACGCATCGTTACACCTCACGCAAAGAGCAGAAGGGGATGAAAACCCGGGCCTTAACGGCGGCACGGGCATAATGTCCCGCAGTGTAGCGCCGCCTTCGCGTGCGACCAAACGCCACCGTATCCATGAGTCTTGCCGGCCCCGCCCCCACTGCCCCCTCCACCACCCTGCACGTGCTTGGCGCATTGGCGCTGGAGCTGCGCGGCGACGCCCCGGTGTCGCGCCAGGCCCTGGCCCAGGCCGAGGTCGGCGCGCTGGCCGAGCTGGTCGCCCACGATCTGGCCGGTTTCGCCCCCGAGGCGGCGGCACTGGAGCTGGTGACCGTCGGCGCCCATTACGACCCGGTGGAGCTGCTGCGACCGGGTTGGCCCCTACACCAGGAACTCGACCAGCTGGCGGCGCGGGCACCGCGTTCAGCGTCGCAGCCCGGCGGCCGGATCATCGCCTTCGGCGCGCACGATGCGCAGCTGCCGGGCGCGCTGACCCCCTCGCCGGACTTCGCCGGCGGGCCGTTGCGGCTGGTGCCGTTCGTGCTCGGCGGCGATGCCGATGTCGCCACCCGGGTCGGCGATGCCTTCGAGCGCGAGCTGCTCGAGCGCGGCATGGCCGGCGCGGCGACCGCACTGGCGGCGCAGGAGGCCTTCGGCCTGCAGGTGGAACACGCGCGCTACCTCACCGTGCACGACCTCGCCGCGATGATGGCGATGCAGTACGACCACGCCGGCCTCGGCCCGCTGTGGCCGCTGCTGGAAACCGCGCTCCTGCAGCCCGAGGGCGAGCACTGGCTGGATTCACCACCCGAACCGCTGGTGCACTACGCCAACGGCGAGGCACGCATCGCGCTGTTCGAACCGCGGGCCTGGAAGGCGCGCTATGCCACCGAGGCGCCTTGCGAGACGCCGGAGTGCCGCGCCAAGCTCGAGCGGCTGCATGCGCACTTCCAGTCGCGCCAGCGCCAGATCGCCGCGGTGCTGGGCGCGCATGGGGTGCCGGTCAATTTCGTGCATTGCGCCGGCGAACAGGCGCGCGAAGCGCTGGATTGAGGCGCTACGGAGTGCCGCACTACGACGTGCGGTCGAACTCCGTTTCATAGATCGCATATCCCGCATCGACCATGCCCAGCGCCTGGTAGGTGCGATGCGCGTTGGCATTGTCGCGTTCGACATACAAGCGCAGGCCAACCACGCCTGGCGCGTTGCGCGCGAGTGTCTCGACGTGGCGATACAGCGCCGCAAACACACCTTGGCGGCGATGTGCCGGGGCGACGTACACGCTCTGTATCCACCACCAGTCGCCGTTGCGCCAGTCGCTCCACTCGCGCGTGAGCATCAGCGTGCCGGCTGCGCTGGAGATGGTTTCGCGGCCGGCCACGGTGGCTTCGCGCACCGCGAGGAAGTAACGCGCCTTGCCCGGGTCGGCGATGGCCGCCTCCACACCGGCCGCGACCGTGTCCGGATCGAGTTGCTTGTGTTCGGTTTCATAGGCCATCGCCAGCGCCCACTGCGTGAGCAGGTCGCGGTCGTGGGCACTGGCCGCCCTGATCCGCAGCGGCGCCTGCACCGGATGGTCGGTCACGGTGGCGATTACTGGGTGACCGTGATGACGCCGCAGGCCATGCGGCCGCCTGCATTGCCGGTGGGCTGGGTCTTGTAATCGTCGGCACTGGCGTGGACGATCACCGCCTTGCCGGCGACATCGTTGGCGGCGCCGCCACCGAGCGTGACGCCACTGGCGTGCACGTCGACCCTGGCCACGCCTTCGCCGTCGGCAACGATGTTGTTCATGTCACCGCCGTGGTGCGCGCCGCTGTCGACCTTGCCGTGCGGCGATGCGGACGGATTGAAATGACCACCGGCGCTGCTGGCATCGGCGGCGCTGCAGTCGCCCTTCTCGTGGATGTGGATGGCGTGCGTGCTGTGGGGCGCGAACCCGCCGATCTCACCGGTGAGGTGCACGCCGTCGCCCATCGGCACCACGCTGAGCTTGCCGCTGACCAGGCTGGCCGACGCCGAGGCGAGGTTCACCGTCGCCGCCTTCGCCGTCGACACGGCGACGGGCGCGGCAGGTGCCGTGGTCTTCGGCGCGGAGCTGCAGGCGGTCACGGCCACCACCACGGTGGCGGCGAGCAGGGTGTTCAGCGTGGTGTTCATCGACATCTCCATGTTTTAAAGCCGGATCGCACGCAGACTAGCGGCGTGCCGGTCGTCCAGCGGTGAAAGTCCGGCGGTGAAAGTCCGGCGGCGAAAGTGAAGCTTCCTGCATTAGCGTCAACGATTGCCGACCCCCTGGTTGCAGCATCCGCTCAGGTTCGGCGCCGTCCGGGGCCAAGCTTTCGCGTCAGCGTGTTGCGACCCAGGCCCAGGCGCGCGGCCGCCTCGGTGCGGCGCCCGCCGGTGTGCTCAAGCGCGGCTTCGAACAGGACTCGCTCGAAGCGTTCGCGTGCCTGCGCATGGATGTCGTCGCTTCCCAGCGCGAGCTGAGCGCGCGCCCACGCGGCAAGCCGCGTGTCCCAATCATCGTCGGCGCTGCCCGCGCTGTCCTTGCCCGGCGTGGCGGCAAGGGCTTCGTCGACATCGGCGCGGGCGATGGTCTCGGCCGGCGCGAGTGCGGCCAGGCGCCAGCACAGGTTTTCCAGCTGGCGCACGTTGCCGGGCCAGTCGTAGGCGAGCATGCGTTCGAGCGCCGGGTTGGCCAGTCGCTTGGCCGGTGCTTCGAATCGCGCCGCGGCCGATGCAAGGAAGCGCTCGGCCAGGCGCGGAATGTCGTCGCGTCGTTCGCGCAGCGGCGGCAAGTGCAGGCGCACCACGTCGAGGCGATGCAGCAGGTCGGCGCGAAAGCGGCCATCTGCAACCAGCGCTTCCAGGTCCTGGTGAGTGGCGGCGATCACGCGCACGTCGACGCGGATGAGTTCGCGGCCGCCGACGCGGAAGAACTCGCCCTCGGCCAGCACGCGCAGCAAGCGCGTCTGCAGCGGCAGCGGCATGTCGCCGATTTCGTCGAGGAACAAGGTGCCACGATGGGCCTGCTCGAAGCGGCCGGTATGGCGACGCTGGGCACCGGTGAAGGCGCCGGCCTCGTGGCCGAACAGCTCGCTTTCCAGCAGCTCCGACGGAATCGCGGCGGTGTTGAGGGCGACGAAGGGATGCTCGGCGCGCGGCGACTCGCGGTGCAGCGCGCGCGCCACCAGTTCCTTGCCGGTACCGGTCTCGCCGGTGATCAGCACCGACAGCGGTGCCTGCGCGAGGCGGCCGATCGCACGGAACAGCGTGCGCATCGCCGGCGTGTCGCCGATCAGCGCGTCGTCCTTCGGAAGCTCGACCTGCGCTGGCGCGGCGCTCTCGCCCACAGCAGCAAGCGTGCGCGCGGCAAGCGCCACGGCTTCATCGAGGTCGAAGGGTTTGGACAGGAATTCGTGGGCGCCGCCGCGGAAAGCACCGGCGGTGCTGGCGACGTCGGTGTAGGCGCTCATCACGATCACCGGCAGCTGCGGGGCCTGCGCCTTGAGGCGTTCGAGCAATACCAGGCCATCGTCGCCGGGCATGCGCACGTCGGTGAACAACAGGTCCGGTGCACCTCGTTCGGCCAGCGCGGCCAGGGCATCGGCGGTGTTCTCGAAGCCGTCGACCTTGTAGCCCCCCTCGCGCAGCGCAGTGGCCAGCACGAAGCGCACGCCGCGGTCGTCGTCGACCACCCAGATCCTCTTCACGTGCCTTCCTCTTCCTCGATCTGCAGCGGCAACAGCAGGGTGAACACGGTGTGGCCCGGACGCGAGCGATAGGCCAGCGAGCCGCGGTGCTCGCGCGCGACCTGCTGCGCCAGCGCTAGGCCCAGTCCGCTGCCTTCGGCGCGGCCGGACACCAGCGGCAGGAACAACTGCTCGGCCAGTTCCTCGGGAACGCCGCGGCCGTCGTCGACGATCTCCAGTCGCATCGCGATTGCATGCACGGCGTCGCCGATCCGCACCGCGTGCTCGGCGCGCGTGCGCAGGGTGATGTTGGCTGCGCCGGCTTCGATCGCGTTGCGCACCAGGTTCCATACCGCCTGCACCAGGCGATCGGCGTCGCCGCCGAACTCGGGCAGGCTCGGGTCGTAATCACGCACCAGGCGCACGGCCCAGCCGGCGTCGCTCTCGGCCAGGCGCAGCACGCGTTCGAGCACGGCGTGGATGTTGAGCGGGGCGTGCGGACGCGGTGGCGCCGGAGTGAGCAGCTGATCCACCAGCGCGGTCAGGCGTTCGACTTCGCTGCCAACCAGCGCCACCAGCTCGCCGGCGTCGCCGCTGGCGTTGGCGGTGTCCGCATCGATCCGTCGGGCCAGCAGCTGCGCCGCGCCCTTGAGCCCGGCCAGTGGATTGCGCAGCTCGTGCGCCAGGCCCTTGAGCGAGGCCGACAGCGCCGAGGGCAGCAGCAGTGCCGGATCGTCGCCGGGGAACTCGTCGACCGGATGTGCCTCGAGCAGCCAGCCGCCGTCCTCGCGCCGGCTCAGCCAGACATCGGCGAAGCACTCGTCGCCATCGGCGAATCGCAGCCGGCTGCGGCGCAGGCGAAGGGGGGCGTCGGCGGCCGCATCCAGGCGGCGCATGGCGTGGGCAAGGTGGCCGTCACCGCCGTCGAGCCCGGCCAGCGGCCAGGCCACCAGGCGCCGGGCGCTGACCCCGAGCCAGCGCGAGAAGGCGGCATTGCAACCGACGATCGCGCCTTCCTCGTCGCTCCACGCCAGCGGCGTGGTCAGGCCGTCGAGGTCAGGCCGGTCGGGGTCGGGCCGATTGGATCCAGTCGGTACGGGCGCGGACATTGCACCATGTTAGTGCAAGAGGACCGGCTCCACGCTCCCGGGCCTATCGCTTCGCCACCGCCGACGGCGTCCCCTGGCTTCACGCCGCCGCAACGGTGGCGAGTGCATCAAGCCAATGCGCCGGCATCCGTCGCAGCCGGCATCGCCAATGACATTCGCTTGTCGCCGAAGGAGTAGGCCATGAACCGTATCGCGTGGATGTCGTGCCTGGTCGCGCTTGCTTTGGTGCCTACCGGCTGCAAGCGTTCCGCGCCGGAAGCAACGCCTCCGTCAGCGTCGGCAACACCGTCAACTCCCGCGCCCGCTAAAGCCGCCTACAGCGACCAGGACATCAGCGACGCCTGGATCTACCTGCTCGGTCGCCTGCTCGTCCTGCGCCAGCAGAAAGCCGACCTCGCCGAAGGCTTCAAGTGGAATGAAATGGTCCATCGCAAGCCCGGCGCAGTGGACTGGCCGAATCCGAACCTCGATGTCGCCTACTCCGAAGCCTGGGTCGCCGTCGACGAGGACAGTTGCACGATCGTGACGGTACCCAAGGTCAGCAAGCGCTACTACACGGTGCAGTTCCTCAATGGCTGGGGCGAGACGGTGGCGAACATCAACGAGCGCACGCAGGCGGCGCGCCCGGCGGGCGATTTCGCCGTGTGCCTGCAGGGCGCCAATGTCACGTTGCCGCCGAACACGACACGAATCGACGTGCCGGTGAAGTACATGCGCGTGCTGGCGCGGGTGGAACTGGGCGACAACTGGGACCAGGCCGTCGCCTTGCAGCACAAGTTCGCGATGAAGGCGACGGGAGCCACGACGCCGCCGGCGCTGCCCGAGACGCCGGCCTTCGACGTCCAGCACCTGCCGGGCGTGGAAGCCTTCGAGAACGCACCGGCCATCCTCGACAGCGAGCAGGACATCAATGCCGGAATGGACGCCGTCGCCGCGAAAGTGCGCGCGATAGCGGCCGGGATCCAGGACCCCGCCGAGCGCGCGCGCGTCGACAAGGTCATCCGCGAGAAGGCACAGGCCGACCTCGGCAAGGCCTCGGCCACCATCGGTCACGGCACGGTCCGCAACCACTGGGTACGCCCAGGCGTGGCAGGCACGTACAACGACGACTGGCTCGGTCGCACGCTGGTCAACCTGGGCGGCATCTGGGCGAACCGGATGGACGAGGTCGTCTACTACAAGGGCAACCTCGACGGCGATGGCGCGCAACTCAATGGCAGCCATACCTACACGATGACCTTCCCGAAGGACGACCTGCCGCCGAAGTACGCGAACTACTTCTGGTCGGTGATCGCGGTCGATCCTGTGTTCGCCCGCGTGCTGCCCAATCCGAAGAACCGCTTCCTGCTCAACCGCGAGTCGGGACTGAAGTACAACGCCGACGGTTCGCTCACGCTGTACTTCGCGCCGGAGAAGCCGGCGGACGCGCCTGATCCGAACTGGCTGCCGACGCCGGCCGGCAAGGACTATCGCCTGACCTTCCGCTTCTATGGACCGAAGGGCGGCGTCGCGGACGGAAGCTACTTCCCGCCGCCGCTGGTCAAGAAGTCCTGAAAATTCGGGACCTGGCTGCTGCCCTCAGCGGCGCAGCGGCCCGGGACCGAACTGACCCGGCATGGGTCCACGCATTGGCATCGGCGCCGACATCGGCCCTGGGCCCGGCCCGTAGTAACCGGGCCCGTTGTAGTAACCGGAGCCGTAGCCCGGTCCGAATACCGGCCCGTCGAACTGGCCGATGCTGATGTTGAGGCCGAGGTGGCCGGTATCGCCGTCGTCGGTGGTGTAGGTGCGGGTCATGTTGATGTCCGCCGCCTGGTAGTTGCTGTTGCCACCGTGCTCGGACCAGCCCACCCCCACCTCCATGCTGCCGTGCACCTGCCAGGCGCCATCGCTGTCCTGGCCCGGGACAGGCAGGTTGCCGTGCCAGCCGCCGGGCGGCGGATTCTGGTAGTCGGCGGCGTTGACGAAGGCAATCGGCGCGGCGGGTACGCTCAGGTCGAGCGTACGGGCGGCGTCCGCACTGTCCTGCGCGATGACCGGTGTGCAGGCGAGCAGGCCGCACATGAGCAGGAGACTGCGTGTCGTGACCGGTTTCATGGCGTGCCTGGGGGTGGGAACCGCGCGCTGCGGACGTTCAAGCTAGCAGCAACGGGTTGAATGGCCGCTGTCGGCGAACGGCCAATCGACGTCAACCCCCGGCCCAGCTCCGCTTACTTGCCAGCCGGCTGCAGCCAGTACGAATATTTTCCGACCAGTTCCAGCATGCGCGCCTGGAAGTCCGGGTCGTCACGGCCGATCGTGCGACCCAGCTCGACGCGGTCGAGGAAGAACTGGTCGAATCCGCCGGGAGAGAAGGTTGCCAGCAAGCTCACCGGCTTGTCGTCCGCACTGCCCTGCGAATGGGCGGTGCCGCGAGGAATATGGACGAACGAACCTGCAGGCAACACGTGCGAGACGCCTGCCATGTCCAGTTTCAGCGTCCCCTCCAGCACATAGAAGCTCTCGTCCATGTTGGGATGCAGGTGCGGCGGTGTCCGGTAATCGCCCGACTCGGTCAGTTCCAGGACCGAGTAGTCGCCACCGGTCTTCGACGACGGCACCAGCACGCGCAGGGTGCCCCCGTCGTAGGCCTGGCTGGGCGACTGCGCAGGCGAGACCGCCATCGGCGACTTTGCGGTGGACGGTTCGGCACCGTTGGCGGGGAGCAAAGCCGAGAGCGCTGCGATCAGGGCGATGCTGCGTGCGAAGCAGGTGGCGTTGGACATCGATTCTTCCCGGCTGTGTGGCAGTACCGGCTTCAAACGTGCGCACCGCCGACGACAGGCCGCACTTCAGGCGCCGATGTCGATGCCCTTGACCAGGCGCGCCGCCAGCCGCTTGTTCTGCAACTGCGTCAGCCACCACTCCAGTGCCCGCCCCTGGTGGTCGCCGCGCCAGGCGACATAGAGCAGATTGGGTTCGCGCGGATCGGCCATCTGTTTCTCCACCAGCTCGCCGCGCTTGAGCAGGCTGGCGACGCGATCGCGCGGCAACCAGCCAACGCCCAGCCCTTCGCGCTGCGCCTGCACCTTGGCCGCCATGCTGGGCACTGCCAGCGATGGCTGCCCGCCAAGAACACCGTAGCCGCGTACATCGACGCGCCGCGACGTGTCGGCCACCACCACTGCGCGGTGCTGGAGCACCGAGGCCGCGTCCACCGGTTCGGTGGCCCTGGCCAGCGGATGACGCGGCGACACCGCGAACACCCAATCCATCACGCCCAACTCGAACCAGCGCAGGCCGGGAATGACCGGTGGTTCGTTCGTGGCACCCACGACCAGGTCGGCGCGGCCGTCGCGCAATGCGTCCCAGGTACCGGTCAGGACTTCGTGGGTGATGCGCAGCGTGACGCCGGAGTTCAGTGCATCGAAGGCCCGAACCACCGGCAGCAGCGTTTCGAACTCGAGGACTTCGTCGGTGACGATCCACAGGCGATCCTCCCAACCTCCCGCCACCTGTTTGACCCGCTGCGTCAATCGCGACACATCCAGCATCAGTCGGGCCGCTTCCTGCGCGAGCAGATGGCCGGCCGGCGTGAGCTGCAGGCGGTAACGGCGACGATCGAACAGCAATGCGTCGAAACGCGCTTCGAGCTGCCGCGCCGCATGCGACACCGTGGAGGGCGCCTTGCCCAGCCGGGCCGCGGCGCGCGACAGGCTGCCGCTTTCGCGGATGGCTTCCAGCAGCGCCAGTTCGTCGCCCGACAACATGTTCGATACCTTCGAACGAGTTCGTCGTGATTGTGGCACGGAAAGCGCCGAGAGCCACGCCAGTATGGCCTCACAGCAATCCGCTGGCTCCGAAGGACTTCCCATGAACCGCTTCACCAACAAGACCATCCTCGTCACCGGCGGCAGCAGTGGCATCGGCCTGGCCGCCGCCCAGGCGTTCGTCGCCGAAGGCGCCCGCGTGGTCATCACCGGCCGCGACGCCACCGCGCTCGAACAGGCCCGGGGCGCTCTGGGCAGCCAGGCCATCGCCGTGGTCAACGACGCCGGCAACACCGCCGATGCCAGGACCCTGGCCGCAACGCTCGCAGCCAGCGACGTGCGCCTGGACGCCGTGTTCGTCAACGCCGGTGCGGCGAAGTTCGCCGCCTTCCCGGACGTCGACGAGGCGCTGTGGGACCAGATCTTCAACACCAACATCAAGGGCCCGTATTTCCAGGTGCAGGCGCTGCTGCCGCTGCTCAACCCGGGCGCATCGATCGTCATCAACGGCTCGATCAACGCACGCATCGGCATGCCCAACACATCGGTGTACGCCGCCAGCAAGGCCGCCGTGATCTCGTTGGCGAAGACGCTGTCGGCCGAGCTGCTGCCGCGCGGCGTGCGCGTCAACGTGCTCAGCCCGGGACCGGTTGCGACACCGATCTACGGCAAGCTGGGCCTGGATGCCGCCACGCTGGAATCCACCGCGGCACAGATCCAGAACCAGATCCCGCTGGGCCGCTTCGGCACGCCGGAAGAGATCGCCGCCACGGTGCTGCATCTGTCCTCGCCCGAATCGGCGTTCATCGTTGGCACCGAAATCATCGCCGATGGCGGGATGAGCCAGCTCTAGGCGTTTTCACGTCCATGGTCCACCCACGCGATCACCCCACACCCGGAGAACGTCATGAACACTTTGCTGCGTCCCATCCGACGCGCCGCCACCGCACTGCTGATGCTGGCTGCCATCCAGGCCAGTACCGCCGTCGCCGCCGGTAGCGATTCGATCCAGAGTCATTCCGCCGACGTCAACGGCGCCACCCTCCACTACCTGGAGGCAGGCAAGGGCACTGGAACCCCGGTCGTGCTGCTGCACGGCTATGCGCAGACCAGCCACATGTGGCGCCCGCTGATGCGCCAGCTCGCCGATCGCCACGTCGTGATAGCACCGGACCTGCGCGGCGCCGGTACGTCATCCAGGCCCGACAGCGGTTACGAGAAGAAGAACCTGGCCCAGGACATCCACGCCCTGGTGAAGGCCAAGGGCTATCCCAAGGTGAAGATCGTCGGTCACGACATCGGCCTGATGGTGGCCTATGCCTACGCCGCGCAGTATCCGGACGAGGTCGAGAGCATCGTGCTGATGGATGCGTTCCTGCCCGGCGTCGGCGACTGGAGCAAGGTCTGGCTGCTGCGCGACCTGTGGCATTTCCACTTCTACGGCGAAACGCCACTGAAGCTGGTCGATGGCCGTGAGCGGATCTACTTCGAGCACTTCTGGAACGACTTCGCCGCCGACCGCAACCACTCCGTGTCCGAGACAGACCGCCAGTTCTACGCCGCCGAATATGCGCGACCGGGCGGCATGCGCGCCGGCTTCGAGTACTTCAAGGCATTTGAACAGGACGCCAAGGACTTCGCCGAACTGTCACGGACGAAACTGCCGATGCCGATGCTGGTGCTGACCGGCGAGAAGGCCTCGGGCCCGTTCCTGATCGAACAGGGCAAGCTGGTGGCGACGAACGTCGAAGGCGTGGTCATCACCGGCTCGGGCCACTGGCTGATGGACGAAGCGCCGGAACAGACGATTCCCGCGCTGGTGTCGTTCCTCAACCGGTAAGCACTTCGGGGCGGGGCTTCGACAGTCGAAGCCCCTGTGCCGGCGCCTCAGCCGCGCCAGTTCGCATGCGTGCGCCAGAACTCCACGCTGCGCAGGTAGGCCTCGCGGTCCAGCGGCACGCCGGAGCCGCCTTCCTCCACGCCCAATGCGTTGCGCATCACGGTGATCGGGGCCATCGGGGTCTCGACCGGCTCGGCTGTGTACATGCAGCCGACCACGCCATGATCGGCGGTGATGTGCGTGCCCTCCTTCGCCAGCTGCTCGCGGCTGTAGAGGATGACGATCAGGTAGTCGGCCACCGGCGGGTCGATGCCTTCGAACCAGCGCACCAGCACCGGCAACTCGCCGCGCGTGCGTTCCTCGTAACCCGATCGCAGCAGGTGGCGGTTGTCGTCGGTGATCGGTACCGCCAGGCAGCGCGTCGATGTCCAGTTGCGGTGCACGTGCAACTTGCAGAACGGCGCATAGCCGTCGAGCACCATCATTGGCGGCGTTTCGTTGAGGTGCCGCTCGAACTGCGCGGGCGTGCAGTCCTGGATGGTGTTGCGCCGGGGTTCGCGCGGAAACAGGCGGGGGCGGGCGAAATCGGTGAGGACGATGGACATGCGTGGTGGTGAGGTCGGGACCACCGCCATTATGGTTCAGGGCGCCGCGAACGCGGCCTGGACCGCAGCGATGCTCACCGGCTTCTGCAGCACGTCGTCGAAACCGTTGTGGATCAGCGATTCCATCTCTTCCGGCAACACCGATGCGGTGTACGCCACGATCCGCAGCGGGCCCTGTTGCACCTTGCGCAACTCCAGGCAGACCTGGCGGCCGTCCATGCCGGGCAGGCCGATGTCGAGCAGCACGGCATCGAACGGCTGGCGCTGGAAGCACTCCAGCGCCGACTCGCCGTTGTCGCATTCCACCGCCTCCCAGCCGACGCGCTCGAGGATCGCGCGGGCGAGCTTGCGATTGACCAGGTCGTCATCGACGATCAGTACCTGTGGCATTGCCTGTGCCCTCGTTGGTTACGCCGTGAACCGGTGCTCCCGCGCGTGCCGCGCGAGGTCCTGCCACCGGGATCCAGAAAGTGACGGAGGTGCCGTGCCCCGGTTGCGAGGTGGCTTCGATCTCGCCGCCATGGAGGGCGATCAGCTCCCGCGAGAACGCCAATCCGATCCCGGCCCCGGCCTGGCCCCTTGACGCTTCATCGCGCCCTTCACTGAAAGGCTGGAACAGCCGGCTCTTGATCTCGTCGGTCATGCCGATGCCGGTATCGGACACGCGCACGCGCGCTTCTCCGTCCAGGGCGAACAGTTCCATCGTGACGTGGCCCGCGCGGGTGAACTTGATGGCGTTGTGCAGCAGGTTGTTGAGGACTTCGCGGATGCGTACAGCATCGCAGGTGATCCGCTCCGGGAAATCCTCGGCGACGTCGACGCGAAACTCGAGCCCCTTCTGCCTGGCCACGATGGCGTGCATGCGCGACACGCTCATTGCGACCTGGCGAAGATCGACTTCGCCCGGCCGCAGCTGCAACGTGCCGTTCCGCAGCTTGGCCAGGTCGAGGATCATGTTGACCAGGTCCAGCAGGTGGCTGGAACTGTCATGGATGTATTCGCCGTACTGGCGCTGTTCGGGCTCGCCGGCGGTGGTCTTCACCAGCTCGGAGAATCCCAGGATGCCGTTGAGCGGCGTACGCAGGTCATGGGAGATCTTGGCCAGGAAGGTGGACTTGAGCTCGTTCGACTGCCGTTCGGTCGCGGCGAGCCGTTGCAGCGTGCGCTTCTGACGCCGGGCCAGCACCGCCGCCAGGATGGTCAGCAGGCCGACGCCCACGGTGAAGGCGGTGGTGCCAATCAGGTAGATCCGCCGGTGCAGGTCGAAGTCGACCAGGGCGTCCTGGCGCGACATTCCGACGACGATGATCAACCGGTAGTCGTCCAGGTACCCGCCCGACCACAGTCGCGGAGTGGCGTCGACTTCGGGTACCGGAACCTTTTCGATGGTGCCGTCCTCAAGCCGCTTGATGACCTGGTGCTTCGGCAGCCTGGCCGCCGGCACCTGGGCACCGCCGAGCAACGCGACGCGAACACGTCCGTCGAGCCCCAGGATCGCGGCGACGTCCCTGGCGCCCAGTTCGATGGTGCCGAACTGGCGCGCCATCGGCCCGACATCGATTTTGCGCAGTCGGCTGAGGATCTGTTCGGGACGCACTCTCGCCGCCACGTCACCGACGAATGAGCCATCGGGCCGCAGGATCGGACGACTGACAACGAGCGTGTCCGGGCTGCCTGCGCTTGCCGGCAGCGGCGTGGAAAGGGCTGGTCGATCCACGACCGAGCCGGCGGGGATGGCCGCAGGGAACCAGTCGGAACCGCCCGTCACGTTGCCCACGGCCAGGCGGTTGGAGGCATCCAGGACCGCCACTTCGGTGTTTGCGTGCTTGCGGAAACCGGCTTCCTGCAGCAGGCGATCGATGTCGATGTCCTTGCCGTGGGCCAGGTAGGCCGCACGAACCACTCGCAGCATCTGATCGATGTCATCGAGCCGGTGCAGCGTCTGTTCGGCGAACGAGCGGCTCATCGCATTGGCCTCGCGGTAACCTTCGACGAGGGCGCGATTGCGGTCCTTGGAGATCTGGCTGTAGGTGACGCCCCAGGCGAAGAAGATCATCAGCGGCCCGATCAAGAGCATCAGCAACGCCGGGTCGACACGGCTGGACCAGCTCCTCAAGCGGCGCCTCAACCGCGATTCGCGACGGTCGCTCGGCGCATTCACGCTACTGCCACTCCACGCGCCAGCCCAGTAGCGCTTCGGTTTCATCGCCCAGGCTACGGTGTTCGATCGCGAAGGTGATGGCTTGCCTGTGAGGCAGAGGCCACACGCCCCGGAGGTGGGTGATGAAGTTGTCCGGGTCGACGCCGTAGCCAATGCCGCCGGTCAGCTGCATGCGCTCGCGTTCCCAGGTCAGGTCCGCGACGTAGGTCGTGTTGTCGTCGCCAACGTCCGGTTGCGCGTAATAGCCGATCAGCGTCGCGTATGTGTGTTGCGAAGTCGGCACGCTCAGGCCGACGTGCCAGAGCCGGTCGTCCTGCGAGGTGGCACCGAACTGCTGGCGCACGCCGGCAAAACCCTGCACCTTCCCGCCCAGGCGATGGCCGACGTTGAGTTCGACGCGCTGCGTGTCCTGGGCGATGTCGTATTGCCGGTACTCGTAGGCGACCTCCCAGAAGTGCTGGCCGGGAACGCGCCGCAGCCAGCTGACGCGACCGCTGTTGGACGGCAGCACGCTGGGATCGAGCGGGTTGGACGAAGCCAGCTCGCGATCGTTGTGCTCGTACCTGAAGTTGAACGCATCCCTCGCATTGGCGGCGATTTCCAGCTGCGCCACGGCGCGGTTGGAGTTGCCTGGCGCCAGGTCTTCCCGTCCCGCGGCCAGATCGAGTCGATAGCGCCATCCCAGCGCGAGTGCGGCCAGGCCGGCGCGCACGTCCGGATTGTCGGGATGCGCCGCCTGCAGCGTTTGCAGGCGTTCGCGGGCCTCGCCGTAGCGGCGCTGTTGCAGCGCCACCATCGCCAGCCCGGTCTGCGCTTCCTGGTCGTCGGGATCGGCCGACAGGAGTTCGCGGTAAATGGCTTCGGCCTCGTCGGGGCGGTACTGCTGGCGGGCGACACGCGCCAGACCGAGGCGTGCCGGGCGCGATGACGGATCGGACTGCAGCACCTGGAGGTAGAGGGCACGGGCCTGTTCGGGTCGTTGCTGGAACTCGTAGGTCACGGCAAGTTCGAGCGTCGGCGCCAGCTCGCCCGGCGCCTGCTGGTGCGAGCGTGTCAGTGCCGCGATCGCGTCGGCCAGTCGTCCGTCATCGCGTGCAAGCACGCCAGCGAGCAGGTCAACGCGATGGTCATCGCTGCCAGCGGCCCGACATTGAACAAGCAACGCATCGATCTGCGCGACGGGGCGAGCTTGCTGCTCCATCAGTTGCTGCGCCTGGTCGATCTGGCATTGCGATGCCGGGGCTTGCGATGGCTGAGCTTGCGATGCGTGAGCCTGCGACGACGCAGCCAGAGCGGCCAGCAATGGCAAGGTGACGACGTTCATCGCGCCATCCAGTAGCGAAGCACGACCAGACATGCCAACAGCGCGAGGATGACGATCTCGGCGTACAGCAGGCGTCGCTCGCGCCGCATGTCGGCCTGCACGATCGTCGAGAAAGCCGTGGTGTCCGGATCGTTCATTCCAGCTGCCTCACCTTGCCGGTCTTCACCGTCTTGTCCCAATGGCGCTCGGCACCGCGCAGTTCGTACACATAGGCGGTCAACGAGACGGCACACAACACCGGGCCAATGCCCACCAGCGCCAGCAAAGGCCGCACCAGCCAGGCCGGCGCGCCCGCGCGTTCAAGCCGGTACAGCCCCCAGCCGGCGGCCATGCATGCGCCGACCCAGGCGTACAGCACCACGACGAGGACGGCGCGCCAGTCCCAGTCCGCGCCGATCGACGGGAACGCCTGCACCAGCGGTTGCAGTCGTTCGGGAAACACCGACCAGGCCATCAGGGCGACCGACATGAAGCCGGGAAACAGAACGCCTTCCAGCCACGCACGTTTCGCCGTATGCGGGTCGATGACGCAGCACATCAGCAGCTGGAACAGGTAAACGAAGACATTGGTCAGCCACAGCACGCGGAAGGCGTGCCAGGCCCACGACGGGTCGAGGAACAACAGACTCAGGCCGCCGACCATCGCCATCAGCATCAGGATCGGGGTCAGCACGGTCGCGAACCAGATCAGGCCGAACACCCAGCCACCGATGCCGCGATGCGAGAACGGGCGGAACCAGGCATGCCGGAACGCCCAGCTCAGCTGCAGGTTGCCGCGGGCCCAGCGCAGGCGCTGCTTCCAAAGGCTTGTGAGCGCATCGGGTTCTTCGGCCCAGACCACTGCGCTGGGGTCGAACAGCGCGCGCCGGCCACTGAGTTCGGTGAGGAACGTGGTGTAGGTGTCCTCGGCCAGGGTCGAGGTGTCGATGGCGCCACCGATGGCGATGAGGTTCTCGCGCGAATGCAGCTGCGCGCCACCGGCGACGCAGGCCATCACGCCCATCACGTTCTGCGCGCGGCGCGAGGCCGCCTGCGCGGTGATGTACTCGAAGGCGATCGAACGCGAGACGAACCCGCCCGGATCGCTGCCTTCCTTGATGTACGCCGTGATCGCGCCGACCTTGGGATCAGCCAGGTGCCGCACCATCCGGGTCAGGGCATCGCGCGAGTACTGCACATCGGCGTCGGTGATCAGCACCGCCTCCATCCAGTCGTTGTCCAGCACGTGCGCCAGTCCGTAGTTCAGCGTGTGCGCCTTGCCCTGCCCGCCCTTCTCGCGGCGAAGATGGAACACGTTTCCCGGATAGCGCAGCGCGGCGGCCTGGGCCAGCTGCGGTGTCTGGTCGGTGCTGGCGTCATCGATCACGTACACGCGCAAGGCGTCGCGCGGATAGTCGAGCGACATCATGTGCTCGATCGTGTTGTCGATGACCAGGCCTTCGTTCCAGGCCGGGATCAGCACGGCCACGCGCCGGGTCACCGGCGCACATTTCGGGTAATGGTTGCGCACGCCATGCAGCCCGACCAGCAGGAACTGGATCAAGGCGGCGAGCTGCGGCGCCGCGCCCAGGAACACGGCGGCCACGCACACCCATACCCAGACTTCCTGCATGCGCGTCGCCTCCGCACCGTCCGCGGGCACGCGCCCGTTCATGACGCTTGCTCTTTACCACAACCGCCGAGTGCTTCCCGCGAACCGCGCGCTTCCCACGGGCTTTCGGCGCGTGAAGGTCGCCGTCACGAACAAGCAGATAGCGTTTCATCGCAGCTGAGCTGAATCCGAAATCATGCGAGTGCTAATCACCGGTGCAGGTGGTCCGTCGGCGGTCAGCGTCTGGAAATCGCTGGCCGGCGAGCATGAGCTGTTGCTCGCCGACATGGACCCGGATTCGCCCGGTCTCTACCTGGTGCCATCGTCCCACCGCTTCCTGATCCCCGGCGGCGAAGACCCCGCACTGGTTCCGGCCTTGCTCGAGCTGTGCCGGACGCAATCGATCGACGTGCTGATCTCCACGGTCGACGCCGAGCTTGCGCCGCTGGCCGAGGCCGAAGCGACGTTTGCCGCGATCGGCACGCGCGTGCCGCTGTCGCCGGCGCCGGTATTGCGCCGTTGCCGCGACAAGTGGGCACTGTTGTCGCACCTGTCGGGCAACCCGGCCACGCCCAACTGCGTGGCGCTGACGGCGGACACGCTGCCGGCGATCACGCAGTTCCCCTGTTTCGCCAAACCGCGCGCCGGATCGGGCTCACGCGGCATCGCGATGATCCGCAGCAGCGAAGACCTGGCGGCGCTGCCCCAGGATGGCTCCTACCTCGTGCAGGAATTGCTGCCAGGCCCTGAGTTCTCGGTCGACGTGTACGTGAACCAGCGCGGCGAGCTGGTCGCGGCGGTGCCGCGCGAGCGCATCCGCACCGATTCGGGCATCGCCATCACCGCGCGCACGGTGCACATGCCCGAGCTGATGGAGTCGGCCGCCGCCATAGCGCTTGCCGTGGGCGTGCGCTATGTCGCCAATGTCCAGTTCAAGCAGGCCAGCGACGGTCGCTTCAAGCTGCTGGAGATCAATCCGCGGTTTCCCGGCAGCTTGCCGCTGACCGTCGCTGCCGGTGTCGACATGCCACGACTGCTGATGGACGACCTGCAGGGCAAGCCGCTGCCGCCGGGGCCCATGCCGTTCAAGGAAATACTGATGGTCCGCTACTGGACCGAGAAGTACCTGGATCCATCGGAATGGCAGGCGCTGTGCCGCCGTTGAGCGTGCTGCTGGTCAGGCACGCGCAAACCACGGCAAATGCCGGCGAGGTCACGGAAAACCATGCCGATATCCGCCTCACCGCACTGGGCGAGCAGCAGGCGCGCGATGTCGCGATCGCCGTTGGCCAGCCGCCGCCGGACCTGATCGTGGTGTCGCCGTTCCGACGCACGCTGGACACCGCCATCCCGCTGATCCGGGCGCATCCGACGGTCGCCGTCGAGACCTGGCCGATCGAGGAGTTCTCGTACCTGTCGCCGGCGCGGGCGGATCGCACCAGCCCGGCCGAGCGCAGGCCGATGGTGGCCGAGTACTGGGATCGCGCCGACCCCTCGTACGTCGACGGGGCGGGCGCGGAGTCGTTCGCGCATTTCGTCGAGCGCCTGCGCAGGTTTCACCGGCGCCTGTGGCAACACAGCGGGCGCGTGGTGGTGTTCGGCCATGGCCAGTTCCTGCGCGGTTTCGTGCTCGGGCTGCATGAAGGCTTTTCCGAAACGCGCGAAGCGATGCTGCGTTTCCGCCAGGCCGAGACCACCTCGCCGGTGCGCAATGGCGAGATCATGGCCGTGGCACTGCCGCCGCCGGGCGAGTTGATCCATGGCGGTAGTAGCGATGGGCGATAGCAGCAATGGGCGGTAACGGCGACCTCGACCTGGCCGCTGCCGCCAGGCTGCTGGGCGACGAGCAGCTGGTGCCGCTGGTGGCAGACGCATTCGCCAGTTCCGCCCCGACGCTGCTGCAACAGTTGCGCCAGTCCGTCCTCGCCGACGATCAGGCGCAAGTGCGCCGGCACCTGCATCGCCTGACCCCGACCTTGGCGCTGCTCGCCAGCCAGGACCTGCAGGATCAGTGCGAGCGCGTGTTCGCGTTGTGGCGTGCGCCGCGCACCGCGGAACGGGAGGCGCGTTCGCTGGCCCTGGCCGATCGCCTGGACGCGCTGGCTCTCGAGGCCGCGCAATGCGTGAATCGATCAGGCCAGGCCGCGCCCTGAAGCACAGCCGGTTTCACTGCCCGACTCGCTGCCGGATCACTTCCAGCGGCTCGGCCATGACGTAGCCTGCAAACCTGCCCCAGTAGCGCGCCGTGGCCACGATCAGATCGGGGGCGAGGTACTCACGCAACGCCGTCTGGCTGGAGTAGGCGTCGATCGCCTCGAGCTTGCGCGTCAGGTGATCGGTGATGTCGATGAACAGACCCGGGCGGAATTCGACCGTGGCCGAGGGCGTCTGGTAGCAATAGAGCTGGCCGACACCACGGGCCGCCACCATGGTCGCGCGATACGTGTTGCGATGGTCCTGATGGGTGTCGTACTGCGAGTGCGTGTAGACGTGCGTCGGATCGACCTCGTCGATTGCCTGCTGGATCAGCTCGATGCTGGCGCCGCCTTCGGGAACCCGGGTGTCCTGCAGGTCCCCCAGGATCAGCCTGGCGTGCAACAGGCCGGCGGCGGCACGCGCTTCGTGGGCACGGATGCGGGCATCACCGCCCTCCGCACCATGGCTGAGGGTGAGGATGGTCACTTCGTCCTGGCGTGCGGCGTGCATCGACAAGGTGCCGCCGCAGCCGATCTCGACATCGTCCGGGTGCGCGCCCACCGCCAGCACCGAGCGGCGCTCCTGCTGCCGCCGGCGGCGCGTGAGCTGGGTGAGCTTGCGCACCTGCTCGAGGAACTCTTCCCTGGCGAAGGGCTTGAAGAGCAGGCCGTCGGCATCGTTCTGCAATGCGGTGCGCGCGTACTCCGCGCTTACCACGCCGGTCATCACCAGCACGCAGGTCCACTTGTGCACAGCCTTGACCGCCTGGATCAGTTCCAGGCCGCTGCCGCCGGGCATTTCGACGTCGGTGATCACCAGGTCCCAGTTGCGCGTCGCGATTGCCGCGCGGCCCTGGATCGCATCGGTCGCCAGCGTCACCAGCGCCTGCTCTCCCTCCTCCAACCACTGCCGCACGATCACCGCGTACTCGGGGCTGTCTTCCACCACCAGTACCTGGAGTGGCTGGGCGGGACGCGTGGCCACAGGCGCCTACAGCACGCGTTCGAGCTTGCGCTGCAGTGCCGTGGCTTCGGCCGCGCAATCGCGATCGGGCGCCAGGCCCTGGCTGCGTACGGCAGCGATCTCCGTCCTGGCCGCGGCCATGTCGGCTTCGAAGGCCGGGTCGGCGTGCAGACGGGCGACCGTGCCGGCGCCCATGAAGCGGCCTTCGAGGATGTCGCTTTGCCAGTGCACGTTGCAGACCAGCCGGCTCTCGCCGAAGGTACGGCCGCGCGCGAGTATCGCGTTGGCGCGGTCCGGCGCGAGCTCGGCGAGGATCAAGGCCCAGGCCCAGCCGATGGTGGTGTGGCCGGACGGATAGGAACCGTCCTTGCGCAGCGCGGCCTCTTCGTCGGGCGTGCAGCTGGCGTCCCTGGCGAGCACGAACGGTCGCGTGCGGTTGTACTGGTTCTTGGCGCCGTAGGTCGACAGGCCGGCGTCGACCATGCTGCGCTGGAGCAGCATGTACAGGCGCGGCGTTGCCTGCTTCGACACCGGGATGCCCAGCGCGCACTCGAACGTGCCCGCCGCATGCGGGAAATGCAGGTCGGCATCGCTGATCGCCTGCTGCCAGCGTGGCGTGCCGCGCAAGGTGATCGCCTCCTCGCGCACGGCCTGGTCATGGGCAAATGCGGCCGAACCCGTGGCCGGTGGCGCCGGCACCAGCGCCAGGCTGTCGAGGTATTGCTCCTTGCGCAGGTAGCCGGCCGGTATGCCCGGGGCGATTTCCGGGACGGCGGCGGGCGCAGGGGCGGCAGGTTCTGTCGCTGCGGCGGTGGCGGTCGCGCCGGTTTTTGGCGCCTGGCTTGCGCAACCGGCGAGCAGGGTGGCGCTCAAGGCAAGGCAGAGGGCGGCGATTCGGGGGCGCATGTCCGTGCTCGCATGGATTGAGAGCACAAACCTTCCCGGCGTCGCGGTGAAAACACCGTGAGGTGCGTGCGCCTAACGAGCACGGTGGCAAGGTCGGCCAATGCTGTGCTGGCCGGACACGTTATTGTGGCGGCCCGACCGCTGCCCGGAATCGTTGATGCCCGCTCCTGCCGCTCCAGCCACTGCGACGACCCGGCTCAGCCACGCGCTCAAACCCCGGCAGCTGATCATGATGGGGCTGGGCAGCGCGATCGGCGCCGGCCTGTTCCTGGGTTCCGGCGTCGGCGTGCAGGCGGCCGGACCGGCGGTGCTGATCTCCTACCTGGTCGCCGGCGCGCTGGTGATCATCGTGATGAACGCCCTGGGCGAGATGGCCGCCGCCAAGCCGGCCAGTGGCGCGTTTTCGGTGTACGCCGCCGATGCGATGGGCGCGACCGCCGGCGCGACGGTGGGCTGGTTGTGGTGGGCGCAACTGGTGATCGTGATCGCGGCCGAGTCGGTCGGCGCGGCCGGGTTGCTGGCAACGGTGTGGCCTTCGTTGTCGGTGCCGCTGGCGTCGCTGACCTTCATGCTCTTCTTCACCGCCATCAACCTGATGGGCGTGAAGAACTTCGGCGAGTTCGAGTTCTGGTTCGCGATCCTCAAGGTCGTGGCGATCATCGCCTTCATCCTGATCGGCGTCGCGCTGCTGCTGGGGCTGCTGCCCGAGGTCGCATCGCCGGGCCTGTCGAACTTCGTCGACCATGGCGGCTTCGCGCCCAAGGGCCTGGCCGGTATCGGCGCGGCGTTGCTGGTGGTGGTGTTCGCCTTCGGCGGCACCGAAATAGTGGCTGTCGCCGCGGCCGAGACCGAGGATCCCGAGCGCAGCATCGCCCGCGCGATCCGCACCGTGGCCTGGCGCATCCTGGTGTTCTATATCGGCTCGCTCAGCGTGATCATCGCGGTGGTGCCGTGGACGAGTCCTGCGCTGTCGTCGCCGTTCGCGGCGGTGCTGGAGGCGGCAAAGATCCCCGGCGCGGCCACGGCAATCACGCTGATCGCGGTGATCGCACTGCTGTCGGCGCTCAACGCCAACCTCTACGGCGCCTCGCGCATGATCCATTCGCTGGCCGAGCGCAGCGAGGCACCGCGCTGGCTGGCGCGGGTGAACGCCCGCCACGTGCCGGTGGCTGCGGTGCTGTCGTGCGTGGTGTTCGGTTTCATCGCAACCGCTTTCGAGCTGCGCTACCCGGGCAAGGTGCTGCCGGTGCTGCTCAACGTGGTCGGCTCGACCTGCCTGCTGGTGTGGACGATCTCGTTGCTCTCGCAACTCATCCTGCGTCGCCGCGCCGACCGTGCCGGCACCAGGCTGCCGTTCCGGATGCGCGGCTTTCCGTACCTGACGGTGATCGCGCTGGCGATCCTGGGCTTGATCTTCCTGCTGTTGCTGTCGGGATCCGACACGCGGATCCAGTTCCTGTCGATGCTGGGACTGACGCTGGGTATTGCGGCGATCAGCGAGATCGCGCGACGGCGGCGGGCATAAGCCCAATGTGGCCCCTCTCCCGTTGACGGGAGAGGGGCTCCTGCATCAGTTCTCGTACGCAGTTTCGCCGTGCGAGGTGATGTCGAGACCTTCGCGCTCGGATTCTTCCGACACGCGCAGGCCGACCGTGTACTTCACGATCAGGAAGGCCACCAGCGCGACCACGCCCGACAGCACCACGGTCACCAGCACGCCCTGAAGCTGGATCCACACCTGCGAGGCGATGGAGTACTCAGGCAGCGCGGTCTCGGTGACGTAGTCCCAGATGCCCGAACCGCCCAGTGCCGGCGAAGCGAACACGCCGGTGAGCAGCGCGCCGAGGATGCCGCCGATGCCGTGCACGCCGAACACGTCCAGTGCGTCGTCGGCGCCGAGCAGGCGCTTGAGTCCGTTCACGCCCCACAGGCACACCGCACCGGCAAGCGCGCCGATGATCATCGCGCCGCAGATACCGACGAAACCCGCCGCCGGGGTGATCGCGACCAGGCCGGCGACCGCACCTGAAGCCGCACCCAGCATCGACGGCTTGCCCTTGCTGATCCATTCCAGCGCCGTCCATCCCAGCACCGCCGCTGCGGTGGCGAGGAAGGTGTTGACGAAGGCCTGCGCGGCAACCGCGTTGGCTTCCAGCGCCGAGCCAGCGTTGAAGCCGAACCAGCCCACCCACAGGATCGAGGCACCGACCATGGTCTGGGTCAGGTTGTGCGGCTTGATCGCCTCACGCCCGTAGCCCACGCGCTTGCCGATCACGTACGAGCCGACCAGGCCGGCAACCGCGGCATTGATGTGCACCACCGTGCCGCCGGCGAAGTCGAGCGCGCCCTTGGCGAACAGGAAACCGGACTGGGCCAGCACGCCCGGCACGGCATCGTTGCCGGTGAACGCATCCGGGCCCGGGAAGAACCACACCATGTGCGCCATCGGCGCGTAGGCGAAGGTGAACCACAGCACCGTGAACAGCATGACGCCGGCGAACTTCACCCGCTCGGCGAACGCACCGACGATCAGCGCGCAGGTGATGCAGGCGAACGCGCCCTGGAACACGAAGAACACCAGCTCCGGGATGTACACGCCCTTGGTGAAGGTCGCGCCCATCGCCGTGGCGTCCAGGCCCTTGGCGAACAGTCGATCCCAGCCGCCGATGAAGGCGTTGCCGCTGGTGAACGCCAGCGAGTAGCCGTACAGCGCCCACAGCACCGCCACCAGCGAGAACACCAGCAGGCATTGCATCAGCACCGACAGGACGTTCTTGCTGCGCACCAGTCCGCCGTAGAACAGCGCCAGCCCGGGCAGGGTCATGAAGATCACCAGTGCCGAGCACACCAGCAACCAGGCGACGTCGCCTTTATTGGCGACCGGCGCGGCCGCGGCGGCGGCGTCCTGGGCGAGAGCGAGTCCGGGTGTTGCCAGCAGGGCCAATGCCGTCATCAGGCGCGGTTGGCGAAAGGCGTCGACCATCCGGCTGCGCTCGGTGGGAGGCGACACCGGCCCCCCGTCATTCCCGCGTAGGCGGGAACCCAGTGTCGTTGAACTTGTCACGTCGACGTTCCTCTCGATGGCGGTGATGGGCAATGCAGAGTCGCTGGGTCCCCGCCTGCGCGGGGATGACGGCTCCGTGGGGACTGGTCTGAATGTCGGGTCCATGCGCGTCACCTTCACAACGCATCGTCATCGAGCTCGCCGGTGCGGATGCGCACCGTGTGCTCGAGCGCTTGAACAAAAATCTTGCCGTCACCTACCTTGCCGGTGCGCGCGGCCGCCTGCAGGGCTTCCAGTGCCGCCTCCAGCTGCGCTTCGGCGACCGCGCACTCGACCTTGAGCTTGGGCAGGAAGTCGACGACGTACTCGGCGCCGCGATAGAGCTCGGTATGGCCCTTTTGTCGGCCGAAACCCTTTACTTCGGTAACGGTGATGCCGGACACGCCGACTTCGGTGAGCGCTTCGCGCACCTCGTCGAGCTTGAACGGCCTGATGATCGCGGTGATCAGTTTCATCTCGCAGCTCCGTGGGTTTGGATGGCTCTCTGCTTTCAGAACGTCTTGGTCAGGGTCAGCACCACGGTGTCTTCGCCGAGGTAGTTGCCGTAGCGGTTGGTGTAGAGCGCTTCCTCGGCGTCGGTGTCGAGGTAGGCCAGGGCGATCGCGAAGCCGCCGTCGAAGGACTTGGTGACGCCGAGCTTCCAGTCGACGTACTCGAAGTCCTCGTTGTTCTCGATCCACTGCTTGCCGGCGTGGGCGTTGAGCGTCCAGGTGGGGACGAACTCCCAGTTCACCGCGGCGTCGAGATAGCCGCTGCCGTCAGAGTCGGCGTAGCCGAACAGATCGGTCAGGGCGTAGGAGTACTTGGCGGCGAACACGCCGGCGCTGATGCCGAAGTAGATCTCACCGGTGTCGGGGCTGTTGAAGCCCGAGGGATAGTCGCCGGGATACCAGTAGTACAACGCGCCGACGTCGAAGCCCACGCTCTCGCCGAACTTGCCACGGTAGCCACCGTAGAAGTCGAGCTCGACGCTGTTGGAAATCGAATCCGGTGAGACGTTGGTGTCCGACAGCCAGCTGACGTTGCTGCCCCAGCTGCCGACGTAAAAGCCGCTGTCGGCGGCATACTCGATGCCACCCTGCAGGGCCGGTTCCTGGTTGTTCTGCGAGATGCCGCGGAAAAGATAGTCACTGGTCAGTGCCAGTGAGCCGGACGTGCCGGCGTGTGCGTTGGCCATCCCCATGCCCACGAGCGCGATGGAAAGGACGGTTGCAGCGCAGGTCTTGCTTGCAGTGGTTCGAGACGACATGACGCAGGCTCCTCATAAGCGGTGGCCCCTCCCCGGTCATTGCTTCGTGCTCTTGCAACGCGGACGTTGGTGTCGTCTCCCGCGCCATCACCGGGACGCACTTCGCCTTGCGGCGGGCGCAGCCCGTCGATTCGGTTTACCTCGTGGGTTGGTTGAAACAGTTCGAGCAACCCCCCCCTGCATTCGCAGGGGAGGGAGCGGAGCGATCAGACGGTGTAGTACATCTGGTATTCGAGCGGGTGCGTGGCGGCGCGGAAGCGCGTCACTTCCTGCATCTTCAGCGCGATGTAGCCGTCGATGAAGTCGTCGGTGAACACGCCGCCGGCCTTGAGGAAGTCGCGATCCTTGTCGAGTGCTTCCAGCGCCTGGTCGAGGCTGTGGCACACGGTCGGGATGTTCTTCTCTTCTTCCGGCGGCAGGTCGTACAGGTCCTTGTCGCTCGGAGCGCCCGGGTCGATCTGGTTCTTGATGCCGTCCAGGCCGGCCATCATCAGCGCGGCGAAGGTCAGGTAGCCTGACTGGATCGGATCCGGGAAACGGATCTCGATGCGGCGTGCCTTCGGGTTTGCCACGAACGGAATGCGGCAGCTGGCCGAACGGTTGCGGGCCGAGTAGGCCAGCATCACCGGCGCTTCATAGCCCGGCACCAGGCGCTTGTAGCTGTTGGTGCCCGAGTTGGTGAAGGCGTTGAGCGCGCGGGCGTGCTTGAAGATGCCGCCGATGTACCACAGCGCCATCTGCGACAGGCCGCCGTAGCCGTCGCCGGTGAACAGGTTGACGCCGCCCTTGGCCAGCGACTGGTGCACGTGCATGCCGCTGCCGTTGTCGCCGACGATCGGCTTGGGCATGAAGGTCGCGGTCTTGCCGTTGCGGTGGGCGACGTTCTTGATGACGTACTTCATCGTCATCAGCTCGTCGGCCTTCTTCACCAGCGAGTTGAACTTGGTGCCGATCTCGCACTGGCCGGCGTTGGCCACTTCGTGGTGGTGCACTTCCACTTCCATGCCGACCAGTTCCAGGGTCTTGCACATCTCGGCGCGCAGGTCGTGCAGCGAGTCGAGCGGTGCGACCGGGAAGTAGCCGCCCTTCACCATCGGGCGGTAGCCGGTGTTGCCACCGTCGTACTCGCGGCCGGAGTTCCAGTGCGCTTCTTCCGAGTCGATGTGGAAGAAGGTGTGGCCCATTTCATTGGCGAAGCGGACCGAGTCGAAGATGAAGAATTCCGGCTCCGGGCCGAAGAAGGCCTGGTCGGCGATGCCGCTGGACTTGAGGAAGGCCTCGGCGCGCTTGGCGACGCCGCGCGGATCGCGCGAATAGGCCTGCATGGTCGCCGGGTCGAGGATGTCGCAGGTCAGCACCAGCGTCGGGTCGGCGGTGAACGGGTCCAGGAACGCGGTGCTGGCGTCGGGCAGCAGGACCATGTCGGACTCGTTGATGCCCTTCCAGCCGCTGATCGAGGAACCGTCGAACATCTTGCCGTCCTCGAACAGGCCCGGCTCGACGATCGACTTGGGGAACGTCACGTGGTGCTGCACGCCGCGCATGTCGACGAAGCGCAGGTCAACGAATTCGACCTTGTGGTCCTTGATCAGCTTTTCTACGTGTTCGAGCGACATGGGTACTCCGGGACAGGGGATGACAATTCGGGAAAAGCCGGCCGCGTGGGCCGCACTTGTCTATTACGAAGCAATGAACGTGCCAACCTTCACGCGCCTGTAACGTGCTGATTTGCATAGCGGCGCCGGCACGGAGTTGTACGGATCGCACCATGATGGTGCACTTCTGGGCGCCCTTGCTTCAGCAAGGTGCAAACGGCGATCCGGTATGCTGCCGCGTTCGCGCGCTCCCGAACCCGAGCCTCCCGCAACCTCCTGACCGGCCCACTGCATGACTGACCTGTTCGCCGCCCTGCTGCTCGGCATCATCGAAGGCATCACCGAGTTCCTGCCGATCTCCAGCACCGGCCACCTGCTGATTGCCGAACGCTGGCTCGGCCACCGCAGCGATCTGTTCAACATCTCGATCCAGGCCGGCGCGATCCTCGCGGTGGTGCTGATCTACCGGCAACGCCTGTGGGACCTGGCGATGGGTTTCATCGGCCGCGGCGCCGATGCCGGGCACAGCCCGGCCGGCATGGCGCTGACCCCGGCGCAGGCGCGCGACTACGCCTTCAAGCTCGCCGCCGCGTTCGGCGTGACCGCGGTGCTCGGCATCGTGGTCAAGAAGCTCGGCTTCGAACTGCCAGACCAGGTGACGCCGATCGCATGGGCGCTGGTGCTCGGTGGCGTGTGGATGATCGCGGCCGAGCATTTCGCCGCCAAGCGCGCCGCCAAGCTCGGCGAACGCGCCGCGATCACCTGGACGGTGGCGATCCTGGTCGGCATCGCCCAGGTCGTGGCCGGCGTATTCCCGGGCACGTCGCGCTCGGCAGCCACTATTTTCGTCGCGCTGCTGGCCGGCACGACCTCGCGCGCGGCGGCCACCGAGTTCGCTTTCCTGGTCGGCATCCCGACCATGTTCGCGGCCACCGCGTACGAACTGATGCACGTGCTGGGCAACGGCGAAGCCGCGAACGAGGACTGGACCGCGCTGGCAGTGGCGTTCGTCGCCTCGGCGATCACCGCGTTCGTGGCGGTGAAGTGGCTGCTGCACTACATCCAGAGCCATCGCTTCACCGCGTTCGCGATCTATCGCTTCGTGCTGGGCGCGGCACTGCTGTTGCTGGTGCCGACCGGCAGCTGAATCGGTGCCGGCGCGCCAGGGTGCGCCTTCACCCCGTTTTAGGTCGTCTTGCGTTCCCATTGGCACCCGCAATGGAGACCGCAATGAAACGACTGATGCTGCTTGCCCTTCCCCTGGCCCTCGCCGCGTGCGCGAAGGCGCCGACACCGCCAGAAGCGGCAACCGCGACAACGCCCCCTGCAGCGACAGCGCCGGCGACAACCCCGGTGGCAAGCACCACGATCGATGCCGCCGCGCTCGGCAGCCAGCACTGGCAGCTCGAGCAGGCGGTCGATGCCAAGGGCCAGCGCATCGAGGCGCTGTTCGCCCGCGCCGACAAGCCGTTGCAACTGGATTTCCGCGACGGCCGCGTCAGTGTGAGTAACGCCTGCAACCGCATGGGCGGCGGCTACACGATCACCGGTGACCGCCTGCAGGTGGCGCGCATGGCCGCGACGCTGATGGCCTGCACCGATCCGAAGCTGATGGCACTCGACCAGGCCATCGGCAAGCGCCTGGAGGCAGCGCAGACGATCGCGCTGCGCAGCGATGCCGAGCCGCAGCTGACGCTGACCTCCGCCGACGGCGAGGTGCTGACGTTCCGCGGCGAACCCACGGCCGAAACGCGTTACGGCGGTCCGGGCGAGACCGCGTTCCTGGAGGTAGCGGCGCAGACCAGGCCCTGCAGCCACCCGCTGATCCCGAACAAGCAGTGCCTGCAGGTTCGCGAGCTCCACTATGACGAGCGCGGCATCAAGACCGGCACGCCCGGCGACTGGCAGGCGCTGTACCAGGACATCGAGGGTTACCAGCACACCGACGGCGTGCGCAATGTCGTGCGGGTGAAGCGCTACACGATCAAGAACCCGCCCGCCGACGGGTCCTCGATTGCCTACGTGCTCGACATGGTGGTCGAGTCGGAGAACGTCGCGGCCTCGCGCAAGTAGACGCGCGGGGCGGCAACGTCGCCGGCCATCAGGCGCCGGTCGTCGCGGTTGCGGCGGCCGGCGCGCGTTTCAGCACGACGTACGTGCGCGGCACCGAGTCGTGCCATGCACGCACCGTGCTGTCGTTGCTGGCCAGCACCGAGAAGGCGTCGAACGGGATGTATCGGCACAGCCCGCGCAGGAACGCGGTGCGCAGGCGCACCGGATGTCCGTGCTCGTCGACCACGCGCGTGCCCGTGCACAGCTTGCCGATCGTCACGCCAAGCAGGCCTTCCATGACGCCGTAATAAAGCACCACGACCGGAAAGCTGATCAGGTACTCCTGCCATCGGTTGAGACCTTCCAGCCAGGCCACGGCCTCGTCCGCACCTGCCATGACCAGCACGACGACCCCGATGAACCACAGGCTGAAGATCGCGAACTTGTCGATGATCCAGTTGAACAGTCGCCGCCAGCGGCCGGCGGTGTGGATCGGCAATGCCAGCGCAACATCGCTGCCCACGAGCGCCGACGGCGCGGCGTACGGATTGTCTGCCTGCATGGTTCCCCTGCCCCGGCCGCCGGATGGCGGCCTCCCCCGCGCTGGATGCTAGCAGCGTGGCGGCAGTGCGGCGCGGCGCTCAGGCCGGGGTGCGGGAAGGCTTTCCGGTTACTGGTAGGAAAGCAGGAATGTGGCCATTGCCTGCACCGACCCGACCTGCAACGTGCCATTGCGCACGTAGCGGGCGGTGAACGGGATCTGGACCGTGCCCGAGCGCTGGCCCAGGCTCACGCTGTTGGCAGAAACCGCAGTGCCGTTGATGTACGAGAACGGCGATGGCCCGAAGATGATTGCCTGCCCGCCGTACTGGACCTGCACGCCCACGCCCCGGGCGGTGGAGGCCGGCGCCAGCGTCAGGGTGGCGGTAGTGTTGGACAGCATGTTGCCATCGCTCATGCTGATGTTCGGGTGCGAATTGGCTTCGCAGTTGAGGCCGATGGTGAACCCGCTACCGCCGGACGTGGCGCCCGTTGCCGGCAGCGACGAAGCGCTGATTGACGGCAGGTTCACCGAAATGACCTGTTGGGTGACGCTGCACGCAGGCACCGTGGTCGGCGCGACCGTGTAGTACAGGCTGATCTGACTGGAACTCTGGTTCTGGTTTCCGTAGACCTGGGTGTGCACGTGCATGTATGTCGTGATGGCGCTCGTGCCCGAACCCACGGTGGCGGCCGTCCTGACCAGTTCAAACGTCCCCGAAACCTGGCTGACTCCGGTCACGGCCGGACCGAGGACGAACGTGGATGTCGCCCCTCCGTAGGAAATGGGCTGCAGTGCGGTTCCATTGCGGTCACGAACCCGCAAGCCCACGCCCGCCACCATTCCGGTTCTGGTGTAGACGTCCTGGAATCCGGGAACCAGCGTGAACGTGCCAACGCTGTTATCCGTCAGGTACCAGCTGACAGCGCCTGTCGGCGTATTGTTGATGCAGTTCTCGGTGACCGTGAAATTGCCCCTTGCACCTGGAATGGCCTGACCTGCCGCCAGATTGGTCGGTACCGAAACTGTCTGCAGGTTCACGGTGAGCGGAAGCGAGGCGGTACAGTCGGTTACGGCTGCCCGCACCTCATGCGCCGTGAGGGAAAGGCAAAGCGTCACCAGGATCGGTGTGAGGTGACGGAGGATCGGTTTCGGTAAACGAGTAGTTACTGGCGGCCCGGGGTGCATCAATCTGACGGGTGGTCTTGGGCGAAGCGGCAAGCTTCGGGCCGTTACGCCGGGGTGGCCATGAGAATCATCTCAAAGAGCCACCTCATCGAAGTGGAGACTAGGCTGTCACTCTTGCCGAGGGTTTTCCGGCTTTGATCGCGTACATCGCGGCGTCGGCCTGCATCAGCAGTTCCGACAGGGTGGCACCTGGCGTGTCCGCCGGATCGATCACGCCGACGCTCAGCGACAGCACGTAGGGCTGGTTGGCGTGCCGTGCCGCCAACTGCTTCAAGCCGACTTCGACCCGGCGACGCACGGTGGCCTCGTCGATGGGATCGAGCGCCAGCACGGCGAACTCGTCACCGCCCCAGCGCGCGAGCACGTCGGCCTCGCTGAACACCACGCGCATCAGTTCCGCCGCCTGGCGGATCATCACATCGCCGGCGGCATGGCCATGGCGGTCGTTGACCTGCTTGAGGCCGTCCAGGTCGATGAAGATCAGCCGGCACGGCTGGTGCAGGCGCCGCACCACTTCCAGCTCCTGCGTCGCCAGCACCTGGAAGCCGCGGCGGTTGTGCAGGTCGGTGAGCTCGTCGGTCAGCGACAGCAGGCGCACCTCGCGCTCGGCGCGTTCGCGCTCGAGCATTTCCTCGCGCAGCAGCTGGTTGGTGCGCGCCAGTTCCTCGGTGCGATCGAGCACGCGCTGCTCCAGCTCGGCATGCATCTGGATGTTTTCCAGCGCGACCGAAGTAGCGTTGGCCAGGGTCTGCAGCAGGTGCATCTCTTCGGCGCTGGGAATGTGGTGCTGCGCCCAGTAGCTGCCGATCGCGCCGATGGGTTCGATGGTGCGGATCGGCGTCATCAGCAGGCTGCGCACGAACGTCGGGCGATAGGCCGCATGCGGGATGCGCTCGTCGAGGTAAATGTCCTCGATGGCCACCGCGCTGCGGTTGAGCATGCACCAGCCGCTGATGCACTGGCTCAGCGGAAAACGCTGGCCTTTCCACAAGGGCGAGATCGCGTCTTCGTCGTAGTAGTAGCACTGCCCGGCGTCACGCAGGACCAGCGTGGCACCGTCGGAGCCGGCGAGTGTGCGCGCGGTGGCGCGCACGATCGTCGCCACGCTGTCGAGGTCGCGTGCCAGCGACAACTGCTGCACGGCCTCGACCAGCGACTCCAGTTTTTCCTGGTATTGCATCGCAACTCCCCTGTGCGATGGCATGCCCGCGTTCGCGGGCGAGGAGTCAGTCCCTGACGTTCAGTCCTTGACGCTGGCGTTCAACGAGTACGTGCCGTAGATCGCCACTTCGTCCAGGACGTGCCCGTGCATGGCCCTGGTTGCCTGCGCGGCGGTGAAGCGGTCCGGCACGGGCAGGTGGTCGATGTCGAGCGCGAACAGGCGGAAGAAATAGCGGTGCAGGCGCAGGTCGTTCGGCGGCGGGAACGGGCCGTCGTAGCCGAACCAGTCGCCAGCCAGCGAGGCATCCTCGCCGAACCAGCCGGTGTAGTCGTTCATGCCCTGGCGCGCGCCGGCCGGACCGGCCGGACGGGTCTTGCCGTGCGGCACCACGCCGTCGCTGCAGCTGCCAGCCACGATCTGGCTGACGCTGGTCGGGATGTCGACCATCGCCCAGTGCACGAAGTCGCAGCGCGGCTGCTCGGACGGAATCAGCACGCCGGGCTTGCCCACCATCTCCGGCTCGGTCGGCACGTCCGGATCGACGCACAGCAGCACGAAGGATTTCGTCCCCGCCGGGGCATCGCCCCAGGCCAGGTGCGGATTGCGGTTGGGCGCGAATCCAAAGCCGTCGGCGGTGGCCTGGCCGGCGGCGAATTCCGCCGGGATGCGCTGGCGGTGCTCGAAGCTGTCACTGCGGATGTACATGGGGGTCCTCCTTGCCGGGCCGGTCGGGCCCGGTGCAATGTCCGCGCAGGCTACGCCACCACCGCACCGGACTGCCATACGACGAAGGCCGGCGGCAGGGCCGGCCTTGCAGGCCGACCTTGCAGGCCGGGATTATTCCGCCGGATAGCCCAGGCGCTGCGCCACCGGTGCCAGCACCGCGAACTCCTCGGCCAGGGCGTCCTTGAACCGGCGCCAGTGACCTGCGGCGAAATGCGGCGGTCCGATCTGTTCCTGCGGAACCACTGCCACGCGTGCGCCCAGTGCATCGGCCACGGCCTGGGCGACGCCGGTCGGGTTGGCGTCGTCCATCTTGATCAGGCGGTGCGGGAACAGGTCCTGCTCGTTGAGTTCGGCGATCTGTTCCATGGTCCGGGCCAGCCAGCGCGCGCCTTCCAGCGGCGAGGCCAGCGCCAGCGGCACCGGGCCGCCGAAGGCGAGCCAGTCCAGCAGCATGTCGCGCGGGTCGCGCACCGCCACCATCAGCACGGCTTCGGGCAGGTGCGGGCGCAGGCCCAGCAGCAGTGCGTTGTCCCACCACAGCAGCCAGTCGAACACGTTGCCGTCGTGGATGCCGCGCGAGGGCAGCGCCGCACGCCACAGGCTGACCATGTAGGCCGGGTCGAGCGTGCCGTCGATCAGGCCCGCCACGGTGTTGTAGCGCTGAAGCGGGTCGGTCGGCGGCTGCGCGCCGAAACGGTCGACCAGTAGCGGTGCACCGGAATGCTTCAGGGTCGCACCGATGTATTCGACCAGCGAACCCGGTGCGCCCCACAGCAGCAGCATGCCCGGTGCCGGTTCCGGCAGCGGCGCCTGCTCCGGCCACTGCGTGATCGGCTTGCCGGGTTCAGGCAGCGGCAGGCGCTCGTCGACGACGTCGGCGTGCAGTTCGGCCCAGGTCGCAGCCGCCGCATCGGGCTGGCCGGCGGCATCGAAGCAGCGACCCAGCAGCTGGCGCAGGCTGCGCTTGACGCTGGGGTCCGGCGCCTGTGCCAGCAGGCCTTCCACGCGCAGCACCGCCGCGTCGGGGTCGCTGCGCAGCAGCTGGTCGACGACGCGCAGCTCGGCCAGGGTGTGGCCCGGCTGCAGCTGCGTGATGCGTTGCGCGATGGCGAAAGCCTGGTCGTGCTCGCCGGACTGGTCATGCAGGGTCGACTGCGCTTCCAGTGCCGGAATGTAGTCGGGCATCGCCTCGCGCCAGCGCGCGATCACTTCGCGCGCCTGGTCGCCGGCGAATTCCTCGAACAGCAGGCGCGCGCGCCACAGGTCCGGCGCCTGCGGGTGTTCGGCCAGCGTCGCGTCGAGCGTCTCGCGGGCTTCGTCGAGGCGCTCCAGGCGACGCCAGGCTTCGATCAGCGCCAGGATGTTGCGGCGATCGAGCGGCTGCGCGGCGAAGGCGGCGCGCAGGCGCGGCAGCGCGAGTTCGTTGCGGCCGGCGTCCAGTTCCAGCTCGCCGACCAGGCGGTGCATGCCCGGCGTGGCGGTCTCGCCTTCCAGCAGCGGCACCAGCTCGTCGGCCGCTTCGGCCGGACGCGATTGCAGGCGCAGCAGGTTGGCCACCATCAGGCGCAACGGTCGCGAGGTCGGATCGGTTTCGAGCAGGCTGCGGAACGCCTGCTCGGCGAAGGCGTGGTGGCCCTTGCCGAGGTAGGCGAAGGCGAGCGCGTGACGCAGCTGGGCGTCGCCCGGCGCACGCTCGGCGGCGCCACTGAGGATCGACAGGGCGCGGTCGGCGTCGCCGCGACGCAGTGCCAGCGTGCCTTCGACCGCGGCCACGTGCGGATGCTCCGGGGCGATGCGTGCGGCGGTGCGGACCAGGCGCTCGGCCTCGTTGAGGTCGCCGCGGGCGATCGCCAGGTGGGCCTGGATGATGTAGGCCGGGAACTGGTTCGGGTCCAGGCCGGTGGTGCGGGCAAGGGCCGCCTGGGCTTCGTCGATCTGGCGTTCGCTCAGCAGCAGGCCGGCGCGCTCCAGGTGCAGGTTGGCGTCGTCCGGCGTCAGTTCGATGGCCTGGCCGATGGCGGCCAGCGCGCCTTCGCGATCGCCGTCCAGGCGCAGGGCGGCGGCCAGCAGGCGGTGCGCGTTGGCGTCCTGCGGCTGGGCGGCAATGGCCTCGCGCGCTGCGGTGAGCGCTTCGCTGGCCGCGCCGCGGCGCAGGGCGTCAATGATCGGTTCGTACATGGACTGCTCGATGATTCAGGCGAAACCGCGATTGTAGCGGCTACCGGGCGCCCGGCCCGCCTTGCAGGACCGGGTTTTCAGCCTGATTCGAGGGCTGCGCGGATTAACCGGCAGCGTCGAGCATGCGCTGGGCGATCCAGCGCTCGGCGAAGCCGTCCAGGCTGGCGCCCTCGAGGAAGCCGCAATGGCCGCCCCACGGGGCGATCTCCAATTGCGCGGTCCCCGGCAGGGTCAGCGCATGGAAGCCGTCGACCGGGATCACCGGATCGTCCTGCGCCATCAGGATGCTGGCCGGCACCTGCAGCGCGGACAGGCGGGCGCCGGCGATGGAATACCCGTCGAAGTAGCGCTCCAGCGTGCCGAACTCGGTGTGGCGCTCGACCATCCACTGCGTCAGCGGGCGCATGCGCAGGCCCAGCACCTGGTCGTCGAAGGCGTGCACCTGCGGGAACAGCTCGCGCTTGCGCGCCAGCGAGTCGCGCCATTTGCGCTCGAAGTACCACAGGTAGACAGGCAGGCCGTTCTCCATCGACTCCATGGTCCGGGCCGGATCCAGCACCGGGCAGACCGAGGCGACGTGGGCCAGCTCCAGGCCCGCCGCTGGCGCGCGCAGCGCCAGGCGCAGTGCGAAGTTGCCGCCGAGCGAGTAACCGGCCACGGCCATCGACCGCCCGGGAAAGCGCTTCGACACTTCCACCGCCGCGCGCACGACCTCGTCGATGCGGTTGGAGTGGAACAGCCCTTCATTGAGGTGATGGGTGTTGCCGTGGTCGCGGAAGTTGAGGCGGAACACCTCGAAACCGGCCCTGAGCAGCTGCACCGCGGTCAGGCGCATGTAGCTGGAGTCGACGCTGCCTTCCCAGCCGTGCAGCAGCAGCACCAGGCCGCGCGACTCGCGGTCGGGCATGGCGCTGTGCAGGCCGTGCAGGCGGGCATCGCCGGCGTCGATCAGGTGTTCGGTGCTGACCGCGCCCAGTTCGGCCAGGCTGCGCTCGCCATGGCGACGGCGCAGCGAGCTGGAGCCGAGCGCCGACTGGATGTGCGCGTTGCGCAGCCAGCGTGGCGGTCGGTAGTCGGCGGCAGTCAGCATGCCTCGGACCATAGCCATACGATTTCGAGTGCGCCCACTAATTTACGAATGCCATGGCGATGTAAACGTACAACTCAAGCCGTCATGGCCTCGACAATTCGCGATCGGGCCAGATCGGCGATGCGACGACGTCCTTCGGCCTCGCCAGGGGCGATCGGCTCGAGGAAGTGCACTTCGGCCAGCCGGGTCGGTTCACCGAGCAGGCGCACGAAGTTGCCCAGGAAGCTCTCGCCCGCCTGGAACGCCACGACGTGCTGGGCCTCGCCACCCTCGCCATAGCGCAAAGCCACCGGCTGCACCGGCACGCCGGCCTCGACCGCGGCCAGGAAGATGCGCGCATGGAACGGGCCGATCTCGCGACCGCCGCGCGTGCCGCCTTCGGGGAACACGCCGACCGAGCGCCCGGCGCGCAGGCGCGCCAGCATCTCGTGCAGCACGCCGCCGAGCGATTCGGTGCTGCCGCGGGAATGGAAGATGGTCTCGCCGCGCGCGGCCAGCCAGCCGACCAGGGGCCAGCCTTCGATCTCGCGCTTGGCGACGAAACCCATCATGCGCTGGCTGTGCAGGGTCTCGATGTCGATCCAGCTGACGTGGTTGGCGACGAACATTGCCGCGCCCTGCAGCGGTTCGCCGACACGGCGCAGGCGGAAGCCGAAGATCCACATCAGGCCCGCCGACCAGGCGCGGATCGCGCGATGGTCCAGGCGCTCGTTGCCGACGCGCACGCCAGCGGTCAGCGGCGTGCCGAGCAGCAACACCAGTGGCAGGTCGACGACGACGTGCCACAGCAGCAGTGGCACGCGGACGAGGTAACGGAGGACGCGCGCGGCGGGCGCCGCGGTCGGCGCCGTCGCGCCGGCATGGGGGGACGGCGCATTCATTGATGGCACGATACCGAAGCGATGTCGCTGCGGCCAGCGCTGTTTCGCCATACGTGGGTGGATGTTGCGGCGATGAATGGCGGCAGCGCGCGATCGCGCTGCATGTTGGAGCGAGCTTGCTCGCGAACCGGCTTGCTGCCAGGCGTTCGCGAGCAAGCTCGCTCCTGTGTGTCAGGTCATTTCAGCGCGCAGGCCATCACCTTTTCCGCATCGCCCTGCGCGCCGAGCGAAACCTTCGACAACGACAGCTGCCTGGGTCCCTTGGCCTTCAAGCTCAACACGGTGTCGACCTTGCTCATGTCGGCGCCGACGGCCTGGAAGCACTTGAGCGGGATGCCCAGCGTGGTCCAGCGCGCGGGTTCGAGGGTGGCCAGGGTCTCGGCGAGCGGCAGCGTCGCGCCGCAACCCGGGCCGCAGCCGACTCCGATCGCGACATCGCCCTGCGCCGGCGAATCCACGCGCACGGTCAGCACCAGCATCACGTCGCCGTTGGTCTCGCGAACGAGTTCCTTGGCGGCATCGGAATGCAGCGACACGGTCGCCGCGCCGGCACCGGACCATTCGATCCGGCGCGCGTCTTCCTGCGCCATGTGGTCCACGCCGCGGACCTTGACGCTGCCATCGCCGGATGCGGCCGGCAGTGCCGGTGCATCGACCGCGGCACCGGTCGCGCCCTGCAGGCGCATCGTGATTCCCGGCGTCAGCACGCCGCGGGCGTAGTACACGCCCGGCCGTCCCATCGCCGCCGAAACGCCCGGCTCTTCCGACAGCTTGGCCAGGTTGCCGTCATCGCCGTAGCCCAGGCCATGGCCGAAGGCGAACTGCGGCGAATAGTCGGCCTGGCCGACGTTGTTGATGTACTGGTCGGCACGACGCGGCCAGGAGAATCCGAGCCGTCCCTTGAAGTCGTGGGCGACCTTGCCGTCGCTGCCGCGCAGCAGCACGTCGGCGATGCCGCCGCCCTCGCTGCCCGGCAGCCAGGCGGCGACGAATGCGTCGGCGGCATTGATCTCGCGGTTCATCCACAACGGCCGGCCGCTGAGGAACACCGCCACCACCGGAATGCCCTCGGCCTTCAGTCGCTTGATCAGTTCCAGATCACGATCGTCGCCGGGCTTGTACCAGAGCGTCGGGATGTCGCCCTGGAACTCGGCATAGGGATCTTCGCCGAACACCACGATGGCGGCGTCGGGCTTGCGCTTGTAGCGGCCATCGATCGCCAGTTCGGCATGGCCACCGGCGCCGCGCACGGCGCTGTCGAGTCCTTCCCAGATGGTCTGGCCATTGGGGAAGTCGGCGCGCGTGCTGCCCACGCCCTGCCAGTTGAGCGTCCAGCCGCCACTCTGCTTGCCCATGTCGTTGGCGCCGTCGCCGGCGACGAGCACGTTGCGCCTGGGATCAAGCGGCAGCACCTGGTTGGCGTTCTTGAGCAGCACCAGCGATTCGCGCACGGCCTGGCGCGCGATGGCGCGGTGCTCCGGTGCGCCGAGCAATTCGAACTTGCCGCCGATCGGGCGCTGCGAGGGCTTGCCGGCGTCGAACAGGTGCAGTCGGTACTTCACCCGCAGCACGCGGCGCACGGCGTCGTCCAGGCGCGCCATCGGCAGTTCGCCGGAGCGTGCGGCGGCAAGCGTGCTTTCGTAGACCGCCTTCCAGGTGTCGGGCGCCATGAACATGTCGATGCCGGCGACGACGACCTGCGGGCAGCCATCGTTGCTGCAGCCCGGGACCTGGCCGTGGGCATTCCAGTCGGTGACGACGAAGCCGTCGAAGTTCATGCGCTTCTTCAGCACATCGGTGATCAGGCCCTTGTGCGCGGCCAGCTTGATGCCCTGCCAGCTGCTGAAGGAGGTCATCACCGCCTGCGCGCCGACCGCCACCGCCGGCGGGTACCCGGCCGCGTGCACGTCACGCAGCACCTGTTCGCTGGCCAGGTTGTCGCCCTGGTCCTTGCCTTCGGCCGTGCCGCCGTCGCCGACGTAGTGCTTGACCGAGGAGATCACGTGCTGGCCGTCGAGGAACCCCGGCGTGCCGGGCTTGCCCTGCAGGCCTTCGACCATCGCCGCCGAGTAGTCGGCCACCACTTGCGGTTGTTCCGAATAGCCTTCGTAGGCGCGACCCCAGCGGTCGTCCTGCGGCACCGCCACGGTTGGTGCGAACGTCCACTCCATGCCGGTGACGCGGGTTTCGATCGCGGTGACGCGGCCGATCTCGCGGATCAGCGCGGGGTCGCGCGCGGCGCCCAGGCCGACGTTGTGCGGGAAGACGGTGGCGCCGACGATGTTGCTCTGGCCGTGCACGGCGTCGATGCCGAACAGGATCGGGATGGCCTTGCCGCCGCCGCTGGTGTCCATTGACGCTTCATAGAAGGCGTCGGCCAGGGCCAGCCATGCGGCGGGCGGTGCGTTGTACTTGGCGCCGGGGTCGGAGTTGCCGCCGGCCAGGACCGAGCCGAGTCGGTACTTGCGGACGTCATCGGGAGTGAGCGTGGCGATGTCGCCCTGGACGATCTGGCCGACTTTTTCTTCCAGCGTCATCGTCGCCAGAAGTTTGTCGATGCGGCGCTCGGTCGCGCGATCCAGCGGTATGGCGCGCGCCACTTTCGGCCAGAGCTCGGGATGGACGCTGCCGTCGTCAGCGGCAACGACGACGCCGGTGCCTGTCACCAGGCCCACTGCCACCAGGCTTGCCCAGATGCTCTTCCTGCGCGGTCGTTCCGCGCGTGCTGCTGTGTCCAAGGCCGTCTCCGTGATCCCCACGCCAGGCGCTTTCGCTGGCGGGGCAAGACTGCGGCCCATCGACTGGCGGCGTCAATAATCCTTCCGTCTCTGGGGGGGCCTTGGTGAGAGGCCTTGGCGGGGGAGGAGGTGGGTGCATTTCGCGAACCTGCGCTTCGCTCCGTTTACTGTTCGCGAAATACACCCCACCTCCTCCTTCCGGAAGCTGACACGGTTTTATTGACTTCGGCTGTTGGCGAGAGCGCAGCGCGCGCGTGATGCAACTGGAGCGGTCGGACTCGGGCTGTGCCGGCCCGCGGCGGTGTCCGTGCCCTCGCTCGGTTGCGAGTTTGGTCACGGACGCCCGCGAAGGGCTGAGGTGGTTTCAAGTGCGAAGCAACGTCCTTGGATTCCCGCCTTCGCGGGAATGACGGGCTTAGGACGAAGACCGGGCAATGAAATTCCGGAGCGTCGTTCGACGGGCCGGGGATTGCTCCGCAGTGGGCCATGGATGACCCACGCCCCGCATCAGACAGGATGTCTGACTAAGGGGCGGAGCAATCCCCGGCCCGGCGGACGGCGCCGCTCCGCAGAGGCAAAGGCAGCGGCAGCGGCAGACGCGGACGCAGGCGCAATTGACTGGCTAGGTGCGCGCCACTACCGCCAGGGTCAGGCGCGAGATGCAGACCAGGCGGCCGCGCTCGTCTTCGATGCGGATGTCCCAGACCTGGGTGCGCGCGCCGACGTGGATGGGGCGGGCGGTGCCGGTGACGATGCCGTCGCGGGCGGCGCGCAGATGGTTGGCGTTGATCTCGATGCCGACGCAGACCTCGTCGCTGCCGACGCACAGGTTGCCGGCGCTGCTGCCCAGGGTCTCGGCCAGCAGGACCGAGGCACCGCCGTGCAGCAGGCCATAGGGTTGGCGGGTGCGCTCGTCCACCGGCATGGTGCCGCGGACGAAGTCGGGACCGATCTGCGTGAAGACGATTCCCAGCGGTTCCATCGCGGTGCCCTTGGACAGCGCATTGAGGTCGGCCAGGTCGGGGATGCCGCGGAACGGCGAGCGCTGCGGCGGGGGGGTGGTGTCGTCGCTCATTTCGCCACCTTAGCCCAGCGTGGGCGGTGGCTGCCAGCCATTGCGGCGGCTCGGGAGATTGCGGCGAACCGGGGTGTCACGGAGCAAAAAAATCGGCCCGGAGGACGGCGCGTCGCCACGGAGAGAGTCCGACGTGCCGGCCCCGGGCCAGGGGGAAGTGAGAGATGCCTTGTGTGGTGCGGTGGTGCGGGTGGAGCGGTTGGTGCTGATCAGGAGTTACTGCTGCGACAGCGTCATTCGATACGTTCATCCGGTGGGTTCTTCGCTCGGATCACGCGCAACGGAAGCGCGGCTGCATCCAGTCCCGGGCGTAGTGGCGGCTGGTGGCGTAGCCGCTGCTGTTGCCGTAACCGACGCCGTAGTCACGCTCGCGGTGAACATGGCGCTGCGGCATCGGAACAACGTTCGAGCGCGGAGCAGCAGTGGCGGGGACGGTCGGGGTGTGGGTGAAGGCGTTCATGGCGTGGTCCTGGCGAAGAGGTATTGCGGTGTGGCGAGTAGCGGTTCAGGCGCAACGGAAGCGCGTCGGGCCCCACTCGGAGGTGTAGCGGCGGTTGCTGGCGTAGCCACTGCTGTTGCCGTAGCCGATGCCGAAATCGCGTTCGCGATGCGTGCGGGCCGGGGCGGCGTTGAGCAGGTTGGCGGTCAGGCGGGCCGGGGCGGCCGGCTTGGCAAACAGGTTGGAGAGGCGGATGGCGTTCATGGCGGTGTCCTTTGTCAGCGGGGGTGTGACTTGGTGTGTTGGTAGACTACAACACCAGATCGATTCCGCCATGGGCCAGAAGTCACCCCACCGAAGACCTACCTGGTGAAGCGGGACCGCATCCGGAACTTGCTGATATAGATAGCTATTTCGAGCGAACCGTTGCCATGACTGATGGCAGGGGTGAACGCTCCCGGTCACGCTGACGGCCCGAAGACCCCCGATCCGGGCCAACAGGGACAGTGACGGGCGTCACGGTAAGCATGCTGAATGGGGGCTCGCGAGCGGGGGGCGAAGTGGCCAGTGCGCGAAACCGGGCTTCGGATGGCGCCGGACGCGGCCACGGAGGCTGCCCCTGAAGGGCCCTGGCCCCCCTGAAAAGGCGGCCCAGACTCAGAGAATCGGAGCCAGCCCCGCGCCGAACGCGGTGAAGATCCGCGTGGTGATGCCCTTCAAACCGAGCGCCACTTCCGGGAAGTCGCCGACCGGGGTGTAGCAGGCGCGAAAGCCCGGATCGCTCGGCAGCAAAGGCTGCGGGCACTCCGGTCCGGGCACGAACTCGTAGCTGGTGGCGTAGCGCATCGGCCACAGGTCGAAGATCGGCATCGCCTCGAACATCTTGCCGATCGAATAGTCCAGGCCCGAGAACACCGGCGGCTTGTCGCGGCGCGCGATCACCCACGAGTTGGCCGGTTCCATGTCGCGACGGATGCTCTGCGCCAACGCCTGGGCGAACGCCACGTCCTCGATCACCACCGCGCTCTCGGTGTTGTAGTGGTCACCGCGCGGATCGAAGTTGTGCGTGCCGACCACGCCAATCCTCTCGTCGATCACCATCGACTTGGCATGCATGCCGATGCGCACGCCGGCACGTTCCAGCGGCACCGGCTGGTTGGCCTTGCGCGAGCCGTAGCGCAGTGCGGTGTACTCGCGCGACAGCGCGCGCCGGTATTGCTCGCGTTCGAGCGCGCTGCGACGGTCGTAACGCTCGCGCAGTTCGCGGTGCGTCTGCTGCGGGGTCGCGGCCTGGCGGCCCGGCGGTTCGGTCTCGATGCCCTCGCCGGTCAGTGCGTTCGCAGGTTCGAGCGATGCCGGATCGGCGTCGGTGCTGTCGAGAGCTGTGCCGTCTGGAGATGTGCCGTCAGGCACCACGCCGCTGCCCGCGCCCGACGCATCGAACGCCGGCAGGACCGCGCCCGTGGTGGCGACATCGATCGGTGCATCGCGCGGGAATGGCTTGTACTCGAAGATGTTGAAGCCGAATTCGCGCAGGTAGCGGCGCTTGTACTTGTACGACAAGGCGTAGGCGATGAAGGCGTCGGTCGCGGCCAGGCTGTTGGTCGAGACGATCACCCGCGGTCGCTCCTCGCGCGGACGCTGGTGCAGTTGCCGGAACATTTCCTGCGCCGCATCCGACAGCACCAGGTAGGGCGTCTGCAGCAGCACTTCCTTGCGCGCCGATTCGATCAGCTCGCGCAGCGACCCCGACGCCACTGCCTGCTGGTCGGCGCCGTTGCTGTGGTGTTTTTCCGGGGTGTCGGAGATGTAGCGCACATCACCCACCAGCAACGCGTGCTGGGCCAGTCGCTGCGTGACCAGGGCTACATCGGCAGCATCGCGCTGCATCGCCTGCGCACGTTGCGGCCGCTCGTACACCGCGGCCGGCAACGGCGGCACGCCGCCATGGAGCAGTCGGTGGCCGACATCGTTGAGGCGCTCGACCGGGACGCTGCGGCGGTCGTTCCAGAACAGCGAAAAATCCGCGCCCATCACGTGCGCGACCGGGCCGGCGACAAGCAGGTCGCGGTCGCGGAAGTTGTACTCGTCGTCCCAGTCGTAATAGTCGTCCTGGTAGTTGCGCCCGCCGGTGATGCCGACGGCGCCGTCGACCAGCAGCAACTTGGTGTGCATGCGCTGGTTGAGCTTGTTCCAGCAGCATGCCGCCGCCAGCGCGTACTGCGGGTAGCTGGTCTGGGCGCGGCCGAGCACCGGGCTGTACAGGCGCAGCTCGAAGTTGGCGTGGGCAGCGGCCAGCGCCGCCAGCGTGTCGACGTGCTTGAGCGCCGACAACTGGTCGATCAGCACGCGCACGCGCACGCCGCGGCGCGCGGCGGCCAGCAGCTCGTCCATCACCAGCCGGCCGGCGTCGTCCTCGTCGAAGATGTAGGTCTGCAGGTCGATCGCGGTGGTGGCGCTGCGGATCAGGTTGATGCGCGCCAGCAATGCATCCGGCCCGACATCGAGGATCAGCGCGTAATGGCGCGGTGCCTGCTCGGTCGATCCGGCGAAGGCGCGTGAAGCCAGCTGGCGCAGCGGCGAGGCTTGCGCGCAGGCGTCATCGCGGACGCAATCGAGCTGCGTCGACCGCGCCGCCACCACTATCGCGCTGGCGCGATCACGCTCGGCATTGGACAGCGAGGCGCAGCCGGACACCGCCAGCGCCAGTACGACCGCCGCCCACCGCAAGTGCCTGGGCATCACCTGGCCTCGATCACGCGCACGCGCATGGTGAAGCGGACCCGGTCGGTCAGGGCCAGTTGCCAGCCGTCGAGGCCGTAGTCAGAGCGGCTGATGCTGCCGCTGGCGACGACCTCGCAGTCCTTGCCCGGCCGGTCGCATGTCGCCGGCGACAGCTCGAACGACTCGATGCGGCTGACGCCATGGATCGTCAGTCGACCGCGCAGGCGGCCGCCGGACTGGATCAGCTGTTGCGGATGCGGGTCGGACTCGAACTCGATCAACGGGTAGTTTTGCGAGTCGAAGAAGCCCGGACCACGCGCCATGGCCGTGTAACGCTCGGATTCGGCGACCACCACAGCGCCGGTGCGCAGGACGATGCGGACCAGGTGGCGCCCATCGGGCAACTGCATCACGTCGCCCTCGTACTGCGGGAACACGCCGACCACGCGCTGGCCCCAGCGCGTGCGCAGTTCGAAACCAAAGCGCGTGTAGCGCGTGTCGAACCCCTGCACCGTCGCTGCCGCGGGCGCGGCAGCAGGTGCGGGCGCCGACGCCTGCCGGGCCAGCGCAGGCCAGCCCCAGCCCCACAACAGGCACGTCCACAGGCACGACATCAGCACGCAGGACAACAGCGCCACGGGGGCGCATCGCGAACTCGTCGTCACGGCCACCAGAAAGCGCTGAGCTGGGCCACTCCCGGCTCCAGGCTGGTCTCGGCAGGCACGCTCAGCACGGCGATGCCGCCGGGCGGCATGCCGCGGTAATCGCCCGACTGGCCGCTGTGCAGCAGCGCGGCCAACCGTTCCAGACCGGGGTTATGGCCGACCACCATCAAGCGCTCGGACTCGCCGTGGGTGTCGGCCAGGGCGATCAGCGTGCCCGGCGTCGCCTCGTAGATCGACGGTTCGATGCGCTGGTCGACATAGCCGATCGCGCCCAGCACCGCTTCCAGTGTTTCGCGGGTACGCCGCGAGGGCGAACACAGCACGCAGTCGGGCACCAGCTTGTTGGCCGCCAGCCAGCGGCCGGCAGCTTCGGCCTCGGCCAGCCCTTCGGCCGAGAGCGGGCGGTCCAGGTCGGCCTGGCCGTTACCGGCAGGTTCGGCGTGGGCATGGCGCAGCAGGATCAATTCACGCATTCGCGTCGCTACCTTTTCGCGTCTGGACCGAGGATCGGATGAAGATCGAGCGTGCATTATCCTCGACCGGCGTGATGTCGAACTGATCAACCTGCTCCTCACGGTTTCTTCAACCACTTCAGCAAAGGCTGCCAGTCGTCCTGGTGCTCGCGCACCTGCGCGGAGTGGTAGTCGAACAGACTCTTGCCCAGGCCGGTCAGGACCACGTAAGCCTGGCTGTCGCGAAGCTGCGCCACCACCGGATACGGCCAGGCGGCCAGCAGCTCGAGCGCCTGCTGCGAGGCATTGGTCCATGGCTTGATCTTGTTGCCGACCAGGCCCACGCGCAGTGAGCCCTTGCGCACCCGCGGGTGGCGGGCCAGCGAATCCAGGAACGGCACGGTGGCATCGATATCCAGCGCCGAGGGCTGGATCGGGACGATCACGGCGTCGGCCTGGTCGAGGAAGCTGTCGAGATCGTCGGCCATCGCGCCGGCAGGTGCATCGATCACGAGGCGCTGGGTGTCATCGGGCAGATGCTTGCGCCAGGCCTTGCGGCGGGTTCCGTCGAGCGGCAGCACGGCGCTGTCGAGCAGTGCGCGGCGTTGCGCCCAGCGGGTGGAGGATTCCTGTGGATCGGCATCGACCAGCGCGGTACGCAGGCCATCGATGGCCGATTGCGCGGCGATATGGGTGGCAATCGTGGTCTTGCCCACGCCCCCTTTGGAACTGGCCACCAGCACGGTCTTCATGCGAACTCCCTCTGGATGGAAGGCGCAGCGTACACCGGGCCGCCGTGGCGCGACCATCGCGATGGCGGGCTCAGCCGGAGGGTCCGAGGGTGATGACGTCGCGCTCGCGGGGATTGTCTGGCAGCCAGCCGGGAGGCATGGCGTGGTCGTTGGCTTTGAGCCAGGCCTGCAGGGCGGGAACTTCGCCCAGCTGCCACACCGCCCGAAGGGAGTCCGGCGAGGTCCAGTCGGGGAATGTCCTGGTGGAGGCCAGCAGCCACTTCTCCTGCCGCAGGCGTTCGCGCCAATAGCGGTTGGCAGGCGTCCCTGCTGTGAGGTTGACCATCTGGTGGGCACCCATGATGCGGCTCAGGAGGATGTCGCCTTCGGCCATGCGCGTCGATGCGCCGATGCAGTCCCCGCGACGGGAAGCAGGCAGCGGTGGCCGGCAGAGGCGATACGCCGGCGCCACCGCAGGCATATCCATCGGGCTTTGACCGTGCATCGCTGCCAGCACTGTCTTCAGGTCTGCGTCGGACAGCGCCTGGCCGGGGCCCAGGCCGGCCATCCGACGCAATGCCCGCTCCGCCTGCTGCGACCGCGGCGGCAAGGGCGCCGATGCCAGGAGGTCGGCAAGGCGCTGCGAGCCCATGCCGTGGCGACTGTCGTAGTGACTGGCCTGCGCCGCGAGATGCAGGTACTCGTCGAACGCCGCCATGTCGCCCTGCTGGTACGCGCGGTCGGCGGCGGCCATCCAGACCGCGGCGTTGTCGGGATCCAGACGCATCAGCCGTTGCAGGCCCGACGCGCGATCGCACAGGGTGGACCCAGGCGGACAACGCATTGCTTCGAGCCAGGCGATGTCGGGGTCGTCAGGTTGCAAACGGGCGGCCTCCCCCAGCGCAGCGTCGGTCTCGGGCGTGCTCCCATCGGCCGCCAACAGCGGCGTCAGCAGCGCCTCGGCCAGTGCGGAATCGGCGTCACCCGGGAGGGCGGCCAGCCACTTCGAAAGCGCAGCGCCAAGCTCCGCATTCCACTTTTCCAGTGCGGCATTTTCCGCGGCGCTGGGCGGCGAAGGCACGGGGAGCGCAGTGGCTGCAACTGCCGGCCGCGGCGAAGCATGCACACGCGCGAATGCGGCGGTGGCAGGCGAGCCACCCGCCTGCGCCGTCGGCACGCCCTCTGTCCTTGCGCAACCGGCAACGCACGCCAGCGCGATTGCAGCTGCAACCCATCCCGAACGGTTCGATTGGCCCGGCATCCTCAGGTTCCCCATTGCGCCCACAACGGCAGCGTCAGCAGCGACAGGAGGACACCGTAACCGACCATCGCCGCGGCCAGGCGCGGCGCCAGCCCGTGGCCGATGGCGAGCGCGCCGGCGGTAACCATCGGCGGCATCGCCGACTCGAGCACGGTGGCGCGCGCCATTTCTCCCTGCAGCCCGAGCAGCGGCACCAGCAGCGCCGCCAGTGCCGGCATCAGCGCCAGCTTGAGCACCAGCCCCGCGGCCAGCGGCTTGAGCTCGTCGCGCGGCAGGGTCAGCCGCACCGACAGTCCTATCGTCAGCATCGCCAGCGGCAACAGCGCTTCGGACAGCCGTTGCAGGCCGCCTTCGATCCAGCCCGGCGGATGCTCGGGCATGACGGTGAAGCCGACCAGCAGCGCCCACAGCGGCGGGAACTTCAACACCCGCAGCGCCATGTCGCGAGCTGTGGGCGCGTGTTCGCCGCCGTAGTGCGCCAGCACCCACAGGCCGAAGGTCGACAGCATCAGGAACACGCCGAACTGGTCGTAGACCACCGCGTACGGCAGCGCGTGTTCGCCGATCAGCGCGCGCGTCAGCGGATAGCCGAGGAAGCTGGTATTGCCCAGGGCGACGGTGAGCAGCAGCACGGCATGCTCGTCACGGCGCAGCCGGAGCCATCGCGACATCAGGCCCACCACCAGCACGGTGGCACCGAGCAGCAGCCACGGCACCGCGGCAACCGCGAGCAGCGCCGGCTCCAGCTGCAGGCGCGGGGCGTAGCGCAGCACCGCAGCCGGCAGGCAGACGTACAGCACCACCAGGTTCAGGGTCCGCCCGGCATCGGCCGGCAACGCGCGCAGGCGCTGGAAGACATAGCCCAGCACCAGCATCGCCAGGATCAGGGCGAAGGCGTCGAAGGCCATGTTCGGGTCCGTGCGAGGGAACGGTCATGGTACTTCGGCGCTTCGCGGCGACGCTCGTGTCCGGAAATCCGCCAGTGCTGCCGCTATCATCAATCACCGACACGGAAGCCCCGGAAAGCCACACGCGATGAGCGAACTGCAGGACCTGACCGCGCTTATCCGCGCAAACACTCCCCTGATCGTCATCGAGACCCGCGACGAGGCGCGCGTGGTCGAACTGTTCCGGCAAGCACTGATGCAGGTGTGGCGCGCGCTGCACCGCTGGTCGATCACCGAGGGCCTGCGCCGGATCGACCTGGACAAGGAAGATCCGCCGGAAGTGGCGCCGGATGCCTCCACCACGCTGCATGCGATCCGCGATGCCACCCAGCGCGGCATCTATCTGTTGCTGGATATCCATCCCTACCTGGGCTACGCCAGCACCCAGCGCCTGCTGCGCGACATCATCCAGCGCCGCGACTGCCAGCCGCACGTGCTGGTGCTGGTCGGCCACAAGGTCGAACTGCCGCCGGAACTGGATGCGCTGGCCGTGCGCTTCACGCCGCGCCTGCCCGATGCCAATGCCCTGCTCAAGCTGGTGCGCGAGGAGGCCGAGGCCTATGCCCGGGAGCATGGCGGGCGCCGCGTCGAGGCCGACGCCGAGGCGGTGAAACAGATCGTGCGCAACCTGCGCGGCCTCGACCCGATCGATGCGCGCCGCATCACCCGCCACCTGCTCCACGACGACGGCGCGCTCGGCCCGGGCGACCTGCCGCAGCTGGCCAAGCTCAAGTTCGAGCTGCTCAACCGCAGCGGCCACCTGCACTACGAATACGACAGCGCGCGCATGGAAGAGGTCGCCGGTGCGCGCCGCTTCAAGCGCTGGATCGAGCAGCGTCGCGGCGTGTTCACCAGCGGCGAGGCGCCGCCCGGGCTCGACCCGCCCAAGGGCGTGCTGTTGCTGGGTGTGCAGGGTTGCGGCAAGTCGATGCTGGCCAAGGCCGTCGCCGCCGGTTTTGGCGTGCCACTGGTGCGACTGGACTTCGGCACGCTCTACGACAAGTTCCATGGCGAGACCGAGAAGAACCTGCGCGCGGCACTGTCCTCGGCCGAGCAGCTTGAGCCGTGCGTGCTGTGGATCGACGAAATCGAGAAGGGCCTGGCTGGCGACGGTGGCGACAGCGACGGTGGCGTCTCGCGCCGCGTGCTGGGCTACCTGTTGACCTGGATGGCCGAGCGCAAGTCGCGGGTGTTCCTGGTCGCCACGGCCAACCAGATCGACGCACTGCCGCCAGAGCTGCTGCGCAAGGGTCGTTTCGACGAGATCTTCTTCGTCGACCTGCCCGACGCGAGCGCGCGCGAGCAGCTGTTCGGCCTGCACCTGCGCCGGCGCGCGCTGGATCCGTCCAGCTTCGAGATGGCGTCGCTGGTCGCGGCCAGCGACGGCTTTTCCGGCGCCGAGATCGAGCAGGCCATCGTCGCCGCCCTGTACTCGGCGCATGCGGCGCAAGCGCCGCTGAACGACTTCACCCTGCGCGCCGAGCTCAAGCAGACCCGGCCGCTGTCGGTGCTGATGGCCGAGCAGGTGCAGTCGCTGCGCGAATGGGCTAACGGGCGGACGGTGCAGGCGGACTGACGCGCCGGTGATCGGACCAGGCCGCCCTCAGGTGGCGGCCAGGTCGAAGGAAATGCTGATGCGTTCGCCGCTGCCGGTGTACGGCAAGGTCCGATGGAACATGTAGGACGGGAACAGCAGCAGCGTCCCGGTGCGCGGACAGACCTGGCGCAGTGCAGCCTCTGGCCACTGCGGCAGGCTGGCGAAGGGACGGCCGAATTCGATCCAGCCGGCATGGCTGCGGTCATCGGCGCGGATCGCCGGCGGCAATTCCACGTAATAGGCGCCCGACAACCACGAGTCCTCGTGGATGTGGGTATCGATGTAGCCGCGTTCGGCGGCCTGGGTCGCCCAGACGTGCAGGCGGTAGTTGCCCGGCACGTTGCGCAGGAAGACATCGGCGTCGCCACCGGCCATGGCCGCCTGGGCGCGGCTGCGCTGCAGGAACGCATCGATGGCCGCGCGCAACCGCTCCTCGAAACCGACGATCGCGGAGGTGCGGTCGGCAAGCAGGTCGCCGCTGAGGTAGGCATTGCGCGCCGCCAGTCCGGCCGGTTCCCAGCGTTGCTGGCTGTGGCGGCGGATGTCGGCGGCGAGCGCGGCATGGAATGCCGCGTGATCGATATAGGCATCAGGCGGCAGCAGCTCGATCGCATGCACGTGCCGGTGCAGGCCAAGCCACCGCCCGGCGGCTTCGGCCTGGCCCTGCGCGGCCATCGCCACGCCCAGGTGGGCAATCGCGCGCTGGTCGTCGGGCTGCGCCTGCAACACCTGCGACAGGGCCTGGCTGGCAGCGTCGGGCTGCCCGTCCTGGAGCAGGGCGATGCCGTGCTGGCGCTGCAGGACCGGCGAGCGCACGCCGGCGGCGATCGCCTGGGCGTAGGTCGTCACGGCACCGGCGGTGTCGCCGTTGAGCAGAAGTTGCTCGCCCAGCGTATCGATGGTGTCGATGTCGCGCGGCGCCCGCTGCAGCGCCTGTCGCGCGTGCGCTTCCGCGCGCGCCGGCTCGCCGAGCTTGCGCAGAACGATGGCGGCGTTGCGGTGCGCCTCGGCCAATGACGGATCGAGCTGCAGCGCGCGCAGCGCGCAGCGCTGGCCTTCCTCCAGCGAGGGGCGGTCGAACAGGTTCGACAGCAGCGAAGCCAGGGCCTGGTGCGAGCTGGCGGCATCGGGATCCAGTCGCAGCGCATTGCGGGCAGCCGTGATCGCCGACGGGTATTGCTGCAACCGTCCGCGCGCTGCGGCGAGGTTGTTCCAGGCCTGGGTCCACTGCGGGTCGAGCCGGGTCGCGGCTTCGAAACCGGAGGCAGCGGCCGCGAAATCTCCGCACAGGAAAGCCGCCGTGCCGTAGCGGAATGCCGCGCGCGGTTCCTGCGGCAGGGCGCGCATGGCCGTTGCCAGCAACGGCAGCGCGGTGGCGCCGTCGCCGGACTGCAGCCACAACGTACCCAGGTCGAGGGCGGTACCGCCGTCGCCGGGACGCAGCGCCAGCGCGCGTTCGAGCGCGCCACGGCAGCGGCCGGTATCGCCCTGCGCCTGCAGAACCACGGCATACAGGCGCCACGCGTCGAACGACTCCGGCGCCCGCTGCAGGGCCGCTTCGCAATCGGCGCGGGCCGCGACCGGCTGGCCCTGTTGCAGCGCCGCCCAGGCGCGACGCAGCAGCGCCGTCACCTCGGGAGATTGCATGTCAGTAGCCTGCCGCCTGGCCGTCCTTGCGCGATTCGCTGGCGCCGACGTAGCCGCCGTTGGGATTGACCATGATGGCCTGGTAGCCGCCGTACGGGCCGTCGGCGAAACGCACCGAGTGACCCTTGCGCATCAGTGCACGCACGGTCTCGTAGGAATAGCCGGTTTCCAGGTCGAGCTCGCCGCCGTCGCTCATCACCGTCGCCTGCCCGGCCGGCTCGGTACTGCCGTCGTGCTGGATGCGCGGCGCGTCGCCGGCTTCCTGCAGGTTCATGCCGAAGTCGATCAGGTTGAGCAGGATCTGCACGTGGCCCTGGGGCTGCATCGCGCCGCCCATCACGCCGAAGCTGAGCCACGGCTTGCCGCCCTTGGTCACGAACGCCGGAATGATGGTGTGGAACGGACGCTTGCCCGGCTCGAACGAATTGGGGTGGCCTTCCTTGAGCACGAACTGCTCGCCGCGGTCCTGGAAGATGAAGCCCAGTCCCGGCGGTGCCATGCCGCTGCCCATGCCGCGGTAGTTGGACTGGATCAGCGACACCATCATGCCGTCGGCATCGGCCACGGTCATGTAGATGGTGTCGCCCTCGTCGAGTTCCTTCGGCGTGGCCGGCTGCACTTCCTTGAGCGCCTTGTCCATCGAGATCAGCTTGCGGCGCTGGGCGGCGTAGTCCTTGGAGATCAGCTTCTTCACCGTCGATCCGGCGGACGCCCCGACGAAAGCGGGATCGGCATACCAGCGCGCGCGATCGGCGAAGGCGAGCTTCTTGGCCTCGGCGAACAGGTGCACGTGCTCGGGGCTGCCGAAGCCATACGACTTCATGTCATAGGGCTCGAGCAGGTTGAGGATCTGCAGCGCCGCGATGCCCTGGCCGTTGGGCGGCAGCTCCCACACGTCGTAGCCACGGTAGTCGGTGCTGACCGGCTCGACCCATTCGCCCTGGTGCGAGGCCATGTCGTCGTAGCTGAGGAAGCCGCCGTTGGCCTTGAAATAGGCGTCGATGGTGCGGGCGATGTCGCCCTTGTAGAACGCATCGCGGCCGCCCTTGGCGATCTTCTCCAGGGTGTTGGCCAGGTTCGGGTTGCGCCACATCTCGCCGGTCTGCGGGCCACGCTTTCCGTCAACGGTGAACTGCTCGGTGAAGCCCGGGAACTTCGACAGCGTCGGCACGCTGCGGCCCCAGTAGTAGGCAATCACTTCGTGCACCGGGTGGCCTTCGCGGGCGTAGCGGATGACCGGCGCGAGGTCGTCGGCGATCGGCTTGCGGCCGAAGCGGCCGTGCAGCGCGAACCAGGCATCGACCGCGCCGGGCACCGTCACCGGCAGCGGGCCATGCGGAGGGATGTCGGTCAGGCCACGACGCTGGAACTCGGCCAGGGTCAGCGACTTGGGCGAACGGCCCGATCCGTTGTAGCCGTACAGCTTCTTCGTCCTGGGATCCCAGACGATCGCGAACAGGTCACCGCCGACGCCACTGCCGGTCGGCTCCATCAGTCCCAGCGCGGCATTGGCGGCGATCGCCGCATCGACCGCGCTGCCACCGTTCTTCATCACGTCCAGCGCGATCTGCGTGGCCAGCGGATGCGAGGTCGCGGCGATCGCATGCGGGGCGTAGACCTCGCTGCGCGTTGCGAAGGGCTTGCCGGTGATGCGGTCGGCGCACATGGCGGAAAGAGGGAGGCTCAGGAGGACAGCGGTGAACAGCAGACGCATGCCGGGTGATCCGCATGGGAAAAACGCATCCTAACGCGGGCCGCGGGGCTGGGTACCGTGCCGGTTTGCCCGTTCGCGGGCGATACGGGGCCGGATGGGGCGTCGCTTCCTTCGACTTCGCGGCTACGCCGCTAAGCTCCGGACGAACGGTCCCGGCAGGCACCGTTCGTCCTGAGCGTAGCGCAGCGAAGTCGAAGGAAGGCGATGACCCCGCGCGCGAGGTCAGGCCATCAAGGCCACGTCGGCGGGTTGGCGGCCCAGGCGGCCTGCACTTCGGCCAGCGTCGCGCGCTCGTCGTCGCGCCACTCCGGCAACAGGCGCGCGAACTGGCTCGCCGTGTTCCACTGCTGCGGCTCGGTGCGTACCGCCGCGGCATACCACTGCACGGCTTCGTCCTTGCGGCCCAGCGACCACAGCGCGATGGCGAACGTCGGCGGAATCCACGAGGCGGTTACGCTGCGCGCTTCCAGCAACGCGCGCCACTGCGCGAACGCCCCTTCGCTGTCGCCGGTGCGATACAGGTCCCAGCCGTAGTTCCAGACCACCGCTCGCCACATGCCGTCGCTGCGATCGATCTGCCGCAGCGCGCGTGCATAGAGCTGGCGACCAAGGTCGGCGCGGCCGGCGTCCATTGCCAGGTGCGCAAGTTGTGCGACCTCGGCCTTGGCGCGCGGGTTGCGCTCGACGGTCTTGGCGAGTTTTTCCATCGCCACGTCGCCGGTTTCGCGCACGGCGATCACCGGTTTGACGGTATTGGCATCGGCGGCGAAGTAGAACTCGGCCGGCTTGGGCAAGGTTTGCGCCGACACGGCGCCGGTGGCGGCCAACAAGGCCGTCATGAGTAGGCTGCGAGCAAGCATGTGTGGGGTCCCCTGTAACGGGCCAATCCTAACCTGCATTTGGCGCGCCGCGTCACGCTCGGCGCGTGCGGTCGCGCCGTTTGGCCGCCCCCCGGCAAGCCGGAGGGCAGCACTGGCAAAGCTGGCGGGCCTCAGGGCAGCAGCGCGACCTCGTCCACGACCCACATCGGGTTGTACTCGCCCGAGGCGAAGATGAAGCACAGGTCGTGCTTGCCGGTGGTGGCCGGGAGCGTCGCCTGCAGCGTGGTCAGCCCGTCGGACGTGCGCGCCGGGGCCAGCGGCAGCGTCGCCACCGGCTTGCCCTCGCAACCGTCCAGTCGCACTTCCAGGGCGCCGCCGGGGATCGTGGCCGGACGGGTGACCACCAGCTTGGCGTCGCGCCACAGCTGGAAGTTGTGCGGCAACTGACCAACCCGTACTTCCAGATGGGTCATGCCGTCGAGGTCGGCGTCGTCGTAGACCCAGCACGGGTCGAACACGTCGGCCAGCAGCAGGGCGCGTTCGCTGCCCTCGCCGGCGGCCGGCGCGTCGTCTTCCATGCGCAGCGCCAGGCCCTTCTTGCACGACTGCAGGGCATGGCTGCCGCGCGCGCGCAGGCTGCGCAGGTCGACGGCGAACTTGCGCGGCGCGGCCAGGGCGACGCCATCGGCGAAGACGTTGGCGGTGACGGTCGTCGGCAGGGCCACGGTCAGCGGCTGGCCGTACGCCGGCGACGACGCCGTCGGTTCGCTGCCGTCGGTGGTGTAGCGGATCTCACCGAACTGGCTCTGGTTCGACAGCGTCAGCGTGCCCTTTCCGTCGGCGGCCGGGGCCGCGACGAAGTGCACGGCAAAGGCGCTGTCGGAGGCCTGGAAGCCACTGGCGCGATAGCGCGCCATGTCCGGCACCATGCGCTGCAGGAAGTCCTGCCAGTCGCGGCGGTTGTCGGGCGTCCACACGTTCTCGGCCAATGCCGCCACGCGCGGGAACGACGCGCGCTGCATGCGCTCGTTGGTGCGCTGGTGCTCGGTCCACAGGTTGGCCTGCGCGCCGAGCACGTGCTTGGCCTGCTCCGGATTGAGCTGCGGCGGCACCACGTTGTAGCTGTAGTACTGCTTCAGCGCGAACACGTCGAGGCGACCCGGGTTCTCGTCCGGCAGGTCGCTCTGGAGATGGTCGAGGTAGAGGTCCGGCGCCGGTGCCAGCACCACGTCGTGACCGGCGCGCGCCGCTTCAATGGCACCGTCGGTGCCGCGCCACGACATCACGGTGGCGTCGGCCGGCGGACCGCCTTCGAGGATTTCGTCCCAGCCGATCAGGCGGCGGCCGTGGGTTTCGATGTAGTTGCCAAGGCGCCCCATGAACCAGCTCTGCAGCTGCATTTCATCCTTGAGCTTGAGTTCGCGGATCTTGGCCTGCACCGCGGCGGACTGCTGCCACTGGTCCTTGGCGGCCTCGTCGCCGCCGAGGTGGATGTACTTGCCCGGGAACAACGCCATCATCTCGTCGAGCACGTTCTCGAGGAAGGTGAAGGTGCCGTCTTCGGTGTTGAACAGCCAGGTGTGCACGCCCCAGTCGGGCGACACCGGCGGCGCCTTGCCGGTCACGCCGAGTTCGGGATACGCGGCGATGGCGGCCTGGGCGTGGCCGGGCAGGTCGAACTCCGGAACGATGGTGATGTGACGATCGGCGGCGTACTTCACCACCTCGCGGATCTGGTCCTGGGTGTAGAAGCCGCAGTAAGGCTTGGGTCCGCCCTTGGCATCGCGTCCGGCGGCACCGGCCGGGATGCGGCAGCCGCCCACTTCGGTCAGCTTCGGGTACTGCTTGATCTCGATGCGCCAGCCCTGGTCATCGGTGAGATGCCAGTGGAAGGTGTTGATCTTGTGCAGCGCCAGCTGGTCGAGCAGCGCCTTCACTTCGTCGACGGTGCGGAAGTGGCGGGCGACATCGAGCATCATGCCGCGCCACTGGAAGCGCGGCGCGTCTTCGATGTGCTGGGCATGGATGGCCGCGGTGCCCTGCGCGCCATCGGCGGTGGCCAGCTGCCACAGCGTGACCGCGCCGTAGAACAGGCCGGCCGGCGCACGGGCGGTGAGCTTCACGCCATTGGTGGTGACGTCTAGCGTGTAGGCCTCGTCGCTGGACAGCGGTGCCTTGGGATCGAGCTGGAAGGTGATCTTCGCGGCATCGGTGCCGACGGCAGGGGCAAAGCCGCGCGACTTCTGCAGGCGTGCGGCGAAATCATTGGCGATGCGGGTGGCTTCTGCGTTGCCGCCGACCACCGAGATGCGCACATCGGGATCGAGGACGAAGCGGCCCTGCCCCAGTTCCACCTTGGCCGGGCGCGGAATGACCGGCGTCGCTGCGGCGGAGGTGACGGGCTTGGCGCTGGTGGCGGTGGCCGGGCCTTCAGGCGCGTTCGCGTCGCGTTTGCAGGCCGACAACCCGATGACCATGGTCACGCCGGCTACTGCGGTCAGAACTGGATGCAGTTTCATCAATCCCTCTTCTCATCTGCGGGCGGCACGGATGCATGCGTGTCGCCGGTGACTGTCGCATAGCAAGCGGGCCCGGTGTGACCGGGCCCGCTCGTTGAAGCGATTCCCTCGCGGGAACCTTAGAACTTGAAGCGGAAGTTCAGGTAGTACTGGCGGCCGTTCTCGTAGACCGAGCGCGGGCGCTCCTTCGATTCGGCGTAGTACTTGGTCTTGGGGTTGTTGAGGTTCAGCGCGTCCAGGCTCAGCGAGTAGTTGTCGTTGATCTTCCAGCCGAACGACGCCGACACCGAGTCAACTTCGTCCTGCCAGAATGCCGAGGCGCGATCCAGGCCGCTGAAGAACTCCGAGCGGTAGGTGTAGTTCACGCGGGCGTTGAACGTCTGGTTTTCGAACCACAGGCCGACGTTGTAGGTGTTCTCGGACAGGCCGACCATCGGCTGACCGTCATCGGTGCTGCCTTCAGCGTAGGTGTAGTTGGCGAAGGCACCGAAGTTCTCGACGATCGGGCCTTCCCAGGCCAGCTCGACGCCGTTGACTTCGGCATTCGAATTGACCGGGACCGTGAGGTCGTAATCCACCATCGCGCCCGGGGCCGGATGCAGCTGGTCGATGGTGAGGTACTGCTGGCGGCTGCGGTCAAGCGAGACGTAGTTGCCGATGTCCATGCTGAACACACTGACCGACGCCAGCGCCTGATCGGCGTAGTACCACTCGAACGTGCCATCGAGGTTGTTCGAGGTGATCGGCGCCAGGTTCGGGTTGCCGCCCGAGCCGCTGCCCACGCCACCGACCACTGCCGGCGGGATCAGGCTGACCGAACCGGCCAGTGCCGAGAAGTCCGGACGGGTCAGCGTGCGCGATGCGGCGAAACGCAGCACCATCGTGTCGTTGAGATCGATCTTCAGGTTGCCGCTCGGCAGCCAGTCCTTGTACGTGTTTTCGGTCAGCACGGTCTTGTACGGGCCGAAGAGCGACGTGGTGATGGCAGCCGGATCGGTAGCGCTCGCGTTGACGTAGTTGGTGACCTTTTCTTCGGTCTCCACGTAACGCATGCCGACGTTGGCGGTCCAGTTGTCGCCGGAGAAGTTCAGCTGCAGGTAGGCCGCCGAGCTGCGCTCCTCGAGACCGTAGGCACCGGCGAAGAAGAAGCGGGCGGCCTTGTCGCGGTTGGTGAAGCGGTTGAACTCGGCCAGCTGCTCGGGCGTGTGGTACCAGATGTCACGCGGGAAGTTGCCGCTGATGCCGTTGGCGAAGTCGCCCGGATAGTTGCGGAAACCCTGCGGGAAGTTGGCGGCGTCGAACGGCGACTGCGAGCCCGGGGGGCACGACGGGTCGACCGCGCCGTTGACGAGGCAGGCCGGGCCCTGGGCGGTGACCTGGTCCAGGTTGCGTTCGTGCTTGGCGGTGCGCACACCGAACTCGAGCGAATCGAGCGGCGACTTGTTGTCGAGGAACCACTGGCCATCGATCTGGCCCCAGTCTTCCTCATCGACCACGTCGATGTCCTGGAAGCCGAAGATCCAGTCGAGCTTGTAGTCCACCAGCGGCGTGCCCGGCTGGGCCGTGTTGGCCGAACCCAGGTTCCAGTTGGCCGCGCCGACACCGTTGAGCTGCCAGCCACCACCCGTGCCCAGGCCCGTGTCCCATTCGGCCACGTCCTGCGTCGGGGTCTTGCCACGGCCTTCCGAGGTGCCGGCCTGTGCGCTGAAACGCAGGCTTTCGCTGACGTCCCAGCTGCCGTCCACGGCGAAGAACTCGGTGCTGGACTCGTCGCCCGGACGCGAGATCTCGTCGTAGATGCCGTACTGGCGGGTCGGGTCGGCGGTGAAGTTGGCCTGCACGAGCGTGTTGTCACGCACGATGTAGCCCGGATCCGGCGCCTGGCCTGCGCCCTGGCCAAGGATGCGCGCACCCCACACCAGGTAGTTGCGGTTGTAGTTGTGCGCTTCCAGGTCGGAGCGGAAGTACTTCGCGCCGAACTCGAGGGTGTCGGTCGGCTTGAACTGCGCGGCGATCATGCCGCCGGTGCGCTTGCGCTCCTGCTCGAACAGGGCCGAACCGATCGACGTCGGGTAGAAGACGCCTGCCAGGTCCGGGTTGCTCTGCGCGATCGCGGAACCCGCGGCGATCTGCTCGTAGCCGAGGACTTCCTGGCCGTCGCGGCGCAGGTGGCGCTCTTCGCTGAAGGCCTGCACGGTCAGGCCGAAGCTGCCGTCGTCGTTCTTCCAGTTGCCCAGCACCGAGATCTGCGGATCGATCTTGTCCGGCTGTTCGGCGTACACCGCGCCGACCGAACCGAAGATGCTGAAGCCATCTTCGAAGTTGAGCGGGTCGCGCGTCTGGATGTCGATGTTGCCGACGGCGCCGCCTTCGACCAGCTTGGCCTCGGACGACTTGCGCACGATGACCTTGTCGACCAGTTCGGCCGGCAGCAGCGAGTAGCTGACGCTGCGGCCCACGGTGCCGGTCTGGTTGAGCACGAACCAGTCGCCGGTGCCGATGTTGTGGCCGTCGATCAGGGTCTGGGTCAGGCTGGGGCTGGTGCCGCGCATGCTGACGCGGTCGTTCTCGTCGAAGGCACCTTCGTTGGCGCTCGCCGCGCTGATGGTGACGCCGGGGACGCGGGCCAGCGAGTCGGCCACGTTCTTGTCGGGCATCTTGCCGATGTCCTCGGCGGTGACCACTTCGACACGCGTCACTTCACCGCGCTTGGTTTCCAGCGATTGCTCGATGGCGCCGCGGATACCACGGACGACGACGGTGTCCAGGTCCTTGGCTTCCTGCGACGAGGCGGCGGCCGGTGCGGCCGTGTCCTGCGCCATGGCGGTGCCGGCAAAGCCGAGCGCCGCGACGATACTCACCGATAGCATTGACTTGCGAAGTTTCATTGCTCTCCCTCCCACGGGCTGTGTGCGACTCCGCGATGCCGATTCTTGCGTCGGCGTTACGGAGCCAGTTTTCTGGTCCGCGCCCGGCGTGTGCCGCGACGCGGTTCCGTTGTCCTGAAACTGCTGCTTCGTGCCTGGTTCATTCGCCTGCCTGCTGCGAGGCGTGCTCGAGATACCAGCTGGCCGCGCCGATGACGCCCAGGCGCTCGTTGTCGATCAGCCGCACCGGCACGCGCTCGAGCGCGGCGTGCATCACGCCCTTGTCGAGCAGGCGAGCATGGAACTGGCTCTGCGGCAGGAAGTCCTTCAGCCGCGGCAGGATGCCGCCGGCGATGAACACCGCCTTGGCGCTGCTGACGGTGATCAGGTCGCCGATCACGCTGCCCAGCAGGGCACAGAAGGTCATCACGGCCTCGCGTGCGGGCACGTCGCCCTGGCGGGCGGCTTCCGTGATCGCGGCCGGGGCGCGCAGGCTCGGCTCGATGCCGTCGATGGCGCAGATCGCCTCGTACAGGTGCACCAGGCCGGGGCCGGAGACGAATCGTTCGGTCGGCACGTGCGTCTGGCCGCGCTGGCGCGCCCAGTCGAGCATCGCCGCTTCGCGCGCGTTGCCCGGGGCAAACGCCGTGTGGCCGGCTTCGGTCGGCAGCACCACGGTGCCACCGCGATGCGGGATGCGGATTGCTGCGCCAAGACCCGTGCCCGGGCCCACCACCAGCACCGGGCCGGCGGCGGCGTCGCTGACGCCCGGGGTGAGCAGCAGCGAGTCGCCCGGATCCATGCACTGCGCGGCATGCGCGGCGGCCTGGAAGTCGTTGATGTACTGCAACTCGCTCAGGTGCAGCTCGCTGCGCAGCTGCGACAGCGAAATGCGCCATGGCAGGTTGGAATTGATGACCGCGTCGTCGAGGACGACGCCGGCGCTGGCGATGGCGACCCGGTCGATGCCGGCGCAGGCGCTGTTGCCGGCAATGAAGTCGGCCAGGATCGCGGCCAGGCTCGGGTAGTCGGCACACACGTACTTGCGGTGCGCCAGGACCACCACGTGCGATTCATCGGAACCACCGGCGCGGACCAGGCCGACGCGGGTGTGGGTGCCGCCGACGTCGGCGGCGATGAAGCGGGTGTCGGGATGCACGAGCGTAGGCACGGCGCTCACCCGCGGCCGGCGCGCATGGGCTGCGCGCTCACGAGAGGGCATGACTGGCTTGGCGTTTCCGTCGAATCCCACTGCATGTTCCCTCCGCTGGCGCCGGTTCCCCACCGGCACGGGCCGAATTTGGCTCGCCACTGACAACGTTGTCAACAGAAAGTTACGAAATTGTCAGAAAGGCCGGAATCGGGGCGTCGGCGGGGGCGATTTTTGCTGCGACGCAGCAAGCCCTGGGTATCGGGCTGACCCTGAAACCCTTATAGGAAAGGGCCTCTAGCGTGGCGTCTCGACTTGTGACAACGTTGGCCGACGGATGTCGCATGAGTCATCGTGCGACATTGACCGCATTCCTTGGGAGGGGAACCAATGTCCACCACCATCGCCACCGGCTCGCGCAGCCACTACGGCTCGATCGCGATCATCGGCGCGCTGTTCTTCATCTTTGGCTTTGTCACCTGGCTCAACGGCCCGCTGATCTCGTTTGCCAGGCTGGCCTTCAACGTCAGCGAGACGCTGGCATTCCTGATTCCGTTCGCCTTCTACATCTCGTACTTCGTGCTGGCGTTGCCCTCTTCGATGATCCTGAAGAAGACCGGCATGAAGAAGGGCATGGCACTGGGCCTGTTCCTGATGGCCGTCGGCGCGGTGGTGTTCGGCCAGTACACGACGGCGCGTGTCTACGGCGGCGCGGTGACCGGCATCTTCATCATCGGTGCCGGCCTGGCGATCCTGCAGACCGCCTCCAATCCCTACATCAGCATCCTCGGCCCGATCGAGGGCGCGGCGCAGCGCATCGCGGTGATGGGCATCTGCAACAAGGTCGCCGGCATCCTGGCCCCGCTGGTCATCGGCACGCTGGTGATGCACGGCATGGGCGACCTGGCCGCACAGGTCGAAGGCGCCGATGCGGCGACCAAGGAGCAGCTGCTCAACGAGTTCGCCGCCCGCATCCACGACCCCTACATGCTGATGGCCGGCCTGCTGGCCCTGCTGGCGGTGGCGATCCTGTTTTCGCCGCTGCCGGAAATCCGCCCGGAAGACGTCAACTCCGAAGGCGACAACGGCAGGCACGGCGGCAAGAAGAGCCTGTTCCAGTTCCCGCACGTATGGCTGGGGGCGCTGTGCATCTTCGTCTACGTCGGCGTGGAGGTGATGGCCGGCGACGCGATCGGCACCTACGGCCAGGGATTCGGCCTGCCGCTGGACAAGACCAAGTTCTTCACCTCGCTGACCCTGGGTGGGATGCTGCTGGGCTACCTGATCGGCCTGGTCGCCATCCCGCGCTTCATCTCGCAGGAACGCTACCTGTCGTTCTCGGCGATCCTGGGCGTGTTGCTGGCCGTCGGTGCGTTCCTCACCACCGGCTACGTCTCGGTCGGCTTCGTCGCCGCGCTGGGATTCGCCAACGCGATGATGTGGCCGGCGATCTTCCCGCTGGCGATCCAGGGCCTGGGCCGGCTCACCGAATATGGGTCTGCGCTGCTGATCATGGGCATCTCCGGCGGCGCGGTGATTCCGCAGCTGTTCGTGCACTTCAAGCAGCAGCACGATTTCCAGCTCGTGTTCGTCCTGCTGATGGTGCCGTGCTACCTGTACATCCTGTACTTCGCGCTGCGTGGCCACAGCGTTGGCCATGCACCCGCCGTTGCCAGCGGCGCGCCGGCTTCGCAGCGCACCTGACCATCCGTGCGACCAGTCCACACGCCACCGGATGCTGTTGGCAACGCAGGAAATTCGATTCACATCACCTGCGCTGGTGGTTAGGCTAGTCGTCTTTACGCCGCGTCACACGACGCGGCGGTTCCACCGGCGGAACATCCGCCGGAACCACGCGAGGCTTCGGTGCGCAGACCCACGATAAAAGACGTCGCAGAGCGCGCCGAGGTGTCGCTCAAGACCGTCTCGCGCGTCATCAACGACGAACCCAGCGTGCAGGCGAGCACCCGTGCCCGCGTGCAGCGGGCCATCGACGACCTGGGCTACCAGCCCGACCCGTCGGCACGCAGCCTGCGCAGCGCGCAGAACTATGCGCTCGGCCTGGTCTACGACAACCCCAATCCCTATTACGTCATCGCGGTGCAGAACGGCGTGCTTTCGGTCTGCCGCGAGACCGGCTACGGCCTGCAGATCCACCCCTGCGATTCGTCCTCGCCCAACCTCGCCAGCGAGCTGATCGACCTGGTCCAGCATTCGCGCCTGGCCGGGCTGGTGCTGGCGCCGCCGATGTCCGAGCGCAACGAGCTGGTGACCGAGCTGGTCGCCCACGGCGTGCGCCTGGTCCGCATCGTCTCGGCCGCCGCCGACCCGCAGGACGGCAGCGCCTGTGTCTACGTCGATGACAAGGACGCCGCCTACGAGATCACCGAGCACCTGATCCAGCTCGGCCACAGCCGCATCGGTTTCCTCTGGGGCGGCAAGTCGCACGGCTCGTCCTGGGAGCGCTACAAGGGCTACGAGGAAGCGCTGCACGAGTACGGCTTCACCCTCGATCCGGAGCTGGTGGTCGAGGGCGATTACTCCTTCGACGACGGCTTCCGCGGCGCCCGTCGCCTGTTCGCGCTGGCCGACCGGCCGACCGCGATCTTCGGCAGCAACGACGAGATCGCCGCCGGCGTGCTGGCGGCGGCCAAGTCCAGCGGCATGAACGTGCCCTACGACCTGTCGATCGCCGGCTTCGAGGACAGCCCGTTCTCCAAGCAGAGCTGGCCGGCGCTGACCACCGCCAAGCAGGCCACGCAGGAAATCGCCCGCCACGCCGCGCACCGCCTGCTGCAGGAAATCCGCGAACACGCACCGAGCCGGCCGCTGCCCAACGAGGGCTTCAGCCCCGAGCTGGTGGTGCGCGGTTCGACCGCGCCGCCGCGCCCGAAGGCCTGACACCGCCCGCACCGTCATCCCGGCGAAAGCCGGGATCCATTTGCGCTTGCTCTAACGTCGGGCCATCACCTGCCTTTATCGCGCCATCGCGCAGGCTGCTGCGGCCACGATTCCTCGCCCGAGGGGAGCTTCGCATGCCGGCCCTTCCCACTGCCCCGCCTGCGCCCGATGCCCTGAAGGATCCGGCGCTGATTCCGCTGTTCGAACAGGACCGCACCCTGGTCAAACTCGGCCGCGGCATCCGCGTGCTCAAGGCCATCGACTGGCCGATGGAGCTGGAGGAGCGCTTCCTTGCCGGCTGGCGCGTCGGCCGCCCCGAACTGCCAAAACCGACCACGCAGCCGCACCCGATGCAAGCGGAGATCGAGGGACTCGACAACCTGCTCGGCCGCATCGACCGTGGCCACCCATTGGGCATGTGGCTGTACAAGTCGGCCTGGAGCTATCGCGTCGCCGCACAGATGCTCGGTGCCATCGGCACGCCTGAGTACACCCGCTGCTCGGCCCTGCTCTACGGCCGCCCCGACCATCTCTATCCGAACCAGGAGTCGACCAACGCCGACGTCGCCCGCGAGTTGCTGCGCGTTACCGACGAGCTGATCAACGACCGCCTGCTGCCGGGAATACCCGTGGACATCGAGGCGCCGGAGTTCGCCCGGCGCCTGCGCGAGCGCATCGATCCGTTCTTCAGCCATGACAAGGTTGAGGTCGTGCTCGATCCGAACCTGGCCTCCAAGGCCACGGCCGGTAGCAAGCGGGTGACGTTGCGTGCGACGGCGATGTTCTCCGAGCGCGACCTGGAACAGCTGATCCAGCACGAAGCCTTCATCCACACGCTGACCGCGCTCAACGGCAAGCACCAGCCCTACCTGACCTCGCTGGGTTGCGGCGCGCCGCGAACCACCCGTGCCCAGGAAGGGCTGGCAACGTTCTCCGAGATCATCACCGGCGCGATCGACATCGCGCGGCTGCGTCGGGTCGCGCTGCGCGTGGTGATGGTCGAACAGGCACTCAAGGGCGCCGATTTCATCGAGGTCTTCCGCGGCTTCCTCGAAGCCGGGCAGAGTGATGTCGAAAGTTACCGCAGCGCGGCGCGCATCTTCCGCGGTGGCAACGCGCGCGGCCTGGTCTGCTTCACCAAGGACGGCGCCTACCTGGAAGGGGTGCTGCGCATCTACGCCTTCATCTGCAAGGCATTGCACGAAGGACGGGGCGAACTGCTGCCGCTGCTGTTCTGCGGTCGGGTGACGGTCGCCGACACGGTGGTGCTGGAGCCCTACCGCAACAACGGCCTGATCGTGCCGCCGCGCTACCTGCCACCGTGGGCGCGCGACCCGCAGCGGGTATTGTCGGTGATGGCGTTCTCGATGGTGGTGCAGCGCCTGCGCCTGGAGCACCTGACGCTGCAGCGCTTCGTCGATGCGGAAGACGAGACGCTCGAGGAATCGGGCATCGGCGGCTGATCCTGCCGGAACCGACGAGGTTCCTCTGCGCCCGCGCGCGTGACTTCGTCACGCGTTTTCTCACGCGCCGATCATTGCGACCCCACTACTTTCGCGACGCCGCACACATGCCGTGCGGCCAGATCGCTGCATCTGCATGGAGCAGCATGTCTCATGGAGGAAGCTATGAATTCCGCATTCCTGCGGCTGCTGATGGCCGCCCTGCTTGCAGCCCCGGCCACTGCCACGGCCGGACAGTTCAACGTCGAATGTGCGTACTCGCACACGCTGCCGGACGATCCCATCATGTTTCCCGGAAAGCCGGGCCGGTCGATGGTGCACGACTTCTTCGGCAATACCAGCAGCGATGCCTCCACCACCAATGCGGACCTGTTGGCACTGCCCGGCAACAGCTGCGACAACGCCGCCGACTCGTCCGCGTACTGGGCGCCGCAGCTGCGCCGGAAAGGCGGCACGCAGATCGTGCGACCGGATCTGCAGAAGACCTACTACTCGGCGGGAAACGCGGCGAACTTTCCGGTGGTGCCCCTGCCAACGGGCCTGCAGCTGATCGGGGGCAACCCGAAGGCGACCGGGCCCACGCCACCGACGATCAATTTCTACTGCGCCTATGCGGGCTACACCAGCACAAAACCCGAGGCGTGCCCGGTCGATCCGGTGCATGGTGCCCAGTTCAACATCGTCGTGCTCTTTCCCGATTGCTGGGACGGTCGCACGCTGGCCCCTTCCCGTGGCTACAGGAACGCCGTCCATAGCGTTGATGGCGCCTGCCCGACCAACTATCCGGTGCGCATTGCCCGCCTCAACTTCAACATCCAGTACAACCTGGGCTTCGACGGCGACCTTCGCGATGCCGAACTTTCGCTTGATCCAGGGATCGTCGACGGCCAGGTGCAGGCACGCTGGGGATCGCTGTACAGCGCCCATGCCGACTTCATGCACGGCTGGCAGCCGGCCAGTGCCCGGTACATGGTCGACTACTGCCTCAACCGCGATGTGGCCTGCAACAAGGACGTCGCCTACGCCTATGCGGAAGCCGCGGCGGACAGCACCATCAGCAGCGCCGCTCCGGCTGCCAATTCTGGCCAGTCCACGTCGCTGGAGATCGAGGGAGGCGCGTCCGCGCGCACCGCCTTGCTGCGCTTCGCGATCCCGCAGGGCCTCTCGGAAGTGTCCTTCAGCGGCATCTTCCTGCGCGTGTTTGGCGGCACCGATTCGGCGGCCTACACGATCAGGGCGCAGTCGCTGGCCAACGAATGGGACGAGAACACGGTGACGTGGAACGATGCCCCCACCTGCGGCAGCCAGGTCGGCGCCCTGTACCTCGATCACGCACCGCAATACCGGAACTTCGACGTGACCGCGGCCGTGGTCGCGGCCATGGACCGGGGCGAAACCGGGATCTCGTTCTGCATCAGCGGCCCGGCCAATGGTCACGTCGTCACGCTGCATTCGGGCGAGAGCGGGAACAAGCCGCTGCTTTACTTCCAGACGCTGCGCCCGCTCCCTGCCGGGGCCCGGTGAAGCATGGCCTTCTTCGCCGCCAGCCGGCGTTATTGGTCTGGACCGGCCCGATCTGCAGCCCCCGCATCCCGCGACGGGAAATCCCCGGTTCCGGCATCGAAGGACGGTGCCGCGCATCGTGTTCCGCCCGGTTACCGGCCCCGGGGCGGACGGGTTCACCAGGTCGGCACCCCGAACTGCGAGTGACCACTCCGGTTACGTCCATGCGTGCAGGCATGCCCTGACATCGGATCTTCGCGCTCGCGGTGAGCCACGGAGACCTCCCTATGAAATCGATCGTCATACCAGCCACGTGCCTGGTCGCATTCGCGTGCGCGTCCGTATTTTCGGTTGCCTGCGCGCAGGACATGGCGCAGACAGCGGGCAAGAACGTCAAGGTCCTGCTCGACAACGAGAAGGTGCGCGTACTGGAACTGAACATGCCGCCTGGCGCGAGCACCGGCGTGCACTCCCACGGCGACAACGTCGTCTATTTCGTCACCGGCGGCACGGCGACGCAGGTCGCCAATGGCGAGACCAAGACCATGACGCGCAAGCCGGGCGAGGCTGTGTGGAGCGGACCGGTCACGCACGACACCACCAACTCCGGCAAGACCGCAGTCAAGACGGTCGTGATCGAGCTCAAGTAGCGTTGGAGCAACGTCGGGGGAGCAGGAAGGGAGCCCGATGGCTCCCTTCCGTGCTTGTGTATCGCCGGCGCCCCTCAGCGCGTCACTTCCAGCGGCGGCTTCTTCCAGCTGTGGTCGACCACCGCCGGTGCGGGACTGTAGTTGCGCAGGATCGCGTAGAACGGGCCGTTCGGCGCCGGCAGCCAGTTGGCTTCCTTGTCCTTGCCGGGCGAGGCGTGCTGCAGGTACAGCGTCAGGCCGCCATCGGCATCGCGCTTGAGGCTCGGCAGCATCGGCGAGTTGATGAGGTAGCGGTTGATCGGATTGTCGACCAGCAGCTTGCTCTTGCCGTCGTACATGGTGATTGACCAGAACGCGTTGGTCGGCGGCAGATCATCCTTGCCGAAGCGCAGCACGTAGTCGTGTTGCGAGGCATCCGCCGGTGCACCCTTGGCGTCGACGAAGTAGCTCAGGTAATCGGCTTCGGATCCGGAGTTGCCGTAGATGCCGAGCTTGGCGCCGGCGAAGCGGTAGAGGTTGTTGCCCTTGAGGAAGTCACGGGTGCCGAACAGATCGGCGCTGAAGACCTGCTGGGTGTTGATCCGGGTGGCGGTGAATTCCTGCAGGTCCTTGTCGGCATCGGCGATGCCGTCGAGCAGGGCCTGGCGCGTCTGCGGCGACAGCGCCGCTTCGTCGAACGGCTTGCCCGGGGCGACGCCGATCGCTTCCAAGCGCTTGCGCGCTTCCGCATCGGCCGGATTGGGCGGCATGAACTGCAGCAGGAAGTTGAGGTAGCCGAAGAAGCCCAGGTTGTTTGCCTTGGCTGCGTCATACGCCGGGAAGTCGATCTTCGCCGCCGGCGCCGGGGCCGGCGTGCCGAGGAACTGGCTCAGCGGCTGCGCCTTGTACTGGGCCTGCAGCTTCTTGACGTTGGCCAGGTCGTCCGGCGCGAACAACTGCGTGCGGAACAACCCGTAGGCGAACTGCGTCTCGGCCTGGAACACCTTGTCGATGCCCTTGGGCGTATCACCCTTCCAGTCCGGGCCGGCGATCATGTACTTGCCGGCCCTGCCCTGGGTCAGCGCCTTGTTGATGTAGGCGAAGTTGTGGGTGTACATGTCGATCAGCTGGACCGAGAAATAGCGTTTCCCGCCCAGCGCCGGGATGGTGACCACCACCGGTTCGGCGCGCAGGTCCATCCACAGGAATGAGTACGGCGTGTCCGAGTTCGGCGTGATGATCGCCGTGTCCTTGGGCGTGGCGACGCTGGCGGCGCTGCCGATCTGGTTGAACGGCGCGTGGAAGTCGGGGCCGTTGGCGTCGATGGCCTGCGCGTACATCGACTTGTAGCTTTCCACGATCGGGAAGCCCCAGATGTAGGCGTCCTTGGCAATGGCGCGGGTTTCGGTGACCTGGTCGGCCTGGCCTGCGACCGCGGGCTGGTCCGTGGTCGGCGCTGCCGGCGGGGTTTCAGGCTTGCAGGCGGGCAGCGCCAGCGACAGCGCGACTGCAACGAGCAATGCGGACAGGCGGATGTCCGACAAAGAATCCTTCATGACGCGGCCCCACGCTTGGACAGTGGGGCGATGCTAGGACGGGCGCTGTGTGCGTGCCCTTCACGCTGCGTTCTTGCGTGTCAGGCGCGCAGCAGGGTCGCCGCGCGTGCAAGTGCTTCGATCGCGCCCCACTCCTCCGCTGCCACCAGGCGCGACGGCGTGATCCACGAACCACCGACGCAGGCGACGTTCGGCGTGGCCAGGTAGTCGCGGGCGTTGTGCGCGCCGATGCCGCCGGTCGCGCAGAAGCGAATCTCCGGCAGCGGGCCATGCAGCGAACGCAGTGCCGCAGCGCCGCCTGCGGCTTCGGCCGGGAAGAATTTCTGGAAGATGAAGCCGTGCTCGGACAGCGTCATCGCCTCGCTGGCGGTGGCGGCACCCGGCAACCACGGCAGCGGCGAATCCTTGGCCGCGGCGATCAGGTCGGGCGTCGAGCCCGGCGAGACGGCGAAGCGCGCGCCGGCCTGCTGCGCATCGAGCAGGTCCTGCGGCTTGCGTACCGTGCCGACGCCGACGATCGCGCCTTCGACTTCGTTGGCGATCGCGCGCACCGCATCGAGCGCGACGCGCGTGCGCAGCGTGATCTCGATCGCGGGGATGCCGCCGGCAACCAGCGCGCGCGCCATCGACACGGCGTGGCGGGCGTCCTCGATCACCACCACCGGCATCACCGGGGCGACGTGCAGTACGGATTCAAGCAGGCCCATCTATGAGTTCTCCAGTTATCAATCCATCGTCATTCCCGCGAAGGCGGGAACCCAGTGTCTTTGCCGCCGCATGCAACGCCGCTGGGTCCCCGCCTTCGCGGGGATGACGGCGTGCTGGCAGGCGTTCTCAGGCAACGCCAAAGATCCCGCCGCCCAGGTCCGCCGTCGCCGCCGCATTGCGGAACACCGCAAACAGCTCGCGCCCCATGCCGACATGGCTGGACGACAGATCGGCGCTGGCGTGCTCGCGCAGCTTCCACTCGTCCGCCGCCACCAGTACTTCGAGCTTGCCGTTGCGCGCATCGACGCGAACCACGTCGCCATCGCGCAGGCGGGCGATGTCGCCGCCGCACTCGGCCTCCGGGCTGACATGGATCGCCGCCGGCACCTGGCCCGATGCGCCGGACATGCGTCCGTCCGTCACCAGCGCAACGCGGTGGCCGCGCTTCTGCAGTACGGCGAGCGTAGGCGTGAGCTGGTGCAGCTCCGGCATGCCGTTCGCACGCGGGCCCTGGAAGCGGACGACCACGACCACGTCGCGGTCGAGTTCGCCGCGCTCGAAGGCGTGCTTGACCTGTCCCTGCTCGGAGAACACGCGGCACGGCGCTTCAATCACCCAGCGATCTTCCGGCACCGCCGAAACCTTGATCGCGGCCGTTCCGAGCGGGCCGTGCAGCACGCGCAATCCGCCGTCGGCACGGAACGGGTCGGCAACCGGACGCAGGACCGTGGGATCGCCGCTGCGTCCGGTCGCCGGCACGTATTCGACCTGCTGGTCCGGCGCCAGCCTGGCTTCGACGCGGTAGCGCGCCAGGCCGGGGCCGGCGATGGTCTCGACGTCGCCGTGCGCGAGCCCGGCGTCGAGCAGCTCGCCGATCAGGAAGGCGAGCCCGCCGGCGGCATGGAAATGGTTCACGTCGGCGCTGCCGTTGGGATACACGCGCGCCAGCAACGGCACCACCGAAGACAACGCATCGAAGTCTTCCAGGCGCAGTTCGATGCCTGCCGCCGCGGCAATCGCGATCAGGTGCAGCAGGTGGTTGGTCGAACCGCCGGTCGCATGCAGGCCGACGACGCCGTTGACGATGGCGCGCTCGTCGATGATCCGGCCTACCGGTCGATAGTCGTCGCCCAGCGCGGTGATTTGCGCGGCACGACGCGCGGCCTGCGCGGTCAGCGCATCGCGGAGTGGATTGTCCGGGTTGATGAAGCTGGCGCCCGGCAGGTGCAGGCCCATCAACTCCATCAGCATCTGGTTGGAGTTGGCGGTGCCGTAGAAAGTGCAGGTGCCGGGGCCGTGGTAGCTCTGCGCTTCGGCTTCGAGCAGTTCTTCGCGCGTGGCTTCGCCGACCGCGTAGCGCTGGCGCACGCGCGACTTCTCGTCGTTCGGCAGGCCCGAGGTCATCGGCCCGGCCGGGACGAAGATCGCCGGCAGGTGGCCGAAGCTCAGCGCACCGATCAGCAGGCCCGGCACGATCTTGTCGCACACGCCCAGGTACAGCGCGGCATCGAACATGTCGTGCGACAGCGACACGGCGGTCGACAGTGCGATCACTTCGCGCGAGAACAGCGACAGCTCCATGCCGGCGCGGCCCTGGGTGACGCCGTCGCACATCGCCGGCACGCCGCCGGCAACCTGCGCGGTCGCGCCGACGCTGCGCGCGGCCTGCTTGAGCAGGAACGGAAAGCGTTCCAGCGGCTGGTGCGCCGAGAGCATGTCGTTGTAGGCGTTGACGATGCCCAGGTTCGGCGCCTGGCCACTGCGCAGCGCGGCCTTGTCGCTGGCCGAGCACGCCGCGAATCCATGGGCGAGATTGCCGCACGACAGCGTGGCGCGATGCGGCCCTCGCCCGGCGGCGGCATCAATCCGCGCCAGGTAGGCAGCGCGGCGATCGCGGCTGCGCTCGACGATGCGTTGGGTGACTTCGGCAACTACGGGGTGCAGGGCAGGCATGAACTTCGATTCCCGGTGGTCAGTCCTTTCAAGGACTCCAGAACAGCATCGGCACCACCGGCGCGCCGGACAGCACCGAACGGATCGGCAACTTCGAACGCGGGTCACGTGCGGCGTCATCGAGCACGCCGCGCTTCTTCGCGCCTTCGATATGCAGGTACAGCGACGGCGCGGTGAAGATCGCGCTGAGCGTCAGCGTGATCCGCGGCTCCGGCGCCGAGGCGCTGCGAACCGCCAGCACCGGCGCGCGGCCGGTGGGCTGCAGGCCGATGTCGCGGCGCTGCAGATCAGGAAATAGTGAAGCGACATGGCCGTCCTCGCCCATGCCAAGCACCACCACGTCGAGCGGCAGCGCCTCGTTGGCCACCTGCGTCAGCACCGGCAGCAATGCGCTTTCCGGCGTTTCGGTCGGGCGTCGCAGCGGCAGCAGTTGCGCTTGCGCGGCGTCGCCCTGGAACAGCGTCTCGCGCAGCAGGCGCTCGTTGGAGCGCGGGTGGTCCGGCGCGACCCAGCGATCGTCGACCGGCACCACGGTGACGTGCGCCCAGTCCAGTGCCTGCTTCGACAACTCGATCAGGAAGGCGCGCGGCGTGGTGCCACCGGACACCGCCAGGCGGGCATGGCCGCGCCGGGCGATGGCGCCACGCAGGTCGGCGGCGACCGCCCTGGCCAGTGCCACGGCGAGATCGGCGCGGTCATCGAACAGATGCTCGCGCAGCGGCAAGGGGTCCGGGGTCAGCACTTTGAATCGCTCCGCATGGATTCGTTGAGCCTGGGTGCCAGCTGGCAGGACGGCTTGCACGGGGTCAGACAGCGTCTTCATGCCAGGTCCTTCCGTCGCGTTCGATCAGCGCGACCGCGGCACTCGGGCCCCAACTGCCGGCGGTGTAGGCCTTCGGCGCTTCGGCGCTGGCCTCCCACGCGGCGCGGATCGGATCGATCCAGGCCCATGCCGCTTCGACTTCGTCGCGACGCATGAACAACATCGGATTGCCGCGCACGACGTCCATCAGCAGGCGTTCGTAGGCTTCCGGCTGGCGACCGCCGAAGGTCTCGGCGAAGCTCAGGTCCATCGGCACGCGACGCAGGCGCAGGCCACCCGGGCCGGGCACCTTGTTCATCAGCCACAGCTTCACGCCTTCATCGGGCTGCAGGCGGATCACCAGCTGGTTCGGATAGATCGGTTCGGCCAGTTCGCCGAAGATCGAGTGCGGCACCTGGCGGAAGGTGACCACGATTTCCGACATGCGGTCGGTCAGGCGCTTGCCGGTGCGCAGGTAGAACGGCACGCCGGCCCAGCGCCAGTTGCGCACTTCGGCCTTGAGGGCGACGAAGGTTTCGGTGCGCGAGTCGTTGCGGCCCAGCTCTTCCAGGTAACCCGGCACCGGGCGCCCTTCGACGGCGCCGGCGCGGTATTGGCCACGCACGGTCTGCTGCGCGGTCGCGCCGTTCTCGATCGGGCGCAGCGCGCGCAGCACCTTGAGCTTCTCGTCGCGGATCGCGTCGGCCGACAGCGACGACGGCGGCTCCATCGCCACCAGGCACAGCAGCTGCAGGATATGGTTCTGGACCATGTCGCGCAGCGCGCCGGACTTGTCGTAGTAGCTGGCGCGGCGCTCCAGGCCGACGGTTTCGGCCACGGTGATCTGCACGTGGTCGATGTGCTCGGCCTTCCACAGCGGTTCGAACAGGGCATTGCCGAATCGCAGGGCGATAAGGTTCTGCACCGTTTCCTTGCCGAGGTAATGGTCGATTCGATAGATCTGCGATTCGTCGAAGACCTTGCCGAGCGCGTCGTTGATGGCCACGGCGCTGGCGCGGTCGTGGCCGATCGGCTTTTCCACCACCACGCGGGTGTTGGCACCGGTCAGGCCATGCGCCTGCAGGCGCGCGCCGACGCTGCCGAACAGGTCCGGGCCGACGGCGAGGTAGAACACGCGTACCCGCGACTCGTCGGACAACTCGCCCGCCAGCTCGGCCCAGCCGGTGTCGGCGCTGAGGTCGATGCGGCGGTAGCCGAGCATCTCCAGGAACGGTTCCAGTGCCGCCGGCGAACGCGGGTCGTCGGCGAGGGTCTTCTGCAGCGCCTCGCGGACGCGTTCGCGGTAAGCCTCGTCGCCGAGGGTGTCGCGGGCGAGACCGAGGATCCGGGTGCCGGCGACGATCTGGCCGTCGACATAGCGGTGGAACAGGGCCGGCAGCAGCTTGCGCAGGGCCAGGTCGCCCGTGCCGCCGAAGATGATCAGATCGAATGGCGCCATCGGCGCGATGGAGGGGCTCACGGGATGCTCCGCGCGGAGGGGGTGGGGGTTGCCAAGGAGAACCAGACCAGAACCATACCAGTGACGATACCAGTCAAATACCAGGTCCGCAAACCCCCGACTTTAGTCGAGTCCTGAATACGTATTCGGGGGCGGGTTGCCGTCATTGGTATCTCACTGGTATCTTTTGTCCATGCAGGACTATCTCGTCAACGAGTTCAGCCGCCAGGCCGATGCGCGACGCGCGCCGGCCTACCAGCACCTGCGCCGGACCCTGCAGCACGCCATCGAGAACGGCGAACTGACCGCCGGCCAGGCCCTGCCGAGCGAGCGCGAGCTGAGCAAGCTGCTCGACCTGTCGCGGGTCACCGTGCGCAAGGCCATTGCCGGCCTGGTCGGCGACGGCCTGCTGATGCAGCGCCAGGGCGCCGGCACCTTCGTCGCCGAGCGCATCGTCAAATCCTTCTCCAAGCTCACCAGCTTCACCGACGACCTGCGTGCGCGCGGCCTGGACCCGACCTCGCGCTTCCTCGAGCGCAGCGTCGGCGAGGTCACGCCCGACGAGGCGATGGCGCTGAACCTGTCACCGGGCGCCCAGGTTGTTCGCTACTACCGCCTGCGCATTGCCGACGACATCGTCCTGGCGCTCGAACGCACCGTCGTTCCGCAATCGGTGCTGGCCGACCCTAGCCTGGTCGAGAACTCGCTGTACGAGGCTTTCACCAAGCTCGGCCTGCGCCCGACCCGCGCGCTGCAGCGCCTGCGCGCGATCGCCTTCGACGCCGAGCAGGCGCGGCTGATGAACCTGGCCGAGGGCAGCCCCGGTCTCTTCATCGAGCGCCGCACCTTCCTCGATGACGGCCGCATCGTCGAATACACGCGTTCGTTCTACCGCGGCGATGCTTACGATTTCGTTGCCGAGCTGCAGAGCGAATGAGCGCTGGCGGCCAACCACCTCCCTCAACCCGTCATTCCCGCGCAGGCGGGAACCCAGTGACTTTGCCGGTGCCCCGTCCGGGCAGAGCCAACGACGCTGGGTTCCCGCCTGCGCGGGAATGACGGGTTATTTCTTCAGGAATCCCCATGATCGCCGCCACCGCGACCAAGATGTACGCCGAAGCGCAGCAGACCGCTGACGTCGTTGCCGGCCAGTTCGCCGCCAATGCCGGCATCATCGATGCTCTTGTCGCCCGACTGAAGCAGGACCCCCCGCGTTTCATCGTCACCTGCGCACGCGGCAGCTCCGACCATGCCGCCACCTACGGCAAGTACCTGTTCGAGACCACGCTCGGCCTGATCACCGCTTCGGCCTCGCCGTCGGTCGGCTCGGTCTACGCCATCCAGCCGCATATGGAAGGCGCGCTGTTCGTGGCGATCTCGCAGTCGGGCAAGAGTCCGGACCTGGTCCGCAATGCCGAGATCGCCAAGGCCGCCGGCGCGCTCGTCGTGGCCCTGGTCAATGTCGAGGACTCGCCACTGGCGAAGCTCGCCGACACCGTGATCCCGCTGCGCGCCGGCCCGGAGAACAGCGTCGCGGCGACCAAGAGCTACCTGTGCTCGCTGGCCGCCCTGCTGCAGTTGACCGCACGCTGGAGCGGCGATGCCGCCCTGCTCAAGGCCACCGACGAACTGCCGGCAGCCCTTCGCGCCGCCTGGGAGCAGGACTGGTCGCCGCTGGTCGAAGGCCTGAAGGATGCCCACAACCTGTTCGTGGTCGGTCGCGGCCTGGGTCTCGGCGCGGCCCAGGAAGCGGCGCTGAAGTTCAAGGAAACCTGCGGCCTGCACGCCGAGGCGTTCTCGTCGGCCGAGGTCAAGCACGGCCCGATGGCGATCGTTGGCCCAGGCTTCCCGGTGCTGGCGTTTGCCCAGGACGACGACACCGGCGCCGGCACCGTGGCCGTGGTCGAGGAATTCCACAAGCGCGGCGCACCGGTGTGGCTGGCGCGTCCGGGCGAGCATCGCGACGATGCCCTGCCGATGCCGGCCTCGCCGCATCCGGCGTGCACGCCGCTGTTGGCGGTGCAGAGCTTCTACAAGGCGGTCAACGCACTGGCCGTGGCGCGCGGGCACAACCCCGACGTGCCGCCGCATCTGAACAAGGTCACCGAAACCGTCTGATGCCATGACTACCACCACTGCCTTCCACAACGGCCACGTCCTCACCGACCACGGCTTCGAGACCGACGTCTGCGTGATCGTGGAAGACGGCCACATCGTGGCCGTGCTGCCTGGCCAGGCGCCCAAGGGCGCAACCGTGGTGGACCTCGCCGGCGGTTACCTGGTGCCAGGCTTCATCGACACCCAGGTCAACGGCGGCGGCGACGTGCTGTTCAACGACGAGCCGACGGTGGAAGGCCTGCGCGCAATCGCGAAGGCGCACCGCAGGTTCGGCACCACCGGCATGATGCCGACGCTGATCAGCGACGACACCGAGGTGATGGCGCGCGCCATCGCGGCCACGCGCGAGGCCATCTCGCAGGGCGTGCCGGGCATCCTCGGCATCCACCTGGAAGGCCCGTACCTCAACGCCGCGCGCAAGGGCGTGCACGACCCGGCCAAGTTCCACACCCCGGACCAGGACGAACTCGACCTGGTCGCCTCGCTCGGCAACGGCCGCACGATGCTGACCCTGGCACCGGAGCGCTTCTCCGCCGAAACGCTGCGCGAGCTCGCCGCGCGGCGCCTCATCCTCTGCGCCGGGCATACCGCCGCCACCTACGAACAGATGCGCGACGGCTTCAGCGCCGGCATCCGCGGCGTCACCCACCTGTTCAACGCGATGACGCCAATGAACAGTCGCGAGCCCGGCGGGGTCGGCGCCGCACTCGAGAACACGTACACCTGGAGTGGCCTGATCGTCGATGGCTACCACGTCCACGACGCCGCCCTGCGGGTGGCGATCGCGGCACGACCGCCTGGAAAGATGATGCTCGTGACCGACGCGATGCCACCGGTCGGTGGCGAGCGCGAGGACTTCGAGCTCTATGGCGTGACCATGACCTGCCGCGACGGCAAGTGCACCACCGCCGACGGCACCCTCGCCGGCTCGGCGCTGGACATGGCCGGTGCGGTCCGCAACACGGTCCAGCGGCTTGGTCTGCCACTGGAAGAAGCCTGCCGCATGGCCTCGACCTACCCGGCCGAATTCCTCGGCCTGGGCGGCGAACTGGGGCGCATCGCCCCGGGCTTCCGCGCCGACCTGGTCCTGCTCGACCACGACCTGCAGGTGCAGGGCAGCTGGATCAACGGCCAGACCTAAGCCAACTCCGGTCGTAGGAGCGAGCTTGCTCGCCAGGACTCCGCCATGCCGCGGTCGCGAGCAAGCTCGCTCCTACGTAGTTGATAACTGAACAGGGCGCAGACGCGGCCTGTTCGGCGCGGCCATGCCCGACACCCGGCTCAGAGTGGTCTGACTGCTACAATTCCGAGTCTTTGCTCGGACTTTTGCGTCGCGACCACCCGTCGCGAGGCATGGTTACGGGCGTCCGCAGCCACCCCCGCGCCCCCCGGCGCGCCGGAGCCACGCATGACCAGCACCGCCGAACTCAGCTCGCCGTCCTCGGCGAACACCGCGCTTACCAACTCGGTGCTCGATACCGACTACTCGCTCGAGCACAAGTACAGCCGCGAACAGGGCCGCATCTACCTCAGTGGTGTCCAGGCGCTGGTGCGCCTGCCGCTGATGCAGCGCCTGCGCGATCAGGCCGCCGGCCTGAACACCGCCGGCTTCATCTCCGGTTACCGCGGCAGCCCGCTGGGTGGTTTCGACCTGGAGCTGTGGCGCGCGCGCAAGCACCTGGAAGCGGCCGGCGTGAAGTTCACCCCGGGCCTCAACGAGGACCTCGGCGCGACCATGGTCTGGGGCACGCAGCAGACCAACCTCTTCCCGGGCGCCAAGGTCGAGGGCGTGTACGGCATGTGGTACGGCAAGGGCCCGGGCGTGGACCGCACCGGTGACGTGTTCAAGCACGCCAATGCCGCCGGCACGTCGAAGTTCGGTGGCGTGCTCGCACTCGCCGCCGACGACCATGCCTGCCGCTCGTCGACGCTGCCGCACGGCTCGGAAGACGAGTTCGTCAGCGCGATGATGCCGATCCTCAACCCCGCCGGCGTCCAGGACATCCTCGACATGGGCGTGCTCGGTTGGGCGATGTCGCGCTACACCGGCCGCTGGGTCGGCTTCAAGACAATCGCCGAGACGGTCGAGTCGTCGGCGTCCATCGACGTCAATCCGCTGGCGATGCAGATCATCACGCCGGACGACTTCGAGATGCCGGCCGGCGGCCTCAACATCCGCTGGCCCGATCCGCCGATGGACCAGGAGATGCGCCTGCACCGTTATGCGGTGAAGGCCGCGCAGGCCTTCGCCCGCGCCAACGGCATCGACCGCACCGTCATTGACTCGCCGCGCGCGCGCCTGGGCATCGTCACCACCGGCAAGTCCTACCTGGACGTGCTGCAGGCGCTGGAATACCTGGGCCTGGACGAGAACGCCTGCGCCGACCTGGGCATCCGCGTCTACAAGGTCGGCATGACCTGGCCGCTGGAACCGGTCGGCATCACCCGTTTCGCGCAGGGCCTCGAGGACATCGTCGTCGTCGAGGAAAAGCGCGCCTTCATCGAGCGCCAGATGAAGGAGTACATGTACAACTGGAGCGGCCAGCGTCCGTCGATCGTCGGCAAGTACGACGAACAGGGCGAATGGATCCTGCCGTCCACGGGCGAACTGACTCCGGCGACCATCGCCGGCGTGATCGGTCGCCGCATCCAGAAGTTCCATAACAGCGAGCACATCGAGAACGTGCTGCGCTGGATGGCCGAGAAGGAGTCCGAGCTGGCCCTGCCGCGGGCGCAGTTCCCGCGCGTGCCGCACTACTGCTCGGGCTGCCCGCACAACACCTCCACCGTCGTGCCGGAAGGCTCGCGCGCGCTGGGCGGCATCGGTTGCCATTACATGGTGACCTGGATGGACCGCAGCACCGACACCTTCACCCACATGGGCGGCGAAGGCGTGACGTGGTCGGGGCAGGCGGCGTTCACCGAAACGCAGCACGTGTTCCAGAACCTCGGCGACGGCACGTACTTCCACTCCGGCTCGCTGGCGATCCGCCAGTCGGTCGCGACCGGCGTCAACATCACCTACAAGATCCTCTACAACGATGCGGTCGCGATGACCGGCGGCCAGCCGGTCGACGGCACGCTGTCGGTGCCGCAGATCGCCCACCAGGTGCGTTCGGAAGGCGTGCAGACCATCGTGCTGGTGTCGGACGACATCGGCAAGTGGAGCAAGCGCGAGATCTTCCCGTCGGACGTCGAGTTCTTCGACCGCAAGGAACTGGACAACGTCCAGAAGCGCCTGCGCGAAGTGAAGGGCACCAGCGTCCTGATCTACGACCAGACCTGCGCCACCGAGAAGCGTCGTCGTCGCAAGCGCGGCAAGATGGTCGATCCGCAGAAGCGCGTGATGGTCAACTCGCTGGTCTGCGAAGGCTGCGGCGACTGCGGCAAGAAGTCGTTCTGCGTGTCGGTGCTGCCGAAGGAAACCGAGTTCGGCCGCAAGCGCGAGATCGACCAGTCCAATTGCAACAAGGACTACTCCTGCGTCAACGGCTTCTGCCCGAGCTTCGTGACGGTGGAAGGCGGTGGCCTGCGCAAGAAGAAAGGTTCGGGCGCAAAGGATCGCTTGAGCGACCTGCCGATGCCGCAGCTGCCCTCGCTCGACCAGCCCTGGAACATCCTGATCACCGGCGTCGGCGGCACCGGCGTGGTGACGATCGGCGCGCTGCTCGGCATGGCCGGCCACCTCGAGGGCAAGGGCGCCAGCGTGCTCGACCAGACCGGCCTGGCGCAGAAGGGCGGCGCGGTCACCACCCACATCCGCATCGCCCGCACCCCGGCCGACATCCACGCCGTGCGCATCGCCGCCGGCGAGGCCGACCTGGTGCTGGGCTGCGACATGGTCGTGGTCAACGATTACTGGGCGCTGTCGAAGGTGCGTTCGGGCCGCAGCTCGGTCGTGCTCAACAGCTATGAAGCGATGCCGGGCACGTTCACCACGCGTCCTGACATGCAGTTCCCGGCGACCGACATCATCGCCGCGATCAAGGTCGCGCTCGGTGGCAAGGACCCGCACGTGGTCGACGCCACCCAGCTCGCCACCGCGCTGATGGGCGATGCGATCGCGTCGAACCTCTTCATCCTCGGCTACGCATGGCAGCAGGGGCTGGTGCCGCTGTCGCTGGATTCGATCATGCGTGCGGTCGAGCTCAACGGCGCCGCGATCGAAATGAACAAGACCGCGTTCGCCTGGGGCCGCCTGGCCGTGGTCGATCCCAACGCCGTGGCCGAAGCCGCCGGTCTGGTGCGCAATGCCCAGACCGCCGCCGAATCGACCCCGCACGAGCTGCCGATGCTCTCGCCGGGTGCGTGGGAAGGCAACGAGTGGGGCGCGACCAGCGCGCCGCGCACGACCCGCAAGGAAGACGAGCTGCGCCACGTTCCCGCTCACGGCGGCGACAACGTCGCCTTCCTGCCGCTGGACGATGCGCGCCTGTCGCGTTCGCTCGACGAGGTCATCTCGCGCCGCGTGGCGTTCCTGACCGAGTACCAGGACGCCTCATACGCCCGCCGCTACAGTGATTTCGTCGCGCGCGTGCACGCGGCCGAGCGCAACGTCGCCGGCACCACCGACCTGACCGAGGCCGTCGCCCGCTACGCCTTCAAGCTGATGGCGTACAAGGACGAGTACGAGGTCGCGCGCCTGTACACCAGCGGCGATTTCAAGAAGAAGCTGGAGCAGCAGTTCGACGGCGACTACAAGTTGAAGTTCCACCTCGCGCCGCCGCTGCTGGCGAAGAAGGACGCGCAGGGCCGCCTGATCAAGCAGGAGTTCGGTCCGTGGGTGTTCACCGCGTTCAAGTGGATGGCCAAGCTGCGCTTCCTGCGCGGCGGCGCCTTCGACATCTTCGGCAAGACCGAGGAGCGCAGGATGGAGCGCCAGCTGATCGTCGATTACTTCGCGACGATCGAAGGCCTGCTCGGCAAGCTCGACCGCAGCAATGTCGGCCTCGCCGCCGAGATCGCCAGCATCCCCGAGCACATCCGCGGCTACGGCCACGTCAAGGAAGACCACCTGCACAAAGCCAAGACCCGCGAGGCCGAGCTCCTGAAGGAGTGGGACAACCCGCTGCGGATCGTCAAGGTGGCGTAAGCGCCCGGGCGACATCGATGGAATGCAGAAGGCCGGCTCCCAGGAGCCGGCCTTTTTCTTTTGCGTTGACCGCGAACCCTCCAGCGTCGCTTCGCGGACGTTCGCCTGGTTTTGCAAAGGCGCCGCCACTGCTGTGCCAATCCCGATGCGGACCTTATCGCGCCTGCGCCGCCACTTATGGAGCGAGGACGCAACGTCGCGTCCCCCGACCCCGCCATTGGAGATACACCCACATGAAGTCCCCCATCGTTCCCGTTTCCGGCGTTGCCCTGGCCTTGATCGCTGCCGGCATGGCCTTCGCCGCACCCGCCGCCAGCGCCAAGGCCAAGTCATCGGACAAGGTCGACCTGGTGCACTGTTCCGGCGTGAATGCCTGCAAGGGCCACAACGAATGCAAGACCGCCGACAACGCCTGCAAGGGCCACGGCAGCTGCAAGGGCAAGGGTTTCGTCGCCGCGACCAAGAAGGCCTGCGCCGACATCGGTGGCAAGCGCATCGATCCGAAGATCAACTTCACCGGCGCGGCCAGCGACCAGGTGCACTGCTACGGCGTCAACGCCTGCAAGGGCCACAACGACTGCAAGACCGCCGACAACGCCTGCAAGGGCCACGGCAGCTGCAAGGGCAAGGGCTTCGTCGCACTGCCGGCGGCCAGCTGCTCCAACACCGGCGGCAATGCCGGGTGAGCATGCGCGCCGCCAATAGCGGCGCAGGCGACTCCGGCGCGCGTGCGCCGGAGTCCCGTCCCTGGCTCGGCTTCGGGCTGGGGCTGCGCCCCGAATACTTCGAACAGATCCTGGCTTCACCGCCGGCGGTGGACTGGTTCGAGATCATCTCGGAAAATTTCATGGTCGACGGCGGCAAGCCGCTGCACTACCTCGACCGCATCCGCGCGCACCATCCGATCGCGATGCACGGCGTGTCGCTGTCGATCGGTGGCACCGATCCGCTCGACCGCGATTACCTCAAGCGGCTGCGCGAGCTGGTGCATCGCATCGCACCGGCCTGGGTTTCCGACCACCTGTGCTGGACCGGCGTCGATGGCATCAACAGCCACGACCTGCTGCCGCTGCCTTACAACGAAGCGACGATCGCGCACGTGGTCGATCGCGTGGAGCAGGTGCAGGAGTTCCTCGGTCGTGAGCTGCTGCTGGAGAACCTGAGCAGCTATGTCGAGTTCCGCGATTCGGACATGCCCGAGTGGGAGTTCGTTGCCGCAATCGCCCGGCGCAGCGGTTGCCGGATCCTGCTGGACGTCAACAACATCCAGGTCAGCGCGCGCAATCACGGCTTCGATCCGCACGACTACCTCGCCGGCATTCCGGCCGACCGGGTCTGGCAGATTCACCTGGCCGGCCACAGCGACTACGGTACGCACTGCATCGATACCCACGACCACGACGTGCCCGATTCGGTGTGGGCGCTGTACCAGAGTGCGATCGCGCGCTTCGGCGCGGTCAGCACGATGATCGAGCGCGACGACCACTTCCCGCCGCTGCCGGAGCTGCTGGGCGAGCTCGATCTGGCGCGTGCGGCATTTGCCCGCGCGATGCCGGCGGTGGCGGCGTGATCGCGTCGCGGCCCGCGGACGATGGCTTGGTCGACCTGCAGCGGCAGTTCCTGGCGCGGTTGCGCGGTGGCGATGCTGGCATCAAGGCATTGCTTGCCTGCGGCCAGATGCCCGCCGAACTGGGCCTGGGCATCTACGGCCATGCCTATGGGGCGCGATTGCGCGATGCGCTCGAGCACGACCACGCGGTGCTGGGCAACTATTTGGGCGACGCACTGTGGGAGCGCATGTGCGAGGACTTCATAGCGGCCCATCCCTCGCGTGTGCGCTCGTTGCGGGATTTCGGTTCGGGCCTGCCGGCGTTCCTTGCCAGCGCCGAGCCCTTCGCCGCGCATCCGCAGGTAGCGGAACTTGCACGGTTCGAGCGCTGCCTGCTCGACGGCTTCGACGCTGCCGATGGCGAGCGTCTGGCCTGGGAGGATGTGATTGCGCTGCCGCAGGTCTCCTGGCCGACCCTGCGCCTGGCCTTCCATCCCAGCTTTCAGCTGTACGAGGCGCGATTCAACAGCGTCGAAACCTGGCAGGCGCTCAAGGACGGGCAGGAACCGCCGGCCGGAGTCGTCGTGAACGCCTGCTGGGCAATGTGGCGTGACGAGGACCGGGTCGGCCGCTTCCGCTCGCTCGAGCCCCAGGAACGTCGTGCGATCGGTCACTTCCTGCGCGGCGGGAATTTCGCCGCCCTGTGCGAAGCATTGGCGACGGACCTGGCGGCGCAGGACGTGCCCGTCGTCGCCATCGGCCATCTGCAGTCATGGTGCGCCGAAGGCTGGCTGTCGCGACTGTACTGACAGTTTCTGACAGCCGGCGGTGCCAGAATCCCGCCATGGATACCTTGCAACTGCAGGCGCATTGCGCGGGCCTGCGCGGCGCGACGGTGACGCTGCATCCCGAGCCGCGCAACATCCTGGTCTACAACGTCGGCGACAAGACCTTCGCCTACTTCAAGACCAGCGAACCCGAGCGCTGGCGCTTCAGCATCAAGGTCTCGCCGGAGCGCTTCGTCGAACTCACCGATGTCCCCGGCATGAAGCCGGCGCGCTTCATGGGCCGCTTCCGCTGGATAACCATCGTCGACGTGCGCCGTGTGCCCGAGGACTACCTGGTCGAGCTGGTGGAGTGGTCGTACCGGCGTGCGCTGGAGGGCCTGAGCCGCAAGCGCCAGGCCCAGGTGCTGGGCAACGACGCCTGATCCGGACTACACGGGGCAGGTCGCGCCGGCTAGCATCGGGGTCCATCCCGGGAGTGTCCCGGAGTGCCCCGGAGTGTCTGCTCGATGCGCCCTTTGATCCTGCCTGCCCTGCTTGCCGCAATGCTGGCCCCGCCTGCCAATGCCCTGGCACCTGACGCAGCAACCGCGGCCAAGGCCGTGCAGCCGCAGGTCGTGGCGTGGCGCCGCGACATCCACCAGCATCCCGAGCTGGGCAACCAGGAAGTCCGCACCGCGAAGGTGATTGCCGAGCAGTTGCGCAAGCTCGGCCTGCAGCCGCGCACCGGCATCGCCCATACCGGCGTCGTTGCCGTGCTCAAGGGCGGCAAGCCCGGTCCGCGCATTGCCATTCGCGCCGACATGGATGCGCTGCCGGTGACCGAACAGACCGGCCTGCCGTTCGCATCGAAGGTGACCTCGCAGTACCGCGGCCAGCCGGTCGGCGTGATGCACGCCTGTGGCCACGATGCCCATGTTGCGATCCTGCTGGGCGTGGCGACCGCGTTGGCGGCGCAGAAGCAGGATCTGCCGGGCGAGGTGATGTTCGTATTCCAGCCGGCCGAGGAAGGCCCGCCGAATCCGGGCGAGACGTTTGGCGCCAAGCTCATGCTCGACGAAGGCGTGTTCCGCGACTTCAAGCCCGACGCCGTGTTCGGCCTGCATGTCTGGGCCGGTTTGCCGGTCGGGCAGGTCGGCGTGCGCAGCGGTCCGATGCTCGCCGCCGCCGACGAGTGGAGCCTGACGGTCAACGGCAAGCAGACCCACGGCTCGCGTCCGTGGGACGGCGTCGATCCGATCACCGTGGCCGCGCAGATCCTGCTCGGCACGCAGAGCCTGATCGCGCGCCAGGTCAACATCGCCGCGACGCCGGTGGTGCTGACCGCCGGCCAGTTCAACGCCGGCGTGCGCTTCAACATCATCCCCGACGAGGCCAAGGTGGTCGGCACGCTGCGCACCTTCGACGCCAAGGTGCGCGAGGACGTGATCACGCGCTTCCGTCGCACCGCCGAGGACTTCGCCCACGCCAGCGGCGCGACCGCGAAGCTCGAGGTGGCGAGCAATGCACCGGCGACGATCAACGACGCCACGCTGACCACACGCGTGCGGCCGTCGCTGCAGCGCGCGGTCGGCGCCGACAACGTCGTCGAGATGCCGATGGTGACGGTGGCCGAGGACTTCGCCCAGTTCGCCAATACCGTGCCTGGCCTGTACTTCTTCGTCGGTTCCACCTCCGCCGGCATCGATCCGGCGAACGCACCGATCAACCATTCGCCGCAGTTCCTGCTCGACGAGCAGTCGCTCGACGTCGGCACCCGCGCGATGCTGCAGGTGGCGCTGGACTACCTGCACGGCGGCGGCTGACCCGCTGCCACGGCAACCCTTCCCATTCGAATCACTGCCGCGGTCGTCGATCGCGGCACCGACCACACCGGAGTACTCGATGCGTCGTCCCGCCCTGCATGTCCTGCCTGCCCTCATCGCTGCCGTGCTCGCTTCGCCGGTCCATGCCCAATCGGCCACTGAACGGCCGGAGGTCACCGCCGCAGCCAAGTCCGTGCAGCAGAAGGTCGTGGCCTGGCGTCGAGACTTCCACCAGAACCCGGAACTGTCCAACCGCGAGACGCGCACCGCGGCCAAGGTCGCCGAGCATCTGCGTGCGCTCGGGCTGAAGCCGGTGACCGGCATCGCCCATAACGGCGTGGTGGCGATCATCCAGGGCGGCAAGCCCGGCCCGCGCGTCGCCTTGCGCGCCGACATGGACGCGCTGCCGGTGACTGAGCAGGTCGACCTGCCGTTCGCATCGAAGGCTACCGCGACCTTCCGCGGGCAGACGGTGGGCGTGATGCACGCCTGCGGCCACGACGCCCACACCGGCATCCTCCTCGGCATCGCCGATGCGCTGGTGAAGATGAAGGCCGACCTGCCCGGCTCGGTGATGCTGGTGTTCCAGCCGTCCGAGGAGGGCGCGCCCGATGGCGAGGAAGGCGGCGCTTCCCTGATGCTGGAGGAAGGCGTGTTCAAGACCTTCAAGCCCGATGCGATGTTCGGGCTGCACGTGTTCTCGACCCTGCAGGCCGGGCAGATCGGTGTTCGCCAGGGTCCGCTGATGGCGGCCTCGGACAAGTTCACCATCAAGATCAAGGGCCGGCAGACGCACGGTTCGCGACCGTGGGGTGGCATCGATCCGATCGTCGCCGCCGCCGACGTCATCGGCACCGCGCAGACCATCGTCAGCCGTCGCACCGACATCGCCAAGCTGCCGGCCGTGGTCACGTTCGGCGCGATCAACGGTGGCATCCGCTACAACATCATTCCCGATGAGGTCGAGATGGTCGGCACCATCCGCACCTTCGACGAGGGCATGCGGCAGAAGATCTTCAGCGACCTGAAGAACGTCGCCGAGCATGTCAGCGCCGCCAACGGTGCGACGGCCATCGCCAATGTCCCCGACAGCGAGGGCAATCCGGTGACGGTCAACAATCCGGCACTGACGGCGCGGATGCTGCCCAGCCTGCAGGCCGTGGCGGGCGTGGACAACGTGGTCGAGCCGTCGCTGCAGATGGGCGCCGAGGACTTCTCGTACTTCGCCAGGGAAGTGCCGTCGATGTTCTTCTTCGTCGGCGCCACGGCCAAGGGCATCGACCCGGTGACGGCACCGAGCAACCACTCGCCGCAGTTCGCACTGGACGAGTCGGCGCTGGACCTGGGCCTGCGGGCACTGCTGCAGGTGACGCTGGATTACCTGCATCAGCCGCAGGCGGTTGCGGTGGCCGGCAACGAATGATGGCTCGTCATCCCAACTCCTTCACCGAGTTGGGATCCATCGAGTACGGGTGCACCTGCGCCAGGTGCCCCGGCTGCTGCGCAACGCGCTCGATCCACGCGCACACTCTCGGATACTCGGCGAGATCGAATCCTGCTTCACCGGCCACGCCGACATACGCGAATACCGCGATGTCGGCGATGCCATAGACATCGCCGGCGATGAAATCGCGCGTCGACAACTCGTGTTCGAGGATGGCCAGTGCTTTCGCCCCGGCGGCGCGCTTGATCGCCACCAGCGCCTCCGGCCGACGTGTGAGCTTCCCGGTCAGCGTCCAGTGGCGAAGGGCGCCGATCTGGCTCTCGATGCGCTCTTGTTCGAACGACAGCCATTGCCAGGCCTTGGCCCGCCCGTAGGCATCATCGGCCAGGTACTGCGACCCTTCGGCGAGGTACATCAGGATCGCGTTGGACTCGGCGATCGTGCGACCGTCGTCCAGTTCGATCGCCGGCACGGTGCCGGTGGGGCTGATCGCCAGGTAATCCGGCCGGCGTCCTTCGCCCTCGAAGATGCTGACGATGCGGGTCTGCCAGGGCTGCCCGAGGTGCTGCAGCAGCTGGCGAACCTTCCAGGCGTTGCGGGAAGGCAGGTAGTCGTAGAGGGTGAACATGGTGGGGTCCCGGTGTGGTCGATGGCCGCAGTTTCGGCCGCTGCCACGACCCCCGCTATCCGATCCTTGCAGCGCCAGCCGGCGCCTACCGGTCAGGTTCAAGGTCGCCACCACGGGTAAAATCGCCGCCATGACCCACCAAGACCTGCCGCTCGGCCGCCACGTCGACTATCCGCGCGAGTACGACGCGTCCCTGCTGTTTCCGATCGCCCGTGCGCTCGGCCGCGGCCATATCGGCATCGACGACGATGCATTGCCCTTCATCGGCCTCGACCGCTGGCACGCCTATGAGCTGAGCTGGCTCGATGCCCACGGCAAGCCGCACGTAGGCACGGCGACGATCACGGTACCGGCGACGGCACCGAACCTGATCGAGTCGAAGTCGCTGAAGCTGTACCTCAACTCGTTCAACTCCTCGCGCTTCGACAGCGACCAGGCCGTGCGCGAACGCATGGCCGCCGACCTGACGCGCGCCGCGGGTGCGCCGGTGGACGTCGCCTTCGGCCTGCCGCCGATCGACGAGAGTGCCGACAATGCCATCGTCGACTGCATCGACGGTCTCGATGTCGCCATCGACGATTACGGCCCGCCCAATGCGGCGCACCTTGCCGCCGACCCCGCCCATGTCGTCACCGAGACGCTGACCAGTTCGCTGCTGAAGTCGAACTGCCCGGTCACCGGACAGCCCGACTGGGCGCGGGTGGTGATCACCTACCACGGTCCGCGGCTGGATCGCGCCGGCCTGCTGCGCTACCTGGTCTCGTTCCGCGACCACGCCGAGTTCCACGAGCAATGCGTCGAACGCATCTTTTCCGATCTGGTCGCGCATGCTTCACCGCAGCGTCTGTCGGTGGAGGCGCGCTACACGCGTCGCGGTGGCCTGGACATCAATCCCTGGCGCGCGACGCCGGGCAGCGAGCAGCCCACCGCGGGGCGCGACGAGCGGCAATGACGGCATTCGTTCATCTCTTCGCAAGCGAAATGAGACCGGGCTCATGCAAGCACCGGTGAACTGAGACAAGGCTCACCCGGTCGCCATATTTCCTTAACAAGGCGCGTGTCATGGTGCTCCCGCCATTCCGGCAGGAGCCGCCCACCCATGACCACACCGGACAAGAAAGCCGATTTCTCCGGCGTCAGCGCCAACGTCGACACCACCGCCGAGAAGGTCGAAAAGGCCGATTTCTCTGGCGTGTCCGCATCGGTCGACAGCACCGCCGAAAAAGTCGGCGAGCAGACCTATACCGTCGCCAAGGGCGACACCCTGTCGCATATCGCCAAGCAGTTCTATGGCAGTGCGAACAAGTGGAACGCGATCTTCGAGGCCAACCGTGACCAGCTGGACGATCCCGACAGGATCCAGCCCGGGCAGGTGCTGAAGATTCCGCCGCAGGACTGACCTCACTCCCCCCTTTCCCCTTTGCGCCAGAGTTCCAAGGAGATCGACTCATGATGATCCGTAATCGCCTGCACTACGCCGTCGCTGTTGCCTTGCTGGCATCGGTCGCCGTGGTGGGCTGCAAGAAGAAAGAAGAACCCGTCGCGGTAACCCCGCCGCCGGTCGAGACCGCGCCGGTTGCGCCGGCCGAGCCGATGCCGGCTCCGGTACCGGCAGGCGTGGCCGTTTCCAGCGTCACCCTCGGCACGACCGCGGGCCCCGACAAGAAGATCGCCGCACCGACCATGGCCTTCACGCCGAAGGACAAGATCATCGTGTCGGTCGCCACCGACGGCACGGCCAGCAATGCCGAAGTCGCCGCCCGCCTGGTCTACCAGGACGGCCAGACTGCCGGCGAGATGAAGCAGGCGCTCAACACCACGGGCGCGGAAACGACCAACTTCGAGTTCACCAATGCCAAGCCGTGGCCGACCGGCAAGTACAAGGCCGAAGTGACCGTCAACGGCGCGCCGGGTTCGACCACCGAGTTCGAGGTCAAGTAAGGCGCCAACACTCTCTCTCCCCCACCTCATGGTGGGCAAGCATGGGCGCGGTCCTTTGCCGCGCCCCTTTTTTTGCGCGTCGGTCAGTGATCGCCGTCGACGTAGAACCAGCGTCCGTCCTCGCGCACGAAGCGGCTGAGTTCGTGCAGGCGCACCGCCGGCGCTCCGCCGGACTTGTAGCGGGCGACGAATTCGACGATGGCGGTGTCGGCGCCCGTCATTGCATGGCGCCTGACCTCGAGCCCGAGCCATCGCGTTGCCGCGACGTCGCCCAGATCGAGCCGGTCGGGTCGCGTGTCGGCATGCCAGCTGGCCAGCAGGTAGTCGATGTCGCCCAGGACATAGGCGCTGTAACGCGACCGCATCAGTGCTTCGGCGGATTCTGCGATGGCGCCGGCGTGCAGCGGCCCGCAGCAGGCGGCATACGGGCGGCCGAGGCCGCAGGGACACGTGGCTGTCATGGAATGCGACGCTGAACCGGGCTGCCCGGGATGAAGGGGACCCTGCATTCTCGGCGAGAAAACACGCATGCGACTACCATGTCGCGTTTCTGTGATCGCGAGTTTCCCCCGATGAAAGCCCCCGCCTATCTCGACGACACCCAGATCGAACAACTGGCCGAGCTGCTGGAGCAGCGCGCGGTGCCCTTCAAGGGCTTCAACCTGGAGGCCCTCGACGGCTACCTGTCCGCGCTCGCGGTTGGCCCGGAAGTCATTCCGTTCGAGCAGTGGCAAGGCCCGGTATGGGGCACGCAGCCGCGCTGGAAGGACGACGAGGAGCGCGAGACCGTCGAAGCCCTGCTGCAGGGCCACTGGAACATGGTCAGCCAGCGCGTGCGCTTCGGTGACGACGACCTTCCAGACCATCTGGCGCCGCTGCTGTGGCTGCCCGAGGACCCGGAAGAGGAACAGGAGGACGACCTCGACGTCGGTCGCGACTGGGCGTTCGGCTTCTTCCGTGGCGTGGAGCTGAGCGAGATCCCCTGGGACACCTGGCTGGACGAGCACGAGTGGATCGACGAGATCTTCCTGCGCTTCGACCGCCTCGCCAGTGGCGAGGTCATCGGCGAGGATCCGGAGCAGCCCGGCACGCCGGTCAGCTACCGCGAACGCCTGGAGATCATCGCCAGCCTGCCGGGCATGCTCGCCGACCTGCACCACCAGCGCATCGAGGCGCTGACCCCGCGGGAACCCATTCGCCGCGAAGCCACGCCCGATCGCAACGAGCCGTGTCCGTGCGGCAGCGGCAAGAAGTACAAGAAGTGCTGCGGAGCCGCGTAGGAGCGAGCTTGCTCGCGAAGCCGTCCTGGCTGACCCGCCGGCCGCGAGCAAGCTCGCTCCTACCGGGTCGGAGGGTTCAGCACGGTCGCGTATGGATACACCTGACCCACACCGTTGCGCCCCGGCGCTTTGCCCGCCCCGTCTAAACCGCGACAATGCGACGGTTGCGCGCCTGCGGGCGCGCGTCGCCATCGGCAAGCACCGGCGTGAACCACCCGGTGCTGCCCGGCCTGCCCAGGCCTCCCGACCACACTGCATCCGCAAGCGAGTCACGCCGACATGTCCAACACCCCCAAGATCATCTATACGCTGACCGACGAAGCGCCGTTCCTGGCCACGCAGTCGCTGCTGCCGATCGTCGCCGCGTACACCGCCACCGCGGGCATTGAAGTCGAGACGCGCGACATCTCGCTGGCCAGTCGCATCCTGTCGCAGTTCCCCGACTTCCTGAAGGACGAGCAGAAGATCGGCGACCACCTGGCCGAACTGGGCGAACTGGCGACCACGCCGGACGCGAACATCATCAAGCTGCCAAACATCAGTGCCTCGGTGCCGCAGCTCAAGGCGGCAATCGTCGAGCTGCAGCAGCAGGGCTACGCGCTGCCGGACTACCCGGAAGAGCCGCAGGGCGAGCGCGAGAACGAGATCAAGGCCCGCTACGACAAGATCAAGGGCAGCGCGGTCAACCCGGTGCTGCGCGAAGGCAACTCCGACCGCCGCGCGCCGCTGTCGGTGAAGAACTACGCCCGCAAGCACCCGCACCGCATGGGCAAGTGGAACAGCGAATCGAAGTCGCACGTCGCCCACATGGACGGCGGTGACTTCTACGGCAGCGAGCAGTCGTACCTGATCGAGAAGGCCGGCACCGTCTCCATCGACCTGGTCGGCAAGGACGGCCGCCGCAACATGCTAAAGACCAACATCAAGGTCAAGGCCGGCGAGCTGATCGACGCTTCGGTGATGAGCGCTTCGGCGCTGTCGCGTTTCGTCGATGCGCAGATCGAGGACGCCAAGGCGCAGGGCGTGCTGTTCTCGCTGCACCTGAAGGCGACGATGATGAAGGTCTCCGACCCGATCATGTTCGGCATCGTGGTCAAGCGTTACTACCGCGACGTGCTGGCCAAGCACGGCAAGGAGCTCGAGCAGGCAGGCTTCGACCCCAACAACGGCATCGGCGATCTGTACGCGCGCCTGTCGTCGCTGCCGGCCGACGTCGCCGCCGCGATCGAGGCCGACATCGCCATCGAGTACACTCGCCGCCCGGCGCTGGCGATGGTCAACTCCGACAAGGGCATCACCAACCTGCACGTGCCCAGCGACGTGATCGTCGACGCTTCGATGCCGGCGATGATCCGCGACTCGGGCTGCATGTGGAACACCGACGGCAGGCTGCAGGACACCAAGGCGGTGATCCCGGATCGCTGCTACGCCGGCATCTACCAGGCCGTGATCGACGACTGCAAGGCCAACGGCGCGTTTGATCCGGCGACGATGGGCAGCGTGCCCAACGTCGGCCTGATGGCGCAGAAGGCCGAGGAATACGGCTCGCACGACAAGACCTTCCAGATCCCCGCCGACGGCACCGTGCACGTGCTCGACGAGGCCGGCAACGTGCTGATGGAGCACGCGGTGGAAGCCGGCGACATCTGGCGCATGTGCCAGACCAAGGACGCGCCGATCCAGGACTGGGTCAAGCTCGCCGTCAACCGCGCGCGCCTGAGCCACACCCCGGCGGTGTTCTGGCTCGATCCCAAGCGCGCGCACGACGCCAACGTGATCGCCAAGGTCGAGCGTTACCTCAAGGATCACGACACCAGCGGCCTGGACATCCGCATCCTCGCCCCGGTCGAGGCGATGAAGCTGTCGCTCGAGCGCATCCGCAAGGGCCAGGACACGATCTCGGTGACCGGCAACGTGCTGCGTGACTACCTGACTGACCTGTTCCCGATCATGGAGCTGGGCACCAGCGCCAAGATGCTGTCGATCGTGCCGCTGATGGCCGGCGGTGGCCTGTTCGAGACCGGCGCCGGCGGCTCGGCACCCAAGCACGTGCAGCAGTTCGTCGAAGAGGACTACCTGCGCTGGGATTCGCTCGGCGAGTTCCTGGCGCTGGCCGCCTCGATCGAACACATGGCCGAGCGCCATGGCGACCCGCGCGCGCGCGTGCTCGCCGATGCCCTCGATGCCGCCAACGGCAAGTTCCTCGACAACGACAAGTCGCCCTCGCGCAAGGTCGGCGGCATCGACAACCGCGGCAGCCATTTCTACCTGGCGATGTACTGGGCGCAGGCACTGGCCGCGCAGGATGCCGATGCCGGCCTGAAGGCGCGCTTCGCCAAGCTCGCCGCCGCGCTGGAGAGCAACGAGACGAAGATCGTCGAGGAACTCGCCGCGGTGCAGGGCAAGCCGGTGGAGATCGGCGGCTACTACCACCCGGATGTCGCGCTGATGTCGAAGGCGATGCGCCCGAGCGAGACGTTCAATGCGGCGGTGGCGGCGCTGTAAGCGCCCCCTCTCCCTGGCCGCTTTGCGGCCTGTCCCTCTCCCACAAGGGGAGAGGGATATCGCACTTCCTTCTCCCCTTGTGGGAGAAGGTGGCCCGCAGGGCCGGAAGAGGGGTAAGCGGCGAAGCCGCCGTTATTGCGACGTCGCCGGGCGCACGTACGGCAACGACGCGTTCCGGTCCCGTTCCTGCTCACGCTGCCGGAACAATCGGTTCGCCTTCTCTTCCGTCATCTCGAACTTCGGCGCCACGTAGGGCAGCAGCAGGCGTAGCCACGACTGGCTGATGCGTCGTGCCTCTTCCGGACAACCCTTCGCGCGCGCTTCCGGCAGGTCACCATCGGTGACGATGCTAAGGTAACGCGCCGGATCGCTGCCGTACAGCAGGCACTGCAGGTTGAAGTAGCGCTGCTCGCCCAGCGCGTGCTGGTCGGCGTAGGCATCGAGGTTGTATTCACCGGTGCTGCGCGCCAGGAACCAGTTCGACGCCATGCGCAGGTTCTCGGTCACCACCGTGGTGGACTCGTCCAGGCCGGCGAAGCGCAGCATCAGCGTGGTGGCGAGCTGGTCGACCGCGTCCTCCTCGCGCCCGGTGATCGGGATCTGCAGCATGTTGATCAGGGCGTGGCCGGTCTCGTGCAGGATGATGAAGCGGAAGTTGGCATCCAGGTAACGCTGCGCGTAATCGTCGCCGAGCTTGTTCTGCGCAGCCATTTCGCGGCCACGCTCGAGCAGCACCTTCATGGTCTCGTAGCACATGACCACTTCGCCGCGCTCGGGCGTGTAGAACGCGTTGGGTTCGCCACACTCGGCGGTGATGTAGTTGATCTGCCGCGGCAGCATCAGCATGCCGTCGATGGCATGCACTTCCGGCATCTTGTGCAGCAGGTCGCCGTCGTGGGCGAGCTTGTAGTACTCCTCCAGCGCCGGGTTCTTCGGCTTGACGTACTCGTAACCGAACTGCACGCCGCCCACCTTCGAATCGGCATCGGCCGCCTTGCCGAACACGACCGGCTTGAGCGCGGCCAGTTCGTCGCTGACCGCCTTCTCGGCGTCGGCGCGCCCTTCGGCCCGGCCTTCGGCGCGTGCGGCGGCCAGCTTGGCCGGTTCACGCTTGGCGACGATCAGCGAATAGCCGAAGGCGCCGCTGACCGCGCCCAGGGCCAACGACAACGTGACGATCAGGACTCTTGGCGACATGCGCTTCCCCGTTGCGTGGCGCATCCCATATTCCGCCACGCCCGGATCGTAGCGGCTTGGGCGTGACGACGGAACCGCCCCGCATTCACGTGGTCAGGACGCGTGCGCCTCGACGACCACCGGCTCCGGGCGGATGCGCACCGCCCACATCACGCCGGCGATCAACAGAGCGATGCCCAGCAGCGTCAGTGCGCCCGGCATCCGGCCGCGCAGCGCGAAGGCGTACGCCAGCGCCGCCAGGGTCTCGAACACGATCAACTGCCCCGCCAGCGCAGTCGGCAGGCGCTGGCTGGCTTCGTTCCAGCAGGTCGTGCCCAGCCAGGAAGCGAACAGGCCGATGGCCGCCATCAGGCCGATGAAGAACCACGGCCGCGGACCGAACGGCATCGCGAATTCGGCGCCGGCCAGAGCCATGCCTACCCACAGCAGGCCATAGCCCGCCGCGGCCAGCGGCAGCGTCGCCACGCCCTGCGCCGTCGCCCAGGTGCGCGGGCTGCGGTCCGGATGGGCGCGCAGCCAGTCGGCATTGCGCAGCGGGTACCACGTCCAGCAGGCCACGGCGACGATCGCGAGCAGCGCGCCCTGGGCATAGCGAAGCGGATCGGCGTCGGGATCGGCGCGCAGTGCCTGCAGTTCGACGTGGTTGACGCAGCCGATGCCGGCGGCGATCAGCAACAGCGACGGCAACAGCGCGCGCCATGGCAGGCGGCCATCACGGCGGCGGTCGCGCAGGTTGGCGCTGATCGCGATCACCACCGGCAAGGTGCCGATGATCATCGTCGGCAGCGGTGCACCGGCGAGCTGGATGGCGCTGGCCAGGCACAGGTAATAGATGAGGTTGCCGATGACGGCCAGTTTCACCGCTTCGCGCCAGTCGCTGCGCGTTAGCCGTCGCAACGCGGCGCGGTCCATCCACGCCAGCGGCAGCGCGATCAGGCCGAAGGCGAGATAGCGCCCAACCGACTGCAGCGCCGCCGGATACTCCGGCAACAACAGCGGGCCGACGAAGACCAGGCCCCACATCAGGCCGGCAGCTAGCGCGTAGAGGGTTCCGATCCACATGGGTGCAGCTTGCGCGGTGTGGAGCTTGCTGTCTTGAACCAGATTGCGGTGGCGACGCCTGCCGTCGGGGCCAGTGGTAACGTGTCGCCGACTGCGCACCAGCGACGCTCCAGCCATGAATGCAATGGATTCGGTAGACAAGCAGATCCTGGCGATCCTGTGCGGGAACGCCCGGATCTCCATGAAGGACCTCGCCGGCGAGATCGGACTTTCCGCGCCGGCCGCCGCCGAGCGCGTGCGACGCCTGGAGGAACGCGGCGTGATACGCGCCTTCACTGTCGAACTCGATCCGGCGGCAATGGGTTACTCGCTGCAGGCGATCGTCCGCATCCGGCCGATGCCGGGCAAGCTCCATCTCGTCCAGGAACTCATCACGCAGATTCCCGAGTTCGTCGAATGCGACAAGGTCACCGGCGATGACTGTTACATCGCGCGCCTGTTTGTTCGCAGCATCGAAGCCCTGGACCAGGTGCTTGACCGGATCGCCGACAAGGCTGAAACGAGCACTGCGATCGTGAAATCCCAGCCGATCAGGCGGCGCCTTCCACCGTTCGGGGCTTAGTACGCCCCTCGCTGCCTCGAAAGCCAACGCCGCGCATGGCTTTCGATTGTGAGGCGACGAGCTGTCATCACCTTCGGGAATCCATAGTTTTGCCCAACGCGCAGGGCCATTCTGTGCGCCTCTGATACAGCACGTGAGGCGCGGACCATGGAGAACAAGTGGCGGGGCACGACCGAGATGACAGCCTCGATGGCCATCCTCGGCACGATTGGATGGTTCGTCGTGGAGTCGGGTGTGCCGACCCTGGGCGTGGTGTTCTGGCGCTGCGCGCTCGGGGCGCTGACGCTGCTCGCGATCTGCCTTGCGCTCGGTCATCTGCGGCCGCTGCCATCGCGGCGCGTGCTGTTGCTGGCGGGACTGGGCGGTGTCGCCATCGTGTTGAACTGGCTGCTGCTGTTTGCCGCGTTCTCGCGCGCCTCGATCTCGATGGCGACGGCGGTCTACAACACGCAGCCGTTCCTGCTGGTCCTGTTCGGTGCCCTGTTCCTGTCCGAGCGCCTGACCGCAAGCAAGTTGTTCTGGCTGATCGTTGCGTTCGCCGGACTCGTACTGGTGGTGCAGGCAAAGCCCGGACCCGGTGCCTTCGACACGCGATACCTGCTTGGCATCGCCATGGCACTGGCCGCCGCTTTCTTCTGGGCGATTGCCGCGATCCTGGCCAGGAAGCTCGCCGGAACGCCGCCGCACCTGATCGCGCTCATCCACGTGCTCGTCGGCACGGCGATGCTTGCGCCGCTGCAGTTCGCGGTCGGACTTCCCACCGGTGCCCGCGCGTGGAGCCTGCTGGCGGTGGTCGGCGTCGTGCACACGGGCCTGGTCTACATACTGATGTACAGCGCGATCCAGAAATTGCCCACGCACCTGCAGGCATCGCTGTCGTTCGTCTACCCGGTGGTGGCGATCGTCGTGGACAGGATCGCGTTCGATCGCCACCTCGATGGCCTGCAGATCGTCGGTGCACTCGCGATCCTGCTGGCGGCCGCCGGAATGAACCTGGGCTGGAGCCTGCCAGCGCTGCGGCGCCGAGCGAGCGCCGCGCCGGTTGAGGATGCATACCCTCAGGTCGGGTGCAGCTGCCGGCGGTAGCGCGCCGGCGTCACGCCGTAACGGGCGGCGAAAGCACGCGTGAGGTGGGCCTGGTCGCTCAGGCCGACGCTGGCAGCCACGCGTGCGGGGGCTTGACCGCACGCCAGCAGACGCTTGGCTTCGAACAGGCGCAATGCCATCAGCATCTGTTGCGGCGTGGCGTGGTGGACCGCGCGGAAGCTGCGCAGGAAATGGAACGGGCTCAGTCCCGCGACGCTGGCCAGTTCTTCCAGCGTCATCGCTTGGTCGAGATTTGCACGCAGGTAATCGATGACCGGTGCGAAGCGCGGCTCGGCCTGGCGTGCAACCGGTGGGCGCCGCGCCTGGCGGGCGAATGTGTCGAGCAGCTGCGACAACAGACTGTCGAACGCCAGTGGTTCGCGCGCCCACCACAGCCCGTCGAGCAATGCCGTCACTTGCTTCGCGCTCGCAGGATCGTGGGCGACGGCATCGGCGAACCACCAGCCGCGCTCGCCGGTCACGGACTCCACCACGTCCGGATCGATGTAGGCCATGCGGTAGCGCCAGCCGCCGTCGGTTTCGGCGCGACCGGTATGCAGCGCATCGGGATTCATCAGTACCAGCGAATCCGCCGGCGCCAGGTGCTCACTGCCGTGATAGCGGAAGCGTTCGACGCCGGACTCGATCGCACCCAGGCCAAAGGCTTCGTGCGTGTGCGGCTCGAAGGCGTGGCGGACGATGTGCGCGCGATACAGCTCGATGCCGGGGCGGTGTGCCGGCCGGCGGAACTGCGCCACGTCCTGCGGATGCTCGAACTGGAGGGGGACGCCTTGCATGCGTCGATGATGCCACTCGCCGCGCCCTGCCTGCAGGCCGTCATGCCCGCACTGATGGGCATGACGGCGCGGATTTCGGCGCGGACTCAGAAGCGCATCAGATGCAGCGGCGGGTAGACCAGCGGCGGCTCCGCCTCGATCGCGCGGGCGAACGCCGCCGGGTCGATCCCGTCGCCGTCCAGACCTGCGTCCGATAGGGCGAAAGCGCGCGGCTGGTTGGGGTGGCGGGCGTAACGCAGGCCGTACAACGGCGTGCCGAAGGTCATCTCATTGCCGATGGCAGCGATGTCGCGCAAGGACTCGTTCTTGAACAACTGCATGGCATTACTCCGTGGGGGAGGGAGTAGCCGAGCCCTGGCACCGTCCATGGCGCCTTCTCGACTTCGTGTCCAGGCTAGCGGTCGGCGGTTACATCGCGCCTTCGCGTGTGTTGCCGTTTTGTTCCGCGCTTCCAATCGGGCTGTTCAGGCACAGCAGCCAACGGCGCAGGCATCGAAGTCGGGCGTGGAACGCGTCTCCTCCGTGCCGCGGGCAGCGCGCGCATGGCCCAGCGGAGCGAAGTACTTCTCCGATGCGGCGCGGTTGCCGTAGCCGTGCGAGTAACGGTCGTCGTCCTCGTCGAAGGGGCGCGGATCGGGTTGATTGGCTTGCAGGAACGACAGATTGGTGAAGATGTTCATGACGGACTCCCGGATTGATCCTGCCTGCCTGGCGTGGACAACTTCCTTGAACAGGATGCAAGATAGGCCCGCAGGTTTCGAAGGAAAAGCGACAGTTTTGCAACCAAGGATTGAGTTCCGCTCAAGTCTTGGCATGACAACCGGCACTGGAAACCGTCCATGAGTCGTCCGCCCCTGCAGGCCCTGATCGGATTCGCCGCCGCCGCGCGCATGGGCAACCTCACCCGCGCGGCCGAGTCGATGCACCTCACGGTCAGCGCCCTGAGTCATCAGATCCGCGCCATCGAAGAGCGGCTCGGCCGGCGCCTGTTCGTGCGCGGCGCACGCGGCGTGCGCCTGACCGACGACGGCCAGGCGTTGTACGAACGCATCGCGCCGCACCTCGACGCGATCGAGCGTGCGCTGCAGCCGCGCGCTTGCCGCGACGACTCGTTGACGATCACGCTGATGCCATCGTTCGCGTCGAGCTGGCTGGTGCCGCGCCTGCCGCGCTTCCTCGCCGCGCATCCGCAACTGGAGATCAGCCTGCAGTCGAACATCGGCGTGGTCGACTTCGCCCGCGATACCGCGATCGACGCCGGTCTTCGCTTCGGCCCGGGCAAGTGGCCGGGACTGGAGGCGGTGCACCTGTTCGACGACTGGGTGACGCCGACCGCGAGCCCGGCGCTGCTCGAACGCCTGGGCTACCCGACGCTGGAGACGCTCGGCAGCTTTCCGTTGCTCGGCGCGCCCGGCGGTCGCTGGAGCGAATGGTTCGCCGAGTTCGGCGGCACGCCGCCGGAGCGCTTCGTCGCCATCCTCGACGATTCGGAAAACCTGCACCGCGCCGCCGTCGAAGGACTCGGCATCGTGCTCGGGCGGATGACGCTGGCGCGCCCGCTGATCGAGGCCGGACGCCTGGTGACGTTGTTCGATGAACGCTTCAAGGCCGAGTTCGCCCATTACCTGGTGTTCCCGCCGCGTTCGCGCGGGCACCGCGGACTGGCCGTGTTCCGCGACTGGCTGCTGGAGGAAGCGCAGGTCTACGAGGCAGCCGAAGCGATACCGCCACGCCATGCCGGCGTTGCACGCAAGGCGACGAAGGTGGTCAAGAAGCCGAAGACGCCCCCGGCCACCAGGCGTCGCAAGGCCGGGTGATGGCCGCCGCCTGCGCTTGGGGTTAGGCTGGCGCCCCCGTACCGAGCCAAGGCCTGGAGCCCTCCGCATGAAACGCACGCTGCCCGTCGTCCTGCTGTCCAGCCTGATGTCCGTTGCACTTGCCGGCTGCGCCAGCGGCGCGCACGACTCCACCGCCGAAGCGGCCGCCGCCGCTGGCGCGAGCGCCAAGCCGGACAACAGCGCCGCCCTCGATGCCGCCCTCGCCGGCAGCAACCGCGACCCGCGCAATGTCGTGCGCGATCAGTATCGCCACCCGCGCGAGACCCTGGCCTTCTTCGGTGTAGCGCCGCAGCAGACCGTCATCGAGATCACTCCGGGCGGCGGCTGGTATTCGGAGATCCTCGCGCCGTATCTGAAGAACGGTGGCCACTATGTCGCCGCGGTGTGGGACGACGCGATCCCCGGCCAGCCCAAGTACCGCTACGACCTCAACAAGACCCTGCGCGGGAAGTTCGCCGGCAACGCCGCCGTCTACGGCACGCCGGAAGTGCGCGTGTTCGATCCCAAGGCGCCGAACTTCGGCCCGGCCGGTTCGGCCGACACCGTGCTGACCTTCCGCAACGCCCACAACTGGGTCAGCGACGGCAATGCCGAGGCTTACTTCAAGGCCTTCCACGATGTCCTCAAGCCGGGCGGCACGCTCGGCGTGGTCGACCATCGCGCCAAACCTGATGCGAGCCTGGATGCGCAGAAGAAGTCGGGCTACCTGACCGAAGCGCTGGTGATCCAGCTGGCCCAGGGCGCCGGTTTCGTTCTCGAGGAAAAGAGCGAGGTCAACGCCAACGCCGAGGACACCACCGACCATCCGAACGGTGTCTGGACGCTGCCGCCGGTCAACCGCCACGACGCCGCCGATGACGCCAAGTACAAGGCAATCGGTGAAAGCGACCGGATGACGCTGCGGTTCCGCAAGGCGCGGTGAGGCCAGGGCGGGAGTGAGAAGCGGGAATGGGGAATGGGGAACGACGGCGTGTCGACGCCGCCATTCCCCGGCCTCCGGTTGCGATTAGTTCCCGCTTCCCTATTCCCGCTCCTCATTCCCGCTTCATCCCAACCATGCTCATCGCTTTCAACAAGCCCTATGGCGTGCTGTGCCAGTTCACCGACCGCAGCACCCCGCCACGACCGACGTTGGCGGGTTTCGGCCTGCCGCCGCAGGTCTATGCCGCCGGCCGCCTCGACCACGACAGCGAAGGCCTGCTGCTGCTCACCGATGACGGCGGGCTTGCGCATCGCCTGACCGATCCGCGCCACAAGCAGCCCAAGACCTACCGGGTGCAGGTTGAAGGCGATCCGACGGACGAACAGGTCGCGATGCTTGCGCGCGGTGTCGTCCTCAACGACGGCCCGACGCGACCGGCACAGGCGCGGCGCATCGAGACGCCGTCGCTGTGGCCGCGCGATCCGCCGGTGCGCTTTCGCAAGACGGTGCCCGATGCCTGGCTGGAGATCACGATCAGCGAAGGCCGCAACCGCCAGGTGCGGCGCATGACCGCCGCGGTCGGTTTGCCGACGTTGCGCCTGGTGCGTGTGGCGATCGGGCCTTATCTCCTCGGCGATCTGCCGCCCGGCCAGTGGCGCGAACTGTAGGAGCGCTCAGCCCCGCGTCTCTTCGCGCGGATCGGTATCGGCGGGAAAGTTCGCCACCGGCACCGAGTTCGCTCCGGGGCGCGTCAACAGCAGTACGCCACTGAGCACCACCGCGGTGCCGATCAGCTGCACCGCCGTGATCGGCTCGCCGAGCAGCCAGGCGCCGAGGAACACCAGCGAAACCGGCCCGATCACCGACATCTGCGCCGCCGATCCGGCCCCAAGTCGCGCCACCGCGCCCATGGTGAAGGTCACCGGCAGGAACGTGCAGAAGATCGCGTTGACCAGCGCCAGCCAATAGACATTCGTGGGCAGTTGCAGCAGATGCAGCGGATCGCGCAGCAGCAGGTAGTGGATCACCGTCGCCGCGGTCGACACGCACATCGCATACGCCACCAGCCGCAGCGAACCGATGCGCTGGATCAGCTGGCCCGACATCGCCAGGTACAGCGCGTAGCTCAGCGCGGCCAGCAGCACCAGGCCGCTGCCGAACAGCACGTGCTCACCCTGCACGCGCATGTTCTCGACGAACACCAGGGCGACGCCGGCGTAGCTGACGGCCAGGGCGATCCATTCCTTGCGCGCGACCTTGCGGCCGAAGGCGAACACGCCGATCAGCAGCACGAAGGTCGGGTTGAGGAACAGGATCAGCCGCTCCAGCGACACCGGCACGTATTCCAGTCCCCAGAAGTCGAACAGGCTGGAGAGGTAGTAGCCGAGCACGCCCAGGATCAGGATCAGGCCGAAGTCGCGGCGGCTCATCGCCATCCGACCGGGCCGCCGCGATTCGTGGATGCCGAGGATCACGAACAGGGGCAGCGACATCAGCATCCGCAGCGCGAGCACGTCGAGCGCGTCGATGCCGTAGCGGTACTGGAACTTGGCCAGGATGGCCTTGGCCGAGAACAGCACCGCGCCGACCGCGGCCAGGGTGAAGCCGACCCGGCGGGCGCGGCGCGCGGCCGGGTCGTGGGGCCGCGGCGTCAGCGGGACGGCTCATCCGAGGACCAGGCCCGGCGGGGCGACCTGCAGCGACGAACGGCCGGGCGGGCGGAGGGACTGGCGCATTGGGGGGTCGCGGCAGGAGTAGGGTGGTACATGATGCGGCGCGTTGTGGTCGTTGGGGCAGACGCATCCCGCAACGCCGTGTTGCGGATCATGACCGGATGTCGACCGATGCCGGCACTGGATTGCGGGCGATGGGGTGTCAAATGCACGCAATCAGGCGGGTTTCTGCTAACGTCTGGGCCGATGCTGCCGCGGCGCGAGAGGGGACGTCGCCGCCACGGGGACACGGACGCATGGCCATGGCAACAAGCAACGCAGGCCCGAACACATCGGGACGTATCCTGGTCGTTGACGACCAGAACGTGAACCTGCGCGTGGTCGGAACCCTCCTCGTCCGTCAGGGCTACGAGGTGATCACGGCTGGCAGCGGCGAGGAAGCGCTTCAGCGCTACGTCGAAACGCCGCCCGACCTGATCCTGCTCGACATGATGATGCCCGGCATGGACGGCTTCGACGTGCTGGCTTCGCTGCACGATCTGGGCCCGTTGCAGGTGCCGGTGGTCTTCGTCACCGCCGCCCACGACCGCGACCTGCTGCTGCGCGCCTTCGACGCCGGCGTGGTCGATTACGTCACCAAGCCCTTCCTTCCCGAGGAGCTGCTGGCCCGGGTCAACGCCCACGTCGGCCTGAAGCTGACCCGCGACCGCCTCGAGCGCGTCGCCCGCGAGCGCGAGGAACTGGTCAACCTGGTCGCCCACGACCTGAAGAATCCCCTCAGCAGCGTGCTGTTCGCCGGCGAGCTGCTACGCAGTGGCGTGTGCAAGCCCGAACGGGTGCCGCGCTACCTGCAGATGATCCACGAGAGCGCCGACGACGCCCTGGGCTATATCCGCCATTACCTGGAAAGCCAGGCCGGGCGGCTCAAGCAGGAGTTTCCCGCCGAGCGCGCCGATGTCGGCGAGACGCTGGAATGGCTGCTGCAGCGCTACGAGATCCAGCTGGAAGCCCGCGGCATCCGCATCGACCTGCGACCGCCGGCCGGCCGCGCCGAGGTCGCGATCCACCCGCGCGTGCTGCGCCAGGTCAGCGAGAACCTGGTGACCAATGCGATGAAATACGCGCCCGACTGCGAGCTGCTGCTGACCGCGCGCAGCGGCGCGCCGGGCTACTGGCAGCTGATCGTCGCCGACCGCGGCCCGGGCATTCCGGCCGACCGCCAGCGCGAGCTCTTCAAACCGTTCGTGCGGCTGCACGAAGGCACCGATGCCGATGGCCTGTCCAACGGCCTGGGCCTGTCGCTGGCCAAGCGCATCATCGCCAATGCCGGCGGCCAGCTCTGGTACGAGCCGCGCCGCCACGGCGGCTCGCGCTTCATCATCGAGTTGCCGGAAGCCGCACCGATCACCTTGTAGGAGCGAGTTTGCTCGCGACCTCCAACAGGTAATGCCCGGCAATGGATCGCGAGCAGGCTCGCTGCTACGGGCTTTCGACGCGGCGGGTGCGGCGCGCGGCAGGCCGCTTCGTCGTGCGCTGCGCCTCGACCCGGCGCGAGGAACCTTCGATCGCCTCGCCATTCTCGGCCTGGCGGGCGCGCCGCTTGGCCGCATACCAGAGCAGGCCGGCGCCGGCGACGGCAGCGGCGATCAGCACCGGGTTGCGGCGCGCGAACTTGCCCGCCACCGTCACCCCGCTCTTGACCACGCCCAGCTTGGCACCGGTTTCGAGCCACTTGCCCGCCTGGTGGGTGACGCCGGGCACGGCATGGCGGATGTTGTCGCTGACCGCGGAAGCCAGTTCCAGGGCGCGTTCGGGCAGGTCGGAGAGCTTGCTCATCGTGGATAACCCGGGGAAACGGTGACAGGGGTGCAGTGTCCACGCCGGTTCGTTGAAGCGGCGTGAGCGGAACGCGTGGTTGCCGGCTCGTGGCTGAATGCCGATCATGGCCTTTGCCTCATTCGCACCAGCGCGGTCCGCCATGATCCGAGTGTTGCCCAACGTGCTCTCCGCCGCCGAACTGCAGGCGGTGCGCGAGTTGTTGCCGCAGGTGCGCTTCGGCGACGGCCGCGTCACCAATCCCGACTCGTCGGTGAAGCAGAATTTGCAGGCGCCGCAGGAAGACCCGGCCAACGCCCGCATCGCCCAGATCGCCCGCGATGCACTGATGCGTTATCCGGAGCTGCGCGTGTTCGCGCAGCCGCGGACGATGGCGCGCACCACGGTCGTGCGCTACGAGCCGGGCATGAACTACGGCTGGCATGTCGACGAGGCATTGTTCCCGTCGACGCCGCCGATGCGCAGCGACCTGTCGTGCACGGTGTTCCTCAATGAGCCGGGCGACTACGACGGCGGCGAACTGACCATCCAGCTCGGCGCACAGGAGCTGTCCTACAAGCTCGAGCCCGGCAGCGCGATCCTGTATCCGTCCACCACCATCCATCGCGTCACGCCGGTCACGCGCGGCGTGCGCCTGGCAGCGATCACCTGGCTGCAGAGCTGGGTCGCCGACAGCGGCCAGCGCGAACTGCTGGTGCAGCTGGAGGAAGCACGCGCACTGGCCGCCAGCGGTGGCGATCGCCAGCGCCTGCAGGTGCTGCTGGAATCGCTGCGGACGAATCTGTTCCGGATGTGGGCCGACACCTGACCGGTTAGGCGACGGCAACGTCGCGCAGTTGCGGATGCTGCAGCAGCAGCGCTTCCACCCACGCCTCGCCTTCGGCGATTTCGGCGCCGTGCCGCTGCATCGCCAGCGCCAGGTCGTGGGCACGATCGTCACGGCTGTAATCGTGCGCCTGCGCCTTCGAGTATCGACCCCAGGCCGGTGAGCCCATCGCCTGGTCGACACCTTGCGGATCGATGGCAAGGTGTTCGGCCACGCGTTGCAGCTGCTCGCGCGGTTGCAGCAGCAGCGCGTCGAAATCCACGCGCATCACGCGCGCCGCATCGTCACCGTTGGCGATGGCGTCGAAGCGGATCCGCTCGGCCAGCCAGCCCATCGCGCATTGCTGCGGCAGGCTCAGTGCATGCAGTTCTATTCCATCGGCGTAGCCGCGTGCGTTCAGGTCGTGCAGGCGCTCACCGGCGGCATTGGCCGCGTCCAGCACCGACGCCGGCGACTTGAGCAGCGTGGCCAGGTAAGGACGCAGTGGCATGTCGAGCAGCACTGCGTGCATGGTCGGATGCAGTGCAAGCAGCGGGGCGATCAGGCCGTTGCAGCTGCTGGTCGCCTTGACCACGCTGCGGGTCTGCGGCGGCAGCGCTTGCGACCAGCGCGACCACAGGATTTGCAGCAACTGCGATGCCTGCGCGGCGGACAGGCGCGACTGCGGTGTCTGCAGCCCGGGCCAGGCCTCGGCCAGCGTGCGCAACGGCAACGGCTCGCGCAGTCCCTGCACCTGCGGCCAGCTGTCGAGCAGGCGGCTGAGCAGCGTCGAGCCGCAATGGCCGATATGGAAAATCGCATCGGCCGGCTTGCTGGCATCGCCGTCGCGGGCGAGCACGGCATCGAGCGGCATCCAGCCGCCCTCGGCGTTGGCCGGCAGCGCGCGATCGTCGAGGAACGCCGCTTCGCGTCGCTGCGCCGCATCCAGGCGCAGCCACAGCACGCGCCGCCCGACCAGGTCGAGCTTGAAGGGCAGGAACCCCGGATCGTCGAGCGGTGACGTCATGCCGCCAGTGTAGCCCGCGCCCGCATCGCCACGTAGGAGCGAGCTTGCTCGCGAAAGGCCTCCGGGTGGCCGATACGCACGAGATCGCGAGCAAGCTCGCTCCTACGCTTGCAGCCTCAGATGCCTGATTCGGATCGGCGCGGCGCGGCGGCACGATCAGCCGATGCAGATCCTTTCGAATCCGGGAAGCCGTGCCTTGCGAAAGGGCCGGACGTCGCTCTGCGGGCAGATCTATCTGGTAACCGTTGCCTGCCAGCGCCGCGAGCGACGCTTCTGTAACACCCGTGCTGCCCAGGACGTGAGCCGCATGCTGCATAGCGCGGACATCTGGAACGATGCGGTCAACCTTGCCTGGGTATTGATGCCCGACCACTGGCACGCATTGGTGCAGTTGGGACAGTCCCGGGCGCTGTCGTCAGTGATGCAACGCGTCAAGTCCGTCACCGCACGCGCAACAAACGAAGCAACAGCTCGGCGCGGTCGCGTCTGGCAGGCGGGGTACCACGATCGCGCACTGCGTCACGAAGATAGCCTCGTGGGCTGTGCCAGGTACATCGTCGCCAATCCGGTTCGCGCAGGACTGGTCACCCGCGTCCGCGACTACCCCTACTGGAATGCGGTCTGGCTGTAGGAGCGAGCTTGCTCGCGAACAGTGTGCAGCCTCTGCCCGGCAAGTCGCGAGCAAGCTCGCTCCCACAGATCACGTGCCGCGGGGCTTGGCGCGGTGGGTGGCGGCCGCGGTCCACGGGTCGTCGGGCCAGGGATGGCGCGGGTAGCGACCTTTCATTTCCTTCTTCACTTCCGGATACGTGCGGTCCCAGAAGCCGCGCAGGTCCTGGGTGATCTGCAGCGGCTTGCCGCCCGGCGAGAGCAGGTGCAGCGTCAGCGGCACGCGGCCTTCGGCGATGCGCGGCGTGTCGGCCAGGCCGAACAGTTCCTGCAGCTTCACTGCCAGCACCGGCGCCACCGGCGTGTCGGCGGCATCGTCAAAGGCGTACTCGATCGATCGCTCCATGCCCGACGGCACCGCCATCCGCGTCGGCGCCAGCGCGTCGATCTTCTGCCGCAGCGACCAGTCGAGCTGCGATCGCAGCGCCTCGCCCAGTTCCTGCTCCGACAGCGCATCCAGACGGGTCTTGCCGCTGAGCACGGGCTTGAGCCACTGCTCCACCGTCGCCATCAGCGCATCGTCCGACAGGTCGGGCAGTTGGAGTTCGGGCAGCCAGGCGCGCAGGCAGCGCACGCGTGCGCGCCATTGCGACACCGACGGCGTCCACGGCAGCGCCTGCAGGCCGAGCTGGCGCACGGCGTCGACCAGCGCATCGGCGTAGCGCGACGGGTCGGGCTTCGCCAGCGGCCGGCTGTCGATGACGATCCGGTCGAAGCGTTGCTCGCGTACGGCGGCTATTCCGCGCAATGCGCTGTCCCAGACGACGCGGTCCTCGCTGACGAAGCGCTTGGGGAATTCATTGCGCAGGCGTTGCTCGTCGAGCGGTGCTGCGCGCATCACACGCGCATCGCGCGGGTCATCGCGCAGCTCGCTGATCGCGATCCATGGCTCGCCATACAGCGCGCTGTCATCGAACAGTTTGGCGCTGCGGCCGTTGGCCAGCTGATAACGGTAAGGATCGCTCGGATGCTGGCGCGCAATTCGATCAGGGAACGCATGCAGCAGCAGATCGCCGAGCAGATGCGGCGGCGCGGAAGCCGGCGGCGATGCATCGACTCGCAGGCGCCGGCGCCATTGCTTCGCAGCCTGGTCGATCGCGGCAAGCGCCGAGCGCGAGGCGTCGCCGCCGACGCGACCGGCGCGGAATGCCGCCAGCGCCTGCCAGCGTTCGGCCACCGCGTCGCTGCGCGAGCGCAAAGGATCACGCGCCTCGATCAGCGCGGCCAGGTCGCAGGCCAGCGCGCGCTCGCTTGCCTGCGTTGGTGCCAGCAGCATCGCTGCCAGGCGCGGGTGCGTACCCAGTGCGAGCATGCGCCGGCCCAGCGGCGTGATCGCGGCGCCGTCGAGCGCACCCAGGCGTTGCAGCAGTTCGCGCGCAGCCGCCAGCGCACCACCCGGCGGCGCATCGACGAAGCGCAGGTTGGCATCGCCCCACGCCGCCAGCTCCAGCGCCAGGCCGGCCAGTTCGACCTGCCCGATTTCTGCCCGGCGCTGCGGCTCGAGGCGCTGCGACTCGGGCCACAGCCGGTACGCCCAGCCTTCGGCGACGCGACCGGCGCGGCCGGCGCGCTGGTCGGCGGAGGCCTGGGCGATGGTGACCACGTCGAGCCGGGCGAAGCCGCTGTTGGGGTCGTATCGGGGTTCGCGCGCCTGGCCGCTGTCGATCACCACGCGCACTGCGGGCAGCGTCACGCTGGATTCGGCCACATTGGTGGCGAGCACGACGCGACGGTGCCCGTCCGGATCGGGCTGGAGCACGCGCGACTGCTGCTCCACCGGGAGCTCGCCGTGCAGGGTCAGCACATCGGCGCTCGCCGACGACGCACACGCCTCCAGCGCCGCCTGCACCCTGGCGATCTCGCGCTGCCCGGGCAGGAACACCAGCACGTCACCGGGATGCTGCGTCAGCGCCTGTTCGACGGCGCGGCGCGCCTGGTGCTCGAGTGCCTCCTCGCGTCGCGCCGGGAAGTGCGCGACGGTAACCGGATAGCTGCGTCCGGCGCTGCTCAGTCGCGGCGCGTCGAGGAAGGCGGCCAGCCGTTCGCCATCGAGCGTGGCCGACATCACCACGATGCGCAGGTCCTCGCGCAGGCCGGACTGCACGTCCAGCGCCAATGCCAGGCCGAGGTCGGCGGCGAGGTGGCGCTCGTGGAATTCGTCGAACAGCAGCGCGCCGATGCCTTCGAGCATCGGATCGTCCTGCAGCATCCTCGTCAGGATGCCTTCGGTGACCACTTCTATGCGCGTGCGCGCCGACACCTTGTTCTCGAAGCGGATGCGGTAGCCGACCGTTTCACCCACCGGCTCGCCGCGCTGGCGGGCCATGAAACCGGCGGCGGCACGCGCGGCCACGCGGCGCGGCTCCAGCATCACGATCTTCTGGCCGGCCAGCCACGGCGCATCGAGCAGCGCCGGCGGCACCTGCGTGGTCTTGCCGGCACCTGGGGGCGCCTCAAGGACCAGGCGCGGATGCGAGGCCAGGCTGTCGCGGATGCGCGGCAGCAGCTCGTCGATCGGGAAGGTGGGTGCTGGAGTGGCTTTTTCGTTCACTGCACAAGGATAGAGCGTGAATGTGGAGCCGGAAGGGGGAATGCGTGGTTGAGGGAGTGCGTCGGCAGCGTCTGTGCCGGCGTGGCTTCTGGTGCGACGTGGCGCCAATGCCAGTCGCCTTTCGTTCCCCCTTCCCCCTTCCCGCTCCACATTCCCGCTTGACACTCCTGCCCCACCCCGTGCGCATTGCTAAACTGCCCCGCCCCGCAACGCCCCTTCAGACATGCAACTGGTCGACATCGGCGCCAACCTCACCCATGACTCGTTCGACCACGACCGCGATGCCGTGCTCGCACGTGCGCGCGAAGCCGGGGTGGCGCAGATGGTGATCACCGGCGCCAGCCGCGAGCATTCGCCGCTGGCGCTGAAACTGGCCAAGCAGCATCCCGGTGAGCTGTTCGCCACCGCCGGCGTGCACCCCCACCACGCCAGCGAGTACACCAGCGAATGCGATGCGGAGCTGCGCGAACTGCACTCGCACGCCGAAGTGGTCGCCGTGGGCGAGTGCGGGCTCGACTACTTCCGTGATTTCTCGCCGCGACCTGCGCAGCGCCGGGCTTTCGAGCAACAGCTGCAGATCGCCGTCGACCACGCCGTCGACGGCGTGGCCAAGCCACTGTTCCTGCACCAGCGCGATGCGCACGCCGACTTCATGGCGATGATGAACAACTTCGACGGCCGCATCGGCCCGGCGGTCGTGCATTGCTTTACCGGCACGCGAGAGGAACTGTTCGACTACCTCGACCGCGACTGGCACATCGGCATCACCGGCTGGCTCTGCGACGAGCGCCGCGGCCAGCACCTGCGCGAGCTGGTGAAGTCGATCCCGGCCAACCGCCTGATGATCGAGACCGACGCGCCGTACCTGCTGCCGCGCACGATCCGGCCGGCACCGCCGCACCGTCGCAACGAGCCGATGTACCTGGCCCATATCGTCGAAGAACTGGCCCGCGATCGCGGCGAGGACGTCGCCACCGCCGCGGCCAACAGCACCGCCACGGCGCGCGCGTTCTTCCGCCTGCCCGGCTGAGGTCGCTCAGCGGCTGGCCAGGCGCCTGGTGGCCCGCGGGTTTGCCAGCACCAGCTGGACGATGCCGGCATTGCGCTGGCAGGCGCGCTGGGTGTCGATCATCAGGCGGGTGCGCACGGTATAGGCCTGGCCGAGGTTGTCGACGCCGGTCAGGCGCGCGATGTCCTTCTGACTGGGCAGCAGCGGGCGCTGGCAGTCGATGGTGATCGTCGGGACCATCGGGTCCGGGGTCGACTGGGCTGCGGCTGACTGGGCTGCAACGGAGGATGCGACGACGGCCAGCAGCAGCGTGGCGAGACGGGTGTTCATGTGAATCTCCGGGCGACGCCGGTCGATTCCGGCGCGACCAGACTCGCGCCGTGCCCGCCGCAGGTCTTGAGGACGGGCTGAGGGCAAGCGCAGGCTTGTGTTGGGCCCGCGGCCAAACCTTGGGGAAAGCTTAGGCCGTGTGCACGACCGGCCCGCGTATCCGTAAATGGGTGTTTTCCACGTGCCGCGATGACCCGACCTGTTCCCCCAGTGCTCCGCTTCGACGACATCGTCCTGGACCTGCCAGGCCGGCGCCTGCTGCGCGCGGGCGAGCCGCAACCGCTCGAGCCCAAGGCCTTCGCCGTGCTCGAGCTGCTGGCGGGCTCGCCGGGCCAGGTCTTCTGCCGCGACGAGATCCTCGACGCGGTCTGGGGCCACCGTCACGTCACTCCCGGCGTGCTCAACCGTGTCATCACCCTGGTCCGGCACGCCCTGGGCGAGGACGCCCACAGCTCGCGCTACCTGCACACCGTGCACGGCTATGGCTATCGCTTCGACCTGCCGGCGCAGGTGGAAAGTGGCGAGGCGGAAGCCCCGGTTCAGGCGGCGGCGAGCGGCGTGGAAATCCCGGCCAATGGCGCCGACGGTGACGTGGCTGCCACGCCGGCGGCGCCGACGCGGACAGCGCCACACCCGCGACCCTGGCTGCGATACGCCGTCGCGGCGAGCGTGCTCGTCGCGTTGGCCCTGGCCGCCTGGTTATGGCCACGTCCCACGGGCACGGCCGTGGCATCGCCGGTACTGGCCGTGCTGCCGATGCGCGCGGTCGGCGAGGACCCGCGAGGCCAGGCCTTCGCCGATGGCCTGAGCGAAGAGATGATCGGGCTGCTGGCCCACATCGACGGCCTGCGCGTGATCTCGCACACCGCGTCGTTCAAGTTCCGCGATGGCGCATTGCCGATGACCGAGGTCGCCAGGCAGCTGAAGGCGACGCATCTGCTCGAGGGCAGCGTGCGCCAGGACGGCGAGCGACTGCGCATCAGCCTGCATCTGGTCGAGGCCAACGGCAATCGCACCGTCTGGTCGCAGAGCTTCGACCGCGAATTCCGTGACATCTTCGTTGTCCAGCGCAGCATCGCCTACGCGATCGCCAACGCGCTGGAGCTGCAGCTGGGCCTGTCGGCGATATCGTCGGGGCCCGGCGAGGATCCCGCGCTGTACCGGCGCTACCTGCTGGCGCGCAATGCGTCGCCGCGCGTCGGCGAGGATCGCTCCGAGGCGTCGGAAGCCGCACTGCGCGAACTGACCCGCGAGCATCCCGACTATGCGCGGGCGCAGGGCGGACTGGCGGTGATCCTGTGGGGACGCTCGCTGTCGGCGCGTCCCGGTCGCGATGAGCTCCGCGCCGAAGCCGAGCAGGTGGCGACAAGGGCGCTGCAACTTGACCCCCGGCAGCCCGAGGCACACGCGGTCATCGCGGCGAAGGCCTGCCGGGTTCAGCAGTGGAGCGAGTGCATGCGGCTGTCGCAGCTCGCAATCAAGCTGGCACCTTCCGATACCTGGTGCCGAGGCTGGCACGCCTACCGCCTGGCCACGCTCGGGTACGTCCAGCAGGCGCTGCGCGAGACCGACGAGGCCCTGAAGCTGGCGCCTTTCGACCAGGACCTGCATTTCTGGCGAGGCCGGCTGCTCGATACGCTGGGCCGCCACGACGAGGCTAGCGAGCACCTCGCGCTGGCCCCGCCCGATCGCGCCGCGACCGCGAGCTACTTCAACGCGGTATGGCGCCGCGACTACGCCACCGCGCAACGGCTCGTCGAGGCGTTGCCCACCGACCTGCCCTGGCGCGCATCGGAACTGGCCGCCGTCGCTGCGTTGCGTGACCCGACGCTATGGCCTGCGGTACCGCCGGCGATCGAGCTCTCGGAACGGCATCCGCTGCATGGCCAGGTGCCGTACGACTTCACCCGACTGCTGCTGCCGGTGCGCGACTACGCGCGTGACATCGACGGCCTCGACGCCGTGCAGCAGGCCGGATATGCCTCGTACCAATGGGTGTTCTGGCAGCCCGAATCGCGCGCGTTGCGCCAGGATCCGGCGTTCCAGCGCTACCTGCAGCGCAGCGGGATCGCTGCGTACTGGCGCGAGCATGGCTGGCCGGACGTGTGCCACGCCGATGGCGCCGGCGTGGCTTGCGACTAGCGCCCGGCTTCGTACGCCTGCAAGTGGCACCATGCTGCCGCGAGCAGCGGCGCCGACTGCCCGGCGGCGTGCGCGCGGTGCAGCATGTCACCGACGATCTGCATCGCTTCCACTGGCTGGCCCGCTTCCAGGTCACGCAGCATCGAGGCCTTCAATGGCGAGTCGGCCTGGGTCAGCGTCGTCAGCGCCGATTGTTGTGCCGACTCCGCGATCGGCTCGCCTTCGGCCATCGCGACGGCGAGGCATTCGTCGTAGAGCGCGCGCATGAAGGCCTCTCCACCTTCAGCGGCGACGATGCCGCCGACGGAGGCGCGCATCAGGCACGTGGCCGCGGCCAACGTCGACAGGAACGTGTACTTGGCCCACTGGTCGGCGGCGATGCGCTGCGAGCGCACGTGGTCGATGCCGGCATCCGCGCACAGGCGGGCGAACGCGGCCGTGCGCTCGCTGTCGGGGTCGCCGTCGCGCTCTCCGAAGGTGATCGATGCCGGGCGACCAAGGTGCAGCACTTCACCGTTGGCACCCTTCATCGCGCTGATGAAGCACAGGCCGCCGAGCACGCGCTGCGCACCGAACCTGGCGTCTAGCAGCGGGTAATGGGCGAGGCCGTTGAGGATCGGCAGGATCGCGGTGTCGGCGCCAACGGCCGGCGCCGACGACGACATCGCGCTGTCGAGGTCGTAGGCCTTGCAGCTCAGCAACACCAGGTCGAACGGGCGCTCGCGCGCCAGCGCTGGAAGGGCGTCAGCCGTGACATGCGCGACCTGGATGTCGGCATCGCCGAGCGGGCTGCGCAACGCCAGGCCATCCGCATGAAGTTGCGTTGCGCGTGCCGGTCGCACCAGGAAGGTGATGTCCGCGCCCGATTGCGCCAGGCGGCCGCCGAAGTAACCGCCGGTTCCGCCGGCGCCGAGGACAAGCACGCGCATGGCAGAGCCCTCAGCTGCGCAGGCCGACGCCGCGCTTGAGCAGCCACAGTCCGAGCGATGCCAGCGCCACGACGAAGGCCATCATCAGCGTGTAGGCCACCCACACCGGCACGTCGCTGGCACCAAGCAGTCCGTAGCGGAACGCGTTGACCATGTAGAAGATCGGGTTGGCATGGGTCATCGCCTCGGCCCACGGCGGCAGCAGCTTGACCGAATAGAACACGCCGCCCAGGTACGTCAGCGGTGTCAGGATGAAGGTCGGCACGATCGCGATGTCGTCGAACTTCTTGGCGTACACCGCGTTGACGAAACCGGCCAGCGAGAAGATCGTCGCGCCCAGCAGCACGGTGGTGAAGGTGACCAGCGGATGCGGGATGCGCACCTTGGTGAAGAACATCGCGATCACCAGCACGATCGCGCCGACCATCAGGCCGCGCAGCACGGCGCCCGCGACGTAGCCGCCGAGGATCACCCAGTTCGGCATCGGGCTGACCAGCAACTCCTCGACGTGGCGGCCGAACTTGGCGCCGAAGAACGAGGACGAGATGTTGCCGTAGCTGTTCTGGATCACGCTCATCATCACCAGCCCGGGGACGATGAAGTCCATGTACTTGATTCCGTCCATCTCGCCCACGCGCGAACCGATCAGGCCGCCGAAGATCAGGAAGTACAGGGTCATCGTGATCGCCGGCGGCACCAGGGTCTGGCCCCAGATGCGCAGGATGCGGTTGATCTCGCGACGGACGATCGTGCCCAGCGCCACCAGGTTGCGCTGGTGGTCGGTGAGTTCCTTGGCGACGGCGGTGTTCATGCTTGGTCCTGCAATTCTTTGTGGTGTGTGCTCCGGGCGGGAGCAGGCAAGAGCGTCAAGCCACTTGTTCCGGCGGCGCCTGCGCGGTGCTGTCCTGCGCGTTCTCGCCGGTCAGGCGCACGAACAGTTCTTCCAGGCGGTTGGACTTGGTGCGCATCGAGCGCACGCGGATCCCGGCGTCGCCGAGCACGGCGAAGACGCGGTTGAGGTCCATCGCGCGCGGCATCTCGATATCGAGCGTGTGGTCGTCCGCCGCCAGCAGCGTCGTGCCTTCGATCAGCGGCAGCGTCGCCGGCAGCTGGCCGTCGATGTCGAGCAGGAAGCCCTCGACGTCGAGCTTGGCCAGCAGCGCCTTCATCGGACCCTGCTCGACGATGCGGCCGCGATCGATGATGGCCAGGTTGCGGCACAGGCTCTCGGCTTCTTCCAGGTAATGCGTGGTCAGGATGATCGTCGTGCCGGCGGCATTGATCTCCTTGAGCGTCTTCCACATGCCACGGCGGATCTCGATGTCGACGCCGGCAGTGGGCTCGTCGAGGATCAGCAGGCGCGGCTGGGTCATCATCGCCCGCGCGATCATCAGCCGGCGCTTCATGCCGCCCGACAGCGTACGGCTCATCATGTTGGCCTTTTCCCACAGGTGCGCGCGCTTGAGCTCGACTTCGGCGCGGGCCAGCGCCACCTCGCGCGGCACGCCGTAGAAGCCGGCGTAGTTGACCAGGATGTCGAGCGGCTTCTCGAACATGTTGAAGTTCAGCTCCTGCGGCACCAGGCCGATCAGGCGCATGGCGGCGTCGCGGTGCCGCGCCAGGTCGACGCCGAAGATCGACACCGAGCCGGCGCTGAGGTTGACCAGCGAGCTGACGATGCCGATCAGGGTGCTCTTGCCGGCGCCGTTGGGGCCGAGCAGGGCGAAGAAATCGCCCGGGACCACGTCCAGGGACACGCCCTTGAGCGCCTCGACACGGTTGTCGTAGGTCTTGCGCAGGTCGCGCACGGACAGTGCGGGGGCGGCGGCGGCCGTGCTGGGCGCCGCGGACGCGGCGGCAGCCGCGGTGGAGAGGTTCGAAGCCGGGGTCATCTGGGAGGCCTGTTGTGGAGCGCGCCTTCGCGGCAAGCCGCGCAGCGATAACCGGTAGTATAGGCGGCCTCGTGCCGGCGCTCCGGCTACAGTCTGTTGCAACTTCCATCGGTATTGTCGTGGCCATCCAGCATTTCCCTCTCAAGCTCGTCTCGCGCCGGATGCTGGCCCCCACGGTCGGCCACTACACCTTCGTCCGCGACGATGGCCAGCCGCTGGACTTCATCCCGGGCCAGTTCATCCAGGTCCACTTCACCTACGCCGACGGCACCGCTACCAAGCGAAGCTATTCGCTGGCGACCATCCACGACCACGCCCTGGGGCCTGGCGAGGCGGTCGAGATCGCGGTGAGCTATGTCGCCGGCGGCGCCGCGACCGCCCTGTTCGAAGGCCTGGAGAGCGACGGCCGGGTCGACGCCAGCGGCCCGTTCGGCCGCTTCTGCCTGATGCCGGCCGACGCCAACAAGCGCTACCTGCTGATCGGCACCGGCACCGGCGTGACCCCCTATCGGGCCATGCTGCCGCAGCTCGACGCGCTGATCCGCGAGCGCGACATCCAGGTCGTGCTGCTGTTCGGCGCGCGCACGCCGGTGGAACTGCTTTACGGCGACGAGTTCCGCGAGTTCGCCGCAAAGCATCCGCAGAACTTCCGCTTCGTCCCGTGCTTCTCGCGCGAGTTGCCCGAGCCGGGTTCGGCGCAGGCCCATGCCGACGTCCGCCACGGCTACGTGCAGCAGTACCTGGACGAGTTCGCACCCAGCGCCGGCGACGACATTGCCTACCTGTGCGGCAATCCGAACATGGTCGACGCCTGCTTCGAGGCGCTCAAGGTCCACGGCCTGCCGGTGCCGCAGATCCGCCGCGAGAAGTACGTCAGCAGCAAGTAAGGCTGCCACGGGCGGTAGCTCCGGCTGACGCCGCCCGCATCGGGTTTCGTTCTTCCCACGCCTCTCCTCTGGCATCCTTGAAGGCGCTTTGCCTTATGGACGAGAGGTCATCATGCGCACGTGCAGTATCTGGGGAAGGACTTCCGCGCTGGCGGCGGTCCCGTTGTTGCTGGGCCTGCTGCTGACGGGCTGCGATTCGAAGGTCGCCGACCCTGCCTCGGCGAAGGATGCCGGCAAGCGGATGTTCGGCTCGATCGCGTTCGAGCCATGCACGCTGTCGGCGCCGCTGTCGCCGTCGAGCATCGACGCGCAATGCGCGAAGTTCGAGATCGCAGAGAATCCGGCTTCACCAAAGGGCCGGAGGATCCCGCTGAACATTGCGTGGTTGCCTGCCAACGATCAGTCCGGCGGCACCGGTGACCCGGTGTTCTTCCTCGCCGGTGGCCCCGGCCAGGCCGCGACCGAGTACGCCGCGCAGATCGACATGGCGCTGCGCGATGTGCGCAAGCAGCGTGACATCGTCCTGATCGACCAGCGTGGCACCGGCAAGTTCAGCTCGCTCGATTGCCGCGACGGCAACGGCCGCGAGCTTGCACTGCCCGATGCCGACGAGACCGATGCCAGCGCGATCGCCGACTACGCGGGACGCTGCGCGCAGGCCCTGGCCGACAAGGCCGACCCGCGCTTCTACACCACCACCCAGGCCATCGCCGATCTCGACGCGGTGCGTGCCGCACTCGGTGTCGATCGCATCAACCTGGTCGGCGTCTCGTACGGCACGCGCGTAGCGCAGCAGTACGCGGCGCGGTATCCGCAGCACACGCGCTCGATCGTGCTAGATGGTGTCGCCCCCAACACGCTGGTCGTCGGCGGCGAGTTCGCCCGCACGTTCGAGCGCGCGCTCGGCCTGCAGGTCGCGCAGTGCCAGAAGCTGGAGAGCTGCCGCAAGCGCTTCCCGCAGGACCTGCGCACGCAGCTGCATGCGCTGAAGACGCGTCTTGCAGCCGCACCGGTGGAGGTCGAGTACCGCGATCCCGCCAGCGCGGAGGTCAAGAAGGACACGCTCACCGCCGACACCGTCGTCGGCCTGACCCACCTGTTCTCCTACATGCCGCAGATGGCATCGCTGCTGCCGGTGGTGATCGACGAGGCCGATCGCGGTCGCTATGCACCACTGATGGCGCTGTCGCAGATGATGACGCGTGAAGTCGGCGGGCAGATGTCGCGGACCATGCAGTGGTCGGTGATCTGTGCCGAGGATGCCGATCGCTACCAGCCGGACCCGAACGATGCCGGGACTGTTCTCGGCGCCGATGTGGCGACGGCGTTCTTCGCCGCATGCAGAAGCTGGCCACACGGATCTCGTCCGGCCGGGTTCAACGAGCCGCTGAAGTCCAAGGTGCCGGCGCTGTTGCTGTCGGGCGAGATCGATCCGGTCACGCCGCCGTCTTATGGCGAACAGGTGCTCAAGGGCCTGCCCAACGGTCGTCATCTCGTCCTGCGCGGACAGGGCCACAACGTTGGCGGCGTCGGCTGCCTGCCCAAGCTGGTCGGCCAGTTCATCGAATCGACCGACGCGCGAAAGCTCGACGCCAAGTGCCTGGACACGATCGGCTACGTGCCGCCGTTCACCGGCTTCAACGGGTGGGAACCATGATCATCGCCAACGACCTGCACAAGAGCTTCAAGACCAAGACCGGCACCGTGCGCGCCGTCGATGGCGTCAACTTCGAAGCACACGATGGCCAGATCACCGGCCTGCTCGGCCCCAACGGCGCCGGCAAGACCACCACGCTGCGCATGCTCTACACACTGATGAAGCCGGACGCCGGCCAGGTGATGGTCGACGGCGTCGATGCCGCGCGCGACCCGGAGGCCGTGCGGCGCGCACTGGGCGTGTTGCCCGATGCACGCGGCGTGTACAAGCGCCTGACCGCGCGCGAGAACATCGCCTACTTCGGCGAGCTGCACGGCATGTCCGCGCAGGCCATCGCGCAACGCACGCAGACACTGGCCGACGCATTGCAGATGCACGACATCCTCGATCGCCAGACCGAGGGCTTCTCGCAGGGCCAGCGCACCAAGACCGCGATCGCGCGCGCGCTCGTGCACGATCCGCGCAACGTGATCCTGGACGAGCCGACCAACGGCCTGGACGTGATGACCACGCGCGCCATGCGCACCTTCCTCCAGCAGCTTCGTGCCGAGGGCCGCTGCGTGATCTTCTCCAGCCACATCATGCAGGAGGTCGCCGCGCTGTGTGATCGCATCGTCATCATCGCCAAGGGCCAGGTGGTCGCCAGCGGCAGCGCCGACGAACTGCGTGAGCAGACCGGCGAAGCCAATCTCGAGGATGCCTTCGTCAAGGCGATCGGTTCGGAAGAGGGCCTGCACGCATGAGTTCGATCCAACCAACGATCACTGACCAGAAGCGGGCTCCTCGCAGCAGCAGCATCGCGACGTTGTGGTCGGTGATGCGCAAGGAACTGCGCGACATCTCGCGTGATCGCCGCACGTTGGCGCTCGCGCTGTTGATGGGACCGCTGCTGTACCCGCTGCTGATGATCGGCATCGGCACGCTCGCCGAGAGCCGCGCCAAGACCCAGCTCGACAAGGTGCTCGAAGTGCCGACCGTCGGCATCGAGCGCGCACCGAACCTGGTGGCGTTCCTGGCCACTCAGGGCATCCAGGCAAAGCCGGCTCCGGCCGACCTGGATGCGGCGATCGCGCGCCAGGACATCGACGTCGCCATGCGCATCAGCGTCGGCTTCGCACGCAACTGGCACGAAGGACAGCCGGCGCTGGTCGAGATCGTTCGCGACAGCACGCGTCGCGACAGCGACATTCCCGGTGCACGGTTGCGTGCGGCGCTGACGGCGTACGGCGACCAGGTCGGTGCGCTGCGCCTGCTTGCCCGCGGCATCGATCCTTCGATCACGCGCGCGCTCAACGTCGGCAGTCGCGATCTTGCCACCGAGGATGCGAAGCGCGGCATCGTGCTGTCGTCGATCATGCCGTACCTGCTGATCCTGATGTCGTTCCTCGGCGGTGCATATCTGATCATGGATGCGACCGCGGGCGAACGTGAGCGTCAGTCGCTCGAACCGTTGCTGGCGACTCCGGCGCGTCGCGGTGCGATCGTGAGCGGCAAGATCGCCGCGGCGTGTGCGCTTGGTTTGCTGTCGCTGTTGCTGACGTTGCTCGCCTTCAAGTTCAGCGCGCAGGTCGGCACCAGCGTCGGGAAGATGCTCGATGTCAGTTTCGCCGCGATCGGCAAGATGCTGCTGGTGCTGCTGCCGATGCTGTTCATCGGCACGACGTTGCTGACACTGTTGTCGGCGACGGCCAAGAGCATGAAGGAGGCGCAGAGCCACATGACGTGGTTGATGCTGCTTCCGATGATCCCGACGATTGCCTTGGCGGTGAATCCGATCAAGACGCAGATGTGGCAGTTCACGGTGCCGTTCCTTGCGCAGAACCAGATGCTGCTGAAAGTGATCCGTGGTGAGTCGATCGACCCGCAGGTGTGGGCGATCTACCTGGCGGCCGGATTCGGCGTAGCGGCGCTGCTGTGGTTCGCGGCGGTGCGGCGCTATCACCAGGAGCGCCTGGCTATCTCTGGGTGATTTGTTTTCTGTTGTTTGGTTAAGGGAACGGGCCGCATTGCGGTCCGTTTTCTTTTGCGTGCGTGGTCAGTGGGTGGAGGAGGTGGGGTGTATTCCGCGAACCTCCGCTTCGCTCCGTTTATTGTTCGCGAAATACACCCCACCCCCTCCTTCCGGAAGCTGCCACTGTTTTATTGACTTGAGCTGTTAGCGGGAGCGCAGTGCGCGCGTGATGCAGCTGCGACGGTCGGACTCGGGCTGTACCGGCCCTGGACGGTGTCCGTGCCCTAGCTCATTCGCACGTCTGCTCGGTGAGCTCGGTCCCGGACGCCCGCGAAAGGAATTGGTTGTTCCAAACCCACTCGCGCTGTTGAGCCCCTCTCCCCTTGTGGGAGAGGGGTTGGGGAGAGGGGCGCCGGAGACCACGCAATGAATTGCCGAAGCGTCGTCCGCCGGGTCGGGGATTGCGGAGCAGCGGGACATGGATGTCCCGCGCCCCGACTAAAGCCAGGATGGCGTCTGGAGGGGCGGAGCAATCCCCGGCCCGGCGGACGGCGCCATTCCGCAGACGGAAGCTGGAACCGCAACCAAAGAAAAAGCCCGGCTCACGCCGGGCTTTCCTGTTGCTGCCTTGCATTCGCGAGTCCGGTTCCCCAACCGTCCCCGCGATGCTGGCCTGATCAGCTCTGCGGATTGAAGCCGATCGTGCGGCGCGTGGTCACCGGAGAATCGACCGGCTGGAAGCGCCACTTGCGTACGGCGTTGACCGCTTCGCGATCGAAGATGCGCGCCGGGTTGGAACGCACCACGCGAGCGGCGGTGACCGAACCATCGGTGCCGACGGTGAACTCGACCTGCACCTCACCCGAGGTGCCGGCACGCAGTGCCTCCGGCGGATAACGCGGCGGCGGCATCGACAGCGGACGCAGATCGCTGGCATTGGCACTGGCCGGAGCCGCAGCGGTCTGGCGCGCCACCGCGGCGCGCTGCTCGGCAGCACGTTCATCGGCAGCGGCCTTGTCAGCAGCGGCCTTGTCGGCGGCGATCTTGTCCGCGGCAGCCTTGTCGGCAGCGGCCTTGTTCTGCTGGGCCAGGAGCTTGGCAGCTTCTTCCTGCTGCTTCTTCTGGTCCTCGACACGCTTGATTTCGAGCTCGGCCTTGCGCTTGGTCTCTTCCTCGGCGGTCAGCTGCTGCTGGGCGGCACGCTTGCCCACGGCTTCCTGCTGGGCGGCAATGCTGGTCTTGAGGCGGGCCAGCGCCGGGTGCTGCGCGTCGGCCTTCTCGAGAAGGGCCGACAGGCGCTGCGCTTCGGTGAAGTCTTCGCGGTTGACGCTCTGCTCGATGGCGATGACCGTCATCGGCAGCAGGTCGGTCAGCGCGCTCGACACGGCGGCGTCGCCGGGTGCCTTGTCACGCAGGGCCAGGTAGTACTCGACCGCGTTGTCCTCGGCCGGAGCGTACAGGCGGTTCTCGGCATAGGCCTTGCGGGCCGCCTCGCGCAACTGGTCGGCCGTCATGGCCGTTACCTTGGCAGACACTGCGGTGTCGGCCGTCACCGCGGGTGCGGCTGCGGTGGTTGCTGGTGCAGCCGCGCTCTCCGGCGCTGGCTCTTCTTTCTGGCAGGCGACCAGCGCGCAGGCGATGGCCAGCACGACGGACAGCTGCTTTACGGCGGACAGCCGGCTGGAACGCCGGGCTTGCGGATTTACGACGGTCATATTGGCAAAGCTCCCCTGAAGTGCGCCGTCACGAGCACACGGCTCTTAATCGCGTGAGCGGGCCGTGTTTGTCAAGCGGTGGCGGCAGCAGCCTACCATCTGCCCGCCCTGTTACTGAATTCCACTGGCGGCCGCAGCCTGTTCAGCCTGGTCCCTCGGCGGCCGCCCGCGATCACTTGCCGATGCAGAAGCTCGAGAAGATATGACCCAGCAGGTCATCGGCGCGGACGCGTCCGGTGATCTCACCGAGCTGGTCGTGGCCAAGGCGCAGCGCTTCGGCGGCAAGATCCAGCGCCTCGCGGTCGAGGTGGATGCGGGCATCGGCCAGTTCCCTGCGCGCCTCGACCAGGGCGTCGACATGCCGGGCGCGGGCGGTGAAGGCGCCTTCGCCAGCGGCGGCTCCATTGCCCTGGGCGAGCAGCCGCAGCCGGGCATGCAGCGCTTCCACGCCGAGACCGGTCCGAGCCGACACCGGCAAGGTGTCCGGGTCGACCACCGCGATGGGCTCGTCCAGCAGGTCGGCCTTGTTGTGCAGCCACAGCCGCTGGGGTACGCCGGCGATCGCGTCGACGACGGCAAGGCGGCCGGCCTGCGGATCGCGTGCATCGAGCACGACGATGGCCAGGTCGGCGCGGCCGAGTTCGCCGCGGGCGCGGCGCATGCCCTCGCGCTCGATGACGTCGCCCCCCTCGCGCAGGCCGGCGGTGTCGACCAGGGTCAGCTCGACGCCATCGATGCGGATGGTTTCGTGCAGCAGGTCGCGGGTCGTGCCGGCGATGTCGGTGACGATGGCGCGGTCACTGCCGGCGAGCACGTTGAGCAACGAGCTCTTGCCGGCATTGGGCGGGCCGACGATCACCGCATGCAGGCCGTCGCGCAGGCGGCGGCCGCGTTCGGCTGCGGCGAGCAGTTCGTCCAGGGCCGAGGCAGTGTCCGCCAACCGCGCGCGAAGCTGGGCGCCGCCCAGGGTGTCGATGGGTTCGTCGGCGAAATCGATCGCCGCTTCCACATGCACGCGGATGGCCAGCAGCTCGTCCGCCAGCGCGTCGACGCGGCGCGAGAACTCACCGTCAAGTGCGCGCCGCGCGGCGCGTGCTGCACGGACATCGGCGGCGGCGATCAGGTCGGCGACCGCTTCGGCCTGGGCCAGGTCGAGGCGACCTTCGAGGAAGGCGCGCTCGCTGAACTCACCCGGTCGCGCGCGTCGCGCACCCAGCGCAACGCAACGCGTCACCAGCTCCTGCAGCACCGCGGGGCTGCCGTGTGCCTGCAGCTCGACCACGTCCTCGCCGGTGTAGCTGGCAGGAGCGGCGAAGTAGAGGGCGATGCCATCGTCGATGACGGCGCCATCCTCGGCGGCGAAACGTACGTGGTGGGCATGGCGCGGCTTGAGCGTGCGCGCGCACAGAACCTGTGCAATGGCACGCGAGCGCGGACCGGACAGACGCACGATGCCGACGCCGCCCGCGCCCGGGGCGGTGGCGATCGCGGCGATGGTGTCGCGGCTGGGCGTGGTCATGGCGATATGGTCGCAGAGAACCCGGCCCCACAAACACCCGGCCCCACAACACAAAGCCCGCCTTGCGGCGGGCTTCGTGGATTCACTGCCGCAAGGCTCAGGCCTTGGCCGGCTCCTCGCTGTAGCGCTTGACCATCCACCACTGCTGCAGCAGGCCGAGTGCGCCGTTGGTCACCCAGTACAGCACCAGGCCGGCCGGGAAGAAGGCGAACATCACGCCGAATACCAGCGGCATGAACTGCATCATCTTCGCCTGCATCGGATCCATGCCGACGGTCGGGTTGAGCTTCTGCGTGAACCACATCACCGCGACGTTGATCAGCGGCAACACGAAGTAGGGATCGCGCGCGGTCAGGTCGGTGATCCAGCCGATCCACGGTGCGTGGCGCAGCTCGACCGATTCCGACAGCATCCAGTACAGCGCCAGGAACACCGGCATCTGCAGCAGGATCGGCAGGCAGCCGCCGACCGGGTTGATCTTCTCCTTCTTGTACAGCTCCATCATCGCCATCTGCAGCTTCTGCTTGTCGTCGCCGTAGCGCTCCTTGAGCTGCGCCATGCGCGGCTGGAACTTGCGCATCTTGGCCATCGACTTGTACTGCGCCGCGGAGAGCGGGTACATCGCCAGCTTGATCAGCAGAACCAGGCCGACGATCGCCCAACCCCAGTTGCCGACCAGGCCGTAGATCTTCTCCAGCACCCAGAACAGCCAGCCGGCGATCGTCGCCATGATGCTGAAGCTGCTGAAGTCGACCGCGCGGTCGAGGTTGGGAACGTTCTGCGCTTCGATTGCCTTGACCAGCTTCGGGCCAACCCACAGGCGCGCATCGGTGCTGGCCGTGGCACCCGGGGCGACGTTGACGCCCGGGCCGACCTCGCGCACCACGTACTGGGTGCCACCGGTGCCCTGCGTGGTCGCCAGCGAGAAGGTGCTCTTGTCGTTGGCGCCCGGGATCCAGGCCGAGAAGAAGTGGTGCTGCAGCATGCCGATCCAGCCGCCGGTGACTTCCTTCTGCATCGGGCCGTCGTCGACGAAGTCGTCGTACTTGCGCTTCTCGTACTTGTCGGTGCTCGAGTACCACGCCGCGCCCTGGAAGCTGTACTGCTCGGCGCTCATCGGGCCCTTCTTCACCAGTGCGCGCGGAACGCGGCTGAGCTGGCGGTAGACGAAGCCCTGCCACGGCGCGCTGCCGGCGTTGATCACTTCATCGTGCACCTTCACCACATAGTCGCCGCGGCTGAAGGTGTAGGTGCGACGAATGGTCACGCCGTTGGCGCCGGTCCAGACGAAGGGAACGTCGACACTCGAGGCGCCGTCGGCCAGGGTGTAGTCGGTCTTGCCGCCCTCGGGCATGAAGCCGGCCTGGTGCGTCGGCGCATTCTGGCCATTGGCCGAACCGCTCTGCACCCAACCGCTTTGCGCGACGAAGTAGTTGGCCGGATCCTGCGCGAATACGCGCACCGGCGCGCTGTCGCGGTCGGCCGTGCTCGGATACTTCAGCAGGTCGGCCTGGCGCAGTTCGCCGCCATCGAGCACGACCTTGAGCACGTCGGTGGTGACGGTAGCGGTCGGCACCGAGGCTGCGCCCGCCGTGGCCGGCGAGGCCGCAGCGGCCATGCTCGGCGCGCTGGGCACGGCGCCCGGTGCGGCCGGGGCCGACGGCGCGCCCGGCACGGAGCCGTTGGCGGCGGCGCTGGTCGCGGTCGCAGTCGAGGTTTGCGCGGCTTCGGCCGGCATGGCCTTTTCCTTGCCCCACTCCATCCACAGCAGGGTCGCCACCATCAGCCAGGCGAAGATCAGAAAAACACGGGTCTGGTTCATGGGCGACAGGCGGGCTCAGCCTTGACCGGAGTCAGGCATTGGGGCGGAAGGGGAAGCGGCCGGCATTGTGCCGTCCACGGATGTTGGGGGCAATGAAGTCGGGGTCGATGCGGCAGGCAAGGCGCCGCAGCGCTGCAACAGACCACGCAGGGCCGCGGCGAGTTCCGGACCGGTGCTGCGTGCCGCGGCTGGACGGGCGACCACGACGTAGTCGCCCGCGGCCAGTTCGCCACGGATCTTGCGGAAGGTATCGCGCAGGACGCGCTTGATGCGGTTGCGGCCGACCGCGTTGGGATCGACCTTGCGCGATACGGCAAGGCCCAGGCGCGGAGGGATCTCGCTGGCCTGCCAATGCAAAGCCAGCACGGGCAGCGCTACGCGCCGGCCATGCTGGAAGATGCGATCGAAGTCGGAACGCGCGCGTACCCGCGCCGTGCGCGGGAAGCGGGCCGATATCATCTAGGGACTACCGGCGAGTGCCGGTCGGCCGCCGCGAGATGCGGCGGCAGCGACGCTTAGGCGCAGAGACGCTTGCGGCCCTTGGCGCGACGACGGGCAAGAATCTTGCGGCCGTCGGCAGTCGCCATGCGGGCACGGAAGCCGTGGTCGCGCTTGCGCTTGAGGTTGCTGGGCTGATAGGTGCGCTTGGTGGCCATGATCCGGCTCTGCGAAAACGTCAAATAGGACCGGCGATTCTAGCGGGTCCGCGAACCACAGGTCAACCCGCCAAACCACGGCCTGCAGGGCGGGCCTCTACGACAGCAGCTTCAAACGCCCAAAAGCACTGGCCAAGCCCCTGAGTCAGGGGCGATTCGCGCGATAGCGCGAATGGGGTGTGGAAAACACGTGCAGCGCAAACTTTGGGGGCGAGACCGACGGAGTCGGGATCAGCCACGCCTGTGGACTACCTGTTAATTTGCCTGTGGACAAGTCCTGTTCCGCGCCGATTCCCGGTGATAGTCTGGACTCCACCCCCCGCCCCGTTCGCCGCGATGCGCTCATCGCGCGGCGGGCCGCTTTTTGTCCGTGGCCACAGGCCCGCAGACCGCAACAGAAGAAGACGCCCGACCTGATGGAAGCCTGGCCCCGCTGCCTCGAACGCCTTGAAGCCGAACTGCCGGCCGAAGATGTCCACACCTGGCTCAAGCCGTTGCAGGCTGCCCAGCGTGACGATGTCACCGTGCTGTACGCACCCAATGCGTTCGTGGTCGAACACGTCCGCGAGCGCTACCTGTCGCGTATCCGCGAGCTGCTGACCTACTTCGTCGGCAGCGGCGAGGTAAGCCTGGAGGTCGGATCGCTGCCGCGCGCGGCGCCGCACGTGCCCCAGAACGAACCGATTCCGGTGGCGCGGAACGTGCCGTCGGAGCCGTTCAACGGCCACCTCGACAACCACTACACCTTCGACAACTTCGTCGAGGGCCGCAGCAACCAGCTCGGTCGCGCCGCTGCCTGGCAGGCCTCGCTCAAGCCCGGCGACCGCGCCCACAACCCGTTGCTGCTGTACGGCGGCACCGGCCTGGGCAAGACCCACCTGATGTTCGCCGCCGGCAATGCCATGCGCAGCGCCAACCCGAACATGCGCGTGCTGTACCTGCGCAGCGAGCAGTTCTTCAGCGCGATGATGAAGTCGCTGCAGGACAAGACCATGGATGCGTTCAAGCGCCAGTTCCAGCAGGTCGACGCGCTGCTGATCGACGACATCCAGTTCTTCGCCGGCAAGGACCGCACCCAGGAAGAGTTCTTCCACACCTTCAACCAGCTCTTCGACGGCAAGCAGCAGATCATCCTGACCTGCGACCGCTACCCGCGCGAAGTCGAAGGCCTGGAGCCGCGCCTGAAGTCTCGCCTGGCCTGGGGCCTGAGCGTGGCGATCGAGCCGCCGGACTTCGAGACGCGCGCGCAGATCGTGCTGTCGAAGGCGCGCGAGCGCGGCGCCAACATTCCCGAGGAAGTCGCCTTCCTGCTCGCCAAGAAGATGCGCAGCAACGTGCGCGACCTCGAGGGCGCCCTCAACACCCTGGCCGCACGCGCCAACTTCACCGGCCGCGCGATCACCGTCGAGTTCGCCCAGGAAACCCTGCGCGACCTGCTGCGCGCGCAGCAGCAGGCGATCGGCATCCCCAACATCCAGAAGACCGTGGCCGACTACTACGGCCTGCAGATGAAGGACCTGCTGTCCAAGCGCCGTACGCGCTCGCTGGCACGTCCGCGGCAGATGGCGATGGCCCTGGCCAAGGAACTGACCGAGCACAGCCTGCCGGAGATCGGCGATGCCTTTGCCGGTCGCGACCACACCACCGTGCTGCATGCCTGCCGGCAGATCCGCACGCTGAAGGAAACCGACGGCAAGCTGCAGGAAGACTGGGACAAGCTGATCCGCAAGCTCAGTGAGTAAGTCCGTTTGAGGCGACAGCGCAAAGCTGCGCCGGGCGAGACATACTTATCCTCAATGCCTGCGGGTAAGCCGTGTATGTTGCGGGCACAAGTTGTGGACAATTCACACCCTTCACCGGTGCGTTAGAGTTGTCCACAGCTTGTCCGGGACTTACAGGGTTGGTTCTACCGAAGTTTCGAAGGCAACAAATTCCTTGTAAATCAAATGCTTGGTGCGGTTTTCCCGGATTTTCGGCGACTCCACCACCACCATGCTTTTGATTTATTCCACATCTTTAGTAATGGCACGGGGACGGGGTCCGCATGCGTTTCAGCCTTCAACGCGAAGTCTTTCTCAAGCCGCTCGCTCAGGTCGTCAACGTTGTCGAGCGCCGCCAGACCCTTCCGGTTCTGGCCAACCTCCTGGTCCAGGTCAAGGACGGACAGCTGTCGCTGACCGGTACCGACCTCGAAGTGGAGATGGTGTCGCGTGTCCTGGTCGATGACGCCCAGGACGGCGAAACCACGATCCCGGCGCGAAAGCTGTTCGAAATCGTTCGCGCCCTGCCCGACGGCAGCAAGGTCACCATTTCGCAGTCGGCGGAGAAGATCACGGTGCAAGCCGGACGTTCGCGCTTCACCTTGGCGAGCCTGCCGGCGAACGACTTCCCGTCGATCGACGAAGTCGAAGCCACCGAGCGCGTACGCGTTCCGGAAGCAGCGCTGAAGGAACTGATCGAGCGCACGGCGTTCGCGATGGCGCAGCAGGACGTTCGCTACTACCTCAACGGCCTGTTGTTCGACCTGCGCGAAGCCAGCCTGCGCTGCGTGGCCACCGACGGCCACCGCCTCGCACTGTGCGAATCGCCGCTCGAGAACGGCGCCCAGACCAAGCGCCAGATCATCGTGCCGCGCAAGGGCGTGCAGGAACTGCAGCGCCTGCTCGAAGGCGGTGATCGCGAACTCGAACTGGAAATGGGCCGCGGCCACCTGCGCGTGAAGCGCGACGACGTGACCTTTACCAGCAAGCTGATCGACGGCCGATTCCCGGATTACGAGGCAGTCATTCCGATCGGTGCCGACCGCGAGATCCGCATCGACCGCGAAGTGCTGCGCGCCTCGCTGCAGCGTGCGGCGATCCTGTCGAACGAGAAGTACCGTGGCGTGCGCCTGGAAGTTTCCCCGGGCCAGTTGAAGATCAGCGCGCACAATCCGGAGCAGGAAGAAGCGCAGGAAGAAGTCGAGGCCGACACCAAGGTCGACGACCTCGCCGTGGGCTTCAACGTGAACTACCTGCTCGACGCACTGTCCGCGTTGAAGGACGAGCATGTCGTCATCGCCCTGCGCGACGCCAACTCGTCCGCACTCGTTCGCGAAGCCGCAAACGACCGCTGCCGCCACGTCGTGATGCCGCTGCGTCTCTGATTCGCGCAGCCCGCAACACCAGGAAGCCCGGCCAAGTGCCGGGCTTTTTGTTTCAGATCCGTCATTCCCGATGTTCCTCGCCCGTCATTCCCGCGCAGGCGGGAACCCAAGGACGTGCTCTTTGCTCCGGCTTGCAACAGATAGCCTGTTCCACGTGGAACACCTCACGACCAGTACCGTCCTTACCCCCGCCAAGGCGGACCGGTAAACTGGCCCCAATGCACGTCACCCGCCTTGAACTGCGCAACCTGCGCCGGTTCGTCGAGCTCCGCCTCGATCCATCCCCAGGCCTCAACCTGATCACCGGCGACAACGGCGCGGGCAAGACCAGCGTGCTCGAAGCCCTGCACCTGATGGCCTACGGCCGCAGTTTCCGGGGACGCGTCCGCGACGGACTGATCCGGGACGGGGACCAGGCCCTGGAGGTCTTCGTCGAGTGGCAGGAGCGTCTGGCAGCTGGTGCTGACAACCAGACGGCTGCTGCAACCCCGGGGCGCACGCGTAAGGCGGGCATGAGGCACAGCGGTCAGGACTGGACCGGGCGCCTGGACGGCAGCAACGTCGCCCAGTTGGGGGACCTGTGCGCCGCGCTGGCGGTCGTCAGCTTCGAACCCGGCAGCCATGCTCTGATCACCGGCGGCGGCGAATCCCGGCGGCGGTACCTCGATTGGGGTTTGTTCCACGTGGAACAGGATTTCCTTCCGCTCTGGCGGCGCTACGCCCGGGCGCTGAAGCAAAGAAACGCTCTACTCAAGGCGCGGGCACGAGATGGTCAGCTGGACGCCTGGGATCACGAGCTCGCGGAGGCCGGAGAACCACTGAGTCGGCGCCGGGAGCAGTACCTGGAACAACTCCAGCCGAGGTTCGCGGCCCTGCTTTCCGAACTGGCCCCTGCCTTGGGTCCGAGCCGCCTCGATTACGTCCCTGGCTGGCGTCGCGACGAACTTCCGCTGGCAGACGCCCTGCTACTGGCCCGGGAACGCGATCTCGCCGCCGGCTACAGCTCCGTAGGACCGCACAGGGCGGACTGGCGCATCGTCTTCGGCTCGATTCCCGGCCGTGAGGCGCTCTCACGCGGTCAGGCCAAGCTGACTGCCCTGTCGGCGCTGCTAGCGCAGGCGGAGCACCATGCCGCCGCGCGTGGGGAGTGGCCTGTGGTTGCGTTGGATGATCTGGCGTCTGAGCTGGACCGGCAGCACCAGGGGCGGGTGCTGGCACGGCTCCAGTCTAGCGGGGCGCAGGTTTTCATTACCGGTACCGAAGCACCCAGTGGATTGGATGCAACGGCCCTTGTTCGACGGTTCCACGTGGAACATGGGTTGATTAGCGGTTGATCGTCCCGAGCAACGTCCTTGGATCCCCGCCTGCGCGGGGATGACGGTGGGGCGCCGGAGAGGGTGCGGGCCTGGGTCCCGGCGTTCGCCGGGATGACGTGCGTCCTCAGGCCCCTACGAAGACCGCGCAACGAATCCCCGCTCCGCCGGCCAACGCCGTCCCGCAGACCGTGTCTTTAAACCCAGGAGCGCAGGCCGCCAATACCCGCGCTCAAGCTCCCAGTCAACCTTCAAAGGGCCCGGCTGTTATACTCTCGCGTTGAATAGCTAATGTGTCTTGACGCCCCCGGCCCCGCCGGATAACGCGTCGACGGAGCCTGTTGCCGCATGACCCATATCGAGCACGACCCCTCGCAAGACCCGACCGTCACCGCCGTACCTTCCCAGACCTACGACTCCAGCAAGATCACCGTCCTGCGTGGTCTCGAGGCTGTGCGCAAGCGTCCGGGCATGTACATCGGCGACGTGCACGACGGCACGGGCCTGCACCACATGGTGTTCGAAGTGGTCGACAACTCGATCGACGAGGCCCTCGCCGGCCACGCGAACGAAGTCACCGTGACCCTGCACAACGACGGCTCCTGCTCGGTGTCCGACAACGGCCGCGGCATCCCGGTGGACATCCACAAGGAAGAAGGCGTCTCCGCGGCTGAGGTGATCCTCACCGTGCTGCACGCCGGCGGCAAGTTCGACGACAACAGCTACAAGGTTTCCGGCGGCCTGCACGGCGTTGGCGTATCGGTGGTCAACGCCCTGTCCGAGCACCTGTGGCTCGACATCTGGCGCGACGGCCACCACTACCAGCAGGAATACCAGCTGGGCGAGCCGAGCTACCAGCTCAAGCAGCTCGAAGAATCGCAGAAGCGCGGCACCACGCTGCGCTTCCTGCCGGCGCGCGAGATATTCACCGACATCGAATTCCACTACGACATCCTGGCGCGCCGCCTGCGCGAACTGTCGTTCCTCAATTCCGGCGTCAAGATCACGCTCATCGACGAGCGCGGCGAAGGCAAGCGCGACGTCTTCGAGTACGCCGGCGGCATCGCCTCCTTCGTCGAGCACCTGGCGCAGCTGAAGACCCCGCTGCACCCGAACGTGATCTCGGTGTCGGGCGAAATGAACGGCATCACGGTGGACGTCGCCCTGCAGTGGACCGACTCCTACCAGGAAACGATGTTCTGCTTCACCAACAACATCCCGCAGAAGGATGGCGGTACCCACCTGATCGGCTTCCGTGCCGCGCTCACGCGCACGCTGTCGAACTACATCGAACACAGCGGCATCGCCAAGCAGGCCAAGATCGCCCTGACCGGCGACGACATGCGCGAAGGCATGATCGCCGTGCTGTCGGTAAAGGTCCCCGACCCCAGCTTCTCCTCGCAGACCAAGGAGAAACTGGTCAGTTCGGAGGTCAGGCCGGTCGTTGAGAGCACGTTCGGTGCACGTTTGGAGGAGTTCCTGCAGGAACACCCCCACGAAGCCCGCGCCATCACCGGCAAGATCGTCGACGCCGCCCGTGCCCGCGAAGCCGCGCGCAAGGCGCGCGACCTGACCCGCCGCAAGGGTGCACTCGATATCGCCGGCCTGCCCGGCAAGCTCGCCGACTGCCAGGAGAAGGATCCGGCGCTCAGCGAACTGTTCATCGTCGAGGGTGACTCGGCAGGCGGCTCGGCCAAGCAGGGCCGCAACCGCAAGACCCAGGCGATCCTCCCGCTCAAGGGCAAGATCCTCAACGTCGAGCGCGCGCGCTTCGACCGCATGCTCGGTTCGGCCGAAGTCGGCACGCTGATCACGGCGCTGGGCACCGGCATCGGCAAGGACGAGTACAACCCGGACAAGCTGCGCTACCACCGCATCATCCTGATGACCGACGCCGACGTCGACGGCAGCCACATCCGCACGCTGCTGCTGACGTTCTTCTACCGGCAGATGCCGGAGCTGATCGAGCGCGGCCACATCTACATCGGCCTGCCGCCGCTGTACAAGATCAAGCAGGGCAAGAACGAGCTCTACCTCAAGGACGATGCCGCGCTCGACGCCTACCTGGCCAACAACGCGGTCGAAGGTGCATCGCTGCGCCCGGCCGTCGGTGAACCGGCGATCGAAGGCGCCGCGCTCGAGAAGCTGCTGCTGGCCTATGCCGGCGCGCGCGAAGCGATCCAGCGCAACGCACATCGCTACGACCCGAGCGTGGTCGAAGCGCTGATCGATTCGATCCCGCTCGACATCGCCCACATCGGTGACCACGACGCTCTGCGCGCCGAATTCGACCGCGTCGAATCGCGCCTCAACCTCGGTGGCCTCGGCAAGCCGCGCTACAAGCTCGAGTTGCACGAAGGTGGCGGCGAGCGCCAGGCGGCACTGCTGGTCAAGCGCCTGCACATGGGCGAGGAAATGACCCAGGTGTTGCCGCTGGCCGCGTTCGAAGGCGGCGAACTTCGCGCCGTGCGCGAAGCCGCGACGCAACTGCACGGTCTCATCCGCGAAGGTGCGCAGATCGTGCGCGGCAGCCGCGCGCAGCCGATCACCACCTTCGCCCAGGTCCAGGCCTGGTTGCTCGAGGAGGCCAAGAAGGGCCGCCAGATCCAGCGCTTCAAGGGCCTGGGTGAAATGAATCCCGAGCAGCTGTGGGAAACCACGGTCAACCCGGAAACCCGCCGCCTGCTGCAAGTAAGGATCGAGGACGCGGTGGCGGCCGACCAGATCTTCAGCACGCTGATGGGAGACGTCGTCGAACCGCGCCGCATCTTCATCGAGGACAACGCATTGAAGGTCGCCAACCTCGACGTGTGACCGGCGCGTGAGGGGCTTGAGCCCCGATTTCGCGACTTCCGCCGTTCGGGCTGAACCCCTTCCACAGGACTCAGCCCTCCGCCCGCCGTATTGACGAAGTGTTAATCCGGCGGACGTTACAACGCGTCATCAACCTGAAGCGGGATTCCCGACGATGAAGCACCTTCTGCTCGCCGTGGCCATTGCCACCGTTGTCACTGCCTGCGCCACCTCCACTTCGCCCACGGGGCGCAAGCAGTATGTCGGCGCTGTCTCGCAGCAACAGCTCGATCAGATGGGAGCCCAGGCCTTCGCCGAGGCGAAGTCCAAGCAGAAGGTCAGCAACGACGCGAAGATGAACGCCTACGTGCGCTGCGTGGTCAACGACATCACGCGCGAACTGCCTCAGGGCTGGCAGGCGAACTGGGAAGTCGCGGTGTTCGAGGACAGCTCGGCCAACGCCTTCGCCCTGCCCGGCGGCAAGGTCGGCGTGAACACCGGCATCTTCACCGTCGCCAAGAACCAGGACCAGCTCGCCGCGGTGATCGGCCACGAAATCGGCCACGTCGTCTCGCGCCACCACGACGAGCGCATCACCAAGCAGCAGGGCACCTCGACTCTGCTGGGCATCGGCAGTGCGATCCTGGGCTCGGCCTACGGTTCCGGCGCGGCCAATGCCGCAGGCCAGATTGGTGGCGCCGCGGCGCAGACGTTCTACCTGCTGCCCAACTCGCGCACCCAGGAATCGGAAGCCGACGTGGTCGGCCAGGAACTCGCCGCCAAGGCCGGCTTTGACCCGCGCCAGGCGGTGAATCTGTGGCAGAACATGGCCGCCGCGGGCGGCGAACGCGCACCGACGTGGCTGTCCACGCACCCGGATCCTTCTTCGCGAATCGGCGAATTGAGCGCCCGTGCAGGCACCCTGATGCCCGTCTACGAGCAGGCCCGCGCCTCCGGCCATACGCCCAAGTGCGGATGACGATGTGCAGGGAACGTGAATTAAGACCGAAAACCCCGTATCGCTGGCTGTCACGTTTCTGATAGCTTCACACCCCCTTGGCCTTGCCACCGTCCCGCCCGATTACGTGCGGCCGCAGATTTGAGGTGATCGATGAACAAGTTCTCCCGCCGTAACCAACGCGTCCTGGCCGCCGCTGTCAGCGCCGTCCTGATGTTTGGTGCGGTCAGCCAGGTCAACGCGCAGACCGCCAACGAGCGTGCGGCCGAGCGCCGCGCCAAGAAGGAAGAAGGCAAGCAGGGCACGGCCAAGGTCACCAACGAATACCCGCAGGCCACCCGTGTGGCCGGCGACACCAAGGCTTCGAAGAAGGCCACCCCGCAGCTGCAGAAGATGATGAAGGCCTACGACGACGACAAGGGCCCGGAAGCCCGCGCCATCGCCGACCAGATCATCGCGCTGCCGGAAGCCAACGCATACGACAAGGCGTTCGCCTCGCAGATCGCCGCCCAGGCCGCCTATGACGGCGACGACACCCCGGGCGCGATGAACTACCTCAAGCAGGCGATCGCTTCCAACGGACTGGACAACAACGGCCACTTCGGCGCGATGCTGATGCTCGCCCAGTTGCAGCTGCAGGAAGACCAGTACGCCGAATCGCTCAAGACCATCGACCAGTTCCTGGCCGAGACCAAGAGCCAGAAGCCCGAGCACCTGATCATCAAGGGCAACGCCCTGTATCGTCTCGACCGCTTCGCCGAGGCCGCTCCGGTCATCAAGCAGGCCATCGACCTCAGCCCCACGCCCAAGCCCGAGTGGCAGCAGCTGCTGATGGCGACCTACGCCGAGTCCGGCCAGGCCGGCGAAGCGGCCAAGATCGCCGAGGGCCTGGCTGCCAAGAACCCGGGCGACAAGCGCGCCCAGCTGAACCTGGCCGCCGTCTACCAGCAGAACGACATGCTGGACAAGTCCGCCGCCGTGCTCGAGAAGCTCCGCGCCAGCGGCCAGCTGACCGAGGACAAGGAATACCGCCAGCTCTACGCCACCTACTTGAACATGGATGGCAAGGAGAAGGAGGCCATCGGGGTCATCAACGACGGCCTGCAGAAGGGCGTGATCAAGCCCGACTACCAGACGTACCTGGCTCTCGCACAGGCGTATTATTTCTCGGATCAGGCCGGCCCGGCGATCGACGCCTACAAGAAGGCCGCTCCCCTGGCGCCAGACGGCGAGGCGTACCTGAACCTCGCCCGCGTGCTCTGGCAGGAAGACCGCATCCCCGAGGCAAAGGAAGCCGCCAAGCAGGCTGTCGCAAAGGGCGTGAAGAAGCCCGAGGACGCCAAGAAGATCATCGCGTTGCCTGGCAAGTAACGAGTTGAGAGCCGACTAGATTCGGCAACGCGAAATCATCCAATTGCACTTGGTCCAATGAGCGCAATTTGGTATATGCTAGGAGGTTCCCGCGACTCGAAGTAGTCGCGGGAATCGTAACTGACGGCCCGAGGCGCCCTGGCGTCCGGAAATACCTCCCGAGCTACGGCGCATGACGCAAGACCTCGAAATCCACGCAAGAAAAGATGACGACCGCGAAGGTTTGAACTGGGCGCGTATCGCCGGTGTAACCATTGCGATCGCATTCCATGTCGCGGCCCTGCTGCTTTTGCTCGCTCCTATGGCCCCTCCGGCCCAGCAGCAGCAAGAGGAAGACGTCACGTTCGTCAACCTGATCAAGCCGCCGCCGCCGCCCCCGCCGCCGCCGCCGCCGCCGCCTGAGCCCCCGAAGGAGCTCAAGCCGCCGCCGAAGCTGACGCCGCCGCAGCCGACTCCGTTGCCGCCTCCGCCGGATGAACCGCCGGTGCTGGTCGACGATCCGAGCCCGGTTGACGTGGCCGCGCCGCCGCCGAGCCCCCCGTCGCCGCCCGCACCGGCAACGACGATTGGCTCCAGCGTCGACCCGTCCTCGAAGCGGCTCAACCCGCCCAAGTACCCGCCGACCGAAGCCCGCCAGGGCGTTGGTGGCACGGTAACGTTGATCATCACCATTGACGGCCAGGGCAATGTCCTGGACGTCGCGGTCGAGAAGTCGAGCCGTAACCGAAACCTCGACCGCGCTGCAATGGACGCCGCCCGGAAGTGGAAGTTCAACCCCGAGATGCAAAACGGCGTTGGCGTCACCAGCCGCGTCCGCGTCCCGGTAGATTTCGTCCCGCCGACCTGATCGGGGTCACGGGACACGTTGTAGGCAATCCGTAATACCTCTTTCCTTTCCACGACATTCAAAGGTAAGCGTCATGCTGCAGGAAACCACCACCGCTGCGACCGCCGGAGGCTCCAACGCCGAGGCACTCCAGCAGATGAGCTTCGCGCATCTGTTGCAGAACTTCGACCTGGTCGGCTGGGTCGTATTCCTCACCCTCGCCATCATGTCGATCCTCTCGATCTACTGGATCGTGGTGAACTTCGTGAAGAACCTGCGCCTGCGCGCCAGTTCTGATCGCGTGGTCAGCACGTTCTGGGAGACCCCGAACGCACAGGACGCCATCCGCTTCATGGAAGAGCAGGGTCGCTTCGAGCCGTTCTCGAAGATCGCTCTCGATGCTGCCCAGGCAGCAGCCCACCACCAGCGCCACGAAGGTTCGCGCCTGGTCGAGTCGCTCAACCGCTCCGAGTTCGTTGACCGCGCCCTGCGTCAGGGTGTGACCCGCGAGTCCTCGAAGCTGGAAGCCGGCCTGACCGTGCTCGCCACCGTCGGTTCGACCGCTCCGTTCGTCGGTCTGCTCGGTACCGTCTGGGGCATCTACCACGCCCTGATCCGCATCAGCGCCACCGGCCAGGCTTCGATCGACGCCGTTGCCGGCCCGGTCGGTGAAGCACTGATCATGACCGCCATCGGCCTGTTCGTCGCAATCCCGGCGGTGCTGGCATACAACTTCTTCACCCGTCTGAACCGCGTTACGAACAACAAGTTCGATACGTTCGCTCACGACCTGCATGACTTCTTCGCTACCGGCTCGCGCGTCGGCGAAGTTGTCAGCAAGCGCTAAGCAATAACCGACGCCCTCTCGCAGTAGGTTTGGAGTTCGTACATGGCCTTCAGTACAGGCAACGATAGCGGCGGCCCGATGGCCGAGATCAATGTCACGCCGCTCGTCGACGTGATGCTGGTGCTACTGATCATTTTCATGATCACCGCACCGCTGATGTCGCATAAGGTCCAGGTCGATCTTCCAGAAGCCAATCTGGACAAGCGTAACAACGAGGCTCCGCCGACCCCGCCGATCAACATCTCGGTGGAAGACAACGGAAACCTCTATTGGAACGATGAGCCGGTCACCAGGGATCTGCTCGAGAGCCGTCTGTCGATCGAAGCGCAGAAGACGCCGCAGCCGCAGATCAACGTCCGCGGCGACAAGACGACCAAGTACCGCATCGTGTCCGAAGTGGTGCAGATTGCGCAGGCCCAGGGCATGCGCAAGGTCGGCTTCATGGCGCTTAAAGAACCTCGCTAATCCGGAGATCCAGGTATGGCATTTGCATCGAAATCCGGTGGCGGTCCGATGGCGGACATGAACGTCACGCCCTTGGTGGACGTGATGTTGGTGTTGTTGATCATCTTCATGGTCACGGCGCCTCCTCTGACGTACCCGATCGAAGTAAACCTTCCGCAGAAGTCGCTGAACCCACCGCCGCAGACGCGAGAGCCGCCGCCGCCGATCAGGCTGCGGATCGACGCCTCGGGCCAGGTGTATTGGAATGACGCGCCGCAGCCGATCACCGCGATCCAGAACATGATGGAAGTCGAAGTCCAGCGCGACCCGACCAACCAGCCCATGCTCGAGATCGATACCAGCCCGGACGCCGATTACGGCATCCTGGCCAAGGTGCTCGCTCACGCGAAGAATGCTGATATGGATAAGATCGGCTTCGTCCAGAACGATTGACCGATCGGTGTCGCTTACCGTCGTGAAAACGCCGCCCTCGGGCGGCGTTTTTTTTTGCTGTCAGCCTTCGGTTCGCTCGAATCGAGCGTGGCCGACTCCACCGTCGCGCGCGACTACGGCACGGGACGACGGCCAGACAAGCGGCTCGCTTCGGGCGACGTGGGGAAGCGGAAAGCTTGCCTGCCCCCATCGGCCAGGCGTAGCGTGGAACCGGGCATGGGGCCCCATGGAGGTTGCGTATGGCCGTCTCCGCGTTCTACCTGTCCGACTCCCGCCACGGTGCACACGGCGAGCATCGCGCCGTCGCCCAGATCAACATCACCCCGCTCGTCGACGTCCTGCTCGTGCTGCTGGTGATCTTCATGGTGGCGACCCCGGCACTGACCGGACGCCTGGACCTGCGCATCCCCCAACCCACGCCGATACCCGAGAACACCGCACCGCCGCCGCGCGTGCAACTGCGTGTCGGCAGCGACGGCGCGTATCGGCTCGATGGTGTCGTGCTGGCACGCGCTGAACTGACACCGGCGCTGGAGGAACTGGCGCGACGCAGTCCGCGCGCCGTATTGCAGGTCGCCGCCGACGCCGATGCCGACTACCAGGGATTCGCCTGGGCCCTGGCCGAGGCGCAGCGTAGCGGTCTGCGCGACATCGCCTGGCAGTAACGGCCAGCGTCGAGATACATGCGCAGGGGCAGGAGCCAGCCAACTGGCTCCTGCCGACAAGACTCAGCGCGAAAGGATCCGAAGATACGAATCGATCGTGGTCTCGATGCCCTGGTAGATGGCTTCGCCTATCAGTGCGTGACCGATCGATACTTCGAGCACGCCCGGTACCTGCTGCAGGAAGAATCCCAGGTTGGCCTGGTTCAGGTCGTGCCCGGCATTGATGCCCAGGCCGGCATCGCGCGCACGCCGGGCGGCTTCGGCGAACTGCGCGCCCATGGCGCGACCGCTGCCCGCGGCGAATGCTTCCGCATACGGGCCGGTGTACAACTCGACCCGGTCGGCACCCACTGCCGCGGCGTGATTGATGCCCAGGCGCCCTGCTTCGGTGTGGGCGTCGGCGAACAGACTGACGCGGCAGCCGACGGACTTGAGCGCATCGACCAGCGGTCGCAACGCGCCGGCATCGCGCACGAAGTCGAAACCGTGGTCGGAGGTAAGTTGTGCATCGCTGTCGGGCACCAGCGTTGCCTGCGCCGGCCGCACTTGTTGGCACAGGGTCAGGAAACCTGGATACCCGGCACGCGCCGGCGCGAACGGATTGCCTTCGAGGTTGAACTCGACGCCGCGCTCGCGCGTCAGCTCCGACAGCGCATACACATCGTCGGCACGAATGTGCCGGGCGTCGGGTCGCGGATGGACGGTGATGCCGTGCGCGCCGGCGTCCAGGCATGCCTTCGCCGCGGCCACCACGTTGGGCTCGTCACCGCCGCGCGAATTGCGCAGCACGGCGATCTTGTTGACGTTGACGCTGAGGACGGTCACGACGCGATGACCCGGCGTCGCGACGGAAACAAACCTGGACTCAATTGCACGCTTCGCTGCTCTGGCTGTAGATCACCGGCTCCCAGTAGGTCTGGCCGATGATGTCGTTGCGGTTCGCCTCGATCAGGTGCGCGGCGAGGAGGTAGGTGGTGTTGGGCTGCACGTCCAGCTCGATCGTCTTGTAGCGGTCGGAGCGTTGCGTGCGCTGGCGCATCTGCAGATCGTTGAACTGCTTCTCGTCGATCAGCTCGGCCACTTCGAGCGAGTGCTTGCCGGCACTGACGCGATAGCTGCGCGCGGACGTCGGACCGGGCAGCTGGCCGTCGACATTGATCAGCCGGGCGCGGTACAGATCCTTGCTGCGCGGTGCGACGTCGAAGACGCTGATGCGCCCGCAGCCGACAACGGCCGGGGTGGCGCTGGTGGCTGCCGGCGCACTGGCGGGATCCACCTGGGACGACGGCTGCGCGGCGGCGGCGGCGAAAGCCACTGCAAGCAGCGGCAGGCAGCACATGGCGGGCAGGTTCATGGCGGGCTCCTCTGAATTCGGCGCCCGCTCGCGGCCGAGCGCCGTGCCTGGGGGCGCGGCCATGCTAGCAGGCGCCCGGCGGCGCGCCGCGTGAAACGGTGATCCGCGCCGCGTGAATCGGCGTCCGGCGCCTCCGGATCGAACGCTGTCAGGCGGTCGGCGGCGCGCCTGGCGGATTGCCGGTGGCGGCGCGGCGAGCCTCGGCCTGCTCACGCAGGCGACGCAGCTCCAGCGGGTCGAGCATCATCGAGCTGTCGCGGCTCTGGCTGTCGACGCGCTGCGCCAGCAGCTTCATCACCCAGGCCAGCGACAGCCCCAGTGCTGCCAGCAGGCAGATGATCAGCACCGCCACCGACGAGGTCTTGAACGCGACCGCGAGGGCAGCCAGGGCCAGCAGAAGTAAAAGCCAGTGCATTGGGGCGATGCTCCGTATGGGATTTCGACGGCGACGGCAGTTTAGCCCGCACCACCGCGCCGGGATCGTCCGATTGCCGGCCCGCCGCGACCGCCGGTCAGCCGCCGCGCACCGTCACTCACAGCACCGGAGAGACCAGCCTGGCCAGCGCTTCGGGCACCCGCGTGCCCCACAGCGGCCGGGCGCGATCGTCGCGTACGCGCGGCGCCAGGTTGCACTCGCCCTGGATCAACCGCGCCAGCTCCGCGCCCACGCCGGCGTCGCGGAACATCACCGACACCTCGAAGTTCAGGCGGAAGCTGCGATGGTCGAAGTTGGCGCTGCCGATGATCGCCAGGTCGTCATCGCACAGCAGCGCCTTGCTGTGCAGCATGCGCGGGCCGTACTCGTGGATCTTCACGCCGGCGACGAGCAGCTCGTCGAAGTAGGACCGCGCCGCCAGGGTGACCAGCTTGCTGTCGCATACCTTCGGCACCAGCAGGCGCACGTCCAGGCCACCCAGCGCCGCCGACGTCAGGGCCATGCGCGCGGCCTCGCCTGGCACGAAGTACGGCGTGACCAGCCACACGCGCCGCTGCGCCGAATGGATCGCGGACACGTGCAGGCGGTGGATCGCTTCCCAGTCCGAGTCCGGACCCGACACCAGCACCTGCGTCGAGATCGGTCCCGGCTTCGGTGGCGGATTGTGCAGGCGCATCGGCGGTTGCCCGGTCGCGTAAGCCCAGTCCTCGACGAACACCAGTTGCAGCTCGCGCACGACGTCGCCTTCCAGGCGCAGGTGCAGGTCGCGGTACGCGTCCTTGCGCAGGCGTTCGTCTTCGTCGTCGGTGATGTTTATGCCGCCGGTGAATCCGACCAGGCCGTCGATCACGACGATCTTGCGGTGCGTGCGCATGTTCAGCCACGGCCGCTTCCAGAACCAGTACATCTTCATCGGATGGAACCAGGCCACCTCGGCACCAGCCTCGACCAGCGGCTGCAGGAAGCGGCGCCTGGTCTTGCCCGATCCGACGGCGTCGAGCAGCAACCGCACCTGCACGCCCGCCCGCGCCCTCTCCACGAGTGCATCGCGCAACGCGGTGCCGGTGCGGTCGGGCAGGAAGATGTAGTACTCGAGGTGGACGTGGTCGCGGGCCGAGCCAATCGCGGACAACAGCGAGGTGTACTTGGCGGCGCCATCGATCAACAGTTCCGCACGCGTGGCGGTAATCGGAGGAAGGCCGGTGGTGGCCTGCGCCAGGCGCGCCAGTTCGATGGCTTCGGGTGATGGATGAAGGCCTTCCGGCAGCGGTTGCAGCGTGGCCCGCGTCCGGCCGCGGCGAAGTCGCTGGCGATGGATGCGCTGCGGACCGAAGAAGTAATAGATCAGGAAGCCGACGTAGGGCAGCGCCGCCAGGCTGATCAGCCAGCTCAGCGTCGCCACCGGCTCGCGCTTCTGCAGCACGATCCACAGGCCCAGCCACACCAGGTAACCGATCCAACCCAGCACCAGGTAAAGCCGCAGGTGCTCGACATCCAGCAATGTGGACCAGGCCGCCTGCAAGGCTTCTAGCATTGGAACGCTCCTTCGTCTGGTCAGGAACCTGTCCAGACAACGGCAGGCCGGCCCTAGGCTAAGCCGCGGGCACTGCACATGCCAGCGATGCGACTTTGCCGTCTCAGCCATTGCGACGCTGGCGCAGTAACCTCGGCGGCATGGACGACGCCCGCAAAGCCCGGCAACCGATCAAGGGTCGCGGTGCGGCCTCGCAGGTCGATGGCCGCTACGCGGTGACGGTCGCGCGCGGCGAGGACGATGGCTGGGGTTCGGTCTACGAGGACCTCGCCGAAGCACCGCGACCGCAGACGCAGGTCACGCTGGAGCGCGCACGCAGCATCATCAGCCGCAACGACTCGCCCGACATCGCCTTCGGCCAGTCGGTCAATCCCTATCGCGGTTGCGAGCACGGCTGCGTGTATTGTTTCGCCCGTCCCTCGCACGCCTATCTCGACCTGTCGCCGGGGCTGGATTTCGAAACGCGCCTGTTCGCCAAGACCAACGCCGCCGAGCGCCTGCAGGCCGAACTTTCCCGCCCGGGATACCGCTGCGAACCCATCGCGCTGGGAATCAACACCGACTCCTACCAGCCGATCGAGCGCCGCTATGGAATCACACGGCAACTGATCGAACTGCTGTCGACCTGCTCGCATCCGTTCAGCCTGATCACCAAGAACGCCGCCGTCACCCGCGACCTCGACCTGATCGCCCCGATGGCGCGGCGCGGACTGGCGACGGTGTACTTCTCGGTCACCACGCTCGACAACCAGCTGTCGGCGCGCATGGAACCGCGTGCATCGGCGCCGCACTCGCGACTGAAGGCGATGCGCACGCTGGCCGATGCCGGAGTGCCGGTCGGCGTGATGGTCGCCCCGGTCATTCCGATGATCAACGACCGCGAGATCGAACACATCCTCGAGGCCGCGCGCGATCACGGTGCCGGCTCGGCCGGGCATGTGTTGCTGCGCCTTCCGCACGAGCTCAAGCAGGTCTGGCGTGAATGGCTGCAGCTGCATTACCCGGAGCGTGCCGCGCACGTGATGAGCCTGGTCCAGCAGATGCGCGGCGGCAAGGATTACGACAGTGCCTTCGGCAGCCGCATGCACGGCCAGGGCCCGTTCGCGCAACTGATCGAGCAGCGTTTTCGCAAGGCACACAAACGCCTGGGATTCGGTCGCCTGCCGCCGCTGGATACGTCGTTGTTCGTGGCGCCGCGCAAGCCTTCACCGCAGGGCGAACTGTTCTGATCCCCGACTACGCGTGATGGGTGAATGACGGTGCCAATGCCGCCGGCATTACCTCCGATGCCGGGCAGATGCGTTCTGTGATGCCGGTCGCGGCCAGCCGGCCCGGACCGCGCCAGCGAACACGTCCGGCAAAGAACCGGGGCATTGCCGGACCATTGCACTCACTGTGCGTGATCAGCCGTCACAGGCTGGCTTCCCAAGCCGTCCACCACCCCGTCACAATCGGGTTGGATACACTTCGCCATTGCGGCAGGTTCAAGAGTCACCCCTCCGATGAGCAACACCACCGGCCAAGAAACCGGAGTCGACCGCTTCCGGCTGGCAATGGCCGCCTCCGGTGTCGGTATGGCGATCGTCGATCTGAACGGACACTGGGTCGAGGTCAATCCGGCATTCGAGCGCATGTTCGGTTACAGCGCCCTGGAGGTCGTTGGCCGTCCCACTGTTGCTTTCACCCATCCCGACGACATCTCGCTCACGCAGTCCTACCTGCGCGGCCTGATCGACGGCAGCATTCCCGTGCTCGATGCGCAGAAGCGCTACCTGCACCGCAGCGGCCAGACCATCTGGGCGCACATCAACATCGCCGTCATGCGCGATGATTTCGGCGCCCCGCTCTACCTGCTGGTGCAGCTGCGCGACATCAGCGCGCAGCGCGCCGCCGAGCTCGCACTGGAATCGCGCGCCGAAGCCGAACACGCCGCGCGCGACGTCTCCAATCGCCAGCTGCAACTGTTTGCCGATGCGGTCGCGCACGATCTGCGCGCACCGTTGCGCTCGATCGAAAGCTTCTCGGCACTGCTGGCCGATCGTGCCAACGACCGCCTCGACGACACCGACCGCGACTACCTCGCACGCATTCGCGCCGCCGCCGCGCGGATGAGTGGCCTGCTCACGTCGCTCAACGACCTGTCCTATGTCACCCGCGCCGACCTGAAGGCAACCACGGTCGACCTGAGCCTGCTGGCCGACTGGGTCGGTGCCGAGCTGCAGGATGCCGATCCGCAACGGCGTGCGGAGATCCGCGTGCAGCCGGACCTGCAGGTCGAGGGTGACGAGCGACTGCTCAAGCTGCTGCTTGTCCAGTTGATGGACAACGCCTGGAAGTTCTCGCGCGAACGCGAGCCGATCCGCATCGACGTCAGCGGCAGTCGCGAAGGCGACACGCTGCAGGTGCAGATCCGTGACCAGGGCATCGGATTCGACATGCGTTATGCTCACAAGCTGTTCGAGCCTTTCCAGCGGCTGCACGGACCGGATCAAGGGGGTGGTCACGGTCTGGGGCTGGCGATCGCCCGACGCATCGCAGAGCGGCATCGCGGTAGCGTCCGGGCCGAATCCCAGCCCGAAGCCGGTGCCATCTTCACCCTCGAGTTGCCGGTCACCGCGGCGGAGGATGGTATTTGATGCACAAGGAAATCCTGCTGGTCGAGGACAATCCCGACGATGTCGAGCTGACCCGGCTGGCCTTCGACGAAGCCAAGATCGCCAACCGCCTGGTGGTCGTTGGCGATGGCGCCGAAGCACTCGACTATCTGTTTGCCCGTGGCAAGTACAGCGATCGCGATCCCGAGGACCTGCCCTCGATCATGCTGCTCGACCTCAACCTGCCCAAGGTCGACGGTCGCGAAGTATTGCAGGCGGTGCGCGCCAACGAAGCGACGCGGACCTTGCCGGTGGTGGTGCTGACCACCAGTGCCGAACCGTTCGACGTCGAAGCCAGCTACGCGCTCGGCGTCAACAGCTACATCCAGAAGCCGGTCGACTTCGAGCAGTTCGTCTGGGCGGTAAAGCAGGTCGGTCTGTACTGGCTGGTGTTGAACCACCCGCGTACTGCGTAGCGCTACAACGCCCTATCCCGCGCCGAACAACTGTTCGGCACGCTGGAACAACACCCAACTGGTCGCAATGAACTTGTCGCCACCCCTGGGCCGGTTGCCACGATGGGTGTGGGTGAACGCAGCCGGGGCGATCAGCAGGCTGCCGGTGCGCGGGACGATCTTGCGCTGCTGGTAGAGGAACTCGGTCTCGCCTTCCTCGAACCCGTCGTTGAGATAGATCGTCCACAGCAGGTGCCGGTGCAGTGTCTCCGCGCGCGGGTCGCGCGGGTACAGCTCGCAGTGCCAATAGGGATACCCGCCGCGATTGGCGCTGTAGCGCTGCAGGTTGATCGAACCCGGTCGCAGCACCGTCTTGATCACCGGAGCCAGGTCTTCGTCGTCCATCGCCGCCATCCGCTCGGGCGTGAGGCGATGGCTCTTGCCGTCGGCGCCAGGCGTTTCCAGCATCAGCGGCGCGATCAGCGTGTGCGGATAACGACGCAGGTAGGCGATGACGCCGCGGAACACCGCCAGGTTCAGCAGCGTTTCCGCATCGCGCCAGTTGTCGCGTCCGCTGATGGTCAGGTCGCGGCTGTCCTTGAGGTCGGGCATCACGCCACCACCGACGCGGCCGGGCACCGTGTCACCACTCTCGCTGAAACGGGCCACCAGTTGCGCGCACTGCTCGCGCGTCAGGACGTCCGGATAGACCTCGATGAAGTCGTTGGCCCGGGCGTGTCCGCCGGCGACGGGAACTGCGGGTTGGCTGGACATGCGGGAGGCGGGGGATCCGGCGGCAGTCGACATCCTCGCATGCCGACGGGCCGCCAGCCACGCCCCGCCAGGCGACGCTAGGCGACGCTGATCGTGTTCGGCGATTCCGGGTCGCTGGCGCGCAGGCCGTGGCGCTGCATCAACCGGTAGAGCGTGACGCGGGAGACGCCGAGCTCGCGCGCGACATCGACCAGGCGCCCGCGGTTGCGGTGCAGCGAATGCTCGATGGCGTTACGGGTGGCGGCATCACGGACCTCGTCCAGGGTCGGTGGCGGCGTCGCCAGTGCGTTCTCGATGTGCAGGTCGGCGGCAGTGATCAGACGGCCTTCGGCCATCACCACGGCCTGGCGGACGCGGTTGATCAGTTCGCGCACGTTGCCTGGCCAGCCGTGGCTGTGCAGCGCCTGGCGCGCGCACGGCGCGAAACCCTTGAGCGTGCGATGGCCTTCCTGCGAATACCGCTGCAAGGCGTACTCGGCGATGCGGTCGATGTCGCTGCCGCGCTCGCGCAACGGCGGCTGCTGCAGGCGCAGGACGCACAGGCGGTGGTAGAGATCGGCGCGGAAGCGTCCGTCGGCGACAGCGACATCCAGGTCGTGGTGCGTGGCCGAAATGATCCGCACGTCGATCGGGATCTGCTCGTGGCCACCGAGTCGTTCGATGCTGCCCTGTTGCAGGAAGCGCAGCAGCGAGGCCTGGCTCTCCAGCGGCAGGTCGCCGATCTCGTCGAGGAACAATGTGCCGCCATTGGCCATCTCGATGCGGCCCAGCTTGCGCTGCTGCGCACCGGTGAATGCACCGCGCTCGTAACCGAACAACTCCGACTGGATCAGGCTGTGCGGGATCGCACCGCAATTGATCGCCACGAACGGATGCGCGTGCCGGCGCGAATGCCGGTGCACCGCCATCGCCGCCAGCTCCTTGCCGGTGCCGGTTTCGCCGGCGATGAACACCGGTGCCTCGGTCAATGCAGCCTTGCGCAGCGTGCGGCACAGCGTGCGCATCGCCCCGCTCTCGCCGATCATGCCGTCGAAGCCGGCTTCGCTGGTGACGTCGCCGCCTTCGCAGGCCAGGCTGGCCATGCCATGGGCGTGGCCGATCACGGTGTTCATCACGCCTTCCGGGCACGGCAGCGTGAGGTAGTCGTAGCAGTAGTCACGGATCAGTTTGCGCACCGGCTCTTCGTCGAGCTGGCGCGCATCGATGCCGGCGACCCAGCCGACGTTGGCCGCCGACAGCGCGCCGCCGAACTCGGCCAGGTCCTGCTGGCTGAAACCCTCGCGCAGGTCGAGCAGCGCCGCATGCGGCTGCCGCGGATCACGCTGGAGGATGCGCAGCACGCTGCGCGCGTCAGGGGCGCGGCGCAGGTTCCATCCCATCTGCTGGAGGCCACCGAGGGCGAGCACGCGACCGGCACCGCCGCGGGTGACGTAGATCAGTTCACGTGCGTCGGGGTCGCCCGACAGGGATTCCTGCGTTCCTTCGATCGCCATCTCCGTCTCCGTCTCCGTCGCCGGACAGGACCTGCTGGCGCATTTCGAACAATCCGGGTCGGGCCGCGTGAGTGGCAACCCGAAGGGCCGGTCCGAAATGCATTAACAGGCCCTGCCGTGGCTGCAGAATGCTGCCATCACACATGGATACGCAGTGTTATTTACGGCAGGGATGACGATGAACGGTCAAGAAGAATACGAAAAACCACGCATTTTCCCGGCACGAATCGCGCCAACGTGATTCAACTTCGTGAGTGCGGCGCGCAAGGGCACCGCACTCGCATTCAGCACGTCATGCGGCACTTCATGCCGATTTCGTGTCGCCCTTCTCGTCGTGCTCGCGGTGGTAACGCACCGCCGCTTCGACTTCGCTCTTCGAGCCGAGGAACACCGGAACGCGCTGGTGCAAACCGGTCGGCTGCACCTCGAGCATGCGCTGGCGTCCGGTGCTGGCGGCACCGCCGGCCTGCTCGACCAGCAGGCTCATCGGATTGGCTTCGTACATCAGGCGCAGCTTGCCGCCCTTGGCCGCGCACTTGCTGTCGAGCGGATAGCTGAAGATGCCGCCGCGGGTGAGGATGCGGTGCACGTCGGCCACCATAGAAGCGACCCAGCGCATGTTGAAGTCCTTGCCGCGCGGACCTTCCTTGCCGCTGAGCAGGTCGCCGACGTAGTGCTGCATCGGCGCTTCCCAGAAGCGCTGGTTCGACATGTTGACCGCGAACTCCCTGGTCTCGTCCGGGATGCGCATGCCGCGCGTGGTCAGAACGAAGCTGCCAACCTCGCGGTCGAGCGTGAAGGCATGCGTACCGTTGCCGATCGTCAGCACCAGCATGGTGCTCGGGCCGTAGGTGCAGTAACCGGCCGCGACCTGGGCGGTGCCCGGCTGGAGGAAGTGCTCGTCCTGCGCCTGGGTGACGCCCTCGGGGCAGCGCAGCACCGAGAAGATGGTGCCGACGGAAATGTTGACGTCGATGTTGGAGCTGCCATCGAGGGGATCGAACAGCAGCAGGTAGTTGCCGCGCGGGTAGACGTCGGGAATCGGCTGCGAGGTGTCCATCTCTTCCGACGCCAGGCCGGCGAGGTGGCCGCCCCAGGCGTTGGCTTCGAGCAGGATCTCGTTCGACAGCACGTCGAGCTTCTTCTGCGCCTCGCCCTGGATGTTCATGCTGGCCTCGCCAGCGGTGCCGGCATCGCCCAGGACACCGCCGAGCGCGCCCTTGCCGACCGCGATCGAGATGGTCTTGCAGGCACGGGCGACCACTTCGATCAGCAGGCGGGCATCGGCATTGATGCGGCCGGCGCGCTGCTCCTCGATCAGGTAGCGGGTCAGGGAGATGGATTGCGGCGTTGAGTTCGACATGGGCACGGCGGGCAGCGGCAACGGGGGCGCCATTGTCGCCGATGCGGATGCCGCGGTGGCATGCGGCTGCTGACAGGAGGCTGGCAGCAGCCCGGTCGCAAGCTGCACCGGTGCAATGGGCACCGACGGCTGGAGCGCCGCAATGAGCAGCAACGAGATGGCCAGCAGGACGGCCCCCGGTACAGACCACGCTCATGGCGCTCCCGGCGTCAGGACGGTCGACCGCTACCGCCGCCTGCTGCTGCAGCTGGCCGCCAGCGCCCAGGCGCTGGTGCTGCTGCCGCTGCGCGCAGTGGCCCGCCCGGTCCGCGCCGCGACGCCGGGGGCGACCGCGGTGAATGCGGGAGCCGCCAGCGACGGGCGCCACGACTTCGACTTCCTCCACGGCCAGTGGCAGATCCGCAACGAGCGCCTCAAGCAGCGGCTCACAGGCGCGGACAACGCCGGGCCGGATGACTGGGAGATCTTCGGCGCCAGCCAGTGGTGCCAGCCGATGCTCGGCGGGATCGGCAACGTCGACGACTTCGTCAGCGACTGGCACCGCCCAGGTTCCACGGAGCGCTTCATCGGCATGACCCTGCGCCTGTTCAGCCCCGAATCGCGGCAGTGGAGCATCTACTGGGCCGGCAATCACGACGGTCACCTCGAAGCGCCGATGGTCGGACACTTCGACCAGGGCACCGGTACCTTCCTCGGCCTGGCCGAGCACGAGGGCAGGCCGGTGCAGGTGCGTTTCATCTGGAACCAGGTCAGCGCCAATACCGCGCACTGGCAGCAGGCATTCTCGCCGGACCAAGGCGAGAGCTGGGAAACCAACTGGCACATGTGGTTCCGCCGTACCGACGAACAAGGTCATCTGCTGCACGACGATGGCGTGATCGAACTGCGCCAGTACACGCTGCGTCCGGGTCGACGCGATGAACTGGTCGAGCTGTTCGAACGCGAGTTCATCGAGCCGCAGGAAGCGGTGGGCATGCACGTGATCGGGCAGTTCCGTGACCTCGACGAGGACGACCGGTTCGTCTGGATACGTGGATTCTCCGACATGCAGGTGCGCGCCGAGGCATTGAACGGCTTCTACTCAGGTCCGACGTGGGCGCGCCATCGCGAAGCGGCCAACGCCACGATGATCGACAGCGACGACGTGCTGCTGTTGCGACCGGCACGGCCAGACTCGGCGTTGCCGCGTAGTGCACAACGGCCCGTCGACGCCAAGGCAGCCACGGCGAAGGGCCTGATCGAAGCAGGCATCTGCCATCTCGATGCGTCGGCCGACGACGGCTTTCTCGCCAGGTTCGAACAGCACATGGCACCGCGCCTGCGTGCTGCGGGCGCCGAGATGATCGGCATATACATCACCGAATCCGCGCCGAACACCTTCCCGCGCCTGCCGGTGCGCGAGGGCGAACCGGTGCTGGTGTGGTTCGCGCGCTTCACCGATGTCGATGCCCATCACCGCTACGAGTCGGCGTTGCTTGCCGACGGCTTGTGGAACACCGCGGTGGCACAGGCGCTGCTCGACGGTCTCAGGCAACCGCCGCAACGACTGCGGCTGGCGGCGACGCCGCGCTCGGAGTTGCGCATATGAGACGCACGACGGCAAATCCGCCGGTGGTATCGCTACCCAACGTTGAGCCGGACGCAACGGCAGGCGATCATGCCGCATGCGCCGCGCCGACCGCCTCTTCCTGCTGATCCATGCCCTGCGTGGACGCCGCTCTGCCCTCACCGCACAACGATTGGCCGAGACCCTGGCCGTGTCGTTGCGCACGGTGTACCGCGACGTTGCCGACCTGCAGCGATCCGGTGTGCCGATCGAAGGCGAAGCCGGCGTCGGCTACATGCTGCGCAAGGGTTCCGACATCCCGCCGCTGATGTTCACCGCCGACGAACTCGAAGCGCTGGTGGTCGGCACGCGATTCGTCCGCGCCTTCGGCGGTGTGCGGCTGGGGCGCGAAGCCGCCGCGGCGTTGCTCAAGATCGAGGCGGTGCTGCCGCCGGAGTTGCGCGAGCGCAGTGAACGCACGCGCATCTTCGCGCCGGAAGTCGACCGGCTGGAGAACAGCGGGCTGATCGACGACCTGCATGCGGCGGTGACGAGCGCGCAGGTGCTGCGCATGCGCTATCGCGACAACGATGCGCGTGCAAGCGAGCGTGAGATCGAACCGTTGTGCCTGGCATTCTGGGGTGGCAGCTGGACGCTGGGCGCGTGGTGCCGGCTGCGTGCGGACTTCCGCAATTTCCGGCCGGACCGGATTGTCGACTATTCGCCCACGGGCGAGACGTTCGTGGAGAGCCGCGAGCGTGGATTGGCGGCGTATCTGCGGGCGGCGAATCCGCTGAAGTGACCCGTCAATGTCGCGCAGGCGGGAACTCAATGGGTGCCGTCATTTCCGCGTAGGCGGGAACCCAGCGACTTTCGAGCAACGGCAACCGCAGATGGATCCCGGCTTTCGCCGGGATGACGGTGATGGACTGATGGGGTGATGGCCTGGATCCCGGCTTTCGCCGGGATGACGGTGATCGGCTACGGAACGCGCATGTCGCCGGTGTCGATGAAGCGCTGATGCCACGACAAGGCCTCGGTCAGGAGATGCGGCGTGTGCTTGCCGTAGCTCTCGCGGCTGGCGCGGTCGAAGTAGTCCTGCAGCATGGGCCGGTAGTTCGGATGCGCGCAGGCATCGATCACGCGTTGCGCCCGCTGCTTCGGCGCCAGGCCGCGCAGGTCGGCCAGGCCCTGTTCGGTGACCACCACCATCACGTCGTGCTCGGTGTGGTCGACGTGGCTGGCCATCGGCACGATCGACGAGATGCGTCCGCCCTTGGCCGTGCTCGGTGACATGAACACCGACAGGTAGGCATTGCGGGCGAAGTCGCCGCTGCCACCGATGCCGTTCATGATCCGCGTACCGGCGACGTGGGTGGAGTTGATGTTGCCGTAGAGGTCGGCCTCGATCATGCCGTTCATGGCGATGCAGCCCAGGCGCCGCACCAGCTCGGGATGGTTGGAGATCTCCTGCGTGCGCAGCACGATGCGCTGGCGGTAGTGGTCGAGATGGGCGAGGAACTCGTCGATGCCCGCCGGGCTCAGCGAAAACGACGTCGCCGAGGCCATGCGCACCACGCCGCTCTTGAGCAGCTCGAGCATGCCGTCCTGGATAACCTCGGTGAATGCGGTGAGGTCACGGTAACCGGCCTGGGCCAGGCCAGTCAGCACCGCGTTGGCGATGTTGCCGACGCCGGACTGCAGCGGCAGAAGATGCGGCGTGAGCCGACCGCGGCGGACCTCGTGCGCGTAGAAGTCCAGCAGGTGCGCGGCGATCTGCTTCGAATCGGCGTCGGGAGCGGTGAACGGAGAATTGCGGTCGGGGGCATCGGTATCGACGATCGCGATGATCTTGTCCGGATCGCAGCGCAGGTACGGCTCGCCGATGCGGTCGTCGGGATGCAGCAACGGGATCGGCTTGCGGTTGGGCGGCAGTGCGGTGCCGTAGTAGACGTCGTGCATGCCCTCCAGCGCTTCCGGCTGCCAGCGGTTGACCTCGAGGATCACCTTGTCGGCCTGGTCCAGCCAGGTCTTGTTGTTGCCGACCGAGGACGACGGCACCAGCCGGCCGTCCCCGGTGATGGCGGTGACCTCGATCACGGCGACGTCGACCGCACCGTAGAAGCCGAACCAGGTGTACTGCGCGACGTGGCTGAGGTGCAGGTCGATGTAGTCCAGCTCGCCGGCGTTGATGCGATCGCGCAGCGCCGGATCGGACTGGTAGGGCAGGCGCAGTTCGATGCCCTGCGCGCGGGCGAGGACGCCATCGAGTTCGGGCGCGGTCGAGGCACCGGTCAGCACCTTGATGCGGAAGGCTTCGCCGGCGTCGTGTGCCTGCTCGATCTGCGCGGCCAGGGCCTGTGGCACGGCCTTGGGATAGCCGGCGCCGGTGAAGCCGCTCATCGCCACGGTCATGCCGGGCCGAATCAGGGCGGCGGCCTGCGCGGCGGACATGCGCCGGTCACGCAAGCCGGGGTGGCGGATGCGGTCGCTCATGGTGAAGGTGCGGGGGCGGGGGAAAAGCCAGTCTAGTCCGCGCCCGTGGCGCCGATGTGTTCGTGCCAGCCAGCGCGCTTTGCCGCGGGTGCCCGTTCGTCGCGGCCGCCCCTGCCGTGGCTTACCCTTGCCGCGTACAAACGCCGGAGTCACCCGATGCTCAACTCATTGCTGGCCATCGCGCTGGGCGCAACGCTCGGTTCGTGGGCGCGCTGGGGGCTGTCCGTCTGGCTCAATTCGCTGCACGGCAGCGTTCCGATGGGCACGCTCGCGGCCAACCTCGGCGGCGGCTACATGATCGGCCTGGCGGTGGCGTGGTTCGGCGCCAGCCAGGGCGTGGCGCCGGAATGGCGGCTGTTCGTGATCACCGGGCTGCTCGGCGGACTGACCACCTTCTCGACGTTTTCTGCCGAAACCGTGCAGCTGCTGCAGCGCGAAGCCTATGGCTGGGCGCTGGTGACCATCGCCTTGCACCTGCTTGGCTCGCTGGCGATGACGGTGCTGGGGATCATGACGATGCGCTGGCTGCGCATGTAGGAGCGAGCTTGCTCGCGAGGGGCTCCGGAGGCGGGGGATCGCGAGCGAGCTCGCTCCTACATACGAATCCGGGAGGCGAAAAGGCGATTTCGTCGCCGCCACGCCGCTTCCGTCGCAACCGCCCCCCGGTCGCCGTGTGCCGCGGCTATGCTCGGCCGCACAGAATCCCGACCCGACCTTGCCGACGCCGCATGACCACCAGCCTCTACTTCATCGTCCGACTGATCGCCGCCTGGTTCGTGGCCTTCCTGGTGCTGGCGATCCTGATCGACGCCACGCCGCTGGGGTACTTCGATGGCTGGCCGCTGACGTTCCTGTTCTTTGTCACGATTGGCTTTGTCGTCATTGGCGCGGTCTCGCACCTGCGGCGGGTTCGCCTGATCGCCGGGCAGGTCGACGCGGGCACGCTCGGCAACCGCCAGCGCCGCCAGATCGAGATTCCGCTCGAGGCCGGTGAAGCCTTCGATCTGCTCGATGCGGCCATTCGCGAACTGCCGCGCACGGAAGAGATCGAAAGCGCCCGCGACAGCCTGCAGATCCGGGCCAAGGTCAAGCGCCTGGAACCCTATGGCCACTCGCCCTCGCGCTACGTCAATCCGCTGGCGCTGTTCGGCATTCCGCGCAACCAGATCCAGGCGACCGTGACGCCGGCCGACGGCACCGGCAGCGTGACGCTGATCTGCGAACCCGAGAGCGGTGCCTGGAGCGACTGGTTCCGCGTCGACGACGGCACCAACCTCGAGAATGCCGAAGCGATCACGCGCGCCGTGGCGCGCCGGATCGCCGAGCGCCGTCGTGGCGAAAAGGCCGCCGCTGCCCAGACAGTGACCGAGAAGGAGCTGACCGTGGCCAAGCTGAGCCTGCTGCACGCACAGGTCGAGCCGCACTTCCTCTACAACACGCTGGCGAGCGCGCAGTACCTCACCCGCACCGATCCCGCCCGCGCCGACGAGATGCTCGGACACCTGATCCAGTACCTGCGCCATTCACTGCCGCGCACCGATGACGCGCTGTCGACGCTGGGGGTCGAGCTGGAGCGTTCGCGCGCCTACCTCGAGATCCTCAAGCTGCGCATGGGCCCGCGCCTGGCGCTGCAGATCGACGTGCCCGAGGACCTGCGCACGACGCCGTTGCCGCCGATGATGCTGCAGACACTGGTGGAGAACGCGATCAAGCATGGCCTGGAGCCCAAGCCCGGCGGCGGCACCGTGTGGATCCTGGCGCGCAGCAACGATCGGATCGTGTCGGTGACCGTGGCCGACGACGGCGATGGTTTCAACGCCGAAAGCACCGGCACCGGCATCGGCCTGAAGAACGTGCGCGAACGCCTGCGCCTGGTCTACGGCAATGCCGCGACGCTGGCGATCGTCGCCAACTTCCCCAACGGAGTGGCCGCCACGATCACCGTTCCAGTTGTCGCCCCTGGCGTGCAGGAGCCCGGTCATGGCTGAGGCGCGAGCAATGAAAGCCGTCGTCGCCGAAGACGAGGAGCTGCTGCGCACCGCGCTGGTGGAACTGCTGGGCGAGGTCTGGCCGGAACTGCAGATCGTCGCGCAGTGCGAGGACGGCGCCAGCGCGCTGGAAGCCATCGCCGAACACCGGCCCGACGTTGCCTTCCTCGATATCCGCATGCCGGGCCTGACCGGCCTGGATGTCGCCGCCGCCGCAGCCCAGGCCAGCCCGGGAACGCAGGCGGTGTTCGTCACCGCCTATGACCAGTACGCGGTCGATGCCTTCGAACATGGCGCGATCGATTACCTGCTCAAGCCGGTGAGCCGCGAACGCCTGGCGGCAACCGCGCAGCGGATCCAGGCACGCGCCGCCGCCGGCAGCGTCGATGCGGTGGCGCTGGCGCAACTGGTCGCCACGCTCGACCTGGCGCCGCGCAACAGCGAGCCGCCGCTGACCTGGATCACCGCCAGTGCCGGCCGCGAAACGCGCCTGATCCTGGTCGACGACGTCGCCTACTTCCGTGCCGAACACAAGTACACGGTGGTGATGACCGCCGACGGCGAAGCACTGATCCGCAAGCCGATCCGCGAACTGCTGATCGCGCTCGACCCGACCGTTTTCCGCCAGATCCACCGCTCCACCATCGTCAACCTCAAGGCGATCGCGTCGATCGTGCGCGACGACAGCGGCAAGGGCGTGGTGCGCCTGCGCCAGCGTCCGGAAACCCTCACCGTCAGCCAGCCCTTCATGGCGCTGTTCAAACAGATGTAGCGGCACGCCCACCGGCGCAACCGTTCGACCCTTCGTCATGCAGTACCCACGACGCGGCCCCGTTGCCGCGAAGGATGCCCCATGCGCAGCGTTATGGCTTTCGTCTACTTCATCCTCAGTCTGGTCGGCGTGGCGGGCGGCGCCGACGGCGGTGGCACCACGCTGGTGGCGCGCAGCGCCGAGAACGGCGTCGAGACGCTGCTCAGCGCAACCCACGTGGCCGCCGGCCGGGTTCGCTTCCAGTGCCTGCGCAGTGCCAGCGGCCATTGTCACTATGTGTTGTTTGCCGACCGGCGCGCCGCTGCCACCTTCGATGTCGCAGTCGGCCAGGTGCGCGAGCGCAGCGACCTGCCGGCCGATTTCAGCCTGTGTGTGAGCCACCTCGACGCCAGAGTCGGTCCCGACTGCAAGCCGGCCGCCGAAGCGGCGCCCAGGTCACAGTGATCAGGGCACGCTGATCAGATCACCCGCAGCGTGATCGCCTTGAGCACCGCGCGGGTGCGGTCGCGGGTGTCGAGTTTGTCGAGGATCACCGACACGTAGTTCTTGACCGTGCCTTCGGCCAGGAACATCGCCCGCGCGATCTCCTTGTTGGAATAGCCGCCGGCGAGCAGGCGCAGGATCGCGACCTCGCGATCGGTGAAGTTCTCGCGCGGCGCTTCGCTGGCGTGGTACTGGTACCTCGCTCGCACGGGATCGGTACTGACCGGCTGCAGCAGCGTCTCGCCGGCGGCGACCCGCGCAATCGCCTCGCGCAGGTCTTCGGGCGCGGCATCCTTGAGCATGAAGCCCTGCGCGCCGGCGGCGGTGGCGCGCAGCAGCAGCTCGCTCTCGTCGAACGTGGTCAGCAGCAGCACCGGCGTGGTGTCGCCGCGCTCGCGCATGCGGCGCAGGGCCTCGATGCCGTCGACGCCAGCCATGCGGATATCGCTCAGGACGACATCGACTGGCGTGGTCGCCAGCCGGTCCAGCAACTGCGCGCCATCCTCGGCCTCGAACACGACCTCGATGCCGTGTCGCTCGAGCAACGCACGCAGACCGGCGCGGACGATGCCCTGGTCGTCGGCGAGGGCGATGCGGACGGGCGCTATCGAGTTGCTTGCATCGGTCATGCAGGCAGGCTCGCCTCGATGCGCAGCGCGCCGCGCGCGGACCGGGACAGGTCGAGGCTGCCACCGGCGGCGACGATGCGTTCGCGCATGCCGGCCAGGCCGTTGCCTTCGCGCAGCACGCCGCGCACACAGCCATCGTCCTCGACCTGGATGTGCAGGCGGCCGGCATCGCAACTGAGCTTCACGTTGACGACGTCGGCATCGGCATGGCGGATGCTGTTGGTCAGCGCTTCCTGCACCAGCCGCAGGATCGCCTCGGCGACGGCCGGGTCGGTGACGCGCACGCTGTCGTCGATGTTCAGGCGCAGCGAGGGCCGCGGCAGCGGTGCCGCCAGTGCGCGCAGGGCCGTGGTCAGGTCGAGACCGCGATCGTGGCGTATCGCCTGGACGATGCCGCGGATGTCGGCCAGCAGCTCGCTCGACAACTGTTGGGCAACGACGATCTCCTGCCGGCCGGCGAAGGCCGGGTCTGCAGCCAGTGCGCGCAGGTTGAGCGTCATCGCGGTCAGCTTGTGGCCAGCCACGTCGTGCAGCTCGCGGGCGACGCGAAGGCGTTCGCTGTCGCGCGTGGTGTCAGCCAGCAGTGCGCGCGTGGCAAGCAGGTCGGCGTTCACGCGCGCCAGCGCATCGCGGGCGCGCTCGGCGCTGGCGGCGTACCACGCGCACAGCGCAGCGAAGGCCTGGAAGCCGCCGTGGATGAAGACCACCGTCAGCGGCGCGCTGTGGTCATCGGACCGCAGCAGGAAGTAGTAGGCGATGTCGACCACGACCACGGCAACCATCGTCGTCCGTAGCGAAATGGTCAGCGCCATCACCGCCGTCCACACCACCAGCAGCACCGGCGCGACCGACGGTCGCGGGTCGAGCCAGATCAGTGTCAGCGCGATCAGCGGCATCAGCACGATGGACACCGGCCGCAGCCAGGTCACGCGCGGCCACATGTCGGTGACCAGCAGCAGCACGCCGAACGCGACGACCAGGGCGAGACCGTAAGGAAGGCGCTCAGGCGGCATCCAGCGCAATGCCATGCCCACGGCGACCAGCGTGAACAGCCCGGCCAGGTTGAGCGGTTGCAGCAATGTGCGCAGGCGTTCCTTCATGGCGGCCATGCTGCGACCGCGGCGACGCGCGCGCAATGCCGCCGGCGCAGAAAGTGACTTCCGGCAGGTCGTGGCGATGACCGCGGGCACTGCACCAGGCGTCGGCATCGGCGCAGCGTGGTCGCACCTGCCATGAACCGGGATTGACGGCCATGACTACTTATCAAGTGCTCGTTTCCGTCCATGGCGCGATCGGCGTGATCGCACTGGTCACGTTCTGGAGCAATGCGGTCCTGCGCAAGGGCACCACGCTGCACCGGCGTGTCGGTCGCGTGTTCCTGCTGGCGATGGCCGGCATCCTGGCGACTGCAATGCCGATGGCGTGGTTTGCCTTCCGCAGCGGGCGTCCGGTCACGGCTGCATTCCTCGGGTACCTGGTGGTGATCACCGCCGTCGCGGTGTGGTGCCAGTGGCGAGCGATCCGCGATCAGGACGACGTCATGCGCTACACCGGTCCGATCTACGTCGGACTGGGCGTGCTGGCGCTGCTGTCGGGACTGGCGGTGCTGGCACTTGGCATCCGCGTCGGAGCACCGCTGCTCATGGGCTTCTCCGTAGTGGGGCTGGCCAGCGGCGTGGAGCATCTCTACAAGCGGCGGCACCGCGCGCAGTTGGGCGCACGCCGTGACTGGTGGCTGGTCGAGCACTACAACGCCGTGCTCGGTAATGGCATAGCCACGCACATCGCCTTCCTCTCGATCGGACTTCCGCGACTGCTGCCATCGGCCGGCGGTGGCTTGCTGACGACGCTGGCATGGTTTGGCCCGCTGCTGGTGGCGTTGATCGCGAAGGTGCTGATCGACCGGCGCTGGAAGCCGCGGACTCTCGCGGAAGTTTCCTGAACTACGTGCGGATATGGCGATCGGTTATGGCGCGCTGAAGAACCGTTCCGAGCAGATAACCGCAGATTTACCTCCGCCGTGGCGCATCCGGTTACCAATGGACGCCCGACAGCGACGGAGACAGCGGTCATGCGGATCAGCATCATCGGCGCCGGCTTCAGCGGCTGCGTTCTGGCCACCGAACTGGCGCGCGCCGCGCCGGCCGGCGTGGACATACAGCTGGTCGGCACGCCCGACAGCTACGGCCGCGGCGTGGCCTATGGCGAGGCACGGCCGGAGCACCTGCTCAACGTACGCGCGCGCGACCTGGGCGCGACCGCCGATCATCCCGGCGAGTTCGCCGACTGGCTCAGCCTGACCGAGCGCGCGCGCCACAGCTTCCTGCCGAGGCTGGTCTATGGCGAATACCTGCATTCACGCCTGCACAGCGCCGCGCAGGTCTCTCTGGCGGCGCTCGCGCGGGTCGAGCAGGAGGCGATCGCGATCCAGCGCGATGCCGGCGCCTTCCGCATCCATCTCGCCGACGGCGCCGACTTCCTCAGCGACGCGGTGGTGCTGACCGTCGGCGCGCTGCCGCCCCAGCCGCTGGCCGGCGTGGGCCCACGCCTCGCCGTGCATCCCAGCTACCTGGCCTGGCCCTGGCAGAACGGCCTGGACGGCGCCGGCGCGATCGACCACGTGCCCCTCGGCGCGCGCGTGCTGATCATCGGCACCGGCCTGACCATGGCCGACGTGGTGACGACCCTGCACCGGCGCGGTCATCGCGGGCCGATCACCGCACTGTCGCGACACGGGCTGTTGCCGCACGCGCACAGCGAAGACCCGATCGCCGCGATCGCACTGCCGCCGACGGTGTTGCAGGCGATCAGCAGCCATGACCTGCCGCAACTGGTCCGCGCCCTGCGCACGCTGTCGCCGATTGTCCCGGACTGGCGCGCCCTGATCGATGCGCTGCGACCCTACATCCAGGGTTTCTGGCACGGCTTGCCGCAGCCCAGGCGCAGCCAGTTCCTGCGTCACCTGCGTGCTTACTGGGAAGTGATGCGCCATCGCCTGGCGCCGGCGCTGGCGGGCGAGATCGACGAGCTGCGCGTGCGCGGCAAGCTGCGCGTGCGTGCCGGACGCATGCTGCGGGCGCGTCGCGGCGGCGATGCGATCGAAGTGCTGATCCGCGAACGTGGCTTCTCCCACGCCAGCAGCGAGCAGTTCGACGTGCTGATCCGCGCCACTGGATTCGATACGGACCTGGAGCGGACCAGCCATCCGCTGGTCGCGCAGTTGCGCGATGCGGGGATGCTAAGTGCCGATCCGCTGGGGTTGGGGATCAATGCCTCGCCGCGGTTCGAGGCACTCGATGGCAACGGCACTGCGGTGCGCGGGCTCTATGCGCTGGGGCCACTGTTACGCGCGCAGTTGTGGGAGATCACCGCGGTGCCGGAGCTGCGGGTTGCGGCGCGTGCGCTGGCGAAGCAGTTGCTGGAGTCGGCGTCCGCTTCGTCTCGGCAGTCGGGCGAGCGGCGGATCACGGGGTGGCAGGCGGTGCAGCACCAGGCCTAGGTGGCTACGGCGAGCAGGTGCAGATGGGTCCCGGCTTTCGCCAGGATGACGTGAGGGAGTTGGTGACGCCACGGGCCTGGATCCCGGCGTTCGCCGGGATGACAGGGGGCGGCCTCAGACGTCGCCGTCGGTCGCCCAGCCTTCGCCGGTGCCGCAGTTGAACACCGTGTCGGTGGCCAGCACGCTGCCTGCCGGGATCGACTCCTGCTGCGCCAGGCTCGCGTAGATCGGCGTGAAGTCCGGCGTGGTCGCTTCCATCAACTGCTCGTAGCTGTCGATGACGAAATAGGTCTTCTGGAACGTGTCGATGCGGTAGCGCGTGCGCATGATCCGCTCGAGGTCGAAGCCGATGCGGTTCGGCGATGCGCTCTCCAGGCAATGGATCGACTCGCCCTTGGACGAGACGATGCCGCTGCCGTAGATGCGCAGGCCGTCGGGCTGGCGGATCAGGCCGAACTCCACCGTGTACCAGTACAGGCGGGTCAGGTTGACCAGCGCGTCCGGACCGATCCCGTGTGCCTTCACGCCGCCGCGGCCGTAGGCCTGCATGTAGTCGGCGAAAACCGGGTTCATCAGTAGCGGCACGTGGCCGAACAGATCGTGGAACAGATCAGGTTCTGCCAGGTAATCAAGCTGCTCGGGCTTGCGGATCCACCAGGTCACCGGGAAGCGGCGATTGGCGAGGTGATCGAAGAACGTCAGCTCCGGCAGCAGGCCTTCCACGCCGACCAGCTCCCAGCCGGTGGCCTTGCGCAGCATCCGGTTGAGGTCGTCGTACCTGGGGATGCGGTCGGGCGTCATGCCCATCGCTTCCTGGGTGTGCAGGAACTCGTCGCTGGCGCGGCCGACGAGGACCTCGCGCTGGCGCTTGAACAGCGTCTTCCAGACGTCGTGGTCGGTTGCGGTGTAGCTCGACCACGGCTGTTCGACCACGGACGTCGTGTACACCGGCACGTAGCCCTTGTCGGTGAGCTGGTGTTCGACGCGAGTGGGGGTCGTGGCGTTCATGGCTGCTCCTGTCCTTGAACATCGACTTTAGCGGCCGCGGCACGCAATAAGTTTGCGTAGTTGCGTGTGTAGCCGGTTACGGCGCAATATTCTTGCGTCATTGGCACAGAAGGCGCACGAAATGGCCTCCGTCGAACTCGATCGCACCGACCTGCTCGTGCTCGCCGAACTGCAGCGCAGCGGCCGCCTGACCAACGCCGAGCTGGCCGAACGCGTCCACCTGTCGGCATCGGCCTGCCTGCGCCGGGTGCAGCGGCTGGAGCGCGAGGGCGTGATTGCCGGCTATCGCGCCGAGGTCGATCCCGACCGGATCGGCCTGGGCCTGCAGGCATTCGTGCGCGTGCAGCTGGTGCGCCACGACAGCGAGGCGATCGCCGCCTTCGTCGACTTCGTCAAGAACTGGGACGAAGTGGTCGCCTGCCATGCCCTGACCGGCGACATGGACTACCTGCTGCAGATCGTCGTGCAGGACCTGGAGCACTTCTCGCGCTTCCTGCTCGACCGCCTGCTCAACCAGGCCGGTGTCGCCGACGTCAACTCGAGTTTCGTGCTGCGCACGGTGAAGGCCTTCCGCGGCATGCCGTTGCCGGTGCGCTGACCCACGGTACGGGGTAGGAGCGAGCTTGCTCGCGAACACACGCTTCGGTTGCGGGACGGCTTTCGCGAGCAGGCTCGCTCCTACGAGTCGGGGTTAGTCCTGCGTGTCGCCCGACAGCGGCGTCGCCCGCATCGACGGACGTCTCGCGAACGCGTCGAACCATGCCGCCAGGCGCGGCCGCCCATCGCGAAAACCGGGCAGGCCGCGGAATTCCAGCCAGTCCAGCGCGGTGGCGAGCGCGACATGCCCCACGTGCAGCGTGTCGGTATCGAGCTCCCGTTCGAGCCAGTCGTAGCTGCTCGACAGCTTCTCGATGTAGCCATCGCGCAACGGCGGAAAGCGCAGGTGCTCCGGACGCCGCACCGTTTCCCAGCGCACCGCGATGCCGGCGTCCGCCAGGCCTTGTGCGATGGCCTGCACACGCAGGGCCTGCCAGCGCTGCTCACCGTCGACGGGAATCAGACGCGGGCCGTCGTGAAGCGTGTCCAGGAAGGCGCAGATCACGTCGGAGTCGAACAGGACGGGCAGGCCCGGCCGCAGCAGCACCGGCACCTTGCCGAGCGGATTGCGCGCGAACACGTCTTCGTTGCGGCGCGTCGGGCTGGTCTCGTGGTAGATCACTTCGATCGAACCGGCAAGGCCTGCCTCGTGGGCGAACACCAGCGCCTTGCGCGCGTACGGCGAGTGGGTCTGGTACAGGAGCTGCATCGCGGGAATTGGCATGGCGGCCGGTGTCGGGTGGTCAGGGCTTGAATACTGGCGTCGCCACCGCGCAGGTTCACGGCGTTATGCCCGGCCCGAGCGCGCATTTCCTGCACGTTCGCTCGGCTAAGCTGCGCGCCATGGAACTCGACCGCTTCGATCGCCAGCTGCTGAACCTGGTCCAGCAGGATTGCGGGCAGACCGCCGACCGGCTGGCCGAGCATGTCGCGCTGTCGCCCTCGGCAATCCAGCGCCGGCTGCGACGGCTGCGCGAGAACGGCGTGATCGAGCGCGAGTCGGCGATCGTCGACCCGCGCGCGGTGGGCCGGCCGACGCTTTTCATCGTCTCGCTGCAGGTCGAGCGCGAGCGCCCCGACCTGATGGCGCAGCTGCGCAAATGGCTGGCCGCGCAGGAGCACGTGCAACAGGCCTTCTACGTGACCGGCGAGGCCGATTTCGTCCTCGTCGTCACCGCGCCCGACGCGGAGACCTACGATGCGCTGATGGGTCGGCTGGTCAGCGAGAATCCGAACGTCGCGCGCTTCACCACCAACGTGGCGATGAGCGTGGTCAAACGCGGATTGACGATCCCGGTGCCGCTGGAAGAATGATTTCGGCAAGGCGGCGGGCGCTTGCGCAGGTTCGCCGCGACAGGCCGCGGTAATCGCCGCAACTCAGCAAATGGACACTGGCAGAGTGATGACATGGAACGCACGACACACGACATCGCAGGGGACTTCGCCCTGCTGTTCCCGGATTACCGGCCGACGGCGCTGATCGAGCTGCCCCAGCTGGCCAGGACCGCAAGAGTGGGCCGCGTCTTGGCCAAACTCGAAAGCCAGCGCCCGTTCGGCAACTTCAAGGTGCTGGGCGGGATGATCGCCGGACTGCGCGCGCTGATGCGCGCCAGCGGCGTGGCGTCACTGAAGGACCTGCTCGAAGGTGGTCCGCGTGCGACGTCGCTGCCGCGGCTGCTCTGCGCCAGCGACGGCAACCATGGCCTGTCGGTGGCGCTGGCCGCGCAGCGCGCTGGATCGGAAGCGTGCATCTACCTGCCCTCGTCGGTCGGTCCGCTGCGCGTGCAGCGCATTGCCGATCGCGGGGCGCGGGTCGTCATCGTCGAGGGCACCTACGACGACGCGGTCGATGTCGCAGCCGCGGCGGCCGCTTCCGGCGACGGCCTGCTGATCGCCGATACCGACCCTGACCCGGGCAACCTCGTGGTCGCTGACGTGATGGCCGGCTACGGGCTGATTGCCGACGAAGCAGGGGCGCAGTTGCGCGAGCTGGGCGTGCGGCCGGGCCATGCCTTCATCCAGGCCGGCGTCGGCGGGCTTGCCGCGGCCATGGCCGACGGCCTGCGCGGGCATCTGCGCGATGGCGCGCGCCTGGTCGTGGTCGAGCCGGAAAGCGCCGCCTGCGTCGGCCGCGCGCTGGAGGTCGGTGAGCCGACCCTGCTGGCGGGCGACCTGCATTCGGTCGCCGAGATGCTCGCCTGCGGCCTGGCATCCGCGGCCGCCCTGCCCGCGCTGCGCCGGGCGGGAGCGACGGCCGTCGAAGTCGACGAGTCCGGGCTGGCCGAGGCGGTGTATCTCTTGCGGGAGGCTGGCGGTCCGGAATCGACGCCGTCGGGCGCTGCGGGGCTCGCCGGCTTGCTTCGAGTGGCCGGCGACCCGTCGCTGGCTCAGGCACATGGCCTGGGCAGCGACAGCGAGGTGCTGTTTCTGGTGACCGAGGCGGCACCTAAGATAGATGCGAATGCCTCCTAACTGGCGGCCAACGTCCGCGATCCGGCAATGATCATCCGAACCATCATCGTCAGCTGACGGATCAGCTCGGGATCCTTTTCGGGCGGCGAGTCCATCGCCGCCGCACCCATCGCGAACACCAGGCGGGTGATCGCCTTGGCCACCAGCGCCGGCTCGCGCAGGGTAATGCCCTGGGCGCGCGTCAGCCGGATCAGGTCGACCCGCAGCTCTTCCTCGAAGAAATTCAGCTCGCGGTCGACCGCATGCTTGAACGCGTCCGAGCCGACCGTGCCTTCGCGCAGCAACACGTGCAGCAGCTTGTCGTCGGCGCGGACCTGTTCCATGAACGCTTCCACGGAACTGCGCACGATGCTGCGATCGGTCTTCGCACGGTAACGCGCTTCGCCCACGATCTTGCGCAAGGAGCGGCCGGCCAGGTCGATCAGGGCCACGGCCAGCTCGTCCGTGTCGCGGAACTGGCGGTAGAAGCTGTTGGGCGCGATCCCGGCCTCGCGGGCGATCTCGCGCAGGCTGAGGGTCGAGACGCTGCGGTGCGGGCCGATCAGCTTCAGCGCCGCGGCGAGGATGTCCTCGCGCGAAATCGATGCCTTGCGACCAGCCGCGTGTTCGCCTTCGGCAGGCGCGCTGTTGGGAGGCATGACGGGGCCAGGCAGTTCAGGACGTTGGGTCACGAATTCGGCTGGGCTGATCGAAGTTGGCATCATACGCGTGACCTATTAATGCACACATGTATACACACTTGTATGTGTGACTGTATAGTGGCCCCATGAACGCAGTTACCCGCCCCCGGCCCCCCCGAGCCGCCCGCGCGAGAAGTCCGCTGTCGCTGCTGCGCAGCTGGGTCGCCCCGGATGTCTTCGATTTCTGGGCATCGCACCTGCACCCGACCTGGTCGTGGAACCGCCCGCTGGCGCGAATCGTCGCCCGGCAGGCCCAGTCGCGCGACGCCGTCACCCTGCTGCTGCAACCCAACCGCCACTGGCGCGGCTTCCTGCCCGGCCAGCACGTCAACCTGGGCGTGGAAATCGACGGCGTGCGGATGACCCGCAGCTACAGCCTCAGTGACGCCCCGCGCGCCGACGGCCGCATCGCAGTGACGGTCAAGCACATCGAAGGCGGCCGCCTGAGCCGCCACCTGTGCCAGGACGCGCGCATCGGCGACGTGGTCGATCTGGGCCAGGCCTTCGGCGAGATGACATGGGCGAAGGGTGCCCAGGGCGCCTGGCTGTTCCTTGCCGCCGGAAGTGGCATCACGCCGCTGATGGCATTGATTCGCGCGCATGCGGCGAAAGACATGCCGACCGCGCTGACGCTGCTTTACTGGGCACGCAGCCGCGACGAGCTGTGCTTCGTCGACGAACTGCGCTCGCTGGCGCAGCGCTACCCGCAGTTCAACGTGCACTTCGTACTGACCCGCGAAAGCGAACTGGTCGACGGTGAGCACAGCGGACGCATCGGCAGTGCACTGCTCTCGGATCTCGTTCCCGATCTTCCGCAGCGCGGTGTGTATGCCTGCGGCCCGGGTGGCTTCGTCGACAGCGCACGCGCACTGGCCGCACCGAACGCGCGCAGCTTCACCGCCGAGGCATTCACGCCGCCGCCGCGCGATGTGGAACTCGAGGACGGCGGCCACGTCGAAGTGACGCTCGCCGCCAGTGGCCGCACCCTGAGCGTGCCGCGCGGGCAATCGCTGCTGACCGCGCTGGAAGGTCAGGGCCTCAAGCTCGCCAGCGGATGCCGCATGGGCATCTGCAACACCTGCGCCTGCGGCAAGGTCTCAGGCACCACCCGACATCTGCACACCGGCGACGCCATCGGCGAACCGGTGTCCGCGCTGAGGCTGTGTGTCAACGCCGCCAGCAGCGACCTCGTACTCGACCTGTGAGCGATCAAATGACCGCCCCTGCCTCAAGCAAGCACCGCAACCGCCCTCTGACACCGGCCGAGCTCGACCGTTTTGGCGATGAGCTCGACGCCCTGCGCGCACGCACCGTCGCCACGCTCGGCCAGGCCGACGCCGACTACATCCGCACCATCGTCAAGGCCGTGCGCTACATCGGCGTTGCCGGTCGCGTGGTGCTGTTCGCCGGCGCGATCCTCGGCAGCACGCTGCTGCCGGCGCTGTTCTGGCCGGGCTGCATCGCCGGCACGCTGCTGCTGGCGCTGGCCAAGATCCTGGAGAACATGGAGCTGGGCCATAACGTCATGCACGGCCAGTACGACTGGATGCGCGACCCCCATCTCGACGGCAAGACCTACGAGTGGGACATCGCCGGCACCAGCGACAACTGGCGCAAGACCCACAACTACAAGCACCACACGTACACCAACGTGCGTGGCATGGACGACGACATCGGCTATGGCCTGCTGCGGATCTTCCCCGAGCAGCGCTGGCGCCCGTTCTACCTGGTGCAGCCGGTCGTGGCGGTGGTGTTCGCGCTGCTGTTCGAGTGGGGCGTGGCGATACAGGACCTGAAGGTCGGCCGCTGGCTCGCCGGCAAGACCACCCACGCGCAGATGCGCAAGGCGCTGCGCCCGGTCGCGCGCAAGATGGGCCGCCAGGTGGTCAAGGATTACCTCGTGTTCCCGCTGCTGGCCGGTCCGTTCTTCCTGCCGGTGCTGCTGGGCAACGTGGTCGCCAACGTGCTGCGCAACCTGTGGACGTACATGATCATCTTCTGCGGCCACTTCACCGCGGACGCCGAGACCTTCCCGAAGGAATCAGTGCGCAACGAATCGCGCGGCCACTGGTACCTGCGCCAGCTGCGCGGCTCGTCCAACATCGCCGGCGGTCGCCTGCTCAACGTGATGTCGGGCAACCTCAGCCACCAGATCGAGCACCACTTCTATCCGGACGTGCCGGCCAACCGCTATTCGCAGATGGCGATCGAAGTGCGCGAGATCTGCGCGCGTTACGGCCAGCACTACAACACCGGCTCGCTGACCAAGCAGTTCGGCGAGGTGATCTGGCGGATCCTGCGCCACGCCTGGCCGAGCCGGCCGCGCAAGCTGGCGCCGCTGGTGGCGTCAGAGGCGACGTAAGCGCCTCAGGGCGCCGAGGCCTGCGCCGCTTCGCACTTGTCGTCGCGGCCGAACAGGCTGCCAATGCGGAAGCCCTGCTTCTCGCATTCCGGATCGACCTTCACAGGCGTCGGTGCAACCGGCACCTTCGCCGCCTGCGCGGCGATGCGCGCGCGCTGCATCTGCGCCAGCTTCTGGCGGATCTGCGGGATCATCGACAGCGTCGCGCGCTCGCCTTCCATGATCGCGTTGTTGCGCTGCTCGAAATCGGCCGGGCCGATTTCGTTGACGCTCGGTCGGATGACGACATCGGCGCGCGCCAGCTCCTGCTGGCCCAGGCGCTGGCCCATGATCGTGATCGACTGGTTGATGTTGCCCAGCACGCTGCCCGGGTTCTTGCCGCTGGCCTTGCTGGAGATGTCCACGGCGATGACGAAGTCGGCGCCGAGCATGCGCGCCGCATCCACCGGCACCGGGCTGACCACGCCGCCGTCGACGTAGTGGTACTTGCCGATGACCACCGGCTCGAACACGCCGGGGATGCTGCTCGATGCGCGCACCGCCTGGCCGGTGTTGCCGCGCACGAACACCGTGCGATCGCCGGATTCCAGCTGCGTGGCAACCGCCGCGAACGGCTTGCGCATCTGCTGGATCGTCTTCTGCCCGACCTGCTGGTTGACGTAATCCTGCAGCTTCTGGCCCTTCACCACGCCGCCGGAGAACAGGCTGTAGTCGCGGATCTGCGTCTCGTCGAGGGCGAAGGCCTGCTTCTGCATCGCGAAGGCGTCCATGCCGCTGGCGTACATCGCGCCGACCACGCTGCCGGCGCTGGTGCCGGACACGACCTCGGGCTGGAAGCCGTTGGCTTCGAGCATCTTGATGACGCCGATATGGGCAAACCCCTTGGCCGCACCACCGCCGAGGGCCACACCAATCCGGATCTTCGGCGGCGGCGGCGCCACCACGGGCGGCGCAACCACCACCGGCGGCGGCGTCGGCTTGACCGCCTCACCACCCCCGCAGGCAGCGAGCAGGACGGTGACGGAGGCCAGCAGCAGCGGGCGCAGGGCGGTGGACGGCTTCATGGGTACAGGTGGCTCAGGCGATCAGCGGCGCAGCATACACGCGGGCGGGCAGGGGAATTTGGACGGCGGTAGCAGGCATTTAGCCGCCAGCCCGCGACTTGCACCGCATCCCCATCCCTCGTCATCCCCGCGAAGGCGGGGATCCAAGGACGTTGCTCCTACGGCAGGCAAGCGAAGCAACGTCCATGGGTTCCCGCCTGCGCGGGAACGACGGATCTCAGAACCCGTTATCGCCGTCGAGGATCCGGCCCAGCCCACCCAGCACCGAGCCCTCGCCACGGTTCTGCCCGCCACCCTGCGGCGCCGCGGCCAACATCCGGCCGGCCATGCGTGAGAACGGCAGCGACTGCAGCCAGACCTTGCCCGGGCCGGTAAGCGTCGCCAGGAACACGCCTTCACCGCCGAACAGCATGCTCTTGATGCCGCCGACCGCACGCACGTCCATCTGCACGCTGTCGTGGAAAGCCATCACGCAGCCGGTGTCGACATCCAGCCGCTCGCCGGCGCGCAGCTCGCGCTCGACCACGGTGCCGCCGGCATGGACGAACACCCAGCCGTCGCCCTCGAGCTTCTGCATGATGAAACCCTCGCCGCCGAACAGGCCGGTGAGGATCTTGCGCTGGAAGTGGATGCCGACGCTGACGCCGCGCGCGCCGGCCAGGAAGCTGTCCTTCTGGCAGATCAGGCGGCCGCCGTGCTCGTCGAGCTTCATCGCCAGCACCGTGCCCGGATACGGCGCGGCGAATGCGACGCGTGCCTTGCCGTTGCCGGCGTGGGTGAAGACCGTGGTGAACAGGCTCTCGCCGGTCAGCACGCGCTTGCCGGCCGACATCAGCTTGTCCATGAAGCCGCCGCCCTGGCCGGTGTGGCGACCGTCACCGAACACCGTGTCCATCTGCACCACGGCGTCCTTGTACATCAGCGCGCCTGCCTCGGCGATGGCGCTTTCGCCCGGGTCCAGCTCGACCTCGACGAACTGCATGTCGTTGCCGACGATGCGGTAGTCGATGTCGTCACTGCGCCCGCGCGACGGCGGCGGCGACGGCGGCAGGTGCGCGGGCATGGTGTCGACCGCCTCGGCGAACTCCGGCACCGACTTCACCGCCTGCCAGCCGGCCATGCCCTCACGCCAGCACAGGTCGTTGGGATTGCGGCGCGCGTGCGCCTTCGCGGCGGCCGGGTCGAGCGGACCAATGCGCTGCGTGCTACCGGCGGGGACGAAGTACCACTGCGACATGACGGCATCCTGCGGGGGTTTGGAAGCGGCGAGTTTAGCCGTGCCCGGTGACCGGGCATCGGCCGAAGGTCACCGTCATCCCCGACGCAAGGTCGTCGCGTTCAGGCCAGCGCTGCCAACGCCGCATGCCGTGCGTGCAGTGCCGCGGTATCGAACAGCGGCACGCTGGCATCGTCGTCACCGAGCAGCAGTCCGATCTCGGTGCAGCCCAGGATCACGCCCTGGGCACCGCGCGCGACGAGGCCGGCGATGATCCGGCGGTACTGCTGGCGTGACTCGTCGCGGACCTGGCCCAGGCAGAGTTCGTCGTAGATCACGCGGTGGACGATGCCGCGGTCGTCGGCGTCCGGCACCAGCACCTCCAGGCCGTGGCCGACCAGCCGCTGGCGGTAGAAGTCCTGTTCCATCGTGAAGCGGGTGCCGAGCAGGCCGACACGTTGCAGGCCCCGGGCGCGGATCTCGTTGGCGGTGGCGTCGGCGATGTGCAGCACCGGCAGGCCGCTGGCGGCTTCCACCACGTCGGCGACCTTGTGCATGGTGTTGGTGCAGATCACCAGCAGCTCGGCGCCGCCGGCGCGAAGTGCGCGGGCGGCGTCAGCCAGCACCTGGCCGGCGGTGTCCCAGTCGCCGCTCATCTGCAGGCGTTCGATCTCCGCGAAGTCGACGCTGTACAGGATCAGCCGCGCCGAATGCAGCCCGCCCAATTCCTGCTTCACGGTCTGGTTGATCAACCGGTAGTACGGCACGGTCGATTCCCAGCTCATGCCGCCGATCAGGCCCAGCGTTTTCATTGCGCGTGCGCCTCCGCCTTGGCGGCCGTCTGGCGGCCGAAGCGCTCGCCGAAGAAGTCGCCCGGGTTCCAGGCAGGACGTGCCGGCGCGTCGGCGATCAGGCTGCCGATGCGGGCATTGAGCAGGGCCAGCCTTGCCGCGTCGGCGTACTGGATCGGCTGGCTGACATCATCACCGGGCTGGTGGTAACGCTCCTTCAGGAACGCTTCCTGGATCTTCTGGGCGCCCTCGCCTTTGTACCCGCCATCCAGATACACCGCCGGCACGCCGGCGCGGATGAAGGCGTACTGGTCGCTGCGCACGAACACCACCTCGTCCGGCGACGGATCCGGCGACAGGCCCACGCCGACTTCCTTCGCCGCCTGCTGCACCAGCGCCTGCAGGCTGGAGTGCTCGATGCCGATCGGCACGACGTCGTCGGTCGGAGCCAGCAGCATCGGCATGTCCATGTTGACGTTGGCCACCATCGACTCGCGCGGCACGGTCGGGTTGCGGGCGAACCACTCCGCGCCGAGCAGGCCCTTCTCCTCCGCGGTCACGGCGACAAACAGCAACGAGCGCTGCGTCGGCGCCGGCGCGTGGGCGAGGCGGTTGGCGGCCTCCAGCATCACCGCGATGCCGAGCGCGTTATCGAGCGCGCCGTTGTAGATCGCGTCGCCGTTGACCGGCGCGCCGACGCCGACATGGTCGAGATGGGCGCTGAACACCACGTACTCGGACTTCTTCGCAGCATCGGTGCCGTCGATGCGGGCGACGACATTGCGCGAGTCGACCGGGGTGATCTCGGTGCGCGCCGACAACTTCACCGTTCCCGGCAGGTCGAACGCGCGCAGCTTGCCGTCGCGCAGGTCCTGGAACAGCCCCTTGGCGCTGCGACCGTTGGCCGACAGCAGGGCATCGGCGCTGGCGGCGCTGATCATGGCGGCCACCTTCAGCTGCGGCCAGGTGTCGATGCCCTTGCCGCCGCCGCCGCGCAGGCGCATGCCCGGACGGTTCCAGTTGCTGGCCGCGCGTGACCACGGCCGCTTCTTCTCGTCCTCGTCGCTCTGCACCGCGATCACGCCGACGGCACCGCGGCGGACCAGTTCCTCGGCCTTGGTACGACTGGAGGAATAGAAGGCGCGGCGATCATTGTCGAAGCGCGCCGGTGCACCGTTGAACAGCACCGCGACCTTGCCCTTGACGTCGACACCGGCGAAATCGTCCTGGTCGAGCTCCGGCGCATACACGCCCTGCCCCACGAACACCGCCTGCGCCTCCACGTGCGCATCGTCCTGGTTGTAGTTGACGTTCGGCAGGAACTGCTCTCGGAACACCAGCGCGGTGCTGCGGCCGTCACGGTTGATCACCAGCTCGTTGCCTTCGGCCTGGATCACGCCACGCAGCATCGGCACGCGCTGGAAATAGCTGCCGTCGTCACCCGCAGGAGCCAGTCCGGTCGCGCGCATGCGCTGGGCGACATACAGCGAGGCCAGGTCATAACCGCGCGTACCGGCCTCGCGACCTTCGAGCAGATCGTCGGCGAGGAAGCGCACGTCGGCTTCGATGCGACGCGCGTCGGCCCCGGCCGAGGCGTCATAGCTTTCCTTCTTCTGCACGACAGGCGCGGTGGGAGCGCTGGTTTCGCGCTGGCAGGCAACAAGCAACAGGGCGAGGCTGAGCAACGCGGCAGTGCGCATGTCCGGTTCCGGTTCCCGAGGTCAGGTCGCGACGCTAGCACCGCGGGCCTGTCGGGCCAAATGCCGGCCGGGCTATGCTCGGCCGCACCGGAGGACCGCCATGACGTCAGCAGTTGCCTTCCTGCCCGCCGACCACATCGCGCAGCCGCCAACGCGCAGCGAGGCCTGGGGACTGGTCGCCCTGGTCGTCGGCGCCCTGCTCTGGTCGGCCATCGCGCCCAAGGACCGGCTGACCTGGTTCATGGAGGTGGTCTGGGTGATCGTCGGCCTGCCGGTGGTGATGCTGGCCTGGGGGCGCTTCCCGTTGACGCGACTGCTGTGCTGGCTGCTCGCCGCGCACGCGCTGGTGCTGATCTACGGCGGTGCCTACACCTATGCCGAAACACCGCTGGGATTCTGGTTGCGCGACCTGTTCGGCTTCACGCGCAATCCCTGGGACCGGGTCGGACATCTGATGCAGGGCTTCGTCCCGGCGATCCTCGCCCGCGAACTGCTGCTGCGCTCCACGCCGCTGCGTCGTGGCGGCTGGCTGGTCTACCTGGTGCTGGCCTCGGCGCTGAGCTTCAGCGCGCTGTTCGAGTTGATCGAATGGTGGGCGGCGCTGCTGTTCGGTGCCGACGCCGATGCGTTCCTCGCCACCCAGGGCGACGTCTGGGATACGCAGTGGGACATGTTCCTGTGCCTGTGCGGGGCGATCGTGTCGCTGCTGTTGTGGTCGCGGCTGCACGACCGGCAGCTGGGGCGCTGACTCAGGGTTCCCTGCGCGGAGGAAAGCGCAGCACGGTGCCGTGCTGCTGGTCCGGGCGGTTCCAGAGCACCGGCACTTCGCGCGGGCTGGGCGGCTCCAGATCGGCGTTCGCAAGTTCGTCGACCGCCGGCACCATCGAGTCTTCCTCGTCTTCCCAGCTGTAGCGCTTGCGCGGCGGCAAAGGATCGACGCGGCGTAGCAGCCATGCGGCCAGCACGCCGGCCGCCGCCCCACCCAGGTGCGCCTGCCAGGACACGCCCGGCTCGCGCGGCAGGATCGTCAGCAGCATGCCGCCGTAGAACATGAAGGCGAGCATCGCCGCGGCGATGCTGGCGCGGTCGCGGCGCAGCAGGCCCAGCACGAACACCAGGAACATCAGGCCATGGCTTAGGCCGCTGGCGCCGAGATGATGCGAGCCGGGATCGCCGAGCAACCAGGCGCCGAGGCCGGAACCCACCCAGATCAGCGGCAGCGCCCGTAGCGTGGCGCGCGGGTAGAGACCGCCGGCGAGCGTGCCGAGCATCAGCAGCGCGATCGAGTTCGCCGCCAGGTGCTCGAACGAGCCGTGCAGCAACGGCGCGGCCAGCACGCCGAGCAGTCCCTGGATCGACCACGGCTGCACTGTCCAGGCCGCCACGTCGAAATGGCCCTGGGCACTGAACACCGCCGCCAGCACCAGCACGAAGGCCAGGCTGAAGTTGAAGGCGCGCAGCCAGCGGCGCTTGTCGGCCTTGCGTTGGGCCGGGGTGTCGGGGACGGCTTCGGGCGTGGGCAGGTGCATGTTGAGCAGATTGATCCGGCTGGCGGCGAAAACAAGCCACCTTGGGCGGGCTTCAATGTCCCAGGCCTCCAACCTCCCGTCATTCCCGCGCAGGCGGGAACCCAGCGACGTTGAGCGTCGCGCCTCTGAAACCCCCACGACACTGGGTTCCCGCCTTCGCGGGAATGAAGGTTGCGCCCGAACACCGCATCGCGGTGAGGTTTCCCAAGCAGTGAACACCCCCACCCCGTAAAATGGCCGGATGAACGCCCCCTACCCCGCTGTACGCCTCAAGAACGCCTGGAAATCCACCCACCCCTGGATCTTCCAGCGCCTGGTCGAAAAGCCCGCGCAGAAACCCAAGCCCGGCACGATCGTCGATGTCTACGGGGTCGAGGGCGACTGGATCGGCCGCGGTTTCTACAACGGCCATTCGCGCATCGCCGTGCGCATCCTGGAAAACAACCCCGACGTCGAGGTCGACGCCGGCTGGTTCGCACGGAAGATCGCCGAGGCCGTCTCGCTGCGCCGCGACGTGCTCAAGCTCGACGCCGTCAGCGACGCCTGGCGCGTGTGCCACAGCGAAGGCGACGGCCTGTCGGGCCTGGTCGTGGACCGCTACGGCGACCTGCTGGTGGTGGAGTTCTTCAGTGCCGGCATGTTCCGCCACCGCGAATGGATCTACGACGCGCTCAAGGCGCAGTTCCCGGGTTGCCGCTTCTACAGCTTCGCCGACGAGCACGTGCAGAAGCAGGAAAGCTTCGACTTCCGCGGCAGCGAACCGGTGCAGCCGGAAGTGATCACCGAATACGGCATCAAGTTCCGCGCCGACCCGGCCGGTGCCCACAAGACCGGCTTCTTCGCCGACCAGCGCGAGAACCGCGAGTGGCTGTCGCAGCAGGTCGAAGGCAAGAGCGTTCTCGACCTGTGTTGCAACACCGGCGGCTTTGCCGTCTATGCCGCCGCGCGTGGCGCCAGCGAGGTCATCGGCGTGGACATCGACGCGGACGTGATCGAGATCGCCAAAGCCAACGGCAAGCTCAACAACGTGCGCCCGCGCTTCGTCCAGGCCGACATCTTCCCGTGGCTGCGCGACGCCGGCATCCGGGGTGATCGTTACGACGTGGTGATCCTCGACCCGGCCAAGATGACCCGCGACCGCGAGCAGGTGATCCCGGCACTCAAGAAGTACCTCGACATGAACAAGCTCGCCATGGGCGTGGTCAAGCCGGGCGGCCTGTTCGCGACGTTCTCGTGCACCGGCCTGGTCAGCGAGGAGCAGTTCCTGGACATGCTGCGTCGCGCCGCGTACTACGCCGGCCGCACCGTGCAGGTGCTGAAGGTGGCCGGCGCCGGCGCCGACCATCCGTGGCTGGCGCAGGTGCAGGAGTCGCGTTACCTCAAGGCCGTGTTCTGCCGCGTGGTCGACTAAACCCGTCGTTCCCGCGAAGGCGGGAACCCATGGACGTAAGCCGTCGCCGCAGGGCGACGGTTCTCAGGCAATGAGACCGGACCGGCTAGACTGACGCCATGCCCGATCCGTCCCTGCTGCTGCTCGTCCTGCTCGTCGCGGTGATCACCGCGATCGTCCTCCTCGTCATCCTGTTGCTGCGCAAGCCCGAAGACCAGTTCGGACGCCTCGAGCATGCCCTGCGCGAGGAACAGCGCGACGGCCGCGGCGAACTGCGCCAGCAGCTCGACAGCCTGTCGATGCAGCAGGAGCAGCGCATCGAAGGCTTCGCCACGCGACTCAACGACGCTGCGGCGCGCACCGACCAGCGCCTGGAAGACCTGCGCGAAGCACTCACCGAAGACGCCCGCAAGGCCCGCAGCGAGACCGCGCTGGCGCTGAAGGACTTCGCCACCGCGCTCGACACCCGCGTCGGCGAGCTGACCCGCAACAACGAAACCCGCATGGGCGAGATGCGCGCCACGCTGGAAGCCAGGCTGCGCGAGCTGCAGGCCGACAACGCCGCCAAGCTCGAACAGATGCGCGCCACCGTCGACGAGAAGCTGCACGCGACACTGGAGACCCGCCTCAGCGAAAGCTTCGGCCACGTCACCCAGATGCTGGCGCAGGTCCACCAGGGCCTGGGCGACATGAACAAGCTCGCCGCCGACGTCGGCGGCCTGCAGCGCGTGCTGACCAACGTCAAATCGCGCGGCGTGTTCGGTGAAGTGCAGCTGGCCGGCCTGCTCGAGCAGGTGTTCGCGCCGGACCAGTACGCCTCCAACGTCGCCACCATCCCCGACAGCACCGAACGCGTCGAATTCGCGGTGCGCTTCCCGGGTTCCTCAGGCGATGCGCCGGTGTGGTTGCCGATCGATGCCAAGTTCCCGCGCGAGGACTACGAGCGCCTGCTCGATGCGCAGGAGCGCGGCGAACCGGAACTGGCGCGCGCTGCCGGCGACGCACTGGAGCGACGCGTCCGCCACGAGGCCGCGCGCATCCGCGAGAAGTACATCGCCGTTCCGCACACCACCGAGTTCGGCATCCTGTTCCTGCCGACCGAAGGCCTGTACGCCGAAGTGCTGCGCCGCCCGGGCCTGGTCGATGCCTTGCAGCGCGATGTCCGCATCGCCGTCGCCGGGCCGACCACGCTGCTGGCGCTGATGACCAGCTTCCAGATGGGCTTCCGCACGCTGGCGATCGAGAAGCGCTCGAGCGAGGTCTGGCAGACGCTGGGCGCGGTAAAGACCGAGTTCGCGAAGTTCGGCACCGTCCTCGACGGCGTCAAGAAGAAGCTCGACGAAGCCAGCAACAAGATCGAGGAAACCGGCCGCCGCACCCGCGTGCTGACCCGCAAGCTGCGAGACGTCGAAGCCCTGCCGGCCGAGGAAAGCCTGCGCTTGATCGGGCCGGATATCGAAGATCAGACGGACGACTGAGCGAGGCGCCCTGCCCGCTCGCCACCGCGACCATGGCCATCACCGTCGACCATCCATCACCGTCGACCATCCATCACCGTCGTCCCGGCGAACGCCGGGACCCAGGCTGATAACGCCAACGTTCGCGATGCGGTTGATTCGCGCAAGCTAATGGATCCCGGCTTTCGCCGGGACGACGTGACAAGGCGGACGTACTACAGGCCTGGATCCCGGCGTTCGCCGGGATGACGTGAGGTGGATCAGCCGCCGTCCGCCGGCATTACCGGCAACGCATCCACCGGCACCTGCGGATTGCTGTCGTCCTGCAGGTAATCCGGCAGCGTGTCGTTCTGGTCGCCGTTCAAACGGTCGCCCTGGATCTGGTAGTCGCGGCGCTGCATCCACGCATCACGCACCAGCGTGTAATCGTCCTCGGCGCCTTCGCGGAAACTGTCGGTGGCCAGCAGCTGCGAGCGCACGTCGACCAGCTGCAGGCCCTGCAGCGGAATGCGCACCCGGTCGGCCTCGACCTGGCGCAGCGGGCTCAGCGGTGCATCACCGAAAAGACCCAGCGTGTCGCGCACGGTGCGCGGTCCGAACAGCGGCAACTCGAAGTAACGCGAACTCTTCCATCCCCACACGCCGAGTGTCTGGCCGAAGTCCTCGCCACGGTTGGGCAGCTTCGCGTCGGAGGCCGGATCGAAGATGCCGCCGATGCCGAGCGTGGTGTTGAGGACGAAGCGTCCCAGCGACTGCCCTGCCTGCTTGGGCTTGCCCTGCAGCAGCGCATTGACCGCGGACACCGGCTGGCCGAGGTTGTTGAAGAAGTTGCTTATGCCAAGACGAAAGGGACGCGGTACCACCTTGACGTAACCGCGCGCCAACGGCCGCGCGACGCCACGGTCGACGGCGTTGTTGAAGCGGTGCATCTTGCGGTTGTACTTCTCCCACGGGTCATAGACCGTCGGCATCGTTGCCGGCGTGGGCAGGTTCGGGTCGGCATAGCCTTCATCCGGCGTGCCGTACAGGGCGTCGTAGTCGCGCTCGGCCTGGGTGCGCTCGTCGCTCGGCGGCACCGGCGTCTCGGGCGTGGGCTGTTCGACCGGAGTGGTCGGCGGCGGCTCACTCGGCACCGGTTCGCTCGGTACCGGCGTTGCAGGCTCGGTGGGCGTCGGCGTTGCCGGCTGCTCCGGCGTCGTCACCGGTTGACCATCGATGCTCGCCTTCACGCATGCGCGCGCCTTCGCGGCGTCCTCGCCTGCTTCCTTCATGCAGCGATCGAACTCCTCGCGCTGCTGGCCCGACAACGGGCGCGTGAGGATCTGTGCGTGGCCGAACAACGGCACGCAGGCGAGCACTAGAGCGATAAGGGGTGCGTGGGGGCGCATGGGTCGCAGTGTAGAGGCTCAGGGGGAGGCACGCCCCGGCACCGGCGTGACCGTGGCCGGAACGCAGTGTTCGTACGGCTCAGCCAGCGAAGGCCAGTGCTTCGTCGAGGCGGTAGGCGGCGCGCAGTTCGGCCAGTCCCGGCGGATCGCCATTGACCTGGTCTATCGAACCACGGGCGCACAGCTCCGAGAGCAGTGCCAGCCCGGCGCTGTCGACCCGGCTGACAGCGGTCAGGTCGATGCGGCGCAGTCCTGGCCCCAGCGTGCGCAACTGCGCCCACAGTGATGCAACCGCGGCGCGCTCGAGCGCGCCGCTGAAGGCGAGGGTGTCACCGTCCTGGCGGACCGTCGCGGTGGTCATGCTCAGTTGCTGCTGGCGGCCGCCTGCAGCCTGCCCGCCTTGATGTCGGCGGCCACCTGCGGGATCGACTTCTGCTTGAGCGGGGCGTCGAACTGGTTGCGGAACGTCTGCACGAAGCTGACGCCCTCGACCATCACGTCGAACACCTTCCACTGCGTGCCGACCTTGCGCATCAGGTAGTCGACCGGCACGGCCTCGTTGCCCTGGCGCAGGTACTCGCTGGAGACCTTGACGATGGCACCGCCGCGGATCGGCGTTTCCGACTTCACCCGCACCTTGAGCTTGGTGTTGAGGTCGAGCAGGGACGAGCCGTAGCGCTGCATCAGGCTGTCGGCGAGGGCGTCGGCGAAGACCTTCACGTCGGCGTCGGAAGCACCGCGGCCGTGCACGCCCAGCACCAGGCGGGCGGAGTAGTCGCGGTCGAAGATATTGTCGAATTCGCTGGCGATGAACTGACGCAGCGCGCCGCGATCCTTGCTGAATTCAGCGCGGCGGCTTTCCAGCGTCGCCAGGATGCGGGTGCTGTTGCTCAGCACCAGCGCGCTCGGCGAACCGGCCGGCGCGGTGCTGGCGGCAGCGGGAGCGGCGGCCGGCGCGCCCTGCGCCAGCACGGCAGCAGGCGCGGCCACGACAAGGGCGCCGGCAATCATCAGAGAGAGAATGCGGTTGTTCATTTGTTTTTGGTCTCGTCCGTGGGGGCGGCATCGCCCTTCAGGTAGTCGGGAACGTCGGCAGAGGGGTCTGCGGCTTGGCCGGCATTGTCGGCGGGCTTGGCGCCACCGCCGCTGAACATGTATTTGCCGACCAGCTGGATCAGGTCGACCGCGGACTGGGTCAGGTAGATCTCGTCGCCGGGCTTGAGCGAGTCCGGGTCTCCGCCCGGGGCGAGATTGATGTAGCTCTCGCCCAGCAGGCCGCTGGTGAGGATGCTGGCGGCGGTGTCGGCCGGCAGCTTGTCGTAGCGCTTGTTCACCGCAAGGGTCACAACGGTGTCGAACTTGACGGGATCGACGTCGATCTTGTCGACATGGCCGACAGCAACGCCACCGATCTTGATCGGGGCATTAGGCCGAAGTGCGCCGATCGTCGAGAAACGTGCGGTCAACGGGTAGGTATCGCTGCCAAGGCCCCAGCGGCCATTGGTCGAGGCCAGGGCCAGCACCAGCAGCGAGCCCAGGGCCAGCAACAGGAAGGCGCCGACGGCAAATTCGATACGGGGGGCGCGGATGCTCATCGATGGGTACTCATAGGGTGCGTCGCCTTATCGGAAGAGAAAGGCGGACATGACGAAATTGAACATCAGCACCAGCAGCGAGGCGTTCACCACCGCGCGGGTGGTGGCGACCGAGGTGCCTTCGATGGTCGGCTCGGCGTGGAAGCCGACGTAGGAAGCGACCAGCGCCGCGGTGCCGCCGAACACGGCCGACTTCACCAGCGCCATCAGGAAGTCGTCGACAAAATCGACGCTGTCCTTCAAAACCTGCCAGAACGTGCCGGCATCGAGCCCGATCACGTGCACCGACTCGAAGTAGCTGGCGGTGATGGCGAAGCTGCAGAAAAAGCCCGTCAGCAGCGGCACGCAAATCACGGCTGCCCAGAAGCGCGGGGCCACGGCCTTGCCGACCGGGTCGATGGCCATCAGGCCCAGCGCGGTGATCTGGTCGGTGGCGCGCATCAGGCCCAGTTCGGCGGCAATGGAGCTGCCGGCGCGGCCGATGAAGAGCAGGGCGGTCAGCACCGGACCCAGTTCGCGGTACATGCCCAGGCCGAGCAAGGCGCTGACCTGGGCAGTCGCGCCGTAGGTCTCGAGCGCGCGGTAGCCCAGCAACGTCACCGAAAGTCCGACGAACGCGCCGCCAACGGCAATGATCGGCAGCGAACGTGCGCCGATCTTGTAGATCTCGCGAACCAGTTCCCTGAAGAAGTCCGGGGTCGGCCTGGAAGCCCGGAACACCGACAACGAGAACAGGCCGGCGCGGCCAAGCGAACGGGTCGCGGCTACGAAAGGCATCAGGACATCTCCATCGACTGCGGGCGCATCATGCCGCCTCCGTCGCGCGCGGCGCGGCGTCGAACGCGATCGGGCCGTCCGGCTCGCCCTTCAGGAATTGCCGCACGAGCGGGTCGTCACTGGCTTCCAGCTGGGCCGGGGTACCGGAGAAGACGATGCCGCCATTGGCGATGACGATGGCATGGTCGGCCACCGGCAGGGTTTCGTGGACGTGGTGGGTGACCACGATGCTGGTCAGGCCCAGGGTGTCGTTGAGGCGACGGACCAGGGCCATGACCACGCCGCTGGCGATCGGATCCAGTCCGGTCAGCGGTTCGTCGTAGATCATCAGCGGCGGGTCCAGTGCCAGCGCTCGCGCCAGGGCGACGCGGCGGGCCATGCCGCCGGACAGTTCGCGCGGGTAGGCATCGGCGGCGGCACGCAGGCCGACCGCATGCAGCTTCATCAGCACCAGCTGGCGGATCACCGGCTCGGGCAGGTTGGTATGGGCGCGGATTGGCAGCGCCACGTTCTCGGCCGCGGTGAGGTCGGTGAGCAGGCCATTGCCCTGCAGCAGCACGCCGATGCCCTTGCGCAATTCCAGCAGTGCGCGCCGCCCCTGCGGCACCGGCTTGCCGAGTACTTCGACCGAACCGGCGGCCGGCTCGAGTTCGCCGGTCAGTGCGGCAAGCAGCGTCGACTTGCCGCTGCCCGAAGGACCGAGCACGGCGACGATGCTGCCGCGTGGAACGTCCAGGTTGATGTCGTGCAGCACCGTGCGTCCGCCGCGATCGAGGCGGAGCTGGTTGAGGCGGACGATGGGGCCTTCGTTGCTCATGCGCGGGGGTGCATTCCGGAACTGCCGTGCAGCGGATCGGCAGTGTCGCCGGAGATGGCTGAACGGGAAGCGGGACGGGCATTGTGGCAGGTTCGGCGGGGATGCTCGACCTCTCCAGTCTCAACGCATGCGCCGCCGCTCCGGCAAGATAGTGCCGATGCCCGGCCGCCCCGACTTCCGCCTCTACCATTCCAATGCCCTGGACATCCTGGCGCAGCTGCTCGCGCGGGAACTGCGCAGTCCGGCGCCGGGCCAGTCGCTGCTCGCACCCGACATCGTCCTGATTCCCCAGGTGGCGATGCGGCGCTGGCTGCAGGCGACCCTGGCCCAGACCTATGGCATTGCCGCCAACCTCGAGTTCCTGACGCCAGGCGAATTCGTCCACCGCGCGCTGGACGCCAACGTGCCCGGCACCGACGACGACCTCGATGCCGAGACGCTGCACTGGCACCTGTATGCCGCGCTGGCGGATCCGGCCACGCTGCGGACAGCGGCGCTGCGGCCGCTGCGCGCATACCTGCAGGGCACCGATGCATTGAAGCCGTGGTCGCTGGCCGGCGAGCTGGCGGGCGTGTTCGAGAAGTACCAGGCCTGGCGCCGCGACTGGTTGCTGGCGTGGGAAGCAGGGCACGAGCCGGGCGATCCGCAGGCGGCGTTGTGGCGCCGCGTGGCGGCCGGCGGCGGCCATCGCGCGCAGCGGATTGGCGAGTACCTGCAGCGCTTCGGCGACGAGTCGGGGCCGCTGCCCAAGGGTTTGCCATCGCGCTTGTTCGCCTTCGCCACCTTGAACATGTCGCCCGACGTGCTGCGCGTGATCGCCACGCAGGCCCGTGTCGGCACGCTGCATTTCTATATGCCCAGCCCGACGCGCAGCTACTGGGGCGACCTGCAGACCCTCGCCGAACAGTTGCGAACCGGCGCCGACGATCCCTTTGGCGCGCCGGCGGAGGAGAACCCGCTGTTGCAGGCCTGGGGCGCGGCCGGGCGCGACTTCATCGCCGTGCTTGGCAGCTACGAGGTGGTGCATCCCTCGCACGAGCACGCCCACTACGTCGACCCGGAAGCGGCCGAAGGCGACCGTCCCGAAAACGACTCCTTGCTCGGCCATCTCCAGCGCGACCTGCTGCACCGGCGCGCGCCATCGCCGTGGCGTGAGCAGGTGGATCGCAACGACCCGAGCGTGCAGGTGCATGCCTGCCACACCCGCCTGCGCGAAGTGCAGGTGCTGCACGACCAGCTGCGCGGCCTGCTCGACGACCCGCGCTTCGATCCTCCGTTGCAGCCGCGCGACATCGCCGTGCTCGCGCCTGACATCGACCCCTATATCCCCTGCATCGACGCCGTCTTCGGCGGGCGGGCAGGGCGCGAGGACTTCATCCCGTTCGCGCTGGCCGATGCCAGCCCGCTCGCCGGCGAGCCGCTGGCCGAATTGTTCCTGCGCCTGCTGGCCTTGCCGGTGTCGCGCTTCGGCCTCAATGAAATCCTCGACCTGCTAGCCAGTCCGCCGTTGGCCAATGCCGCCGGGCTCGATGCGCCCGCGCTCGAGCGCCTGCACGGCTGGCTGGAGGAAGCCGGCGTGCGCTGGGGGCTGGACGCGGGCCATCGAGCGCAGCACGACGCACCGCGCGACGATGCCTACACCTGGTCCTTCGCCCTCGACCGCCTGCTGCTCGGCTACGCCAGCGGCAGCGACGAGGACATCGCCGGCATCGCGCCGTGGCCGGAACTGGAAGGCGGCGCAGTCGACGCGCTCGATACGCTCCTGCGCCTGATGCGCGTGCTGGCCCGGCACCAGCGCACGCTGGCCGAGTCGATGCCGCCAGCACAATGGCGCGAGCGCCTGCTCGGTCTGCTCGACGCCTTGTTCCTGAGGCCGCCCGTGGCCGTCGCTGGCCAACGCGCGCTGGAACGGCTGCGCCTGCTGATCGGCGACTTCGCCCAGTCCGCGCAACGCGCCGGCTTCGATGCGCCGGTGCCGGCCGAAGTCGTGCGCGCGCATTTTGCCGCGCGCCTGTCCGAAGCCGATACGCGCGCGCCGTTGCTCACCGGCGGCGTCAGCTTCGGCCGCATGGTGCCGATGCGGCTGCTGCCGTTCCGCGCCATCTGCGTGCTCGGTCTCAACGATGGCGATTACCCGCGACGCGATCCTGCGGCGGGCCTGAACCGCCTGAGTGCCGAACTGGGCACTGCGCATCGTCGCCACGGCGACCGCTCACTGCGTGAGGACGATCGCTTCCTGTTCCTGCAGTTGCTGGCGTCGGCTGGCGACGTGCTGTACCTGAGCTACCAGGGCGCCGACCCGCGCGACGGCAGTCCGCGTGAGCCATCGGTGCTGGTGTCGGAGCTGCTCAATGTCATCGCCGACTACCACGCGCCGGAGGCCGACGCGAAGCAGGCGCTGGTCGTGCGTCATCCATTGCAGCCGTTCGCACCTGCCGCGTTCGGCGACGCCGGCGAACCCCGGCGTTTCAGCTATCGCGACGAATGGCATCCGGCGGCCAATCTTCGCGGCGGCGAGCGTCATGCGCTGATGCCCTGGCTCACCGGCCCGCTGGTCGCGGGTGCAGATGCGGCGCAGGTCACCATGCTCGACAGCCTGCGGCGCTTCCTGTGCGACCCGGCCGGGCAGTTCCTGCGCGAGCGCATGGGCATGCGCCTGCCGGCCGAAGTGGAAGCCGCCGACGACACCGAGCCGCTGTTGCTGCCCGGCGGTGGCTGGTCGCGATCGCTGTTGCAACGGGCGGTGCTCGACGCGTTGCTCGAGCAGCAGACCGAGGGTCTGTACGAACGATTGCTGGCGCGCGCGCTGCTGCCGTCGGGTCCGTTGGGCCGGCGCGAGTTCGAAGCGCTGGTCGGGCAGGCGCGTCCGTACGCGCGGCTCTATTCGGAATGGCGCGGCAGCGAACGCCCACAGGCGCTGACAGTGGAGGACACCATCGACGGAACGGTCCTGCGTGGCCGCATTGAAAACGTCTACGACCACGGTCTCGCCCGCGTCCGCATCGGTGAGCCCAACGGTCCGTCGACGATCCGCGCAGGCCTGGACTGGCTGCTGCTGTGCGCGGCGGAGCAGGGCAGGCCACTGGTGCAGTTCCATGACGACGGCGATGGCGCGCAGCGGTATGAACGTCCGGCGCTGCACCCCGAGCGGGCGCGCGAGGCGCTGCGCCAGCTGTTGCAGCTGCGCATGCAGGGAATGCGCGAAGCGCTCGCATTCGCGCCGTACAGCGGCTGGGCGCTCTACAGCGCGCTGCGCGATGGCATGAGCGAAGAGAAGGCCTGGCAGAAGATGCGCGAGCGCTGGACCGGCGACAGCGGACGAAACTGGGCCGAAGGCGCGGGCGATGCGATCAAGCTGACCCTGCGCGGTCGCGACCTGCTGGCCGAGGACGCACTGCGCGAAGCCTTCGCTGCAAACACCGGGCTGGTGTTCGATGCGGTAACCGCAACCGAGCGCGCGACGGCGCCGGAGACGGGCGCATGAACCTCGCGCTCAACGCCTCCGACCCCTATCTCACGCTGCCCTTGCACGGCGTTCGCCTGATCGAGGCCAGTGCCGGCACCGGCAAGACCTTCACCCTGGCCACGCTGGTCACGCGCCTGATCGTCGAGCGCGACCTGCGCATCGGCACGATCCTGGTGGTGACGTTCACCGAGGCCGCGACGCAGGAGCTGCGCAAGCGCATCCGCGAGCGGCTGGAGCACGCCGCCGCACTGGTGGGTTCGCAGCCCTGCGACGACGAATCGGCCGATGTCGCGCTCACCCGTCGCATCATCGAGGACCACCTGGCCACCAGTGGCGAGACGCGCGAACAGCTGCAGTTCCGCCTCAAGCGTGCGGTGCTGGAAGTCGACCTGGCCGCCATCTTCACCATCCACGGTTTCTGCGCGCGCGTACTGCGCGAGCACGCCCTGGAAAGCGACCAGCCGTTCGACCCGCCGCAACTGCTGACCAGCGACGCCGACCTGCGCGACGCACTCGCTCGCGACCTGTGGCGTGCGATGGCCGCGCACGGCGACGATGCCACGCTGCTGCCGTCGCTGTGGCGCAATCCCGAGGAGCTGGCCAAGGATCTGCCCAACCTGCTGTCGCCGGTGCCGCTGCTGCCCGCGTCGGCACCAGCGGCAGGCCAGGACGGCGCCCGCGATGACGTCGACAGTGCTTTCCGTACGCTCAGGCAGGTCTTCATCGAGCACGGCGACGATGCCCGGCGAAAGATTGAAGACGCGATCGAACAGGCCCTGCTGAACAAGGCCAGCTACAAGCCCGACCACATCCCGCTGCTGTGGAACGCGCTGGAACAGCAGCTGGAGCATGGCGGCCCGTTCGACGACTACCACGAGAAACTGCCCAACCTGCGCCAGGCCACGCTGGTCGAAAAGACCAAGACGGCCCTGCGCGCGCGCTGTCCGCATTCGCCCCTGTTCGTTGCCGTTGGCGATTACCTCGACGCGCGTGCGCGCCACCGCCGTGAACACGACCGGCAGCGAGTGGACCTGCTGCACCGCGTCCGCGACGAGGCACGCCGGCGCCTGCGCGAGACCAAACAGACCCTGCGCCTGCAGACCTACGACGACCTGATCGACGATGTCGCCAACGCGCTCGACAGCGACCATGGCGAGGAACTGGTGCAGCGACTGCGCAAGCAGTACGCGTTCGCACTGGTCGACGAATTCCAGGATACCGACGCGCGTCAGTGGGGGATCTTCGACCGCGTCTTTGGCAAGGCCCGCACCGCAGACGACGACGCGGGCGCACTGTTCCTGATCGGCGACCCGAAGCAGGCCATCTACGGCTTCCGTGGCGGCGACGTGCACACCTACCTGGCCGCCGCCGCGGTCGCCGAGCGGGCACCGCCGCTGGATCGCAACTTCCGTTCGCGACCGGGTGTGCTGCGCGCCATCGAATCGCTGTACGACAACGCCATCGCCGCCGGCGACGCGCCGTTCGTGGTGCCGGGCATCGACTTCCATCCGGTCCATCCCGGCGATCTGCGCCGCGACGAGGACTTCCAGATCGACGGCGCCGCCGCCCCGGCCCTGGTTGTGCGCATGATCGGCCCGGACCGCAACGGTGAGGCCCACAATGCCGAACGTTCGCGCGAACTGGCCACGGATGCCTGCGTCGGTGCCATCCACGACGTCCTGTCGCGCGCCCGCGAGGGCAGGGCGCTGATCGATGGCGAACCGGTTCAACCCGGCGACATCGCAGTACTCGTGCGTCGCCACCACGAGGCCACGCGCATCCAGCGGGCGCTGACTGCAGTCGGCATACCGGCGGTGGCGGCCGGCATGCAGAGCCTGTTCGCCACCGATGAGGCGACCGAGCTGCGCATGCTGTTCGAGGCGCTGCTGCAACCGGCCGACGATGGCCGCCTGCGCACGGCGCTAGCCACGGTGCTGCTGGGCGTGGACGCCGACACCATTGATTCGCTCGAACGCGACGGTCCCGCCTATCGCCAGCACCAGCTCGATGCGATGGCCTGGCGCGAGCGCTGGCAGCGCAGCGGACCGTTCGCACTGGTGTCGGACCTGTGTGCCACGCACGCCGAGCGCCTGCTGGGACTGCTCGATGGCGAGCGTCGCCTGACCAACTACCTGCAGCTGGGCGAGCTGATGCAGGACGCTGATGCGCGTTCGCTCGGCCTTCATGGCCTGGTCGACTGGCTGTGCCGGCGCATCGCCGAAGCTGATTCCAATGTTGAAGCGCAACTGCTGCGCCTGGAATCGGACGCGCAGTGCGTGCAGATCGTCACCCTGCATAAGAGCAAGGGCCTGGAGTACCCGCTGGTGTACCTGCCATTCGTCGCCATCGGAGGGCAGCCGCCCAGCGCGGATCGCTACTGCATCGTCCACGACGGCGACCGCCGACAGCTGCGCTGGAAGATCGACAAGGACGACTCCGAATGGAAGAACGCGGCGACGGAATGGCGCAACGAACAGCTCGCCGAGGATGCACGCCTGCTGTATGTCGGCCTGACACGCGCGGGCCACGCGCTGTGGCTGGCCAGCGGCGAGTTCTATGGCGCAGACAAGACGCGCCTGGCCAAGATGCTCGCCGACACCACGGCACTGCGTGGCAATCCGGACGTGGCCGTCGTCAGCGGCGAGGTCGTCCCGGTCACCTCACCGCTCAACGCAATGCAGACCACCGAAGTGGCCCCGTCGCGGTCGCCGCAGCGCACGATCTCGCGCGACTGGTGGGTCTACAGCTTCACCCAGCTGGCACAGGCCGAGGCCGGAGCCGAAGTGGTCGTCGCGGTCGATGAGCGTGGTGCGGTCGATGAGCCGGCCGAGCCTGAGGCGCGCGCGGACGAGGCAGAAGCCTACGACCCGCGCTTCAGCGGCAGCCGCTTCGGCAACGTGCTTCACGACGCCCTGGAACACACCGATTTCGGCGCCTGGCGCGACTGGAAGGAAGGAGACGTCGCGCCGCCGGGACAAGGCGACGTCCTCGCCGGGGCCTTGCGCGCCGGCGGTTACGCCGACGAGGACGTGGCAGATGGCTCGCTGATCCTGACGCGACTGGCCGGCCACACGCTCACGACGACCTTGCCCGAGGGCGGCCGGCTGTGTGACCTCGCGCCTGGCAATCGCCGCGCCGAAATCGAGTTCCACTTCGCCCTGAAGCCGACGGCGGTCGACGCGCTGATCGACGTGCTGCACGCCGGTGGCGTGGTCGCCACGCGCCAGGGCTTCGGCACGCGTCGTCGTCTCGAAGGCCTGATGACCGGCAAGATCGACTTGACCTACACCGTCGACGGCCGCTGGTACGTGCTCGACTACAAGTCCAACCGGCTGCCGGCCTACGATCGTGCCAGCCTCGACGCCGCGATGGCGCACAGCGAGTACGACCTGCAGGCATTGATCTACACCCTGGCCCTGCACCGCTGGCTGCGCTTCCGCCTCGGCGATGGCTACGACTACGCCCGCGATTTCGGTGGCGTCCGCTACCTGTTCTGCCGCGGATTGCCGGACGGGCAAGGCATCCACGCCCATGCACCCGACCCGGCGCTCGTCGACGCGCTCGACTCTCTCTTCGCCGGAGGTGCGGCATGAGCCTGCTCGATGCGCTGTACCGCGCCGGCGCACTCAACACACTCGACCACGCCTTCGCGCAGAGTCTGCGCCGGCTCGGCCGCCGCGATACCAGCAACGATTTGTTCGGCACCGACACGCCCGACACCGTGCTCGCCGCCGCCGCGCTGGCATCGCAATCGGTGGCGCGTGGCCATGCTGCCTTCGATCCGGCGCAGCCGGCATGGCTGCAGGACGATGCGACCGCCTGGCCCAACGCGAAGGCGTGGCGCGATGCGCTGCAGGGTTCGCAGTGGGTCAGCGAGCCGCAAGCCGACGCGGTTGCCGCCGGCGACCGGCCGCTGGTGTGGGAGAACGGCCTGCTGTATTTGCGACGCTATCGCGAGTACGAGCGGCGCCTTGGCGTTGGCCTCAAGCGCATCGCGGCGGCTCGACCGAAATGCAATGAAGTGGACGGCGTCGCATCGCTGTTCGCCACGCTGTTCCCGCACGCCCGCGACGGCGATCGCCAGGGGCGCGCGGCTGCGCTGGCGCTGCTGCAGTCATTGTTGCTGGTCACCGGCGGCCCGGGCACAGGCAAGACCACGACCATCACCCGCGTGTTGCTGCTGCTGATCGCGCAGGCACGCCACGCCGGCCTGCCACCGCCGCGCATCGCGCTGGCCGCGCCCACCGGGCGTGCCGCCGAACGCATGGCCGAAAGCCTGCGCGCGGCGAGCGCGCAACTTCGCGGCATCGAAGGGATCGACGCCACGTTGTGCGATGGGTTGCCCGAAGCCGCGAGCACGCTGCACCGCCTGCTCGGCACGATTCCCGGCAGCCCGCGCTTCCGCCATGACGCCGGCAATCCGCTGTCGTTCGACGTGATCGTCGTCGACGAAGCGTCGATGGTGGACTTGCCGCTGATGTGCAAGCTGGTCGAGGCCGTCGCCGACGGTGCGCGCCTGATCCTGCTCGGCGATCGTGATCAGCTGCCGTCGATCGAGGCCGGCGACGTGCTCGCCGCCATCACCGATGCAGCGGGCGAGGGCGACGCGTTGCCGGCGTCACTGGCGCAGCGCCTGCAACCCTTGCTTGGCGACATTGCAACGACGCCGTCCGCAGCGACTCCGCTCAGCGGCCACCGCGTGCAGCTGCTTCGCGGCTATCGCCAGTCGCAGTCACTGGACCTGGCGCCGCTGGCGGACGCGCTGCGCGTCGGTGATGCCGATCGCACCAGCGAACTGCTGCGCGGCAACACCTTGGCCGGCATCCACTACCACGAAGGCGTTACCGACCCGCTGCTCGGGCCGCGGCGGGAAACGCTGCTGTCGGTCTGGCGCGGTCTGCTCGAACTAAATGACCCGGTGGTGGCACTGCAGCGCGCCTCGGCCCTGCGCGTGCTGACTGCCTTGCGCGAAGGCGCGCAGGGTGCCGGCGTGCTCAACGCGCGTATCGAAGAAGCGTTGGCCGGCGCCCACCGCGACTCTTACTTCCATGGCCGCCTGCTGCTGGTGACGGAGAACAGTTACCGCCACGGTCTGTTCAATGGCGACATCGGTGTATGCCAGCGCGATGCCAAGGGTCACACCGTGGCCTGGTTCGCCGGTGGCAGTGAAGGCGTGCGCGGCTTCCACCCGGCGGCGTTGCCGGCGCATACCGGCGCCTTCGCGATGACCGTGCACAAGGCGCAGGGCTCGGAGTTCGACACTGTCTGGTTGCTGCTGCCGCGGCAGGATGCGCGGACCTTGTCGCGGGAGCTGTTGTACACGGCGGTGACGCGGGCGCGCAGCGAGCTGCATGTGTGCGCGAGCGAAACGGTGCTGCGCGCCGCGCTGGCAAGGCATGCGGCGCGGGTGTCGGGGTTGGCCTGGCGGCTGCTGCGAGGGTAGACCCCTCTCCCTGGCCGCTGCGCGGCCTGTCCCTCTCCCACAAGGGGAGAGGGTTCATGCACTTCCTTCTCCCCTTGTGGGAGAAGGTGCCCGAAGGGCGGAAGAGGGGAGGCTTTACGCCTCACTCCTCCTCATCAATCTCCGACCCCACCGGCTCCTGCAGCGGCTTGGGCCTGGACTTGGCCTTTGCTTTCGCGGCCGGCAAGCCGGCAACCTTCGCCAGCTCCGCGGTGATCGCTTCGGCAGCCGACTTCTCCGCGGCCTGGTAGCGCGCACGCACGTTCGGGCACAGCACCTGCATGTAGTCGGCGTCGAAGTTGAGTCGCTCGACCAGGAAGTCGACGAATGCACGCACCTTCGGTGATTGCACGCGCCCGCGCGGGAACACCGCGTTGAACTCGTACTCCGGTCCGGTCCAGCCGGCCAGTACGCGTTGCACGTAACCCTGTTCGGCATACGCCTTCACGGTGACGTCGCTGGCCAGCATCAGGCCTTCGCCGCACAACAGCGCGCCACTGAGCGGCGCCGGATCGTTGGCGAGCAGCACCGGGTCGATGCGGTAGTCGATCGTGCGCGTGCCGTCGCTGAGCGGCCAGAAGTACTGGCCGTTGCGGCGTGATTTCGGCATCGCCACGGTGCGGTGGTGGATCAGGTCGTCCGGATGCAACGGTTCGCCGTGACGGGCGATGTAGTTGGGGCTGGCATAGACCTGGGTGCGGAACGTCGCCAGCTTGCGCGCGACCAGGTTGGAGTCGGGCAGGTTGCCCACGCGCAGGGCGACGTCGATTTCCTTGTCGATGATGTCCAGCGCTTCATTGGTCAGCACCATGTCGACGCGCACTTCCGGATGGCGCGCATGGAACTCGCCGAGCAGCGGCGCGATCCAGGTGATGCCGACGGAGTACGGCGCAGTGAAACGCAGCCAGCCGCGCGGGCCGCCCTGCAACTGGCCGACCGCACTTTCGGCTTCGTCGAGTTCGCGCGCGATGCGCTGGCAGTGTTCGAAGTAGATGTTGCCGGCTTCGGTCAGGCCGAGCTTGCGCGTGGTCCGGTGCAGCAACTGCGCACCAAGTCGGGTTTCCAGTTCCTGGACCTTGCGGCTGACCGTGGTCTTGGGCAGCTGCAGGGCGCGGGCGGCGGAGATGAAACTGCCGTGTTCGACCACCCGTACGAAGATCAGGGTGTCATTGAGATCGCGGGCCATGGCGGGGGGCTCCTGAGTGGCGCGCCGGGGGAGGCGGAGGCGGTCCGAGGGGGTTTGGACCGATCACGGGACAATTATTCCCTCAATTACCGGCTAATCAAGTGCCGGTCGGAGGCCTACTCTGTCCCGCAGATTCCCCCAATCCCCTGCTGGCCCCCCGCCATGTTGACTCCCCGCCAAGCCCGTTACGCCTTCTTCCCGCTGATGCTGATCGCCATGACGGCGCTGATCGGCCTGGCCGTGGTCGTTGTCCAGCAGGGCCTGGCAGCGGGCCCGGACGAGTTCTGGATGCTGGCCTGGGTGCTGGCCTTCACCCTGGTCCTGCCCGCGGCGATGCTGGTTCTTCCCATCATCAGTGCAGTCCTGCAGCAGGCGACCCGTCGCGAAACCGTCCCGGTGGCGGGAGAGAAAATCCCGCATTCGGGACATTGGAGCCGGATGTGAAATCCCCGGTCGCCCGTCCTGCCCAGTCGGCATCGGCCCAAAAGCCCTCGGTCGCCCGGACGCCCGTCGTCGTCCTGGGTGCCACAGGCGGAGTCGGCCGCGGCGTGGTCGAGGCCGCGCTCGCGGCCGGCCGGCCGGTGATCGCGGTTGCCCGCGACAAGTCCGGCCTGCAGTGCCTGAAGTCGCACCACGCCAAGAATCCCAGGGCGGACCTCAGCGTGGTGGCCGGCTCGATCAGCAGCGATGCCGATGGCGAGCGCCTGGCCAAGGCGCTGGCCAAGCTCGGACGCCCGATTGGTGGCGTGATCGCGGCCGTCTCGGGCAGCTCCGGTCGCGGTCGCCTGCTCGACCATCCCGCCGCCTACCTGCGCCAGCGACTTGACGAAGACCTGCTGCCACACCTGGCGGCGGCGCGGCACCTGCTGCCGTTGCTGGCCCAGGGCAATCGTGGCGGTACCTATGTGCTGATCGGCGGGCCGGGCGCGGAACAGCCGTGGGCCGGTTACGGCCATCGCTCGATCGCCACCGCGGCGCTGCGCATGCTCGCGCGGGTGCTGCATGAGGAAGCGCGAAGCATCGGCGTTCGCGTGCAGCTGCTGTCGATCGACAGCCCGGTCAGCACCGAGCTCAACCGTGAACATGCCTGTTCGCAATGGCCCAGTGCAATCGCGGTTGGTCAGCGCGCATTGGCCCTTGTCGAGCCGCACAACACGCCGAAGGCGGCGCAGGCGGTGGTTCGTTACGACGATGTGGTGCCAGTCGCTGGCGTCGATGTCGAATCCACCCACGCTGATTCGATTACCTCTCAGGACATTACCTCCGAGGACATTACCTCTCAGGTAACGGACGAACACGAAGTCGAAGCTCAAGCTGACGCTCAAACCGTAACCGGCGTCACCCAGGACCCTGAAGCACTACTGCCATCACGCTGTCTGCAGGACGCGCGCACGCTACTCAGGAACCTGCTTTCACCGAATACGCAATCCCCAAATACCAATAACAACAACCCGCCTTTCCCGAACCAGGAACCTTCTTCGCCATGAGCCCCCGCAAAGCATTGGCCCGCTCCACCTCCGGAGTCCCCGTCCTCGCCCTCGCGGTGAGTCTTCTGTTTGCTGCGGTCATCACGGCTTGCAGCAGCCAGGCCGAGCCCGCCGCCGGCATGCCGCCGCCGCCCGAAGTCAGCGTCGCCCAGGTGCTGAGCAAGCAGGTCAGCGAGTGGGACGATTTCACCGGCCGCGTCACCGCGATCGAAACCGTCGAACTGCGTCCGCGCGTGTCCGGCTACGTCGAGCGCGTGGCGTACAAGGAAGGCCAGGAAGTGAAGAAGGGCGACCTGCTCTTCGTCATCGACCAGCGTCGTTACAAGGCCCAGCTTGACCAGGCCCAGGCCGACCTCGAGCGCGCCCGCGCCGAAGCCCGTCTTGCCCAGACCCAGGATGCGCGTGCGCAGACACTGGTCGAGGCCAAGGCGATCTCGCGTGAAGAGTTCGAGACCCGTCGTGCCGCCACCACCCAGGGCAACGCCGCAGTGCGTGCGGCCGAAGCCGCCGTCGCCAACGCCCAGCTCGACCTGCAGTTCACCCAGGTGCGCTCGCCGATCAACGGTCGTGCCGGCCGCGCCGCGGTCACCGAGGGCAACCTCGCCCAGGCCGATTCGACGCTGCTGACCACGCTGGTCTCGCAGGACCCGGTGTTCGTCTACTTCGAAGCCGACGAACAGAGCTTCCTGCGATACCAGGCGCTCGCCCGCGACGGCAAGCGTGCGCAGTCGCAGAACCCGGTTCGCGTCGGCCTGGCCAATGAGCAGGGCTATCCGCACGAGGGCACGGTCGACTTCACCGACAACCAGGTCGACTCGGCCACCGGCACGATCCGCGCCCGCGCGGTATTGCGCAATCCGGACCGCATCTTCACGCCGGGCCTGTTCGCCCGCGTCCAGCTCGAAGGCAGCAGCAGCGTCAAGGCGATGCTGATCGACGAGAAGGCCGTGCTGACCGACCAGGACCGCAAGTACGTCTACGTGCTCGGCCCGAAGAACGCCGCCACCCGCAAGGATGTGCAGCTCGGTCGCATCGTCGATGGCCTGCGCGTGGTCGATTCCGGCCTGGCGCCGACCGACAAGGTGATCGTGCACGGCGTGCAGAAGGTGTTCTTCCCGGGCATGCCGGTGTCACCGAAGCAGATCGCGATGGGCGCGGCTGCTCCCGAGCTGAAAGTGGCGATGAAGTAAGCGCTGTGCACCTCCCCCTGCCTGGCAGGGGAGAGGGCAAAACGTAGACCCCTTTTGGCGACGCCCATGGCGTCGCCCAGGACTTTGCGGCCTGAAGGCCGCATCAGGAACCCCTCATGGACTTTTCAAAGTTCTTCATCGACAGACCGATCTTCGCCGCCGTGCTGTCGATCGTGATCTTCGCCGCCGGCCTGATCGCCATCCCGATCCTGCCGATCAGCGAATACCCGGAAGTGGTGCCGCCGTCGGTCGTCGTGCGCACCGTGTACCCGGGCGCCAACCCGAAGGTGATCGCCGAAACCGTGGCCACGCCATTGGAAGAAGCGATCAACGGCGTCGAGGACATGATGTACATCAAGTCCGTCGCCGGCTCCGACGGCGTGCTGCAGATGACAGTCACCTTCCGTCCGGGCACCGATGCCGACGATGCGGCCGTGCGCGTGCAGAACCGCGTCGCGCAATCGCTCGCGCGCCTGCCCGAAGACGTGCGCCGACAGGGCGTGACCACGCAGAAGCAGTCGCCGACGTTCCTGATGGTGGTGCACCTGACTTCGCCTGACGGCAAGTACGACACGCTGTACCTGCGCAACTACGCCCGCCTGCACGTCAAGGACGCGCTCGCCCGCATCCAGGGCGTCGGCGACGCGCAGATCTTCGGCGGTGGCGACTACGCCATGCGCGCCTGGCTCGACCCGGACAAGATCGCCTCGCGCGGCCTCACCGCCGGTGACGTCGTGCGCGCGATGCGCGAGCAGAACGTGCAGGTCTCGGCCGGCCAGCTCGGCGCCGAGCCGATGCCCAACAGCGACTTCCTGACCCTGATCAACGCCCAGGGTCGCCTGCGCACCGTCGAGGAGTTCGGCCAGGTCGTGCTCAAGAGCGGTGCCGACGGCGAGATCGTGCGTCTGTCCGACGTCGCGCGCCTGGAACTGGGCGCCGGCGATTACACGCTGCGCTCGCAGCTCGACGGCAAGAGCGCGGTCGGCATCGGCATCTTCCAGGCGCCGGGCGCGAATGCGCTCGAGATCCAGGAGAAGGTGATCTCGTCGATGGACGAGATGTCCAAGCGCTTCCCGGCCGGCGTCAAGTACGAGGCCGTGTACGACACGACCATCTTCGTGCGTGACTCGATCAAGGCCGTGGTGACCACGCTGCTGGAAGCCATCGCGCTGGTGGTACTGGTGGTGATCCTGTTCCTGCAGACCTGGCGCGCCTCGATCATTCCGCTGATCGCCGTGCCGGTGTCGGTCGTGGGCACGTTCGCCGCGCTCTACCTGCTCGGATTCTCCATCAACACCTTGAGCCTGTTCGGCCTCGTGCTCGCCATCGGCATCGTGGTCGATGACGCGATCGTGGTCGTGGAGAACGTCGAGCGAAACATCGAGGAAGGCCTGTCGCCGATGGATGCGGCGCACCAGGCGATGAAGGAAGTGTCCGGCCCGATCGTGGCGATCGCGCTGGTGCTGTGCGCGGTGTTCGTGCCGATGGCGTTCCTGTCGGGCGTGACCGGCCAGTTCTACAAGCAGTTCGCTGTAACCATCGCCATCTCGACGGTGATCTCGGCGATCAACTCGCTGACCCTGTCGCCGGCCCTGGCCGCGCGCCTGCTCAAGCCGCACGGCGCGCCGAAGGATGCACCGTCGCGCCTGATCGACCGCGCCTTTGGCTGGGTGTTCCGTCCGTTCAACCGCTTCTTCAACTCCAGCTCCAACAAGTACCAGGGCGCCGTCTCGCGCACGCTCGGTCGTCGCGGTTCGGTGTTCGCGGTCTATGCGGTGCTGCTGGTCGCCACCGGCCTGATGTTCAAGGTCGTGCCGGCCGGCTTCATCCCGATCCAGGACAAGCTGTACCTGATCGCCGGCGTCAAGCTGCCGGAGGGTTCGTCGATCGCCCGTACCGATGAGCTGCTGAAGAAGGTCAGCGACATCGCCATGAGCACCGACGGCGTGGCGCATTCGATCGCGTTCCCGGGCCTCAATGCCCTGCAGTTCACCAACACGCCCAACACCGGCGTGGCGTTCTTCCCGCTCAAGCCGTTCAACGAGCGCAACGGACGCACTGCCGAGCAGATCAACGCCGAGATCAACCACAAGATCGCCGGGCTGCAGGAAGGTTTCACCTTCTCGTTCATGCCGCCGCCGATCCTCGGCCTCGGTAACGGTTCGGGCTACCAGTTGTTCATCGAGGACCGCGGCAACCTGGGCTACGGTGCGCTGCAGAACGCGGTGAACTCGTTCCAGGGCGCCGTGTCGCAGACGCCCGGCATGGGCTTCCCCATCAGCAGCTACCAGGCCAACGTGCCGCAGCTCGACGCCGAGGTGGATCGCGTCAAGGCCAAGGCACAGGGCGTGCCGCTGACAGAGTTGTTCGACACGCTGCAGACCTATCTTGGCTCGGCCTACGTCAACGACTTCAACCAGTTCGGCCGTACCTGGCAGGTGATCGCCCAGGCCGACGGCTCGTACCGCGACAGCGTCGAGGACATCGCCAACCTGCGTACCCGCAATGACCGTGGCGAGATGGTGCCGATCGGTTCGATGGTGACCATCAAGCAGACCTACGGTCCCGACCCGGTGCTGCGCTACAACGGTTACCCGGCGGCCGACCTGGCCGGCGAAGCCGACCCGCGCATGCTGTCGTCGGCGCAGGCCATGGGCCAGCTCGAGGAAATCGCCGCCAAGGTGCTGCCCAACGGCATGAGCCTGGAGTGGACCGACCTGAGCTTCCAGCAGGCCACGCAGGGCAACGCCGCACTCGTCGTGTTCCCGCTCGCCATCCTGCTCGCCTTCCTGGTGCTGGCGGCGCTGTATGAAAGCTGGACCCTGCCGCTGGCGGTGATCCTGATCGTGCCGATGTGCATGCTCTCGGCCCTGGCCGGCGTGTGGCTCACCGGTGGCGACAACAACGTGTTCGTGCAGGTCGGCCTGGTCGTGCTGATGGGCCTGGCGTGCAAGAACGCGATCCTGATCGTCGAGTTCGCCCGTGAACTGGAAATGCAGGGCAAGAGCATCGTCGAAGCCGCGCTGGAAGCCTGCCGCCTGCGTCTGCGCCCGATCGTGATGACCTCGATCGCGTTCATCGCCGGCACCGTTCCGCTGGTGCTCTCGCACGGCGCTGGCGCCGAGGTCCGTTCGGCCACCGGCATCACCGTGTTCGCCGGCATGCTCGGCGTGACCCTGTTCGGCCTGTTCCTGACGCCGGTGTTCTACGTCGCCCTTCGCAAGATGGTGCACAAGACGCCGAAGTGGGTGAGCGAGCAGAGCTCGATTGGGAAGGCGCATGCGTAAGCCGACCAGCACCGCCCTGATTCGTAATGAGGATCCCATCGTGCAAGCCATGCAACCGCAAGGATTGACCGTCGCCGCAGTCGCCAAGGTGTTCGCGCCGTCGCTGCTGGCGCTCGCGCTGGCCGCGTGCGCGGTCGGCCCGGACTACGTGCGGCCGGACGTGCCCACGCCGGCGGCGTTCGCCCGCGACGAAGCCGCCTCCGCCGGCACCACGGCGACGGGTGGCGGTGATGCCGCCGTCGCCCAGGAAGCCAGCCCGCAGGCCAACGCCGAGTTCTGGACCAGCTTCAACGACCCGCTGCTGACGCGGCTGGTCGAGGAGTCGCTGACCGCCAACCACGACCTGCGCATCGCACTGGCCAGCTACGACCGTTCCAACGCGCTGCTGCGCAACGCCAAGCTCGACCGCTTCCCGACCGTGACCGCCAGTGCCACCGGCACTGACTCGCGCGCGAGTTCGGATCAGGCGCCGGGCGTGAGCCGCAACGATCGCGACGGCGAGAGCTACAACGTGCAGGCCGATGCCAGCTGGGAACTCGACCTGTTCGGTCGCGTTCGCCGCAATGTCGAGTCGCAGCGCGCCGAGGTGTGGGCCGCCGCGTCCGACCTGGACGCATTGCAGGTAGCGATCGTCGGTGAAGTGGCGCGCACGTACGTCGAGCTGCGCGGTCTACAGGAACGACTGCGCGTCGCCCGCGACAACTCGGAGAACCAGCGCGAAACCCTGCGCCTGGTGCAGGCGCGATTCGATGCCGGTCGCGGCACCGAGTTCGACACCTCGCGTGCCCGTGCCCAGCTCGAAGCGACCCTGTCGCGCGTGCCGAACCTGGAAGCGCAGGTGGCAGTGAGCATGCACCGGCTCGCCGTGCTGACCGGCAAGACGCCCGAAGCGCTGATTGCCGACCTGACGCCGCAGCAAGCGCTGCCGACGCTGCCGGCACGTCTCGACCCCGGTACGCCGGGCGACCTGCTGCGCAACCGTCCGGACGTGATCGCCGCGGAGCATCGTCTGCATGCCGCCACGGCGAAGATCGGCGTGGCCACCGCCGACCTGTTCCCGCGCTTCACGCTGTTCGGACTGATCGGCAGCCAGGCGATCGACACCGGCGCGCTGTTCGAACGTGAAAGCGAGACGCGCCTGGTCGGACTGGGCATCGACTGGTCGTTCCTCGACATCGGCCGGGTGCGTGCGCGCATTGCCGCGGCCGATGCCGACGCCGCCGGCGACCTGGCCCGCTACGAGCAGGCCGTACTGCTGGCGCTGGAGGACACCGAGAACGCGCTGGTGCGCTACTCGCGTGCCCGCGTCGAGGACCAGCACCTGGAGCAGGCCGCGATCGACAGCGCCACCGCGGCACGACTGGCGCGAGTGCGCTACGAAGCCGGTGCCGCCGACCTGTTCGAAGTGCTGGATGCCGAGCGCACCCAGCTGGTCGCCCAGGAAGCGTTCGCCGACGGCCGCACCCGCAGCGTCACTGGCGCGGTCGCGCTGTACAAGGCGCTGGCCGGTGGCTGGCCGACCCGCGTGCCGCTTCGCGAGGACGTCGCCAAGCGCTGAGACAACAGGTTCCCCCCATCCAACCCGACGGCCGGTGGCGGCACGCTTTCCCCTCCCTCGAGCGTGACGTCATCGGCTGATCGGCGCGGACCACCGCATTCCGCAGGCTCCTCGCAGCCTTTTGCTTGCCGCAGGGGTCTCATCCCGTCCCTGCGGCATTTTTTTATCCTCTCCACCCCGGTGGAGTAGCATTTGCGTCCCCCACAGGAGCCGCGCCATGGCCGACAACGACAAGCCGTCCCGCGAACAGGCCGAAGCGGCCGTGCGCACCCTGCTGCGCTGGGCCGGCGACGACCCGGAACGCGAAGGCCTGCTCGACACGCCCAAGCGGGTGGCCAAGGCGTACACGGACTGGTTCAGCGGCTACGCCGAGGACCCGGCCGATTACCTTAAGCGCACCTTCGAGGAAGTCGAGGGTTACGACGAGATGATCGTGCTGCGCGACATCGAGTTCGAGAGCCACTGCGAGCACCACATGGCGCCGATCATCGGCAAGGCGCACGTCGGGTACCTGCCTGATGGCAAGGTCGTCGGCATCAGCAAGCTTGCGCGCGTGGTGGAGACCTATGCGAGGCGGTTGCAGGTGCAGGAGAAGATGACCGCGCAGATCGCGCAGGTGATCCAGGATGTGTTGCAGCCGCGCGGTGTGGGCGTGGTGATCGAGGGCGCGCACGAGTGCATGACCACGCGCGGGGTGCACAAGCGCGGGGTGAGCATGATTACGTCGAAGATGCTGGGGAGCTTCCGCGAGGATGCGCGGACGCGGGCGGAGTTCTTGCAGTTTATTGATGTGGGGCCGGGGCGCTGACGCGCCTTCCCCCTCTCCCTGGCCGCTGACGCGGCCTGTCCCTCTCCCACAAGGGGAGAGGGCAATGCACTACCCTCTCCCCTTGTGGGAGAGGGAAAGCCGCCGAAGGCGGCGAGGGAGAGGGCTGTGCAACTCGGCCCAGATGACCTCAAGCACCAGTTCGGTGCCGGCCAACACCTCATCATTCCAGAACCGCAGCACGCGGAAGCCCTGTGACTCCAGCCAGGCGGTCCGAGACTGGTCGTACGGCATTGCATCGAGATGCTGGCTGCCATCGATCTCCACGATCAGCTTCCGCGAGAAGCAGACGAAGTCGACGATGAAGCGGCCCAGTGGCTGCTGACGCTTGAACTTGAAACTGCCGAAGCGACGGGCGCGCAAATGACGCCACAAGCGAGCCTCGGCTTCGGTCTGCTCGACGCGCATCCTTTTCGCGTGCGTGAGCAATCGATCTGACATCAGGCGCTCCTTGCCCGGCTACCCCTCTCCCGACGCGCTCCGCGCGTCGACCTCTCCCACAAGGGGAGAGGTGAAAAGCTAACCCCGAGGTCCCGTCAGCGTCCGTCAGGCTCCTCCCTCTCCCCTTGTGGGAGAGGGACAGGCCGCGAACGCGGCCAGGGAGAGGGGCACCCTCACCCCATTAGCAACTTCACAATCCCCGCAGCCGCCTCGCGCCCCTCATACGCCGCCGTCACCACCAGATCCGCCCCGCGCACACTGTCGCCACCGGCGAACACGCGCGCATTGGCCGTCTGGAACGGCAACCCGGCACCATCGGCAACCTTATTCCGCGACCCGCAGCCCGAAGCCGCCGCCTGCACGCGAATCCTTCCGTTGCCCTCCAGCTCGATCCCATGCGCCGACAGCCACTCCGGCGGATCGGGCTGGAAGCCAAACGCGATGATCACCACGTCCGCTGCCAGCACCGATTCACTGCCGGCGACGATCTCGGCATTGCGACGACCCTGCGCATCCGGCGCGCCCAGTTGCGTCTCGGCCACGCGCACGCCGGTGACGTCACCGTCCTCGCCGAGCAACGCCAGCGGCTGCCGGTTGAAGAGGAACTGCACGCCTTCCTCGCGCGCGTTGGCCACTTCGCGCGCCGAGCCGGGCATGTTGGCTTCGTCTCGACGATAGGCGCAGGTCACGCGCGACGCCCCCAGGCGAACCGCGCTGCGCACGCAGTCCATGCCGGTGTCGCCGCCGCCGAGCACGACCACGCGCTTGCCGCGCAGGTCGGGCAGCGCGACGTGGTCTTCCCAGCCGGCGATCGGCTTGCCGTCGACTTCATTCTCGCCATGCACCAGGCGCCCGTTCTGCACCAGGAACGGCAATGCAGGCAGTACGTTGCGCAGGTCCTGGCCCGGCAGGCCGCCATCGGTGTAGCGATAGCTGCCCAGGCCGAGGAACACCGCATCGAACTCCGCCAGCAGCGTGTCCAGGCCAATGTCGCGGCCGATCTCTACGCCGAGGCGGAACTTCACGCCCATGCCTTCCAGCACGTCGCGGCGCGTGGCCATCACCGACTTGTCGAGCTTGAAGCTGGGGATGCCGAAGTGCAGCAGGCCGCCGATCTGTTCGTAGCGGTCGAACACGGTCGCTTCGATGCCGGCGCGGGCCAAGCGATCCGCGCACGACAGGCCCGCGGGACCCGCGCCGATCACCGCCACGCGCTTGCCGGTGGCGACGACGCGCGAGAGATCCGGTCGCCAGCCATCAGCCAGCGCACGGTCGGCGATGTACTTCTCTACGGCGCCGATGGTGACCGCGCCAAAGCCGTCGTTGAGCGTGCAGCTGCCTTCGCACAGTCGGTCCTGCGGGCAGACGCGTCCGCACACTTCCGGCAGCGGGTTGGTCTCGTGCGCCAGCGCGGCGGCTTCGTGGATGCGGCCTTCGCGCGCCAGCTCCAGCCAGTTCGGGATGTAGTTGTGCAGCGGGCACTTCCACGCGCAATACGGGTTGCCACAGTCGAGGCAGCGGCTGGCCTGATGCTTGGCCTCGGCCTCGCCGAAGCGGCCATAGAGTTCGTTCCAGTCGCCGCTCTGGCGCAGCTCCAGCGGGATCCGTTCCGGCATCTGCCGGGGGGTCTCGCGGAAAGCGAACACGGGCTTCTTTGCGTCCATCTTGCTCACGCTGCCCTCCGCAGATTCTCGGCGAGCGACTCAAGGCTCGCAGCCTTCGGCTTCACCAGCCAGAACTTGCCCAGGTAGTCGCGCATCTCGTCGAGGATGCGCTGCGCCCAGGCGCTGCCGGTCAGTCGAATATGCGACTCGAGCAGTTCGCGCAGGTGCGAGCGGTGGTTCTCGAAGCCGTCTGCGGCGATGCGCAGGATGTCGATGAGCTCGTGGTTGTAGCGGTCGACGAAGTCGCGCTCGGTGTCGAGCACGTAGGCCATGCCGCCGGTGAAGCCGGCACCGAAGTTGAGGCCGGTGCGGCCAAGCACGGCAACCACGCCGCCGGTCATGTACTCGCAGCAATGGTCACCGGCGCCTTCGACCACGGCCGTCGCACCGGAGTTGCGCACGGCGAAACGTTCACCGGCACGACCTGCTGCATAGAGTTCGCCGCCGGTGGCGCCATACAGGCAGGTGTTGCCGAGGATCGGCGTTTCGTGGGCGACATAACGCGCGCCCTGCGGCGGCCGGATCACGATGCGTCCGCCGGCCATGCCCTTGCCGACGTAGTCGTTGGCTTCGCCATTGAGTTCGAAGTGCAGGCCGCCGGCGTTGAAGGCGCCGAAGCTCTGTCCGGCGGTGCCGTCGAAGCGCAGTGTCAGCGGCGTATCGCTCATGCCGCGATCGCCGTGCACGCGCGCGATGCGCCCGGACAGGCGCGCACCGATGCTGCGGTCGGTGTTGCGGATGGCGTGGCGATACTCGCCGCCGCGCTTGTGGTCAATCGCGTCCGCCAGCTCGGCATCGAGTCGGGCGGCGAGGCCTTCCGGCTCCGCAGCCGGTTGTGGCGCGCCGCAGTGGCCGCCATGCGCAAGGCCGGTGCCGGCCAGCAGCGGTGCCAGGTCGAGGCCGTGCTGGCGACCGCTGTCGCCGTCGACCTGGCGCAGCAGGTCGGTACGGCCAACCAGCTCGCCCAGCGTGCGCACGCCCAGTTGCGCCAGCCACATACGCACTTCCTCGGCGAGCAGGCGGAAGAAGTTCTCGACGCGTTCAGGCAGGCCAGTGAAGTGGTCGCGGCGCAGCGCGTCGTCCTGCGTGGCCACGCCGGTGGCGCAGTTGTTGAGGTGGCAGATACGCAGGTACTTGCAGCCCAGCGCGATCATCGGCGCGGTGCCGAATCCGAAGCTTTCGGCGCCGAGCAGCGCGGCCTTGATCACGTCCAGGCCACTCTTCAAGCCGCCGTCGGTCTGCAGGATCACGCGCTCGCGCAGGTCGTTGGCGATCAAGGCCTGCCGCGCTTCCGACAGGCCCAGCTCCCACGGCGTGCCGGCGTAGCGGATCGACGACAGCGGGCTGGCACCGGTGCCGCCGTCGTGGCCGGAGATCGTCACGAGGTCGGCACCGGCTTTGGCCACGCCGGTCGCGATGGTGCCGACGCCGGCATGCGAGACCAGCTTCACCGACACCAGCGCCTGCGGATTGACCTGCTTGAGGTCGAAGATCAGCTGCGCGAGATCCTCGATCGAATAAATGTCGTGGTGCGGCGGCGGCGAGATCAGGCCGATGCCGGGCATCGCGTAGCGCAGTCGCGCAATCAGCTCATTGACCTTGTGACCGGGCAGCTGACCGCCTTCGCCGGGCTTGGCACCCTGGGCGATCTTGATCTGCAGCACCTCGGCGTTGACCAGGTACTCGGGCGTGACGCCGAAGCGGCCCGAAGCGATCTGCTTGATCTTGCTGACCTTGTCGGTGCCGTAACGCACCGGGTCCTCGCCACCTTCGCCGGAATTGCTGCGGCCGCCGAGGCGGTTCATCGCGATCGCCAGTGCTTCGTGCGCTTCCGGCGACAACGCGCCCAGGCTCATCGCCGCAGAGTCGAAGCGGCGGACGATCGCCGACACTGGCTCGACGTCGTCGATGGAGATGGGCGTCGCCGACGATGCATCGACATCGAGCAGGTCGCGCAGCGCCGCGGTCGGTCGCTCGTTGACCGCTTCGGCGTAGCTCTGCCAGTCGTTCCAGTCGCCCGTCGTCACCGCGCGCTGCAGGCGCGTGACGACGTCGGGATTGAAAAGGTGGTACTCGCCACCGGGCGTGTACTTGAGCAGGCCGCCGATGGCGGGCAGGGCGTTGACGTTCCAGGCGTGGTCGGCGAGCTGGACGGCATCGGCATGCAGGTCATCGAAGCCGGCACCGCCGATACGCGACGGCGTGCCGGCGAAGCACAGGTCGACCACTTCGCGGTCGAGGCCGACGATCTCGAACAGGCGCGCACCGCGGTAGCTGCCGATGGTGCTGATGCCCATCTTCGAGATGATCTTGAGCAGGCCCTTCTTGATGCCGCGCCGGTAGCTGCGGCCGATCTGCGCGACCTCGCCGTGCTTGGTCTTGAGGATGCCGCGCACGCCCAGGTCGTGCAGCGTCTGGTAAGCCAGGTACGGGTACACCGCGGTGGCACCGAAGCCGAGCAGGCAGGCGAAGTGGTGCGGATCGCGCGCGGTGCCGGTCTCGATGATCAGGTTGGATTCGCAGCGGATACCGGCGCGGGCCAGGTGCTGGTGAACCGCACCGGTGGCGAGCAGCGCGTGCGCCATCAGGCGGTCGGGCTGTGGGTAACGGTCGCTGAGCACCAGCAGTACCTTGCCCTCGCGCGTGGCGGCCTCGGCTTCGGTGCAGATGCGTTCGAGCGCGGCCTTGAGGCCTTCTTCCGGCGCGTAGTGCAGGTGGATCAGCGCATGAGACTCGTCGTACGGCGCCATCGCCAGCAGCTGGCGCAACTTGCGCTGCGACAGCACCGGCGAGTTGAGATGGACGTGGCCGACGTTGCCCGGGCCGTCGGCGAAGACGTTGCCCTCGCGGCCGAGCTGCGTCGCCAGCGACATCACGCAGTCCTCGCGCAACGGATCGATCGGCGGGTTGGTGACCTGGGCAAAGGCCTGGCGGAACTGGTCGTACAGCGGACGCACCTGCTGGCTAAGCACCGCCATCGGCACGTCGTCGCCCATCGAGCCGATGCCTTCCTGCTCGGTCTCGGCGAGCGGACGCAGCACCTGCTCGCGTTCCTCGCGGGTCAACTGGAACAGCTTCTGGAAGGCCGACAGCGTCTCGGCGTCGAACGGCTCAGCCGCCAGCTGCGGGTCGATCAGCTCGGTCTGCAGGTAGGTCATGCCCTGCTTGAGCCAGCGCTTGTACGGCGCGCGTGCGCGGTTGATGCGGTCGATCGCGTCGGAGTCGAGCAGCTCGCCGAGATAAAGGTCGGCGGCGATCATCTCGCCCGGGCCGAGCTTGCCCTTGGCTTCGATCTCCTCGGCCGGGAGTTCCCACACACCGGCTTCGGAGGCAATCAGGAAGTGGCGGTCGCGCGTCCGCAGCCAGCGCGCCGGGCGCAGGCCGTTGCGGTCGAGCGTGCAGGCGGCGTAGCGGCCGTCGACGGTGACGATGCCGGCCGGGCCGTCCCACGGCTCGGTGTTGAGCGCGTAGTACTCGTAGAACGCGGCGAGGTCGGCGTCCTTGTATTCCAGCGACTGCGTGGCCGGCGGAATCAGGATCCGCATCGCCTTGAGCAGGTCCATGCCGCCGGCCTGGAGCAGCTCGAGCATGTTGTCGAGCGACTGCGAGTCGGAGCCGTCGGTGGAGATCACCGGGTCGAACTCGGTCAGGTCCAGCGCTGGCGTGTGCCAGGCATGCACGCGCGCCTGCGCCCAGGCACGGTTGCCGGCGATGGTGTTGATCTCGCCGTTGTGCGCCAGCAGGCGGAACGGCTGCGCCAGCGGCCAGCGCGGCGTGGTGTTGGTGGAGAAGCGCTGGTGGAACACCACGACGCTGGCGGTCAGGTCGGCTCGCTGCAGGTCCGGATAAAGCTGGGCGAGTCGATCGGGCAGGACCATGCCCTTGTAGCCGATGCTCGCCGCCGACAGGCTGACCACATAGAAGTCGGCCAACTCGCGCAGAGCCTGCTCGGCGCGGCGCCGGGCGAGGAACAGCGAGCGCTGGAAGATCGCCGCATCGAATGCACCGGCGGGCTTGACGAAGATCTGCTCGATGCGCGGCATGGTGCGCTTGGCGAGTTCGCCGCAGGCGCTGGTGTCGACCGGGACGACGCGCCAGCCTGCGACGTCGACGCGTTCGCGCTGCAGCTGTGCGTTGAGCGTGTCGCGCGCTCGTGCAGCGTCGGCTTCGTCATGCGGCAGGAACACCAGGCCCGATGCGTAGTGCGAACCGAGCGCGATGCCGGCTTCGCGTGCGAGCGCGCGCAGGAAGGCATCGGGCTGGCGGATGAGCAGGCCGCAGCCGTCGCCGCTGAGGCCGTCGGCGGCGATGCCGCCGCGATGGGTCATGCGTACCAGCGCATCGATGGCGCGATCGACGATCGCACGGCTCGGGGCATCGTCGAGCTGCGCGATCAGTCCGAAACCACAGGCGTCCCGCTCGTCGCGGGGGTCGTAAAGACCGACTGGGCCGGTGCGGTACTGCTGCTCCATCGTTACTCCGTCGCTGTACTGGCAGCTTGAAATCGTTGGACAACGAAACCTGGCTCGCAGCGACGGGGCATGACGGTCCGCTCGCGCAGTCCGGCCTGCCTTGACACTGTTTCATCCGAATAAAGCACAAATTGTGCGATGCGGCAATTTGCGCGATACGCATGCGGACTGTCACCGGCGTGGAGGCGCTAAGGCATTGAAGGTGCTGGGGAATTTCGCCAGTAACCGGGTGATTTTGGTAACGCTTGAAACCAATGTTTTCGGCAGTGCGCGGCGCTGTCTGATGGACATGGCGCATCACGTCCCTCACGTCATCCCGGCTTTCGCCGGGATGACGAGCGGGGGGCTGGGACGGTGTGGGCCTGGATCCCGGCGTGCGCCGGGATGACGTGAGGGGCGGGATGACTTGAGGGCCGGGAGGACGGTGCGTCGCCGGGATAAACTCTGCTCATTCCCGACACACGCCCCTGCGGCCCATCCGTGACCGATACGATTCCTGCCGGCGGCGCTCGCCGTAGCGCCGCGCTCGCCTTCATTTTCGTCACCATCCTGATTGACGTGCTCTCGTTCGGGCTGATCATTCCGGTGCTGCCGCACCTGATCGAGCAGTTCGCCGGCGGTGACACCGCGCACGCGGCTTACTGGGTGGCGGCGTTCGGCTTCCTGTTCGCGGCGATCCAGTTCGTGACCTCGCCGATCCAGGGCGCACTGTCGGACCGCTTCGGCCGCCGGCCGGTGATCCTGATCTCGTGCCTGGGACTGGGCCTGGATTTCGTGTTCATGGCGCTGGCGCCGTCGCTGGCCTGGTTGCTGGTGGGCCGCATCATTTCCGGCATCACCTCGGCCAGCTTCACCACCGCCAATGCCTACGTCGCCGACGTCACCCCGGCCGACAAGCGCGCCAAGAGCTACGGCCTGCTCGGCGCGGCGTTCGGTGTGGGCTTCATCGTTGGTCCGCTGATCGGCGGGCAGCTGGGCGAAATCGACCTGCGCCTGCCGTTCTGGTTCGCCGCCGGCCTGGCGCTGGTCAACTTCTGCTACGGCTGGTTCGTGCTGCCCGAGTCGCTGTCGAAGGAAAAGCGCAGTGCGCGCTTCGACTGGTCGCATGCCAATCCGCTCGGCTCGCTGGTGCTGCTCAAGCGCTACCCGCAGGTGTTCGGGCTGGCCGCGGTGGTGTTCATCGCCAACCTCGCCCACTACGTCTATCCGAGCGTGTTCGTGCTGTTCGCCGACTACCAGTACCAGTGGGGTCCGCGCGAGGTCAGCTACGTGCTGGCAATCGTGGGTGTACTCAATGTGATCGTGCAGGCCGGACTGGTTGGCCGCATCGTGCATGCGATCGGTGAGCGCCGCGCGCTGATCATCGGCCTGTGCTTCGGCGCGGTCGGATTCGCCATCTACGGCTTCGCCAATGTCGGCTGGGTGTTCCTGATCGGCCTGCCGATCTCGGCGATCTGGGGCCTGGCAGCACCGTCGACGCAGGCGCTGATCACGCGCCAGGTCGGCGCCGACGTGCAGGGCCGCATCCAGGGTGCGCTGATGAGCCTGGTGAGCCTGGCCGGCATCATCGGCCCGGCGGTGTTCGCCGGCAGCTTCGGCTATTTCATCGACGACCGCGCACCGGTGCACCTGCCGGGCGCGCCGTTCCTGATCGCCTCGGTGCTGTTGTTCGTCGCGGTGGGTATCGCCTGGCGCTACGCGCGCGTGCCGGGCCAGGCCGCACCGGTGGCGGCGGCCGAGGCGGGCTGAGGCTCAGTCTTCTTCAAGCGCCGCCAGCTGCTCGGCGGGAAACGGCAGCAACGCCCAGAACGCGGTGTTGTTGCCGGCCCAGCGGAATGCGCTCTCGTTGAGGATGTCGAGCAGCGTGTCGAAGTCCTCGCCGTTTGCGGCGCGCCAACCATCGGCGTGTTCGACCAGCAGCAGATAGCCAGGGGCCGGGCGCCACGACAGGTCGGCCAGCGCGTCGGCGAGTGCATCCCAGTTGCCGCCGAACCAGTCCGGGAACTGCCCCGCGTCGGCAAATCGCTGCATCAGCATGGCCTTGTCGGCGCAATCGGCCAGGTCGACGCGCAGCACCGCGTAATCCAGCGCTTCGCCAGCCTGCGCCATCGATTCGGTGTCACGCGCATCGATGAAGTAGGCGCCGCTGTGGGCCGGATCGGCCAGGATCGAACGCAGGTCGGTCGCACTCATCGACGTGCCTCCAGCGGCGGCAGCTCGAAGCGGCGGAAGCTGCGGTAGTGGTCCTGCGTGTACCAGTACTCCACCGGCGGATCGCCGCCGGTGATGATGCGGCGCGCTCCACGGTCGTCGGAGCCCGGCGTCTCGACGGTGTACTCGTGGTAATAGCCGCGCGGCTGCGCGGGCAGGCGCTTCTCGCGGTTCTGGAACACGCTGCCGTCCTGGCGGTAGGCGTAAGGACCGCCCTGCGCGATGCGGGCGAGAACGTCATGCGCTTCGCGCGGCAGGAAGTCGGGGTACTGCGCCGTTGTCGCCGGCGCCGGCGCCGGTGCAGCCACCTGGCCGGCCGGTGTCGCCACCGGCGGGTGCAGGTCGCCGTTGTCGGAGCGCTTGGTCCACAGCCACAGGCCGATGAGGACGATCGCGGCCAGCAGGCCCAGGTGGCGACGGCGCATGGTGTCGCCGATCAGCCGCAACGCAGGCCGGTGATCGCGCCGCGGTCGTTGACGTCGACGTTGATGCGGTCTTCGCGGTAATCCATGGTCGCTGCCTGGCCCGGGCGCAGCACGCGCGCGTCGCGGCTGCTGGTGTCGCGCAGGATGCGGTTGACGATGTCGTCGTTGACGCCCTGGCCGATCGCCCAGCGCGCGGCCTCGACATTGCAGATGCCTGACGGCGGCACGGCGCCACCGGCAACGGGAGGTGCAGAAGCGCAGCCGGCAAGCGTCAAGGCGATCGCCGCGAAGGCAAGAGTGCGGAACATGGGGGATTCTCCGGTTGGGTTGACCGACATGGGTTCGGCGTGACGGGCGCACCGTGCGCCCGCTGCCGTGTGCGGGGTGTAAACGCGGGGGAGGATAGCCGGTTGGTCGTGACAGCGACGGCGTGCGTTATAAAGCCAGTCATGTCCGAGCGCCCCTACGCCCCCGCCTGCGATCGCAACCGCGATCCGATCCTCGACGTTCTGCGCCGGCACTTCGCCGACCGCCGCGACGTGCTCGAAGTGGGCAGTGGCACCGGTCAGCATGCCGTGTACTTCGCCGCGGCGATGCCGTGGTTGCGCTGGCAGTGCAGCGACCAGGCCGACGCCTTGCCGGGCATCCGCATGTGGCTCGATGAGGCGGCGCTGCGCAACACACCCGCGCCGGTCGAACTGGATGTATCGGCAGGGCCGTGGCCGCGTGTCGACGGCAACGGCGATGGCCGCTTCGATGCGGTGTTCAGCGCCAACACGCTGCACATCATGGGTTGGCCCGAAGTGCAGGCATTCTTCGCCGGTCTCGGGCAGGTGCTCGCGCCGGACGCGGTCGTCATCGTGTACGGACCGTTCAACTACGATGGCCAATACAGCAGCGACAGCAACCGCGAGTTCGATGGCTGGCTGAAGGCGCGCGATCCGCGTTCGGGCATCCGCGACGCGGCCGACGTCGACGCGCTGGCCGCCGCCATTGGCCTGCGCCTGGTCGAGGACGTGGCGATGCCAGCCAACAACCGCTGCCTGGTGTGGCGTCGCTAGCGCGTCACTTTGCCAATTGTGGCGAACGTGCCCGTGGTCACGCCCGACCGTGCCCAATGGCAGGGGTGTGCTGGCGTCAACCCTCGTAACGATGCGGGGTTGGCCGTCTTCCACCGTCTCCCATAGGGGTTGGTTACATGCTTCGTCGTTCGTCTGCTGCGCCGCGTCTGCGCGCGCTGTCGCTGCTGGTTTCCTTGTTGCTCGCCGCTCCCGTCACCCAGGCGCAGACCGCGCCGCCGCAGGACGTGGCCTGGCCCGGCACGCTGTCGCTGACCATCGATGCCACCGACCTGAGCCATCGCGTGTTCCGCGCCAGCCAGCAGATCCCGGTGCAGCCCGGTCCGCTGACGCTGCTGTACCCGCAATGGATCCCGGGCAACCACTCGCCCAGCGGCCCGGTCAATCGCGTCGCCGGCCTGAAGTTCAGCGGCAACGGCCAGACGATCGCCTGGCGTCGCGATCCGCTCGATGTCTACGCCTTCAAGCTGGTCGTGCCCGAGGGCGTCAGCACGCTGGACGTCAGCTTCGACGTGCTCACGCCGACAGCGGGCGACCAGGGCCGCATCACCATGACCCAGGACATGCTCAACCTGCAGTGGAACCAGGTCGCGCTGTACCCGGCCGGCCACTACGCGCGGCAGATCCAGATCGCGCCGGCGTTGAAGCTGCCCAGCGGCTGGCAGGCCGGTACGGCGCTGGAGGTGGCCTCGAAGGAGGGCGACACGCTGCGCTACAAGCCGGTGCCGTTCGACACGCTGCTCGATTCGCCGGTCTACGCCGGCCGCTATTTCAAGCAGGTCGATCTCGACCCGGGTGCGAAGGTGCCGGTGCGCCTGAACATCGTCGCCGATGATCCGAAGTACCTGGAAGCCAAGCCGGAGCAGATCGAGGCGCATCGCAAGCTCGTCGACCAGGCCTACAAGCTGTACGGCGCGCGTCATTACGATCACTACGATTTCCTGTTCTCGCTGTCGGACCAGATGGGCGGCAACGGTCTGGAGCACCAGCGCTCCAGCGAGAACGGCGTTGGCCCCGAGTACTTCACCGAGTGGGGCAAGAACGCGGCGGATCGCGATCTGCTGCCGCACGAGTTCACGCATTCGTGGAACGGCAAGTACCGTCGTCCGGCGGATCTGACGACGCCAAACTTCAACGTGCCGATGAGCGACACGCTGCTGTGGGTGTACGAGGGCCAGACGCAGTACTGGGGGTATGTGCTGGCGGCGCGCTCGGGTCTGTGGAGCGCGGAGCAGGCGCGCGATGCGCTGGCACTGGTCGCCTCCACCTACAGCACCGATCGCCCCGGTTTCGCCTGGCGCAACGTGCAGGACACCACGCTCGATCCGATCATCAATTCGCGCAAGCCGCAGGCGTACCGCAGCTGGCAGATGAGCGAGGACTACTACAGCGCCGGTCAGCTGATCTGGCTGGCGGTCGACAGCAAGCTGCGCGATCTCAGCGGTGGCAAGCGCTCGCTCGATGATTTCGCCAAGGCGTTCTTCGGCGTCAAGGACGGCGACTGGGACGTCAACACCTATGACTTCGACGAGGTCGCGCGCACGCTCAACGGGGTGGCTGCCTACGATTGGGCATCGTTCCTGCGCGAGCGCGTGGATGCCAATGCCGCGCCGCTGGATGGTCTGGCCGCCAGCGGCTGGAAGCTGGTCTATACCGATACGCCGAGCGAGTACCAGAAGGGCGTCGAGGGCGATCGAAAGTCGGCCGATTTCAGCGCATCCCTCGGCATGTCGGTGTCGAACAAGGATGCGACGGTGAGCGGTGTGCGCTGGGACGGTCCGGCGTTCGACGCCGGCATCGCGCCTGGTGCCACGCTGCTGGCGGTCAATGGCTATGCCTTCGAGAACGATCGCCTGAAGGATGCGATCAAGGCCAACCGCGACGGTTCAAAGCCGATCGAGCTGGTGGTCAAGCATGGCGAAGTGGTGCGGACGGTGCGCCTGGATTACCGCGAGGGACTGAAGTATCCGCACCTGGAGCGCATCGCAGGCACGCAGGATCGGCTTTCGAAGATCCTCGCGCCGAAGTAACTGCTGACATCCGGTTGGCGTCGCCTGATCCCCGTCATCCCCGCGAAGGCGGGGATCCAGGGACGTTGCTGCGGACGCTCACGCCACTTCGCGCCACCGGTAGTACCTGCGATCTGCAAGCTCCAGCAGATCCAGGTCTTCATGCGTGTCACCGTAGGCGTAGATGACCGGGAAGTGGGCCAGGTCGTAACGCTCGCGCACGCGCCGCGCCTTCTCCTCGCCCGCGCACTGTTCGCCGTCGTAGCGCCCGGTCATCACCCCATCACTGGATTCCAGCGACGAGCACAACAGCTCCAGCCCGTGCTGCGCGCACCAGTGCGACAGATACAGGTCGAACGCGCCGGAGACGACCACGATCTTGTCACCCTGCGCCTTGTGCCAGGCGATGCGTTCCAGCGCCTTCGGCCGCAGCACCGCCGGCAGAACTTCGCGCGCGAAGCGCTCGCCCGCCGCCTGGACATGGGCGAGGTCGGCGCCGCGGAAACCGAAGTCGACCACGCGCGAGCGCACGCGGTTGGCGCTGACCATGCCGAGCTTGTAGCCGACCAGCATCGGCGCCAGCACGATCCGGCCGATGGCCAGTCGCCTGGGCGCGACGGCGTGGCCCATGAAGTCGGCGAACATCTCGCGCGTGGTGATGGTGCCGTCGAAATCGAACAGGGCAAGGTTCACGGGGGAATCGTCCTTGAGTCTCCCTCCCGCAGGGGGGAGGGAGCGGTGTGGGGGCAGCACAAGCTTAGACATGCCCGGTGCCTGTGTGCGACCCTCCCCCGCAACCCCGGACCGATGCAAGCCCAATGACGGAAACCGCCAGCACCGCCCCCGAGTCGTCGCAACGGGGCGAGGCCGCGTTGGTGCGCTCGCTCGGCTCCTTCCAGCTGGGCGCTTCGATCATCAACATCATCGTCGGCGCCGGCATCTTCATGCTGCCGGCGCTACTGGCCGCGCGCATGGGCAAGGTCGCGCCGCTGGCCTTCGTCGCCGGTGCGGTGGCGATCATCCCGATCGCGCTGTGCTTCGCCGCCGTCGGCAGTCGCGCTTCGGCGACCGGCGGGCCCTACACCTATGTCACCGCATGCTTTGGTCCGTTTGCAGGCTTCCTCACCGGCGCGCTGATGTGGATCTGCAACGTCGCCTCCAGCGCCGGCGTCGCCGCGGCGCTGAGCAGCCAGGTCGCGCAGGCGTTTCCGCAGTTCTCGCATGCCTCGCCGCGCGCGCTGTTGATCGCCGCCGTGTACAGCGCGCTGTTCGCGCTCAACGCGTTCGGCGTCAAGCTCGGCGCGCGCATGATCGTGGTGCTGGCGGCATTGAAACTGACGCCGCTGTTCCTGTTGGCCTCCTTGGGATTGTTCTTCATCGACTGGCAGCACGTGAGCTTCGACTGGACCGCGGTGCCGTCGTGGCCGGCGCTGGGTTCGTCGCTGGTGCTGGTGGTGTTCGCCTACGCCGGCATGGAAACGGCCCTGGTGCCTTCCGGGGAAGTGCGCGACCCGGCCAAGCACGTGCCGCGGGCGACGATGAGTGCGATCGTCATCGTGGTCCTGCTCTATATCGGCATCCAGGCCGTGTGCCAGGGCGTGCTCGGCGCCGACCTGCCGGCCAGCGACGCGCCAATCGCCGACGCCGCACACGCGTTGTGGAGCCCCGGTCGCACCTTGCTGCTGGTCACCGCGTGCGTGTCGATGCTCGGCTTCCTGATGGGCAACCTGTTCTCGTCGTCGCGACTGCTGTTCGCGCTCGGTCGCGACGGATTCCTGCCGCGGCAGTTCGGCCTGGTCGATCTGCGCCATCGCGTGCCGATGCTCGGCCTGTTCGCCCACGCCGGTATCGCCATCGTGCTGGCCGTGGCCGGCAGCTTCGAGACGCTGGCGCTGATCTCCGGCGGCGCGATCTGCCTGGTGTTCGCGGCAGTGGCGGTGTCGGCCTGGCGCGCGCAGCAGATCGACCTGCGCGGGCAGGGCGAGCCGCTGGTATTGGCCGGCGGCCCGCTGGTGCCGGGGCTGGCAGTGCTGACAATGGCGGCGATCCTGGCCACGCTCAGCGAGAACGAATGGCTGGCCATCGCGCTGTCGTTGACGGCGCTGGTGATGGTCTACGCGGTGCTGGCGGCGATGCGCGGGCGCGGTGCGCGCAAGTCGGTGATCTGAGGTCTCCGCTCCGAGGCTTCAGCCTCGATGCTCCAACGCCAGGTACTCGGCCGACTGCATCTCGATCAGCCGCGAGGCGGTGCGTTCGAATGCGTGCGCAAGCTTGTTGCCGGCGTACAGCGCAGTCGGGACCACCGCCGCGGTGCAGACCAGGTTGACGTGGCGGTCGTAGAGCTCGTCGATCAGGTGGACGAAGCGTCGCGCCGGGTCGTCGTTGCTGCCGTCGAACAGCGGAATCGAACCTACCAGCACCGTGTGGCACTCGGTGGCGATCTCGATGTAGTCGCTGGCCGCGCGCGGGCCTTCGCACAGCGCGGCGAAGTCGAACCAGGCGTGGCCTTCGGCCAGTGCGCGCACCGGGATCTCGCGACCGTCGATGACGAGTGGGCCTTCCTCGCGCGGACACGTTGCGGTGAGCTCGTGCCAGCGTTCGCCCAGCCAGGTGTCGGATGCGGCGTCGAGCGGCGCGCGGTACACCGGCGAGCGGGTCAGCGCGCGCAGGCGGTAATCGTGGGCGCTGTCGAGATGGAGCACGCGGCAGTGGCGCTCGAGCTGCGCGATCGCCGGCACGAAGCTGGCGCGCTGCAGGCCGTCCTTGTAGAGGTTGCGCGGTTCGGTGTTGGACGTGGTGACCAGCGCCACGCCCTCGGCGAACAGGCGCTCGAGCAAGCGTCCGAGCAGCATCGCGTCGCCGATGTCGTTGACGAAGAACTCGTCCAGCACCAGCACGCGCAGCTCCTGCCCCCACTTGCGCGCGATCGCCGCCAGCGGATCGCTTTCGCCGGCATGCGCGCGCAGCTGCGCATGGACTTCGCGCATGAAGCGGTGGAAATGGGTGCGGCGCTTGCCGATCGCACCGTCGTCCCGATCCTGTGCCGGCAGCGAGTCGTAGAACATGTCGATCAGGAACGTCTTGCCGCGACCGACGCCGCCCCACAGGTACAGGCCCTTCGGCGTCTCCGGCTTGCGACCGAGCAGGCCGTCGAGCAGTCCGCGCTTGCGCGGCGCCAGCAGCGCGGCATGGACGCGGTCGAGTTCTCGCAACGCCGCATGCTGGGCGGGATCGTCGTTCCAGTCGCCGCGGGCGACACCGGCGGCGTACAGCGCGGACGGCGTCGCCGGAGCGGCCAATGCCTCGGTGCTCATGCGTCCTGCGGTGCCTGTTCCGGTGGCAGGTAGGGCTTCACGCCGTGCTTGATCACGCCGCGCAGGTCAATCAGGCGACGATGGAAGAAGTGGCTGGTGTCGGGCATCTTCACCAGCTCCGGCGGCTGTCGCAGCTGCTTGAGGCTGTCGATCCAGGCGTAGACCGCCTGCGGGTCGACGATCTCGTCCGACTCGCCCTGGATCACCAGCCACGGGCACTCCGGCGGCACCAGCGTGCTGAAGTCCCAGCTGCGACCGGCGGCCGGCGGTGCGATCGAGACCAGCATCCCCGGCTTGAGTTCGGCGGCGCACTTGATCGTGATGTAAGAGCCGAAGCTGAAACCGGCCAGCCACAGCTGCGCGTCCGGACGTTGTTCGCGCACCCACGCGGCGACCGCGCGCAGGTCGTCGGCTTCGCCGTTGCCGTGGTCGAAGTGGCCGGTGGAGGCGCCGACACCGCGGAAATTGAAACGCACCGTCGCCACGCCCGACTCGCGCAGCGCGCGCGCGGTCATCGTGACGACCTTGTTGTGCATCGTGCCGCCGTCGGTCGGCAGCGGATGGCAGACGATGGCGACGACCGGACGTGCAGGCGCCTCGGCGGCTTCGACCGTGGCTTCGAGCACGCCGACCGGACCGTCCAGCAGCAACGTCGTGGCGGCGGCGGTGGGGAACGCGGGACTGTTCATGCGGCCATGATACGGGGCGGCGGGTTCAGTCTCCGTAATCCGCCCCGGTGTCGGGCTATCGACCGCGCAGGTCGAAGCCGAGCAGCAGCGGATCGTGGTCGGAGCTGCGCCACGGGCCGGCACCGCCGGCCCGATAGCCGGCACTGTCGGGTTCGTCGGCATTGCTGTGCCACTCGGCCGCGCCGCGCAGGCGTTGCGCGAGGGCCGGGCTGAGCATGGCGTGATCGAGCCGGCCCACTTGGCCGTCATAGACATAGCTGTAGGGTGAGGCGACACCGGCGACGGCGAACGCATCGCGCCAGCCGGCGTCTTCCAGCACGCGCAGCGGTGCTTCGCGGGCGTAGGCATTGAAGTCGCCAACCAGCAGGGTGCGCGCACCACCGTGGCCGGTGGGATCGCGCTTGAGCCAGGCGTCGAGCAGGCGCGCCGATTCGCTGCGCGTCGCGTTCCAGCACGCGGCGCCGTCGCCCTGGTCGCGGTCGCCGGCTTCGGCGCCGCTGCAGCCCTTGGACTTGAAATGGTTGGCGACGATGACGAACACGGCGCCGTCGATGCGGCCGTTCTTGATCGGCACGAACGCCTGCGCCAGCGGCACGCGGCTGTGCGTCCCGAACGGGCCGGCCTGCAGCGTCGCAGGTTTGCCCTGCGGGCGGACGCGGTCTTTGCGGTAGATCAGCCCGACGCGGATTGCGTTGTCGCCCGGACCCTGGCCGGCATCGATGTAGCGCCAGTTCGCGCTGCCTGCGTGGCCGTCGGCATCGAGCGCGTCGACCAGCGTGGCGATGCTGGAATCGCGGCCGTAGCCGTCGTTCTCCAGCTCCATCAGCGCGACGATGTCGGCATCCAGGCCATTGATCGTGGCGACGTGCTTGGTCAGCTGCTCGGCCAGCTCGGCCGCTGTACGCGCGCCGCGCGGCGTCGGAAAACCGCCGCCCTTGCCATCACCGTTGAACAGGTTTTCCAGGTTCAGTGCCGCCACGCGCAGGTCGCCGGATACGTGCGGCGGTTGCGGTCGCGCGGTCGCCTGCAGCATGGGGGCCGAGGTCAGTTGCAGCCGGTACTCCGCGCCGGCCTGGTCGAGCACGCCGGTGACGGCGTCGAGGCGGCTGCCGCTGCGTGCCTGCGCCAGTCCGGCGGGCCATGCCACCGTGTCGCCGTTCGCCTCGAGCCAGAGCTGGCGGCGCGCGTTGTCGGCACTGACGGCACGCGCGGCATCGCTGCCGGGCTCGGCGCGTTCGCCGGGCTGCCAAAGGCGCTCACCGACGCTGGCCAGGACGCGGCCGCGCTTGCCCAGCTCGCCACTGTCGGCCAGCAGCACTGGCAGGTCGAAACGCAGCGCCATGCCTTCCAGGCGCTCCCAGTCCGGTGCGGCTTCGTCGATCGCAACCGGCACCAGCGTGCCGCGGCCCAGGCGCTGCACCACCGGTTGTTCGATGGCGGTGCGGGTTGCGCGGCCGCTGGCCTGCTCGGCGACCACGCCGCGAACACGCAACCGGTCGCCAGGTTCGAGGGATTCACCCGCATCGGCGATGAAGATCGCGTCCGAGCTGGCGTCATCGCCATCGCCGCCATCCTGCAGGTACCAGCCACTGCTGCCGTCGCGCGCACTGACCACGCCTTCGACGGTCACCGTCTGGCCGAGCAGCGGACTTTGCGCCCCGGTTCCCTGCACGCGGCCGATCGCGATGGCGCCCGTGCCGGCACCGGACAGGGTGCTGCAGCCGGCCAGCAGGCACGGTGCCAGCAGCAGGACAAACGAGGACGGGCGGGGACGGGTCATGGCGCGTCTGGCAGGGGGCGGTCGCGCATTATCACGAGCGCAGGCGACAACGGCTTGTCGCTGCCCGCCGGGAGCACGGCACCCGGCCCGGAAGCCAGAAACGACAACGCCGCCCGGAGGCGGCGTCGTGCGAAGCAGTTGCGGTGGACTTACTTCAGGTTGCCCAGCATCCAGTCGACCGTGGCGATGACCTGCTCGTCGGTCAGGGCCGGGTTGCCGCCCTTGGCCGGCATCACACCGGCAGTGCCGGTGAAGCCTTCGATGGCGTGCTTGTGCAGGGTGTCCTTGCCCTTGGGCAGGCGCTCGGCCCAGTGGGCCTTGTCCATCGTCGGCGCGCCGCCGGCACCGGAGGTGTGGCAGCCGGTGCACAGGTTGTTGAAGATCACCGAGCCGTCGGTCGTGCCGCCGTAGGCGACCTGCGAAGCGGCCTTGGCAGCGGCAGCGGCCGAAGCGGCAGCCTGGGCCGCGGCACCGGTGGTACCGGCGTAGACCGCGCCGACCGGCGCGATGCGCTCGGCGGTGCGCTTGGCCACATCGGGGTTGATTTCCGGCGGCAGCTGGTCGTGCACGTACATCGCAGCGACCATCAGGCCCACGGTGACCAGCATGAGGAAGCCGATCACCATCGAGAATTTCTTAAGGAACTCAAGGTCGTAATTGCGCACAAACCCACCTATGGCACGCACCCCGCGGGTGCGCTTAGCTTCGACGAATAGTGGCCAGTATAAAGCCCGCCCCCGTGCCACCAACATGGCATGACACGGGAAGTGGCGCGCCCGGAGGGATTCGAACCCCCGACCAATGGCTTCGGAAGCCACTACTCTATCCGGCTGAGCTACGGGCGCCTGGCTAAGATCCTGCGCGAATGGCCGGACCGGATGAATCCGATCACAGTCGCTCCGCGCGGGGCTGGCATTCTATCTGCAATTGCCCCGTTTGCGGGCTCGCCCGGGCTGCCGCGGCCCGCCGGGAGCCGCATTTGGCGCCATCCGGGCGCCAATCAACCAACAACCGACCCTGCATCGGTCAGAATCTGTCGCTGGACTATGAGTTACGAACGCTTCGAAACCCCCGCCGTCGCCCCGTGGAAGGCGCGCCTGTCGCTGTACTGGCAGCTGGTCCGCGGCGACCGCCCGATCGGCTGGCTGCTGCTGCTGTGGCCGACCTGGTGGGGCCTGTGGCTGGCCGCCGAGGGCATGCCGCCGCTGTGGACGCTGTTCGTGTTCAGCGCCGGCGTCTGGCTGACCCGTTCGGCCGGCTGCGTGATCAACGATTACGCCGACCGCTGGCTGGACCCGCACGTGGAACGCACCAAGGAACGCCCGCTGGCGACCGGCGCGGTGCGCGGCCGTGAGGCGCTGGTCCTGTTCGCTGTGCTGATGCTGGCGGCTTTCGCCCTGGTGCTCACCCTCAACCGCCTGACCGTCTGGATGAGCTTCATCGGCGTGCTGCTGGCGGCCAGCTACCCCTACCTCAAGCGTTACACCTACCTGCCGCAGGTCTATCTCGGCCTCGCCTTCGGCTGGGGCATCCCGATGGCCTTCGCCGCCGTGCGCGGCGAAGTGCCGGCGCTGGCCTGGCTGCTGTATGCGGCCAACATCGTCTGGGCGACCGCCTACGACACCTGGTACGCCATGGTCGACCGCGAAGACGACATCCGCATGGGCAGCAAGTCCACCGCGATCCTGTTCGGCGACATGGACCTGGTTGCGCAGGGCGTGCTGTATGCGCTGCTCTTCAGCGCGCTGGTGCTGGTCGGCCAGCGCGCCGGCATGGGCTCGTACTACTGGGCCGGCGTGGCGGTGGCCGCGGCGCTGGTCGTGTACGAGTTCGTCATCGCCCGCACGCGTGACCGCAAGGCCTGCTTCCGCGCCTTCCTGCACAACCACTGGGTCGGGCTGACGGTGTTCGCCGGCATCGCGGTCGATTTCGCGCTGAAGTAGGAGCGAGCTTGCTCGCGACCGGCGCGACCGGCATGGATGCGCCCGATCGCGAGCAAGCTCGCTCCCACAAGCAAGCTTCGCCTCAGAACGCCTTGACCAGCTTGCGCAGGCGGAAGCCGGCGATGATCTGCAGCACGCCATAGACCAGCGCGGCCACGCCTATCCACAACGCCACGGTCACCAGCCCCGCGGCCGGGTGGACGAAGAACATCACGCCCAGCGCGATCGCCAGCACGCCGCTGAGCGCGATCAGCCATTCGCCTTCGATCTCCTTGCGCACGCGGATCGCCAGGACGATGCGCCAGATGCCGGCGACCACCAGCCACACCGCCAGGAGCAGCAGCAGGATCCCGGCAACGGCGAGCGGGTGCATCACCGCCATCAGGCCAAAAACAATCGAGGCGATCGCATACAGCGCCAGCCAACCCTTGGACACGGTGACGTCCTTGCGGAACAGCGCGATCGCGCTGATCACGCCTTCGGCCAGCGCCATCACGCCGAACGCCCAGGCAATCGCAACGGCGGTGCTGCCGGGCCAGACGAACGCGCTGATGCCGAACAACACCGCGATCACGCCGTACACCACCAGCACCCACCAGCTGCGTCCAAGGCTTGCCAACAGTCCCGTGCTGCTCATCGCCGATCTCCGTGTGCGTGGTGGCCGGCAGGGTGGACTCAGCCCGGTCTGGGGCGCGTGAAGCCCAAATGCACTTTCGTGACTGGCGCCGGCGGCGGAATCGCGCTGGAATCGGCTTATTCACCCCAGTGCCGGAGCCTGCCCATGCGTCGCCTGTGCCTGTCGTTGTTCCTGATCTGTGCCGCCGCCGGCATCCAGCCCGGTCATGCCCAGCAAGCGCCCGCCCAGCAAGCGCCGACGCGCGAACACCTCGCCCCGTCCGGCTGGGAAGACTCCTACCATGACATCCACTACACCCCGGTCGTGCGCATCGGCGATCGCGTGATCATTTCCGGCATTCCCGCCGCGGTCGGCGATACCGACGAGGCGAAGGTCCGCTGGGCGTTCCAGCAGATGCAGGCGCACCTGGCCACGGTCGGCGCGACCATGGCCGACGTGGTCGAACTGCAGAGCTTCCATGTCGCGCGCGACCACGAGGAGTTCCGCCGCGTGGTCGAGCCGGTGCTGAAGGTGCACCGAGAGTTCTTCAAGGACCACTACCCGGCATGGACCGCGGTCGGCACCACCGCGCTGTTCTCCAAGGGCGCGCCGATGGAGATCCGTGCCGAGGCGATCATCGGCTCGGGCGCACGGCCCAAGGCCGACATCGCCAGGCCGAAGAAGCAGTGACGTGTCAGTGGGTCGTCTGGCGCCGCAGCAGGCGCCAGCCGATCAGCAGCTGGAAGGCGCCATAGAGCAGCGCACCGATCGCCACCCACAGCGCGATCGTGGCCAGGCCGATGTCGGGCTTGGCCAGGAACAGCACGCCCAGCGCGATCGCCAGGGCGCCACTCAGGGCAAGCAGCCATTCGCCGCTGACCAGCTTGCGCAGCATCGAGGCGAAGACAAGCCGCGCCACGCCGGCCACGATCAGCCACAACGCCAGCAGCCACAGCATCGCCTCGGCCAGCCACATCGGTTGGTACAGGGCGAGCGCGCCCAGGCCTATCGACGCCACTGCATAGGCCAGCAGCAGCCAGTTCGGCAGCGCGATGTCCTTGCGGAACACGCTGAGCAGGCTTACGGCGCCATCGATCAGGGCGAGCAGGCCGAAGGCCATCACCATCACCTGCACGGTGCGCTGCGGCCAGCTCAGCATCGCCACGCCGAATGCCAGCGCGATGACGCCGTACAGCACGAACACCCAGCCGCTGCGCGCCACCGAATCCTCCGCCATCCTGCCCATCGCCCGCTCCTGTCGGTGAGAGTCGCAGCAGGGATACGGCGCGCGCGCAGTCAGGTCAAGTCGGCCGAATTCTCAATAGGCCGCAGCCGCGTGTGCCAGGCCGGTCACGACCCCAAGCGACGCATCGCCGCTGACGATCTCCGCCCCCGGGAAGACCTCCCTCGCCGCCAGCGGCACGTAAGGCGAGCGCGACATGCCACCGGTCAGGTAAACCACTTCCGGTTCGTAAGGCAGTTCCGCCTTTGCCCGACGCATCAGATCGCCAAGGTGGCGCAGGAACGGGCTGGCTGCATCGCGCAGCCGCTCCTTGTCCAGGTGCACCTGCAAACCGTCCTCGATGTAATCGAGATCGAACGCGACCCGGTCCTCGTCGCTCAGGCGGATCTTGGCCTGCTCTACGGATCGGTTGAGACGCACGGTGTGGCCTGGGTGCTTGAGCTGCTCCAGGCGCTCGCCGTAAGGGGCCGGCACATGCTTGAACGACGCGTGCTGGAACCGGTTCTGGCGCTCCAGGTCGTGGACGGTGGAGGCCTCGTAGTAGCGATGCACGGCCGTCGTCGTCACGCCCTTGCCGAACAGCGCCATGACGCCGCGCATGCTCAGCTCGATGTCGACGTCGGTGCCGCCGACCGGGTCGCCCCACGAGCCGTCGATGACCGGTGCCGCGGCCGTTCCGCCGACGTGGGCAAGCGCGATGTCGGTCGTGCCGCCGCCGATGTCGAGGATCAGTGTCCGGCGTGGCGTTGCCACGGCCCGGTGATAGTCGTACGCCGCCGCCGCCGGCTCCTCGAGGAACTCGACCGAATCGAATCCGGCCGCGTAGGCGGCATCGGTGAGGATTTCCAGCGCCTGCACGCCGCCGGCTTCCTTCATGCTGCTGCGAAAGCGCACCGGCCGGCCCATCACCGCCGCGCGCACGTCGGTGCCAAGCTGCGCCGATGCGGTGGTGCGGATATGGCGAAGCAGCTGCGTGGCGATCCGCAGCAGTGCTTCGCGCGCATTGCCTTCGAGCTTGTAGCCGAGCATCGACTTGGGCGAGACCACCAGATGGCCGGTGCCGCTGGCCATGTACGCCTTGACGGCCTCGTCGCCGTACAGCGCGTTCTCGACGTCGGCGCCGGCTTCCATCGCCCTGCGGATCTCGTTGGCCGCCCATTGCCGGCGCACGGCCACGACCGCGGCACGGTGCATTTCGTGATCTGACTGCTTGCGCGCCGTTGGCACCAGCGCGAGCGCCTCGTCGCGAAGATGCGCCGGCCGCCGCATGGCTTCCTCGCGCAGGCGCTGCACGCGCGCCTGTTCCTGGCTCTGGTCGCGCTTCGCGCCAGCAACGAGCGCCCGCACCTGGTCGTCCAGTTCCGGTGTCAGCTCGAACTGCGAGACGTCGGGCATGCGCAGCGGGAAGAACACCGTCGTGCGGAACTGCCGGTCGTCGCCGAAACGGATCAGCTGCAGCTGGCCATCGACCACGGCGCCCGCGGCCGAATAGCTGGTCCCGAAGTCGATTCCAATCCGCATCGTGATGCTCTACTGGTAATGCACTGCCATTCGTGACCCGCCAGTTTGACGTGAACCTGCCGCGCTGACGAACCCTGCGTGTCAGACCACCCGCGCGCAGACCCACACATCGACGCGCGCCACGCCTGCACGCCTCAACGCCAGGGTCGCGGCGCGCGCGGTGGCGCCGGTGGTCATCACGTCGTCGATCACGGCGACATGCGCCGGCAGCACCGCATCGGCACGGATCGCAAAGGCGTAACGCATGTTGCGACGGCGACCATCGACATCCAGTGTCGACTGCGCCGCGGTGGCGCGTCGTCGCATGAGCACGTCGTCGCGCAGCGGCAGCTGCAGCGACCTCGCCAGCGGCCGAGCCAGTTCCAGTGCCTGGTCGTAGCCGCGGCCGCGCAGCCGCGAGCGGTGCAGGGGCACGGGAACCAGCGCCAGCGGCCGCTCGGCATCGGCGAGGCTGCGCGCCATCAGGGTCGCCAGCAGGCGGGCACTGGCCAGATCGCCGTGGAATTTCACTCGCGGCAGCAGCCGGTCGATCGGGGCGGCGTAGATGAAGACCGCGCGTGTTCCCGATTGCGGCGGCGGCTGCCGCAGGCATGCGCCGCAGCGGGTCATTGCGATCGGCAGGGGCAGGCCGCAGCGATGGCAGGCCTGGCGGTTGTAGGGCAGGGCGGCATGGCAGGGGTCGCACAGGTCCAGTCCGCAACCGCCGGCAAGCTCGCCGCAAAGCAGGCAGCGAGACGGCCACAGGGCCGCGCCGAGGCGCCGCAGCCAGCCTCGCGAAGCGCCGTCAACCATGTCGCCCCCTGTTTGGTTGACAGCATCCGCCACCCTTTCCAGACTGCCGGCCCTGTCCCGCTGCAACCGTCGGAAAAGCCCCATGTCAGCCGTCAGCGCCGCCCCCTCCTCGTCTGCGCCCTCACAAGCCGCACCCACCCTCGACCCCAGCGCCCTGCGCCACGACTGGTCGCGGGCCGAGGTCCGCGCCCTGTTCGACCTGCCGTTCCCGGAGCTGCTGCACCGCGCCGGCCAGGTCCATCGCGAGACCTTCGACCCGGCCGAAATCCAGGTCAGCACGCTGCTGTCGATCAAGACCGGCGGCTGCCCCGAGGACTGCGGCTACTGCCCGCAGGCCGCCCGCTACCACACGGGCGTCGAAGCCACGAAGCTGATGAGCACCGAGGCGGTGATCGAGAAGGCCCGCCAGGCCAAGGCCGCCGGCGCCAGCCGCTTCTGCATGGGCGCGGCCTGGCGCTCGCCGAAGGACCGCGACATCCCGAAGGTGGCCGCCATGATCTCGGAAGTGAAGGCCATGGGCCTGGAGACCTGCGCGACCCTGGGCATGCTCTCGGGCACCCAGGCGCAGGCGCTGCGCGAGGCTGGCCTGGACTACTACAACCACAACCTCGACACCGCGCCGGAGTTCTACAACCAGATCATCCACACCCGCGAGATGCAGGACCGGCTCGATACCCTGTCCCACGTCCGCGACGTCGGCATGAAGACCTGCTGCGGCGGCATCGTCGGCATGGGCGAGTCGCGCGAGCAGCGCGCCGGCCTGCTGCAGACCCTGGCCAACCTGCCGGCCCACCCGGACTCGGTGCCGATCAACCGCCTGGTCCAGGTCGAGGGCACCCCGCTGGCCGGGGCCGAGCAGCTGGACCCGTTCGAATTCGTCCGGACCGTGGCCGTGGCCCGGATCCTGATGCCCCGCTCGATGGTCCGCCTGTCGGCCGGCCGCGAGGCCATGAGCGACGAGTTGCAGGCCCTTTGCTTCCTGGCCGGGGCAAATTCCATCTTCTACGGTGAGAAATTGCTGACGACCGGTAATCCCGACACGGAGCGGGATATGGCATTGTTTGCCCGACTGGGCCTGCGACCGATGCAGGTCACTCAACAGGGGACAACCGTGCACGCCGAAATCGTCGAACAAATCGACGGCGACCCGTCGTCGTCGTCTTTCCGTTCAGCCACCCCGACCTGCGCGGCCTGACCATGGCCCGGGCGACGTGGCGTGAGCGCATCGATGCAGCGCGCGAACAGCGCGTCGCCAGCGCGCGCGTCCGCGTGCGCCGCACGGTCACCCAGCGCGATGGTGCGCGCTGCGTGGTCGACGGTCGGTCCCTTCTGAACTTCTGCGGCAACGATTACCTCGGCCTGTCGCAGCACTTCGCCGTGGTCGGCGCGTTGCAGGACGCGGCCTCGCGCGAGGGCGCCGGCGGCGTTGCCTCGCACCTGGTCTGCGGCCACCACGCCATCCACGACGCGCTCGAGCGCGAACTGGCCGACTGGCTCGGCGCGCCGCGGGCGTTGCTGTTCGGCAGCGGCTACCTCGCCAACCTGGCGGTGATCCAGGCCCTGCTCGGCGATGAGGATGTCTGCGTCCAGGATCGTCTCAACCACGCCAGCCTGATCGACGCCGCGCGACTGGCCGGCTGCCGCCTGCGCCGTTACCCGCATGCCGACGCCGAGGGCGCCATCCGCCAGCTGCGCGGGATGCCCGAAGGCATGGCGATGATCGCCACCGACGGCGTCTTCAGCATGGACGGCGACGTCGCCCCGCTGCGCGAGCTGGCCCTGGTCGCCCGCGTGCAGAAGGCACTGCTTTACGTCGACGATGCCCATGGCATCGGCGTGGCCGGCCCGGACGGGCGCGGCACCGTCGCCGCGGCCAAGCTCGGAACCACTGATGTCCCGCTGCAGCTGGCCACGCTGGGCAAGGCCCTGGGCGGTTACGGCGCGGCCGTGGTCGGCGATGCCGACCTGATCGGCCACCTCGCCGAAACCGCGCGCAGCTACATCTACACCACCGCGCTGCCACCGGCCCAGGCCGCGGCGACGCTGGCGGCAGTCAAGCTGGCGCGCAACGAACACTGGCGCCGCAACAAGCTCGAAGAGCTGACCGGCCGCTTCCGCGAGCGCTCGCAGCGCCTTGGCCTGGACCTGCTCGATTCGCAGACGCCGATCCAGCCGGTGATGTGCGGCGACGACGACCGCGCGCTGTCGATGGCGCAGTCGCTCGAGCAGGCTGGCTACTGGGTCGCCGCGATCCGGCCGCCGACGGTGCCCGAAGGCCGCGCGCGCCTGCGCGTGACCCTGTCGGCGCTGCACGGTGCCGGCGACGTCGACGGCCTGGTCGATGCCATCGCCTACGCCCGCGACCGCGCCAACATTGGCCGCACCGGCCTGCCCGAGCGCGGACTCGCACTGGTTCGATGAGCGGGCAGCGCGATCTTGCGCGCCTGCTCGCCGGGTTGCAGGTGACTGCACGCGAAGGTGAGTACGTCTTCGTCAGCCGCCCCGGGCCTGATCCGGGGTTGGCCGCGCTGGCGCAAGCCAGCGTTCGCGAGGAAGAAGGCGTCACCTACGTGCTGCCCCGCGCAAAGGCCGATGCGCTGCGTCTCGATTACGGCTTCCGCGCGGCCTGGCTCAGCCTGGGCGTGCATTCGGCGCTCGATGCGGTCGGCCTGACTGCCGCGGTCGCCAGCGCGCTGGCGCGGCATGGCATCGCCTGCAACGTGCTGGCCGGCTTCCACCACGATCACCTGCTGGTCCCCACGGAAAGGCGCGAGGACGCGCTTGCGGTGCTTTCGGCGCTTTCCGTGCAGGCGGGCGCGCCCGTGAATCCGGATAATCGGTCCGGTTAGAGCTCCGGACACCGGAACATCCCCCACGCCGCAAGGCGTTGTTCCAAGGCATTTCAAGGCAACAACATGTACATCGAGACGCGCGGGCACGGTCCCGCGCTGGCAATGATCCACGGCTGGGCCATGCACGGCGGCCTGTTCGCGCCCCTGGCCGAGCGCCTGGCGGACCACTACACCCTGCACCTGGTCGACCTGCCCGGCCACGGCCATTCGCGCGACGACGCCACTGCACTGCAGCCCGAAGCGCTGGCCGCGGAACTGGTCGCGCGCGTGCCCGACGCGGTCTGGCTGGGCTGGTCGCTGGGCGGGCAGTTCGCACTGCGCGCCGCGCTGGATTTCCCCGAGCGCGTCCGCGGCCTGATCATGATCGCTTCGTCGCCGCGCTTCGTCGCCGGCACGGACTGGCCGCACGGCGTCACGCCGCAACTGTTCGGCGATTTCGGCGATGCATTGCGCCGCGATTTTCGCGGCACGCTCGAAGGATTCCTCGCACTGGAGGCGCTGGGTTCGCCACACGCGCAGGAAGAACTGCGCAGCCTCAAGGTGCAGGCGTTCGAGCGCGGCGAACCGGCCGAACGCGCGCTGCAGGAAGGCCTGGCGCTGCTCGACGGCCTCGACCTGCGCGACGAGCTCTCCGGGCTGCAGGTGCCGAGCCTGTGGATCTCCGGTCGCCGCGACCGCCTGGTCCCGGCAGGTGCGATGCCCGCTGCGGCGGCATTGGCGCCGGATGCGCGCAGCGTGGTGATCGCCCATGCCGGGCATGCGCCGTTCCTGGGCGCGACGGAGCAGGTGGCTGACGAGATCGATGCGTTCATGGCCGCGATAGGCCGTCATTCCCGCGAAGGCGGGAACCCAGCGACGTTGACCCCGACAGAAAAGGAAGCAACGCCACTGGGTCCCCGCCTTCGCGGGGATGACGGGTCGAAGGATGTGGCGCAGGTGCACGAATGACCGAGCTCTTCGACCACCGCCAGGTCCGCCGCGCGTTCTCCCGCGCCGCGCACGGCTACGACAACGCCGCCGCGCTGCAACGCGAAGTCGCTTCGCGCCTGATGGAGCAGCTGGACTACCTCGACGATCCCGCGCACGGTCGCGCACCGCCGCAGGTGGTGCTCGACATCGGCTGCGGCCCGGGTCACGCCAGCATCGCCATGCAGAAGCGCTGGCCGAAGGCGCAGGTGGTCGCGCTCGACCTGGCCCTGCCGATGCTGCGCGAAACCCGCCACAACGCCGGCGGCTGGCGTCCGCGCTTCCTCGGCGGCGCGCGTCCCGATGCCCTCTGCGCCGACGCGCGCGCGCTGCCGCTGCGCGACGGCAGCGTCGATGTGCTGTTCTCCAACCTGTGCCTGCAGTGGGTCGAGGACCTGCCGGCGGTGTTCGCCGGTTTCCGCCGCGTGCTCAAGCCCGATGGCCTGCTGCTGGTGTCCACGTTCGGTCCCGATACGCTGCACGAATTGCGCGGCGCCTTCGCCGAGGCGGACAACGTGCCGCACGTGAGTGCGTTCGCGACGATCGCGCAGTTCGGCGACGCGCTGATCGCCGCCGGCTTCAAGAACCCGGTACTCGACCGCGACGAGTTCGTGCTCGGCCATGCCGACCTGGGCGAGCTGATGCGCGAGCTGCGCACGCTCGGCGCGACCAACGCCAACATCGACCGTCGCCGCAGCCTGACCGGCCGCGAGCGCTTCGCCCGCGCCGCGCAGGCGTACGAGCCGTGGCGGCGCGACGGCCGCCTGCCGGCGACCTGGGAAGTGATCTACGCACACGCCTGGGGCCCGCAACCGGGCACGCCGATCCGCGTCGGCGGCGTCGACGAAGTGCAGGTGCCGGTGAGCCGCATCCCGATCCGGAAGCGCCCATGACCATGCGCCGCGTCGCGCTGGCCGCGGTCGCCATTGCCCTGGCGTCGGCGTTCTTCTTCACCTGCACCTATGTGCTCAACCGCGCCGCCGCGGTCGAGGGCGGGCACTGGGCGTGGACGGCATCGCTGCGCTACCTGATCACGCTGCCGCTGATGCTGCCGGTGATGCGCTGGCAGGGCGGCATGGCACCAGTGTGGCGCGCGATCCGCGCGCACCCGGGTCCATGGCTGCTGTGGAGCGGGATTGGCTTCGTCCTGTTCTACCTGTGCCTGAGCTTCGCCGCATCCAGTGGACCGTCGTGGCTGGTGGCGGGCACGTTCCAGCTCACCGTGATCGCAGGGATGCTGTGCGCACCGTTCCTCTATCGCGATGAGCGTGCGCGGATACCGATGCCGGCGCTGCTCACTGGCCTGCTGGTCGTGGCCGGCGTGCTGCTGATGCAGTTCGGTCACGGCGGCGGCGGACTGGATCGCGACGGCTGGATCGCACTGGTGCTGGTCGCTGTCTCGGCTTTCGCCTATCCGCTCGGCAATCGCGGCCTGCTGCTGCACCTGGAGAAGGCCGGCGTCGAGCTCAACGCGACCCAGCGCGTGTTCGGCATGACCCTGGCCAGCCAGCCGATGTGGCTGGCCGTGGCGGCTCTGGCGTGGACCGGCACCGGTTTGCCATCGACGGGCCAGGTCTGGCTCGCCGGCGGCGTTGCCCTGGGTGCCGGCGTGATTGCCACGATCCTGTTCTTCCAGGCCACCGGCATGGTCCGCAACGATCCGACGGCGCTGGCCGCGGCCGAAGCGATGCAGGCGGCCGAGATCCTGTTCGCCACCCTGATCGGCGTGCTTTGGCTGGGCGAGCAGTGGCCGCAGGGTCGTGCGCTCGGCGGCGCGGTGCTGGTGGTGGTCGGCATCGTGGTGTTCAGCCTGGTCGCCGCGCGCTCGGCGGCCGGCGACCGGCGCGCGACGCAGGAGCTGCGCGGCGACCGCGGCGCGTAGCTGCCGGCGGGGCTGCCGAAGCCCCGCGCACGTTCAGGTGCCGCTGGTTAGATTTCCATCCATGCCGCCCATCACCCGCCTCGCTTACCGTCCGCTGCTGGCCCTGTCACTGCTCGCCGGCGCGTGCGCATTCGTCCCGCCCGCATTCGCCCAGAGCGGATCGCTCGAGCAATGGGGCATCGATGCCGGTGCACTGCTCGGCGACAGCCGGCAGATGCTGCTGCGCGCTCCCGATGCCAGCGTCGACGGCCTGTTCCAGGCGATCCATGCCGGCGCGCAGTCGCCGCAGGACTCGCGCGTGATGTGCGAGCTGTTCGATCCCGACGCCGAGCGCACCGTCGATGGCTACAACGAAATCGCCTCGCAACTGAGCCAGGCCAGCCGCGTGCGCTTCGCCAACGCCGTTGCCGATTTCTTCGTCGCTTCCGCGCAGAACCCGCCGCAACCCTACGACCCGGCATTGGCACTGCAGGCATTGAAGGCCGCCGGTGTCCGCGCTGCGATCCTCAACGATGGTTTCCTCGCCGGGCTCAACGGCAGCGATCATCCGGCACGATGCCGTTCGGTCGGCGCGCTGCTCGATGCATTGCAGACGCGGCCGATCACCGAGCGGGCGTCGGTGATGCGCCTGCTGCTGAGCCAGGGCCTGGACTACCTGGCCGTGGCCGGCGCCGCACGCTGACCGGTTTCGTCCCGGCGATGCACCTCGAACATCACGCGGCGCTCGTACGGCGTACCCAGTAGCGTTGCCCGGTATCCGAGCGCGTGGATGCGTGCCTGCACGACCGGCCAGTCGACCTGCTTGCACACCCACACCACGCCGCTCTCGTGTTCGGCCAGTTCGACCACCAGCGGCTCGTCGTAGGTCGGATTGAAGCGCGGCTGCTGCAACGTCTCCAGCGAGATCTTCTCCACCTCGGTGCCGGTCCCCAGGTGCAGGTGCAGGCCGTAGCGCGCCATGTCCTCGACGAACACCACTTCCTCCACCGGCACGCGCGAGCGTTCGCGGATGGCGTCGGCCCAGGCTCCCGCATCCTTGTGCGTCGGCCACCACGCCAGCGCCAGTTTCAGCGCCAGCAGCAACGCCACCCACGCCAGCAGCCACGGCCAGCGCGGCAGCGGCCTGCCTTCTTGTTGCCACTGCAGCGCCACGATCAACGCCATGGGAACGAACAGCGGCAGCAGGTACAGCGGCATCCGCGATCGCGCGAAACAGAACACCAGCAGCGGCAACAGCAGCCACAGGCACGGCAGCAGCCAGTGCGCGTCGGCCTGGCGTCGCGCGGGATCGGCACGCCAGGGCTTCGCCAATGCCGGCAGCCCTCGCGCCCATCGCCACAACGTCGGCGTCCAGGGCAGGGTCCCTACCACGAGCGTCGGCAGGTAGATTTCGATCCAGCCGTACCACTCGGCGTGGCGGCCGAACTCGCCGGTGGTCATGCGATTCACCAGTTCGTCGCCGACGAAGTAGTGGAACAGCCCCGGGTTGCCATGGAACACCGCCAGGTACCACGGCAAGGCGAGCACCGCGAACAGCACGATGCCCGACCATTGCAAAACCCGGTGCCGGCCCGGCATCAGGTAATCGAACAACAGCACGACGGGCAACAGCACCAGTCCGGCCGGCCCCTTGGTGATGAAGGCCAGCGCGAAGCCGGCCCACATCAGTGCGATCCAGCGACGCGGATGCGGCGACTGGCCTTCAGCAGTGCCGGTGAAGCGCGCCTCGACGAAGGCCCACATCGCCAGCGTCTCGCACGCCGCCAGGACGTAGTCGGTGGTGATCAGCTGCGATGCGCCGACGGTGAACCACATGCTGGCGTAAGCGAGCGCCGCGGCATTCTCGCTGCCGGGCGACAACCTGCGCGCGATGCGCCAGGTCAGCCAGACGCAGAACAGGTACGACAGCGCTGCCGGAAGTCGCGCCGCCCAGGTATTCGCGCCGAACACCGCAATGCTGGAGGCGATCGTCCAGTAGGTCAGCGGCGGCTTGGTCCAGTGCCCGACCTCGTGGTTGCGATGCGGATTGAGCCAGTCGCCGCTGTCGAGCATGATCAGCGCGACATTCGTGTAGCGGCCCTCGTCCGGATCCCACATCCCGCGCGTACCCAGGAAGCACAGCGCCAGCACCGTCGCCATCACGGCGATCCAGAGCGACGGTGAACGCAGGACGCGGGGCATGCGGACTCGCTGGCTCGTGCGGGTGCCCCGACTCTACGGCGTCAAACGTAAGGGGGCTGTCGGAACACAGCCGGCTTGCGGCTGCTGTCCTGGTGACGCTTCAGCCGCCGACCTGGGCGATCCAGTCTTCGAGGTTGTAGTAATTGCTCACGCGCTGGATGCGTCCGTCGTTGACCTCGAAGAACGCGCCGCCGGGCAACACGTACTTCTGCCCGCGCGCTTCTGGCAGGCCGGTGTCGCTGACCACGTACTCGCCATGGACGATGTACTCGGCCGCGGCACGCGCTCCATCGGGGGACACCATCACCACGATGTCGTGCAACTGTTCGCGATAGCTGCGGGCCATGCGCTGCAGGAACGCAGCGAAGGCCTCGTGGCCGATCTCGCGCGGGCCCTGGTTGAGGTCGTGGATGATGCCCTCGCCAAGCAGGGCCAGCATCGCGTCCCAATCGCCACGGTTGAACGCCGCGTAGTACGCCAGGATCAGCTCCGTGGCGCGGTCGTGACTGCGGGTTCCGTCGATCTTCATCATCGCGTGTCCTTGCGGCGGGGGTGGCCGGCATGGCGACGCCGGCGAAGGGCCGGCATGGGGATAATAGCGGCGCAGCGGGTGGTCGCGAACGTGACCGGTGCCGCCAACCCTCATGGCGACCGGCGTTAGCGTTAACGCTATTCCGGCATCGGCGCCGTCAGCCGCGCGCGAACAGCTCCGGCAGTGCGTCTGGATCGACGTTGCCGCCCGACAGCACGATGCCGACGCGCTGGCCGGCAAACAGGTCCTTGCGTGTCAGCACCGCCGCCAGCGCGACCGCCGAGGACGGCTCGACGATCTGCTTGGTGCGCTGCCAGAGCAGGCGCATCGCCGCGATGGTGTCGCGGTCGTCGACCTTGAGGACCTCGGCGCGGTGCTGGTGGAGCATGACGAAGTTGGGATCGCCCAGGGTGCCGCGCAGGCCGTCGCAGACGGTATCGGGAGTGAATTCGGTGACGCGCTCGCCGCGCTGCATCGATGCCCAGGTCTCGGCCGCGCCGCTGGGCTCGGCCAGGAACAGCTTCGTGCGTGGCGACAACGCGGCCACGCTCAGCGCCGTGCCCGCGGCCAGGCCGCCACCGCCGACCGGCACGATCAGCGCATCGAATGCGGTGTCGTTGGCCAGAAGCTCCATCGCCGCGGTGCCCTGGCCGGCGATCACGCGGAAATCGGTATACGGGTGCACCAGCTCGGCGCCGGTGTCGGCCTGGACCTGGGCGCACTTGGCTTCGCGCGCGGCAATGGTGGCCGCGCAGCGGTGCAGCACCGCGCCGTAGGCCTCGATGGCTGCGACCTTGGCGGCGACGGCGCCTTCGGGAACCACCACATGGCAGGCCACGCCACGCGTGCGCGCAGCCAGGGCGAGGGCGGCGCCGTGATTGCCCGAGGAATGCGTGACCACGCCACGTGCGGCCTCGTCCGGCGTCAGCGACCAGATCGCATTGCACGCACCGCGGAACTTGAAGGCACCGGCGCGTTGCAGGTGCTCGGCCTTGAAGTGCAGCTCGCAACCGGCCAGGGCATCCAGGCTGTGCGCGCGCAGTACCGGGGTGACGTGGGCATGGGGCGCGATGCGCGCCGCAGCGGCCAGGACCGCGTCGAAATCAGGCAGGGTGGCGGCGCGGGTGGCGGGCTGGGCAGGGGCGGCGTTTGTCATGCGCCGATGCTAGCGCGCCGCAGGCCGGTTGAGCAGGCTCACCGCGGCCGAGCCTGCCACCACCAAAGCCGCGCCGATCCAGCCCAGAGTGGTGATCCGTTCCGGTGCCAGCCACTGCGGCCACAGCGCATGCACGGCGGTGGCTGCCGCTATGCACAGCAGGGGCGTGGTGGCGAGGATCGCCGACACGCGCGATGCCTCCCAGTGCGCCAGTGCCTCGGCGAACGCGCCATACGCGCCGATGGTGTTGAACGCGCAGTACAGCAGCATTGCCCAGTGCACCGCGTCCAGTTGCAGCAGTGCCGCCGGATGCGCGAACGGCAGCAGCGCGACGCTGGCGAAGGCGTAGATGAAAAGCAGCACCTGCATCGAACCCAGGCGCAGCAGCAGCTGCTTCTGCAGCAGCGCGTACACCGCCCAGACGATCGCGCCGACGATCACCAGCGCCGATCCGAGCACGTAACCCGGCGCCCGTGCGCTGGCCGCCAGCTGGTCGGCGAAGAACAGCACCATGCCGGTCACCAGCAGGGCCAGGCCCAACCATTGCGCGGCGCGGAACTGCTCGCCGAACACCCACACGCCGCCCAGTGTCATCAGCAGCGGTGCCAGCTGGATCAGCAACTGGGCGTTCGCCGGCGTGGTGTGCTGCACGCCGAGCAGATAGAAGACGTAGTTGCCGACCAGCATCAGCGCCGCCAGCGCCAGCATCGCGCTGCCGCGGCGACCCAGCCGGGCGTAGCCGCCGAGCTTGCCGCGCGCGCCGAGCCAGGCTCCGGTCACGACCGCCGCCACGAGGAAGCGGAACCAGGTCAGGGTGATCGGGTCGAGGACCTCCAGGACCAGCTTCAGCGCGACCGGCAGCGTCGCCCAGCACAGCGCGGTGACCAGAGTGAGGAGCAGCCCAAGCCGCCATTGGCCGGACGCACGGTGCAGGGTCATCGACGCTCTCGGGGGGTGGAAACAAAGCGTGGCATGCTGGCACCGGTGCCCGGATAGGGCAATGCGCGGTCTTCTTGCAGCTCCGTTAACCCGCAGCAGGGAAGAGCCGGAAAAATTAAGGCCGAGTTCAATTCCGCGGCCTGATGCTGACGGCCTGACCCGGGGGGTTCCGCATCATGATCCGCAAACTACTGATACCTGCACTCGCCGCGACGCTGCTGGCGGGTTGCATCACCGACTACGGCTATCGCGGTTACGGTGGCTCGGGCGATTACTACTACGGCCGACCCAGCGTCGAGTACCGCTATTACGGTGGCTACGGCGGCGGCTATGGCGGTTACTACGGCGGCTGGGGCGGGTATTACCCGTACGCCTATCCGTATCGCTACGGCTATGGCTATCCCTATCGCTATGCCTACCCGTACCGCCATGGCTACGGCCCGTACGGCTACCCGGGCTACCGGGCGCCGTACTACAACTACCCGCGCTACCGCGGTCACGGCGGCGGCCATGGTTACGGCAACGGCTACTACAACAACGGCAACCACCCGAACCGCCCCGGCTGGAGCGGCCAGGGTCCGAGGCCGCAGCCGGGCGTGCAGCCGGGTCCGCGACCGGGCGGTCGCCCCGGTTCGGCGGTTCGACCGACCGACCCGAATGCGAGCAACGAGCCGCGTCAGGCGCCCCGCAACGACGCCCCGCGCCGTCCGTCGTCAGGTCGTGAGCGCGCACCGCGACACGAGCCCTGATGGGGTTGCGCAAGCTGGCCGCAATTCACATTTTTCCGCTTGCGTCGCGGCTCGACTGACGGCAATCTGCGCCTATTGACCGATTACGTCGCTTTTGGACGTAAACAGCAAAGCAGCCCAGCTTCCATGTCGGCGCCCGGCGAGGAACCACGGATCCCCCCTGTTCCGTCCCCGTCGGGCGTCGGCGCCCATTCCGGCCCCCGCGCGCCACGCGCAGAGGCGCAAGAACGTCCCTCCGACCCCGCCCAGGCGGGGTCGCGACGTTTGAGAGGACAAGTTCCAGGAATGCGTCGAACGCGGCCTGGACAACCCAACAGAATCGGCAGCCCCCTTAGTAAGGGGGCGCGGCGGCAGGCGCAGGGATTGGAGGCTCAGCCCCGGGGCCCAAGGTTTGCAAAGCAAACGTTGGGTTTTTTGCAGGCGCAGCCAAAAAAAAGGGGGCCGAACGTCCCCCGACATTCGGCCCCCCGGCTTCCCCCGCGAGCGCTTGGCCAGCCCCTGTTCCAAATCCGGCCGGCGATGAGCGCCTGCCCCGCTGGGTGCAATAAGTACAAAGCAGGAACCGTGCCAACTTTCACGCGGCATTCAGACTGACCGGCAGGGCAAACCGTGGTGGCCTAAAATTCGCCAGCGGTGCGAACCCGATGCGCCGGCAAGATCCCCAGGACCCGATGAGCCAGAACTTCTACCAGTACGACGTGATCGTGATCGGCGGCGGCCATGCCGGCACCGAAGCGGCGCTTGCGTCTGCCCGCGCCGGCGCACGCACGCTGCTGCTGACGCACTCGGTGGAGACCGTCGGTGCGATGAGCTGCAACCCGGCCATCGGCGGCATCGGCAAGGGCCACCTGGTCAAGGAAATCGATGCACTGGGCGGCATCATGGCGCGCGCCGCCGATGCGGCCGGCATCCAGTGGCGCCGGCTCAACGCGAGCAAGGGCCCGGCCGTGCGCGCGACCCGCTGCCAGGCCGATCGCGCGCTGTATCGCAGCTTCATCCGTCGGGCGGTCGAGAACCAGCCGAACCTGACCCTGTTCCAGGCCGCGGTCGACGACATCGTCTTCGCCGACGGCCGCGTCGCCGGTGCCATCACCCAGACCGGGCTGCGCTTCGAAGCCCCCGCCGTGGTGCTGACCGCGGGCACCTTCCTCGCCGGCAAGGTCCACGTCGGCCAGACCACGTATGCCGCCGGCCGTGCCGGCGATCCGCCCGCCGTCGCCCTGGCCGCGCGCCTGCGCGAAGGCCCGTTCGTGGTTGACCGCCTCAAGACCGGCACGCCGCCGCGCATCGATGGCCGCACGCTCGACTACTCGGTGATGGAAGAGCAGCCCGGCGACGATCCGCGCCCGGTGATGTCCTTCATGGGCAGCCACGCCGACCATCCGCGCCAGGTCTCGTGCTGGATCACCCACACCAGCGAGCAGACCCACGAGATCATCCGCGGCGCGCTCGACCGCTCGCCGCTGTACACCGGCCAGATCGAAGGCATCGGCCCGCGCTACTGCCCCTCGATCGAGGACAAGGTGGTGCGCTTCGCCGAGAAGCCCAGCCATCAGATCTTCGTCGAGCCTGAAGGCCTGGACGTCGCCGAGATCTACCCCAACGGCATCTCCACCTCGCTGCCGTTCGACGTGCAGCTGGCGCTGGTGCGTTCGATCCGAGGTTTCGAGAACGCGCACATCACCCGTCCGGGCTACGCGATCGAGTACGACTTCTTCGACCCGCGCGGCCTGAAGTCGACGCTGGAGACCAAGGCGATGTCGGGCCTGTTCTTCGCCGGCCAGATCAACGGCACCACCGGCTACGAGGAAGCCGCCGCGCAGGGCCTGCTCGCCGGCGTCAACGCCGCGCGCTTCACCAAGGGCCTGGAGGGCTGGTCGCCGCGCCGCGACGAGGCCTACCTCGGCGTGCTCGTCGACGACCTGATCACCCACGGCACCAGCGAGCCGTATCGCATGTTCACCTCGCGCGCCGAGTACCGCCTGCAGCTGCGCGAGGACAATGCCGACGCGCGACTGACGCCGGTCGGTCGCGAACTGGGCCTGGTCGACGACGCCCGTTTCGCCCGCTTCGACGCCAAGCGCGAAGCCGTCGCGCGCGAAAATACTCGCCTTGGAGCCGTCTGGGCCGCGCCGGGCAATGCACTGGGTCGCGAGGCCATGGCCGTGCTCGGCATCGAGATCAGCCGCGAGACAAGCGCGCTGGACCTGCTCAAGCGTCCGGAACTCGACTACGCCAAGCTGATGCAGGTGCCGTCGCTTGGTCCGGCGGTGGAAGACCCGGCGGTGTCCGAGCAGGTCGAGATCGGCGTCAAGTACGCCGGTTACCTCGATCGCCAGCGTGAGGAAATCGAGCGCCAGCAGCGCCACGAAACCACGGCGATTCCGCACGACTTCGATTACGCCGGCGTGCGCGGCCTTTCGGCCGAAGTTCAGGGCAAGCTCGAGCGCGTGCGTCCGCAGACCATCGGCCAGGCACAGCGCATCCCCGGCATGACGCCGGCGGCGATCTCGCTGCTGCTGGTGCACCTGACCCGCGCGCGACGCTCCCGCGTCGCCTGAGCTCAGGACGAATGCTGGCGCCGGAACTCTCCCGGCGCGCAGCCGGCGTCGCGTTTGAAGAACTTGATGAAGTTGGCCGCCTCGTCGAAGCCGAGCTGCTCGGCGATCGTGGTTATCGGCAGCGCGGTCTGCGCGAGCAGGCGCTTGGCTTCCAGGTTGATGCGCGCGGCGATGAATGCCTTGGCCTGCACTCCGGCGACGTCCAGCGTCGTGCGCGTCAGGCTGCGTTCCGAACACCCGAGCGCCTTGGCGTAGGCGGCGACCTGGTGTTGGTGGGCGAAGTTCGCCTCCAGCATCTGCTGGAAGCGGCGAAACCGTTGCAGGCTCGCCACCGAAGCGCCCGACTGTGATTCCTGCCGGCCGTGGCTCAGGTGCAGCCGCAGCAACAGCGAGTACAACTGGTGGCGCAGCAACGGATGAAGCTCGCCGGAGGGCCAGCCCGACACCGAGTCCGCGTGCATGCGGGTGATGGTGTCGAGCACCGCGCGGTGCTCGTCGCCTTCCAGCGTCATGTGACTTGGCAGTGACTGCAGGCCGGCGTGCGCCTTGAGTTCGTCGACCCGCACCGTGGTCTGCAACGGCGCCAGGAACTCGGGACGAAAGATCACCACCCAGCCGTTCCAGTTGGCCTGCATGTTGAAGTGCAGCGCCTGCTCCGGCCGCAGCGCCAGCAACGAACCGGGCCGGCACGGGATCGAGGTGAAATCCACCGTGTAATCGAAGCGCCCGTCGGTCACGCAGATCAGCATGTGGAAATCGATGCGTTGCGTGACACGAAAGTGAGCGTCATCGACGCGGCCGCGCAAGTCAGCCACCGTGAAAACCTCCACGTCCAGCCCGTACTCGTCAGGCGGCTGGTACGCGACTCGCATGATGCTGCCGCCTTGCCGTTTCCGCATCTCAGGATGTCCGAAATTCACAGCTGGCTGTCGTCCATTGACCTGTGAATCATAGGCCCGCTGCGGAAAATGACCACCAACCGCATCGAACGAGAAACGCGACCATGAGCATGTCCCCCAAGGCGCAGGTAGCGCTGCTTCTGAAGAGCATAGAAACCGGTGATGCCCACCCGGTCGGCTATATCCATCCCAGTCGCTACGTGCAGCACAACCTGGCCGTCGGCGACGGCCTGGCCGGATTCGGCGAACTGCTCCAGCAACTTCCCGAGGGCAGCGCCCGGGTGAACACGGTGCGCGTGTTCCAGGACGGCGACTTCGTCTTCGCCCACACCGACTACGATTTCTTCGGGCCGAAGATCGGCTTCGACATCTTCCGCTTCGACGAGGGCAAGATCGTCGAACACTGGGACAACCTGCAGGACAAGCCCGACACGCCCAACCCCAGCGGCCACAGCATGACCGACGGCACGCTGCTGGTAGTCGACCTGGAACAGACCGCGACGAACAAGGCGCTGGTGCGCTCGTTCCTCGACGACATCCTCGTCCATGGGCGGATGGAACGGCTGGCGGGCTACTTCGACGGCGACCGCTACATCCAGCACAACCCGCATATCGCCAACGGACTGTCGGCGCTCGGCAGCGCCCTCTATGCGATGGCCCAGCAGGGCAGGGCGATGAAGTACGAGCGCGTCCACCGCGTTCTCGGCGAAGGCAACTTCATTCTCTCCGTCAGCGAGGGCCAGATGGGCAGCCAGCACGTCGCCTTCTATGACCTGTGGCGCATCGAGAACGGCAAGATCGCCGAGCACTGGGACACCATCGAAGCGATCCCGCCGCGTGAGCAGTGGAAGAACGGCAACGGCAAGTTCTGACGGCAGGCATCCCATCGCCTCGCCCGGCGCGCTAGGCTTGCGCGATGAAGCGAGCCCCTGTCAAACCCGCCCTGATCCTCCCGCTGCTGCTGCTGCTGCCGGTCGCCTGCGACCGCTCAGCGCCGACCACCGCCGCGCCCGCCCAAACCGAGGCGGCCACGGCGACGCAAACCGCGCCAGCCGTGGCTACCCAGGCAATGGCCGAGGCGTGGTCACTGCCGGCGGGCCAGGGCCTGGCCGCGCAGCCCGATCTCGTGCGCGCGCCGGACGGTTCGCTCCTGCTGTCCTGGATCGAGACCGAAGGCGAAGGGCACGCACTCAAGTTCGCCCGCTACGGCAATGGCGCGTGGAGCGAAGTGAAGCAGATCGCGCGCGGCAACGACTGGTTCGTCAACTGGGCCGACACGCCGCACCTTGCGGTGACGCCGGATGGCGCGTTGTGGGCGCACTGGCTGAAGAAGTCGGCCAAGGCGCCGTACGCGTACGACGTCGCGCTGGTCCGCTCGGGCGATGAAGGCCGCACCTGGTCGCAGCCGGTGCTGGTCAACGATGACGGCACGCCGACCGAACACGGTTTCGTGTCGCTGTGGCCGGCAGCGCGCGATCGCCTCGGTATCGCCTGGCTCGACGGTCGCGACAGCGGCGGCGGCCATGGCCACGGCGGTCACGAAGGCCACGGCGGCGGCGCCATGACGTTGCGCGCCTCGCTGTTCGACGCGTCGCTCAAGCGCGAGGGCGAACGCGAGATCGACACGATGACCTGCGATTGCTGCCAGACCGATGTGGCCCTCGGTGGCCGCGGACCGTTGCTGGTCTACCGCGATCGCACGCCGGACGAGATCCGCGACATCGCCATCACCCGCCTGCAGGGCGACGCCTGGACACCGGCGCACGCGGTCCACGCCGATGGCTGGAAGATGCCTGCCTGCCCGGTCAACGGCCCTGCCGTCGCCGCCGACGGCGATGCCGCGCTCGTGGCCTGGTACACCGCGGCCGGCGACATGCCCGCGCTGAAGCTGGCGCGCAGCAACGATGCCGGCGACACCTTCGCCGCGCCGCTGACAGTCGACAAGGGCATGCCGGTGCAGGGCCGGGTCGACCTCGCGCTCGATGCGGACGGTGCCTGGATGCTGTGGATGCGCGAGGAGGCCGGCGTGCAATCGTTGCATCTCGCACGCTACACACCAGACCTCGCACGCGAACAGCAACGCGTCGAAGTCGCGCGCCTGCAAGGTCGCGGACGGGCTACCGGTTTCGCCCAGCTCGCGCTCGGCGAAGACGGTGCCTACGTGGTCTGGACCGATGTCGTCGACGGCAAGCCGCGCCTGCAGGGCCAGCACTACCGGCTGGCGCCGTGACCGCGTCCGTCGTCCATGCCAGTTGCCATTGCCGCAACCTGGTCATGCAGGCGACGCTGACCCGACCCGCGCATGACTACGCGCCGCGCGCCTGCGATTGCGACTTCTGCCGCAAGCACGGCGCGGCCTGGCTGACCGATCCGGCGGGAAGCCTGATCCTGCAGCAGCGGGGCGGCGACGCCGCCGTGCACTACCGGCAGGGTTCCGACCAGGCCGAGTTCATCGTCTGCTCGCAATGCGGCGTGCTGGTGATGGCGACCTACTGGAGCGAGGACCGCCTGTTCGCCGCCCTCAACGTGCGCGCAATCGACGGGCCATCGGACTTCGCGCCAGAGCAGGTTGCTCAACCGCGATTGCTGAGCGCGCAGGACAAGCCGCTGCGCTGGCAGCAACTGTGGTTCGCCGACGTGCGGATCGAGGTCGTGTAGACGCCGCCACGGTCCCGGCTCGCAAGCCTGTGGGGTGTAGGATGTTTCTCAAGCACGCGCCGTGACCCGCGCGTCTGCTCTGCCGCTCGGCGCCCGCACGCCTCGCTCCCATTCATGTGAGTCCACCTGCCTCTTCACGAGGCCGGGAGCGCCAGTGCCAGGCTATACCACCCGGAATCAGGTCGTCCCCATCGGCGGGCACGATTACCGTCTGCGCGTTCTCAGCGACAAACAGCAGTTCTCCGACCCCGACGGCCATGGCGAGCGGCTGGGCATCTCGTCCGCGCAATGGAGCCTGTTCGGCCAGATATGGCCGGCCGGACGCCTGCTCGCGCAGGCCATGCACCGCTTCGACGTTGCCGGCAAGCGCGTGCTCGAACTCGGTTGCGGCATCGGACTGGCCAGCCTGGTGCTGCAAGGCCGTGGCGCCAATGTGGTTGCTTCCGACATGCATCCGCTGGCCGAGTCGTTCCTGGCGTACAACGCAGCGCTCAACGCGCTGCCGGCGCTGCACTATCGCCATATGCGATGGGACGTGCCGCTGCCGACGCTGGGGCACTTCGACCTGATCATCGCCAGCGATGTGCTGTACGAACTCGATCACGCCCTGCTGCTGTCCAGCGTCGTCGAACGGCATGCGCAGCCGACGGCCGAAGTGGTGGTCACCGACCCCGGCCGTGGCCACAGCACGCGTTTCACTCGTCTGCTGGCGGCGCAGGGATTCGCGCTGATCGAAGAGCGCTGTCCGATGGACGACGAGGACCTGCCTCCGTTCCGCGGCCGGTTGCTGCACTACTCGCGCACCAAGGCCGCGCCGCTCGTGGACGACCTGTCCGCGTAACCCGTCGCTTTCCAAACCTCGTGGATGCGCGAGGAGGCCTGCTCCCATGGCAGGCCGGTGCAGTCCGAATAGCCACGCCAGACGCCTTCTGCCCAACCGGCCACTTGCTGCCAGTCGTCGCCATTGATGATCTCGCGCGCGGATTCGCCGATCTCGCGGATCAGTCCGGCTGCGCTCAGCGCCTGCAGCGGGGATATCTCCCGGACGCAGTGGCCGTCGCCTCCATCGCCGATTGCCGGTCGCGCTCCGTGCAGGAAGACAGAGACGACCGAGCGCACGTGGTCGCCGATCTCGCTGGCCCCCGGCGCTCCGCGCAAGCCGAACACGATCTCCAGGTAAAGATTGCCGCGCAGCATCGCCATGAACTGCAGCGCGGCGACATGGCAGTCGTCGACGTCGATTTCGCCGCGGTGCCTGGCATCCTCCAGCGCTTCGCGGACGCGGCCGATCGCGCGCCCGGGACCGAGCGCCCAGAACATCTCCGCCGCGTCCTTGAACCGGGTCGAATCCGAGACCGCGACCTTGTACAGACCGGTCGCCGATGCCGAGGTCATGGCCGTCATCACGCCGATGCCCAGTGCCAGCAACGTCGCGTCGAGCGACTCGTCCCGGCGTCTGGCGATCGCCCTGAGCATCGTGTTGACGGTCGCGTTCGCCACGAACTGGAAATGCTTCCTGAGCAAGGCCGACGCATCGACGCGGCGTGTGTCGGGCTCGCGCAGCAGCCGCCGGTAAAGGCCGTTGGGCGTCCATGTCCGGTACGAACGGCCGAGCAGGTAGGCCATCTGCACGCTGCAGTTCGACCACCCGCGCATCTGGCTGCCGCGGCCCGGAATCGATTCACGTACCTGCAGGATGTCGCCCACCGCTGCCCAGCGCAGGAACTTGGTTGCTTCATCGACGGTAAGCACGTTCACCATCATCCGTGTCCACCATGGCTCGACCAGCAGCCAGGTGCCGTCGCCCACCTCGCGCAATGCGAATACATGCTTGTGCCGTGCATCGGCAAAGCGGTGCCACCACTGCCGGCGCAGCCCCGGGACGAAGCAGATCAGCCAGGTAGCGGCCTTGATCGTGACCGGGGAACCATTACCGTCGACCTCGATTGCCAGCTCTTCAGGCACGCCTTCACCCAGCAACAGATCAGGGAACTGCGCAATCCGCGCGACGGGGTCGTGGCCCGGCTCAAGCGACCTGGGAAACAACGTACTCATTCCTCGCCTCCGATTGAAGGCCGGCGCAGAACAGCGCGATGGTCCGCTCGACTTCGTCCTGTGGCGACATGGCAGCGACGGTGCGCGGCGCGATCTCGGCAAGGCTCCACCGCGCCCGCAGCAGCGCCATCAGGTGGCTTGCCAGGCGGTGGCTGTCGCCGCTCAGGGCGATGCCGGTCGCCTGTGCGGCCCGGAAGAACCGCGCAAGCTCATCCTTCACCAGTCCCGGGCCGTGCCTGTAGGCGTCGCGACCGACACTGGCGTCCCTGATCACGCCTGTGAGCGCGATCCGGTACAGCCGCTGCAATTGCAATCCCGAATGCTCGTCCGTCATCCGGTTGCCGAACTCGCGCAGGCTCGCGCGGAACTCCTCTTCGTTACGGCAATAGCCCAGTGGCTGCAGCATCGTCCTGGCGACCTTCTCCATCAGGGCGACGAGCAGGGCGCTGGTGCTTCCGAACCGGGCGATGACCTCTTGCTGGCTGGTACTGCTTGCGGCGATGACGCTCTCGATGTTGGTCGGATCGCCATCCACGTTCCGGATGGCTTCGGCGAGGTCTTGCAGGATCGCGTCTCGACGTGCGCCGGATGACTTGCGCGGGGTAATGCTCATGGTTGCTTTCATGCTTGTGTTGGTTGCGAACGGCTGTGCGTCTAGTCCTGCTTGCCCACGAGGATCATCGGCGTGACCGACATCCCCACCCTCAGCATCGCCGCCGCCGGCTGGCCGCGATCAATGCTGATGCGAACGGGAAGTCGTTGCACGATCTTGGTGAAGTTGCCGGTGGCGTTGTGCGGCGCAACGGCGGAGTAGCTGGCACCACTGGCCGGGCCCAGGCTCTCCACTCTGCCTTTCAGGATCTGGTCCGGCAGTGCATCGACTTCGATGTCGACCCTGTGCCCGGGTCGCACGCGCGCCAGCTGGGTTTCGCGGAAGTTCGCGGCGACATAGACCGCATCGAGCGGCACGATCGCCAGCAGTGGCTTGCCGGCATTGACGAAGGCGCCAACGCGCACGGACTTCTGCCCGATCGTGCCGCCGACCGGCGCACGGATACGGGTATAGGAGAGCTTGAGCTCCGCCGAAGCCTGGCCGGACAACGCCTGCGAGTACGCCGCCCGGGCCTTTTCGAGATCCGCCTTGAGGATGCCTACCTGCTCGCGTGCGGACTGCAGCCCCGCGCGATTCTTCTCTTCGGCCGCCAGCTGGATGCCCAATTGCGCTTCGGCTTGCTGCAGCGCCTGCACGGTGCCCGAGCCGTCGGCAGCCAGATTGCTGTAACGCGCGCGATTGGTGCGCGCCAGCTTCAGCGAGGCGTTGTCCGCATCCAGCGCCGCCTGCGCCTGGCGAATCGCCGTTTCCTGCTGCACCAGGCGGGCTTCCAGGCCGGTAATGGTGGCCTTTGCGCCAAGGACCTGGGCCCCGGCTGCGTTGACGGCAACGATGAAGTCGCTGTCCTCGATCGTGGCGAGCAGGTCGCCGGCCTTCACGACCTGGTTGTCCTTGATCAGGACGGCATCGACGGTTCCCGATACCTGTGGCGCCACGGTCGTGAAGTCGGCCTGTACGTAGGCATCGTCGGTGGACTGGGTCGATGCACCGGACTCGTGGCGGTTGAGGAGGATCACTCCGCCGACGGCCACTGCGAGCAGCAGTGCGGCAACGGTGATCCTTGCTGTCTTCGGCAAGGCCATGGGGTTATCCGTGTGAAAGGGATGCAACGGGAGGTTCGGCAGGCACGGGCGAAGCGGGCAATGGCGCGCTCATCGCGGGCGCGGGGATATGGGTCAGGCGCAGGACGAGCGGAATCATCAGCAGTGCCAGCACGCCGAGCACGCGATAGGCATCGGCGGTCGACAGCACCAGCGACTGCTGCGCGATCATCGGCATCAGTTGCGATGGCTCCGGCGCCTGAGGCAGCGAGTTGCCGACCAGCGCCGCATGGTCGAGCAGCATCTCGGCGTGGAAGCGGGCGCGAACGGTGGTGAGCTGCGCCACCACTGCCACGCCCAGCATCGAGCCGAACGCGCGCAGCGCATTGATCGTGCCCGAGATGAAGGGGCCTTCCGCCGGCTGGACCACGCTGGTGATCAGGAACAGCATCGACACCACCGCCATGGGCTGGCCCAAGGCCTGCAAGGTCTGCGCAACCACGAACTGCTTCCAGTTCCAGTCGGCGTCCAGTTGCGCGGCAGCGAGGCAGGCCAGTGCGATCAGGGCCAGCCCGGAGGCGAACACAAAACGTGCATCGACCCACTTCCGGTAAAGCAGCCGTGCGACCAGCGATCCCAGCACCAGCTGCGGCAGGGCCACGATCAGCCCGATCGGCGCGGTCTGCATGGCGCGGTAGTTCTGGATCTGCCCCAGGTAGTTGGTCGGCAGCAGCGATCCCGACAGCAGCACCACGAGCAGCAGCACGAACAGGATGCAGCCCAGCGCCAGGTTGCGCCGTCCGAGGATCTGCAGCTTGAGGAACGGTGCCGGGTGGTACCACTCCGTCAGCAGGTAGGCGAACAACAGCACCAGGCCCGCCAGCAGCGCGAAGCTGATCAAGGGCGAGTTGAACCAGTCCAGCCGCACGCCCTGGTCGAGTGCGATCGTGATCAGCCCCAGCGCGGGCACACCGATGGCCATGCCGGGCCAGTTGGCCTGGCGGAATCGCGGCGTCTGGATCGGTTCGACCGGTAGCCCGCGGCTCACCAGCAACGCAGCGATGAGCGCCAAGGGCAGGATCTGCCAGTACACCCAGCGCCAATCCGAAACGGCGTCCGTCCATTGCCCGGCCAGCCAGATCGCAAGATTCGGCGCAAAGGTCGCCGTCATCGCGTAGAGCGCCAGCCCATGCAGGCGAATGTGCGGCGGCAGGAACTTCAGCGCCGCCATCATCAGGATCGGAATCAACGTGCCACTGCTGATGCCTTGCACGAAGCGCAGGCCGATCAGCAGATCAAGGTTCTCGACGAAGGGCAGCAGCAACGCCAGCACGGCGCAGGTGCCCACCATCCACAGGTGCATGCGACGAACGGAAAGCGTGATGGCGAACCATGCCGCGAACGGCATCGCGATGAGTTCGCCGGCGGTGTAGGCGGTGGATACCCAGGACGCATCGTCCAGGCCGAAGCCCAGCGCGCCGCGTACGTCCGCCAGTGCCAGCGCGCCGACGCGGTTGTTCAGTCCCGCCATCATTGCGGCGATGAAGATGCCGAGCAGTGCGCCGATCTGACGCGGCGACGGCCTGCCCGCGGCGGCCTGCGCGACCGGGACCAGCGGCGATGCTGGCAACGCCGCGCAGGTCACTGTCCGGATCCGATCGGAGCCGAGGCGAGTTCGACGTCGTCCGGATTCCAGCCACCGCCCAGCGACTTGTAGAGGTTCACCAGCGTGAGCGCGGCGCCGGTCATGCTGGCATTGAGGCTGGTCTGGCTCGCCAGCACGTTGCGCTGCGCGGTCAGCACGCTCAGGTAGTCGGCGGCGCCTTCGCGATATCCCCGCTCGGCGACGCGCAACGCTTCGGAACTCTGCTCGAACGCGATGAGCAGCTCGGCGTGCTGTCGCTGTTGCGCGGCCCAGGCATCGAGGGCGTTGTCCACTTCGTGCCAGGCGCGCAGCACGGTCTGCCGGTAGGCGAGGGCGGAGAATTTCTGCCGCGCCTGGTTCAACTCCAGGCGGCGCGTCAGCCTGCCGCCCTGGAAGATCGGCAGGAACACCGTCGGGCCGACGGAGAAGAATCGCGAATCCCAACTGTCGAGATCCCCGCTTTCGAATGCTTCCACGCCGATCCGGCCCTTCAGGCCGATGCGCGGATAGAAGTCGGCCCTGGCCACGCCGATCGCGGCGGTGGCGGCGTGCAACTTGGCTTCGGCGCGCAGGATGTCGGGTCGTCGGCGCGCCAGTTCCGAGGAGACGCCCACCGGCACATTGACCGGCAGCGAAGGCAGCGGCATCGCTTCGCGCAGTTCCGCATCCAGCGTGCGGGGCGGCGCGCCCAGCAGCAGCGCAAGCGCATTCATCTGGGCGTTGCGGCGCTGCGCCAGCTCGGGCACCAGGGCATTGACCGTCGCCAGCTGCGCGCGAGCGGAAGAGGTTTCAAAGCGCGTGGCGACGCCATTGCGCTCCCGGCTTTCGGCCAGGCTGAGCGTGCGTTCGCCGATGGCCTTGTTCTGTTCGGCAATGTCCAGTTGCGCCTGCAGTCCGCGCAACTGCAGGTACGCCCTGGCGACCTCGGCAGACAGGGCCACGCGCGTGGCCTCGCGTTCGTACATCGCGGCATCCAGGCTTGCGCGCGCACCTTCGCGGACGCGGCGGGCGCGTCCCCACAGATCGATTTCCCAGCTGGCGTCGAAGCCAAGCTGCCAGAAATCGCTCGGCGTGGAAGGCGCACCCAGCGCGGCGAACTTGCCGTGTTCGCTCAGGGCCTCGCGCGAGTAGCTGGCGCCGGCACTCACGCTGGGCAGCAGCGCCGAGGAGGCAATGCCGAGCTGCGCGCGGCTTTGCTCGATGCGCGCAGCGGCGGTGAGCAGATCGGGATTGGAGGCCAGCGCACGCGCTTGCAGGTCCGACAGCAATGCGTCGTTGAACAGCGTCCACCACTGCACGGGGACGCCGGAAGCGGTCGGCTGCGCCACGTCGACGTGTTCGATCCGGGGTGTCAGCACGGCGTCCCGGAGGCCGTCGTCGGGCCTGACGAAGTCCGGGCCCACCATGCAGCCGGGCAGGAGCACGGCCAGGCAAAGGGCCGCGCCGGCGCGATGTGGGCGTCGGGACGGTGACGGGGTCATGGCGCGATTCCTCTGGCTCGGTCCGCCGCCAGCGCCGCACAGCAGGGTCCCTGGAGAAACGGGAGCGGGGGATTCGCTCCTGCCTGGGGAGGGGGAATCGCCATGAAGCACCTGTGGCGGCGGTCGCGGTGGCTGTGTGGTACCGGGTAGTACCATTGCGATTAAAGGTAATGGACAGTACCGTAGGTGTCAAGAACCGGAGGTCCCCATGCCCAATCTCCCGCCCGACGCCGCCGACCAGACCGCTCCCCGTCGGCCGCGCCGCAGCTCCGACGAGCTGCGCAACCAGATACTCGAGGCCGCGAGCGAGCTGTTCCTGCGCGATGGCTATGCCAACACCAGCATCGACGCGGTGATCGAGAAGGTCGGCGGCTCCAAGCGCGCGATCTACAGCCACTTCGGCGGCAAGGACGACCTGTTCGCGGCGATGGTGACCAACCTGTCCGAATCGGCGCTGCAGGCGATACCCGACGCCGACGAGGACGTCGGCAACGACGTGCGCGCGTCGCTGATCCGTTTCGCCCGTGCCGTGATGCAGGTGCTGATGGACCCCAGGACCGTCGCGGTTTACCGGCTGGTCGTGTCCGAGAGTGCGCGAATGCCGGGCCTGGCCAACGCCTTCCTGAAGAACGGTTCGGGCCGTGCGGCGTCTGGCCTGGCGCGGTTGCTGGAGCGCTACGCGCAGGCCGGAGTGGTCACGCTCGCCAGTCCGGCGCAAGCGGCAGAGCATTTCATCGGCATGCTTCGCGACGACTCGCACCTCGAAGTCGTGCTGGGCGTGCGCCCGCCGCTGGCGGAGCACGAGTGGAGTCCACGCGTGATCCAGGCCGTGGACATCTTTCTGGATGGAGCGCGCACGACGCGCAAGGCGTCATGAGCGCTCCACGTCATAGGCACTGTCGATTGGTGCCCGCAGCTCAACAGCGCATGTCCACGGGCATGGCTGGTCGCCAATGACCGCGTCACCTAGATTCCCTTGCCATCGGCCGGAACATCCTCCGGTCCGGAGATTCCCGATGAACGCTGGATCCACCCATCCGGTCGATCTGCACCACCCCGTGAGCACCCTGTCGGACCGTGTCGCCTACGGAACGACGCGCTTCCTGCGCTTCTTCGCCGACACCCTGTTCGCCAAGCGCTACGGCAACCGCGCGATCGTGCTGGAGACGGTCGCCGCCGTGCCGGGCATGGTCGGTGGCGCATTCCTGCACCTGCGCTGCCTGCGCTGGATGCGCGACGACAAGGGCTGGATCCGCACCTTGCTGGACGAAGCCGACAACGAACGCATGCACCTGATGACGTTCATGGAGATCGCGAAGCCGAGCTGGTTCGAACGCATGATGGTGCTGATCGCGCAGGCGCTGTTCTTCACCTTCTACCTGCTGCTCTACATCGTCTCTTCGCGAACTGCCCACCGCCTGGTCGGCTACTTCGAGGAAGAGGCGGTGGTGAGCTACACGCGCTACCTGGAAGAGATCGACGCCGGTCGCATCGACAACGTGCCGGCGCCGGCGATCGCGATCGAGTACTGGAAGTTGCCGGCCGATGCGCGACTGCGCGAGGTCGTCATCGCGGTCCGCGACGACGAAGCCGGCCACCGCGACGTCAATCACGCCATCGCCGGCCAGCAGGGGCGTCCGGTGCCAATTACCGAACCACTGTAAGGCGGCCGGAGAGCGCGACTACCAGATCAGGTCGTCAGGCACCTGGAACTGCGCGTAGTACGCATCGTCCTCGGACGATGCGGCGGCAGGTTCGGCGCCGGTGTCCTGGCCGTGGTCGAGCACGATCATGGCGGCGTCGCGTTCACGCACCTTGTCGGCGGCCTCGCGCGGCAACAACTCGAAGCGATCGTCCACGCGGGCGATCACAAGTGCGCCGAGGGACAGCTTTTTCCTCAGGTCCGCATTCAGCAGCAGCGTGCGAATGGCGCCGTCCACGGTGAAGCGGTACTCGCTCTCGCCCGACCGCGGGACTTTCCTGTCCTCGATGATCTGTCGCGCCTGGGCGCGAAGTTCGGCGACGCGCAGCTGCGCCTTGCGCTCTGCCGCCAGCGCTCGGTCACGCTCGACCTTCTCGGCCCGTGCGCGCTCGGCTTCCAGCTGGATCTCGCCGGGGCCGGACGGTGCCTTGGCATGGCGGGCCTTGTTCTGCTCGCGCGCGACCTCGGCCACCTTGGACTTCTTGACCAGTCCCGCCTTGAGCAGTTGTTCCTGAAGGGGATTCGCCTTCGCCATGTCGCTGTTTCGTGCCTGGGGATTTCGGGCCCATCATACCCTCCGACCCCTTCGCACCCGCCCCGTACCGATGGAACCGCTGAAGTACCTCGCTGGCTATCCGCCACACGTCCAGGAGCGGGTGCGCGAGCTGATCGAGCAGGATCGTCTGGGCGCGATGCTCGCCGGAAAGTACGGCCAGGCCCACGCCGTGCGCAGCGACGGACAGCTGTATGAATACGTGCAGGCGCTCAAGGACCGGCACATGCGCAAGGCGGTGCCGCTGGGCAAGGTGGTCTACGACAGCAAGCTGCAAGTGATGAAGCATGCGCTGGGCACCCATACCGCGATCTCCAGGGTGCATGGCGGCAAGCTCAAGGCCAGCCGCGAGATCCGCATCGCCACGGTGTTCCGCGATGCGCCGGCCGAGTTCCTGAAGATGATCGTCGTGCATGAACTCGCGCACATGAAGGAGGCCGACCACAACAAGGCCTTCTACCAGCTGTGCACGCACATGGAGCCGGACTACCACCAGCTGGAGTTCGATCTGCGGTTGTTCCTGACGCATCTCGATGCGGGCAGGTGAACCTCCGCGGCGCCGGCGAAGTGAGATGGACATCACGCTCGGCGGGCGTGCCGACTTCCCTCGTCCTTATGAGAATAAGTCTCGCCTGCCTACCGAAGGACACAATCCTTGGGTACAACGTGCGCAGGAATTCGCAGGTCAGGGGGATCGGAAATGGAGCGTCGATTCAAACGGGTAACGCTTTCGGTTCTGTGGAGCGGTTGCCTGATCGCCGGGCTGGTCAAACTGCTGGCGAACTAGCCGCGATCGCTGTTCGTCACGCTTCCAGCGAATACAGCTTCAACCGTTCTGCATCCGCACCCAGCTGCACCATCTCGCGAAAGCTCAATCCGATCCGCTCCAGCACCTTGATCGAAGCATCGTTGCCGGGCGACACGATCGCCAGCAACTGGGGCATCGCCAGCGTCCGCAGCGCGTGGTCGCGCACCGCCGTGCAAGCCTCCACCGCATAACCGTGTCCCCAATGCCGCGGCAGGAACGCATAGCCGATGTCGGCAGCCGGCAGCGTGTCACGCCGGATCAGGCCGCAGGTGCCGAGCGGAATGCCGGACTCTTTGAGCTCCACCAGCCACAGGCCGTAGCCGTTGCGTGCGTAGCTGTCGCCAGGACCGGTGCGGATGTAATTCAGCGCGCTGTCGAGATCGCTCACGCCGCGGTCGCCGATGTTCTCCAGGAACGACGGATCGGTCAGCAGTTCGAGGATGAAGGGCGCGTCGAACTCATTGAGCTCGCGCAGGTTGAGCCGTTGCGTCTGCAGGATCACCGTCATGCGTACCTACTTCTCCTTGCGCCAGTTCAACGACGCGCGGTTCTCCAGCGTGCTCGATTCGATCTGCACGTCGAAGCCCTTGCGCAACAGGTATTTCAGCATCACCACCTGGCCGGTGCCGAGCAGCGAGACGCCGTAGCCGACATACAGGCGCGGTGAAATGTTCTTGCCTATGCCCAGCACGCTGCCGCCGAGTGCGCGGCTGTCGCTGACGCCGGCATCATCGAGGCCGAGCTTGGCGCCGAGCTGCGAGGCGATCAGGCTGCCGCCGGCCGACAGCGCCGCGCTGGCGGCATTGAGCTGCTTGCTTTCGTCGGTGCTGGCGCTGGCCAGCGGGCGGCCGAGCGTCAGGTAGGCAAGCGCCTCGGACTGCGAACTGGCCGGATCCGACCAGACGTTGGCGGTCGGCGCACTGGCGCGGCCGCGGATGTCGACGCCGGCGGTGACATCGCCGACGACGCGCTCGGCGCGGATGTTGAGGATCGGGTCGGCGACCGGGCCGTTCGACCAGGACAATTCGCCGCGGGTGATGTCGAGCTCCTGCCCGTAGGCCTTGTACCGGCCCTGCACCCTCAGCTGGCCGCTGGCGGTCATCTCGCGGCCGGGATGCGAGCGCACGCGCATCTTGCCGCCCAGGCTGCCGTCCAGGCCGAAGCCGTTGAGGCGCACGTCGTCGCCCAGCGCCAGGGTCAGGTCGAGCTCCAGCGGGGTGGCGCCGGTGTTTTCCGGGTCCTCCGGATCGAGCACGACGACATCGGGCGATGCCGACACGCCCTGGTCGAGCCGCTCCAGATCGATCTTGGCCGACGGCACGGTCACAGTGCCGGTGACCTGCAGCGGCTGCCCGGCGGCGTAGCGCACCTGGATGTCGGGGCTGGCCACGGCATGCAGGTCGCGCGTGTCCGACACCAGCACGTTCTGCCCGCGCAATGTCAGCGCCAGCGGCGCATCCATGTTCTGCCAGTTGAGCGAACCGTCGACGTTGAGGATGCCTTCGCCCGAACGCACCTGGCCATCGATGCGTGCACTGCCATCGGGCAGGGCATTGAGGCGGATGTCGCCGTCCTCCAGCACGATCGCCAGCGAAGGCAATTCAGTGGTGAACTGCGAAAGTCGTGCCTGGCCGCCCAGCTGCGGACGCGCACGCGTGCCGGCCAGGGTGATGCGTGCATCGAGACGGCCCTTGGGCTCGACGATGTCCGGCGAGAACAGCTCCATCCACACCAGCTCGTCGGTGTTGACCGACACCTCGCCGGCGATCGGCGCGAAGTCGTCCCAGCCGGTCGTGATGCGCGCATCGATGTGGCCGCCGCTGTTGAACGCGGTGCTCAGCTCGGCGTTGATGCGCCTGGGGTCGAAGGTCGCATTGAGGACCAGGTTGTCGTAGCTGAGCATCTCGCGGCGCGCGCGCTCGCTGTTCTTGAGGCCGCCACCGGCCGAGCGCAGGTTGAACTGGCCGCGCCATGCGTTGCCGACCGGGCGCAGCTGGCCGTCGAGCGAGATCTCGCCACGCAGCAGCCAAGGGCGGCGCTCCTCGCGCTCGGGCAGGTAGGGCACCAGCAGGCTCAGCGGCAGGCCCTGGCCGCGCAGGTCGAGGCCGCGACGTGGCCAGTCGGCGCTGGCGCACAGCGAGCCGCCGCCACTGGAGGCGAAGCAGCTGTTGCTCAATGCACCGTTGCGGCCATCCCAGCGGAAGCGCGCGGCCTGCTGCAGGCGCCAGGATGCGCCCTTGGCCGGCGCCAGCTGGAAGCTGGCCAGTGCGCCTTCCCACGTCGCGCCGCGCTTGTTCGCATTGCCCGACAACTCGAGCGTGCCAATGTCGCCGCGCGCCTGCGCCTGCAGTTGCAACGCCTCGACGGCGCCGCGTGCATCGACCGTCAGCGAGGACACCGGCACGCCGACGTCGAGACCACTGGCGCGCACCGCGATCGCGCCGTTGCCGCGCTGCCACGGCAGCCGGCCTTTCGCGCTCAGCGAATCGGCGCGGTAGTCGCCGTACTTGAGGCCGCTGCCGGTGAGGTCTGCGACTACGTCCGGTGCGGTGCGCGGACCACTTAGCTTGAGCGTGCCGCGCAGCGTGCCGGCGCTGTCGGGCAGCAGGTCGCTCAGTACCAGCGGCGAGAACTTCGCGTCGACGTCGAGGTTGCCGGCGACCTTGCCCTTGGCATCGATGCGGCTGCCGCCGAGCGACAGCGCCACGTCGCCCTCGTAGGCGGTCTCGCCGCCGGCCGTGCCGGCGCCGTGCATGGCGAAGCGGCCCTGTCCCTTCAGCGGGCGGTTGCGCAGGCGGCCGCCGAGATTGGTCGCGTCGACACCGATCTCGAGACCGCCGTCGTCACGCGTGGCGCCCTTGGTCGCCAGCTGGCCGTTGATCGAGCCCTTCCAGTCCGGTGCGAAATAGCCTGGATCGAAACCGGCAAGGCGCGCATTGATGTCCCAGCCGAGCGCAGGTGCCCACGCCACGCTGCCGCTGCCATCGAGGCTGCCGCTGGGCATCGTCGCCTTGAGCGTCTTGAGCTGCATGCGCTCGTCGTTGCCGCGGCCGTCGAACTGCACCAGCGCCTTCTCGCCATCGCGACTGAGCGTGGCATTGCCGATCGCTGCCCAGGCCTTGAGCGTGCCGGCGAAACCGAGGTCGGCATCGGCACCGATCATCGGCGATGCTTCCACCGCGCCGCCGGCCGTCTGCGCCGTGGTCTTCTCGCCGCCCCACTTCAGCTCGCGGGCATTTACCGCGAAGCGGAAGCTGGCGTTCTCCGGATCCTTGAAATCAGCATGGCCACGCAGCGTCACCGCACCGTCGAACACGCGCAGTGCGAGCGGTTGCACGTCGAGCACCTGGTTCTCCAGGCGCACCTTCGACGGCAGCACGGTTGCGACCAGGTCGCCCTGGCGGAACTCGCCGCGCAGGTTGGCGTTGCCACCCACGCCGTCGGCGCTGAAGCTGCCGATCAGCAGCTGGTCCTCGTCGCTCTTCTCGGCGGCCGTCACCAGGCCCAGGTCGAGGCCTTCGGCGTCGACGACCACGTTCCAGTGCGGGTCGTCCTTGCCATGCAGCACCAGGCTCGCATGCAGCGGCGCGGGCACGTGGCCGGCGATGGCGACGTTCATGCGCGACAGGTCGCCGCGCGCGACCAGGCCGATGCGCGCCGGCGTGCGGCCTTCAGCGGCGGCCAGCAGGCCGCTTGCGGTCAGGTTGGTGCGGTAGTCCTCGCGCGGCACGTAGTCGCCGTTGAGGTTGAAGCGGCCGTAGTTGCTGTCGAGATACAGGCGCTCCACATGCAGCTTGCCCTGCTGCGCATCGAGGCCGGTGCGCAACGTGCGGATGTCGATCAGCTCCTCGCCTTCCTGGGTGACAACGAAGCGATCGACGCGCACGTCGTCGGCCTGCAGCTCCAGCGGTGGCGCGATCTCCGGCAGAACTTCCGGCCAGCGCGGCAGCTCGAACGGCTCGTCGCTCCTGGGCAGCTCCAGGCGGGCATTCTCGATCTGCAGCGCGTCCAGGCGCAGGCGCTTGCGGATCAACGGCCGGATCGCCGGATCCAGGTGCACGCGATCGGCGGTGAACACGATGCGGTCGTAGGTGAAGCGCACGCCGTTCATGGTCAGCGGGCCCGACAGCGGGCCGTCGACCGAGCGCCACGAAAGCGCCGCGTTCTCCGGCAGTCGCGACACGATCTGCGCGAGCAACAGGTCGCGCCCGCCGATCGTGGTCAGCAGCCAGTAGACGAACGCGGCCAGCGCCAAGGTCAGCACGCCGGCCAGCAGGCTCGCACGGATCGCCAGCCAGCGCAGGCGGGCGCGGCGGCGCTGGCGCAGCTCGGCGATGCGCTCCTCGTGCGGGTCGGGGGGCGTCTGGTTATTGCCTTGCGGTGTCTGTTCGCTCATGACCACCTCACCAGTCCGCGCCGATGTTGAGGTAGATCTCGTACTGCGAGTCCGGGTCCTTCAGGCCGTGGGCGATGTCGAACCGCACCGGACCCACCGGTGATTTCCAGCGCACGCCGAAGCCTACGCCTGTGTGGATGTCGGGCGTGTCGTCGAAGGCATCGCCGGCATCGACGAAGCCGGCCGCGCCCCAGGTGTCGTTGAAGTAATGCTCGAACTCGACCGAGCCGGTGAGCACGTTCTTGGCGCCCAGCGCGTACTTCTTGCCGTCGCTGCCGATGGTCGAAGGGCCGACTTCGCGGTAGGCGTAACCGCGGATGCTGCGGTCGCCGCCGGCGAAGAAGCGCAGGCTCGGTGGCATGTCCACCAGCGCGTTGGTGAACGTGCCGCCGGCTTCGCCACGCACGATCAGGCGATTGTTCGCGCCCATGCCGTGGTACCAGCGGGCCACGCCCCAGGTCTGCAGGAAGTTGGCATCGGAACCGACGCCTTCCAGGCCACCGCGCACCTCCAGGGTGATGCCGATTGCCTTGCGCGGGAAGATGCGGTCGTCGGCATCGATGTAGTCCCCGCGCAGCGACGGATACAGGAACGTGGCGTTGCGGTACTGCACCGGCGTGTTGACGTCGCCATCGTCGTCGGCGACATAGGCCCAGCGCTCGCGCAGTGCATGGATCGAGGCAATGGCATTGAGGCGTCGGCTGATCTGGCCGCTGCGGCTGGCGACCAGTTCGACCTTGCGCGTGTCGATGTAATCGCTCTGCTCGTCGTAGTACTGGGCACTGAAGGTGTACCAGCCGTCGAGCCAGGCAAAAGCGGGAATGCGGTACTGCACCGTCGCGGTCTTGCGCGTTTCTGTCCAGTCGATCTGGCCCAGCGCCTTGTGGCCGCGATCGTTGACGTAACGGCGCTCCATGCCCAGCCGCACACCGGCACCGCTGTCGGTGCCGTAGCTGACACCGGCGGTGTAGACGGTGCGCTTGGCGGGCGTGAGGGTCACGGCGACCGGCACCTGGTTGTCGACGGCCTTCTCGGGATCGGGCTCGATCTCGATGGAGGAGAAGTAGTCCAGTCGCGCCAGCGACTCGCGGAAGCGGTCGAGCTTGCCCTGGTGGTAGTAGCTGCCCTGTTCCCAGTACACCAGCTTGTCGAGCAGGCTGTTGCGGATGATCGTCTGCGGCGTCTGCACGAAGGTGATCGGGCCCATGTCGTAGCGGCCGCCGCTGGTCCAGACCAGGTCGATGTCGGCGGCGTGCTGCGCACGCGTGACCTCGACCCTGCGCGAGGTGAAGTCGGCATCGAAGTAACCGCGCTCGGCCAGGCGCCGGGTGATCTTGGTCTTGCTGGCTTCGTACAGCGCGTGGTCGAAGATGTCGCCGGCCTGCGGGCGGAACGCCGCCAGGTCTTCCTTCAGGTATCTGTCTTCGCTGCCATCGCCGATGATGGCGATGTCGGCGCGGCGCACGCGCACCGGCTCCTCGAGGGCGACAGTGACTATCACCTTGGTGTTGTCGCCGCTGCCTTCGCGGGTGACTTCGATCTTCGGCGAGTAGTAGCCGAACGGCTCCAGCGCCTCGCGCGTCTCGTCATCGGCCTCGCGCACCAGGTAGCCCAGGCGGCGTCCGGACAGGTCTTTGCCGATCGCCTGCACCAGCGACAGGGCGCCACGCACGTTCAGCGTTTCCACTTCGCCCAGGCCACGGATATCGACAGCCGTGACCTTCGCCGCCTGGGCGGTCCCGGCTGCGGCGATCGTCAACACGGCGGTGGCCAACAGACGGTACGTGGGGCGCATCAATGCAGGATAACCGGGCTTCATCCGTCAGCCAGTGAACAATCCGTGAGCCGGCCGCGGCATTGCAGCCGCGGCCACGGTTACATCGACAGGTGTTCGATCGCGGCCACGCTGCCCAGCCGCTCGGACAGGCGCTTGAGCAGGGCGAGGCGGTTGTTGCGGATGCTCGCATCGTCGACGTTCACCATCACGCCGTCGAAGAACGCATCGACCTGCGGGCGCAGACGCGCCAGGCGACCGAGCACGGCCACGTAATCGCGGCCGTCGAGCAGCGGATCGGTATCGGCCACCGCGCTGTCGACCGCTTCGCCAAGCTCGCGCTCGGCCGGCTCGACGAACAGGGCCGGATCGATTGCGTCGGGCACTTCGCCTTCGACCTTGCGCAGGATGTTGCGGATGCGCTTGTTGGCCGCGGCCAGTGCCTCGGCCTCGGGCAGCTTGGCGAACTCGCCGATGGCATTGAGGCGACGGTCGAAGTCCGGCAGCGAATCGTGCGCTACGTTCTCGACCGCATCGAACTGCGTGCTGGCCACGCCACGGTCGGCGTAATAGCCGCGCAGGCGGTCGTAGACGAAGCTGGTGATGTCGAAACTGCTGATGTCCTTGCCAGCGACCGGCTGCAGCGACAGCGCGCGCTCGACCAGGTCGTGCAGCACCACGTCGTGCCCGCCTTCGAGCAGCGTGCGCGCCAGCCCCAGCGCATTGCGACGCAGCGCGAACGGGTCCTTGTTGCCGGTGGGCTTGAGGCCCGCGGCGAAACCGCCGGCGAGCGTGTCCAGTCGCTCGGCGATCGCGAGCACCTGGCCCAGCGGGCTCGGCGCGATCGCATCGCCGGCGAAACGCGGCATGTAGGCCTCGTCCAGCGCGTGCGCGACTTCCAGCGGATGGTTCTCGACCGCGGCGTAGTAACGACCGGCGATGCCCTGCAGTTCCGGGAACTCGCCGACCAGGCGCGACTGCAGATCGGCCTTGGCCATCAGCGCGGCCTCGCGTGCCTGCTGCGGGTCGACACCGACCTGCGCGGCCACCAGTTCGGCCAGCGTCGCCACGCGCGCGACCTTGTCGGCGATCGAGCCCAGCTTGTCCTGGTACTTGACCGTCTTCAGGCCGTCGTTCATCGCCGACAGGCCCTGCTTCATGTCCTCGACGAAGAAGAACTTCGCATCGGAGAAGCGCGGGCGGATCACGCGCTCGTAGCCCTTGCGCACTTCGCTCTCGTCGCGCGACTCGATGTTGGCGATGCCGATGAAGTGCTCGCTGAGCTTGCCTTCGGCATCGAGCACCGGGAAGAACTTCTGGTTGGTTTCCATGGTCGCGATCAGCGCTTCCTGCGGCACCGCCAGGAACTGCCGCTCGAAACTGCACGACACCGCCTTGGGCCACTCGGTGAGGCCGTTGACCTCTTCGAGGATGCCGCTGTCGATGCGCGCGCTGCCACCGGCCGCGGTCGCTGCAGCGTTCACTTCCAGCACGATTCGCTCGCGGCGCTCGTCCGGATCGACCAGCACCTTGGCGCCGCGCAGGAATTCGACGTAGTCGCCGGGCGTGCTGAACCAGACCGGCTTGTCGTGCATGAAGCGATGGCCACGGCTCATGCGGTCGCTGGTCACGCCGAAGATCTGCGCATCGACCACGTCCTTGCCGTGCAACAGCACCAGCCAGTGCACCGGGCGGGCGAAGCCATAATCGTGATCGCCCCAGCGCATCGGCTTGGGGATCGGCATGGCCGCGATCGCGTCGCGCACGATCTCCGGCAACAGCTCGCTGGTGCGCGCACCGGGCTTGACGGCGCGGTGGACGAAGCGCTCGCCCTTGCCGTCGGTCGTCTTCTCCAGCGCGGTCCAGTCGATGCCGGCCTTGGCCGCGAAGCCCTGCAGGGCCTTGGTCGGCTGGCCGTCGGCGTCGAGGGCGATGTTGAGGTACGGGCCGAGCACCTCGGACTTCTGCTCCGGCTGCTCGTCGGCGACGCCGGGAAGAAGAACGGCCAGGCGGCGCGGTGTGTACAGCGGCTTGGATTCGCCACGGGCGAAGGCGACGCCGCGCTTGCGCAGGCCATCGATGACGCCGTCGAAGAAGGCCTGGGCGAGGCCGGGCAGCGCCTTGACGGGAAGTTCTTCGGTACCCAGTTCGATCAGCAGCGGTTTCATGTCGTCACGTTTCTCGTTCTTCTTACGCAGGCTGCTGCGTCTTCTTCAGCACCGGGAAGCCGAGCTTCTCGCGCTGCGCGTAATACGCCTCGGCCACGCCCTGGGCGATGCGGCGCACGCGCAGGATGTAGCGCTGGCGCTCGGTCACGCTGATCGCGCGGCGCGCGTCGAGCAGGTTGAAGCTGTGGCTGGCCTTGCAGACCTGGTCGTAGGCCGGCAGCGGCAGGCCCAGTTCGATCAGCTTCTGTGCTTCGGCCTCGCAGGCGTCGAAGCGATGAAATAGTTCCGCGACGTCGGCGTGCTCGAAGTTGTAGGCGCTCTGCTCGACTTCGTTCTGGTGGTAGACGTCGCCGTAGGTCACCGGCGTTCCGTCCGGCCCATGCGTCCAGACCAGGTCGAAAACGTTGTCGACGTTCTGCAGGTACATGCACAGGCGCTCGAGACCGTAGGTGATCTCTCCCAGCACCGGACGGCATTCCATGCCGCCAGCCTGCTGGAAATAGGTGAACTGCGTCACTTCCATTCCGTTGAGCCAGACTTCCCAGCCCAGGCCCCAGGCGCCGAGGGTCGGCGATTCCCAGTTGTCCTCGACCAGGCGCAGGTCATGCACCAGCGGGTCCACGCCGAGCGCCTTGAGCGAGTCGAAGTACAGCTCGACGATGTTGTCGGGGCTGGGCTTCATCGCCACCTGGTACTGGTAGTAGCGCTGCAGGCGATTGGGGTTCTCGCCGTAGCGGCCGTCGGTGGGGCGGCGGCAAGGCTGCACGTAGGCCGCATTCCACGGCTCCGGGCCAAGCGAACGCAGGAACGTGGCCGGGTGGAACGTGCCTGCGCCGACCTCCAGGTCGAGCGGCTGGATCAGCACGCAGCCCTGGTCCGCCCAGAAGGCGTTCAGTCGCTGGATCAGTTCCTGGAAGGTAGGTGCGGCCATGGTTCCCGATTGACGTGCTGCAAAGCGCGCTAGTATAGCCGCGGGCCTTGATGCCGCTGGATTTTTTGCCCTTCCTGCCTGCGCCACGGCGCTTTGCGCCGGAAGTCGTTCCACCCTTGCCTGTGTTGTCTGCACCGTGACCCACCGCCACAAGCGACCCTTCCTGATCGTCGAAACCGGCCAGCCCGTCGCCTCGATGCGCCGCCATCGCGGCTTTCCCCATTGGATCCGCGTCGCTGCCGGCCTCGAGGCCGACGAGGCAGTGGTGGTCAATGTAGAAGGCGGCCAGGCGTTGCCCGGCCGCGCAGGTTTCGCCGGCACGATCATCACCGGCTCGGCGGCGATGGTGACCGAGCGCCGTGACTGGAGCGAGCGCAGCGCGCAGTGGTTGCGCGACGCCGCACAGGCGGGCATGCCGCTGTTCGGCATCTGCTACGGGCACCAGCTGCTGGCGCACGCGCTCGGCGGCGAGGTTGGCGACAACCCGGCCGGGCGCGAGATGGGCACGATCGGGCTTGAGCTGCACCCGCACGCCGAGCACGACCCGTTGTTCACCGGCCTGCCGGCGCAGTTCGCCGCGCAGGCCACGCACCTGCAGACCGTGCTGCGCGCGCCCGAAGGCGCGACCGTGCTGGCACGCTCGCAGCAGGACGATTGCCATGCCTTCCGCTGGGGCGAGCGCACCTGGGGCGTGCAGTTCCATCCCGAATTCAGCGCCACCCACATGCGTGGCTATGTGCAGGCCAGGCAGGACGCGCTGCAACGCGAAGGCCGTTGTGCAAAGACGATGGCGCGCGATGTAAGCGCAACGCCGCATGCGCGGCGCGTGCTGCGCCGGTTCGTCCGCCACGCGCGCAACCTGCACGATCATTGAGCCCAGGTCGACGACCGCGGCACCGATACACAACGACGACTTCTAGAATTGGAAAGAGAGCGATGACGCAGATTCGCAAAGTACCGGTGCGCCAGGGCCTGGCCTGGTTTGTCCAGGCGATCAATGTCGGACGGCGCAGTCCGCGGGCGATTTTCGGCGCCGCCTTGTTGTTCATCTGCACGCTGTACGGCGTCGGGCTGATCCTGGTGGTGCCGGTGGCGTTGATGGCCCGTTCCGGGCAGCCGGACCTGGGGCAGATCATTCCCGCGATCGCGGCAGTGTTCGTCGGCATGGTGTTCCTGCTGCCCATCCTGCTAGGCGGGATGATGCATGTCGTGCGCGAGGCCGAAGCCGGGCGACCGGTCCGTGCGCGTGACCTGTTCGCGCCTATCCGGCAGAAGAAGGCCGGCGCGCTGGCGCTGATGGGCCTGATCCAGATCGTGCTGGCGATCGCTGGCGGTGCCCTGGTCGGCTTGCTCGCCGGCAGCGACTACTGGACCAACTACATGTCCGCCGTTCGCGGCGCGATGAGTGGCTCGGTTCCGGTCATGCCGCAGCCCGACCACCCGGGCCTGCTGATGGCCGCGCAGCTGCTGTTCAACTACTTCAGCTATGCGATCATGCTGTTCTCGGTGCCGTTGATCCTGTTCGCCGGCGCCAACCTCTCGGCCGCGGTCAAGGACAGCCTGCGCGCATCGGTATCCAATGTCGGCGCCAATGCGCTGGCCGCGCTGTTGTTCATCTGCAGCGTCGCGCTGAGCGCACTGGTGCTGCTGCTGGTGTCGGCGATGTTGTCGCTGATCGGCGGCCTGATCGGCGCGGTGCTGGTGCTGATGGTGTACATCGCCTATGGCGCCGCGGTGCTGGTGGTCCTGGTCGCCGGCAGCTACTACGCATGGCGCGACACGTTCGGCGACGAGGCCACCGTGGCGGTGCCGCCGAGCCTGGACAGCATCGAAGTCTGAGCCCGACCCCGGCCTTCCTGGCACCGGCAACGAAAAGCCCCGCGGAAGCGGGGCTTTTTTTCACTTCCGGTAGCGAGGCTACGGGGTGGCGTCGCCCTCTGTCTTCTGCGGCACCAGCCAGCGCGCGGCGATGATCCCGACTTCGTACAGCAGGCACATCGGGATCGCCAGCATCAGCTGGGAGACCACGTCGGGCGGGGTGATGATCGCGGCGATCACGAACACGCCGACCACTGCGTAACCGCGCGATTCCTTCAGCTGCTGCGGCGTGACCCAGCCCAGCAGCACCAGGATCACCAGCGCCACCGGCAGCTCGAAGCTGGCACCGAAGGCGAGGAAGATCACCAGGACGAAATCGAGGTACTTGCCGATGTCGGGCATCATCGCCACGACATCCGGGGTGAACTTGGCAAGGAAGCCGAACACCGACGGCAGCACCAGGAAGAAGGCGAACGCGCAGCCGATGTAGAACAGCGCCACCGCCGACACCAGCAGCGGCACGGCCAGGCGCTTCTCGCGGTGGTACAGGCCCGGAGCGACGAAGGCCCACGCCTGGTAGAGCAGCCACGGCACGGATATCAACAGCGCGGCGAAAAACGCCAGCTTGATCGGAACGAAGAAACCGCCGGCCGGGTCGTTGGCGACCAGCTGGCCGCTCGCCGGCAGGTTCGCCAGCAGCGGCGCCGCCAGCAGGCCGTAGATGTCCGCCGAAAACGGCATCAGCACCAGGAACACCGCGAGCAACCCGACCACCGCCCGCAACAGGCGCGCGCGCAGTTCGATCAGGTGGTCGATCAGGCGCGGTTCGGCGCCGGCGTCATGGTCGGCTTGCGCGTGTGCGGGATCGTGATTCATCGGCGCTCGGCCGCGTCGTCCGCGGCCGGGGAGGGGTCATGGGGCTCGGGGCCGCGGTGGGGCTCGGTCGCCGATGGATCGGCTGACGGATCGGCTGACGCATCGGTGGCCGTCGCGCCATCGCTGCTGCTGTCGGCGGCGGGGCCGCTTTCGCCAGCCGGCGCGCGCATCTCGGCATCGATCTCGTCGACGCCGCGACGCAGCGCATCGCCCTCGCGCTGGAGGCGGTTGCGGGCCTCGTCCAGGCCGGTCTTGAGCTCGTCGTGGGCTTCGCGCAGCGTCTGCTCGGTGTCGCGCAGGTTGCGCTTGAGCTCCTCGGCGGCCAGCTCGTGCTCGAGCTCGGACTTCACCGAGTACCACTGCGCGCGGGCGCGCCTCACCCACAGGCCGGCGAAGCGCGCTGCCTTGGGCAGGCGCTCCGGCCCCAGCACCAGCAGCGCGACGATCGCGATGACGAACAGCTCGGAAAAGCCGATATCGAACATGGCCGGCTACCGACGCAGGTCAGGGCACGCCGCGTCAGCGCGGCGTGCGGTCGTCTTGCTTGTTGGCCGTGTCGCTGGACTGCTGCCCGGCGTCGCGCGAGTCATCGCGCAGCTGCGCGGCAGGCTTGTCGTCCTCGTCGTGCATGCCCTTCTTGAAGCCCTTCACGGCCTCGCCAAGGTCCTTGCCGACGTTGCCCAGGCGCTTGGTGCCAAACACCAGCACCACGATCACCAGCACGATCAGCCAGTGCCAAAGACTCAAACCGCCCATGAGTATGTCCGCAGGAAATGGATGCTCAGGATACCCCAGCGCCGTTGCCGACGTTGTTACCGGGTTGTGCGAAGTCCCGCCAGAACAGCTTGACCAGTGCCTGGCGACCCGTTCAGGGCAGCGGTTCGGCCTTGACCGGGCTTTCGACGGTCTCGAACTGGCCCGGCTTGGCCTGCGCAGGGCCCGATTGCGGCGCCTGGATCGGCGCGGTCGTGGCTGCCGGAGCCGGCTGCGTGGCCGGCTGCGTGGCCGGGTGTGCTGCCGGTGCAGGCGCCGCGGTGCCGCGGGCGCGCGCATCGGCGCTGGCGTTGCTGCGGGCGGTGCGCGCGATCGAGCTGGCTTCCTCCAGGCGATCGCGGAAGTCGACGACGGCCGACGACGGCTGGCCGTGGGCACGACCCTCGAAGATCATGCGCGGCGTGGTGTCGTTGCCGTAGACCGCTTCGTTGGCGGCATCGTCGATCGACAGCACGGCGCCGTCCAGGGCGATGCCGGCGAACAGGCCGCGGGCGCGCGACCACGACCAGATCTCGGCCTTGAGCTGGCCATCGGTGGCGGTGGAGGCATTGCGGCCGACCGGGCCGGCGGCCACACCGGCGTCGGCACCGAGGGTGACCTTGCCGTTGACGATCGAATCCAGGCCGCGGTCGCTGCGGAACACCAGCACGATGTCGGCCGACTGCACGCCGGCCTGGAAGCCGATGCTGCCGCCGGTGAGCTTGACGAAGCTGGGGTTGGACCAGGTGCCGTCGGGGTTCTTCACCGACAGCAGGCCGTGGCCGCGACGACCGCCCAGGACCAGGCCGATCTTGAGCGAATCAGGCACGACGACAATGCCGCGTGCTTCGTCGAGCAGCTTGTCGGGAATGCCGGACTCGGGAATCTGCTGGATCTGCGTGAGCACGCGGACCGCGTCGACGGCACGCTGGTCCTCGGTCGGGCCCGCCACCGCGGTCACGGCAAGACTGAGGCTGAGCATCAGGACGGCGAGGCGCGGCAAGCGGCGTGACGGCAGACGGGGGGACATGGCGGACTCCAGGGGATGTGGACTCGACCGCCAAAGTGGGCAGTCGCTTCAGGCTAGTTATATGGCGATGAATCCTCACCGAATCGGCGCGAAAGTAAAAGCACGCAAACGGCGCTGCGTCGCATAAGCTGAAAGATCCCACGGCAGATCGGCGAAGGCTTCGATGCCCCGACAGCGTGGGCAACCTCGCGGCCAGCTGTCATCCTATGCGGATGCAAGCCCCCGCCAGCATCGCCGTCGGCGACGACGCGCCTCCCTCCAATACCCCTGACACGGCACTCGTGCTGGTCAATCTGGGCACGCCCGACGCCGCGACACCCGCGGCGGTGCGTCGCTACCTGGCCGAATTCCTTTCCGACCGCCGCGTTGTCGCCCTTCCGCGAGCGCTGTGGCTGCCCTTGCTGCACCTGGTGATCCTGCCGCTGCGCTGCAAGCCCGTGGCCAGGAAGTACGCCAGCATCTGGGTGCCCGGCGACGATGGCGGCTCGCCGCTGGCGGTGTACACGCGCCGCCTGGCGAGGGTCGTGCAGGACGAACTGCCGCGCCTGCGCGTGATCGACGCGATGCGCTATGGCAGGCCGTCACTGGCCGCGCGCCTGCGCCAGCTGCGCAGCGAAGGCGTGCGCCGCGTGCTCGTGCTGCCGCTGTATCCGCAGTACTCGACCACCACCACCGCATCGGTGGCCGATGTGCTGGCCGACTCGGGCGATGGCCTGCAGGTGCGGATGGTCGACGACTACCACCTCGATGCGGGCTGGGTCGATACGGTGGCCGCTTCCATTGCCGACCACCGCGCGGCCAACGGCAGCGGCGAGCACCTGCTGTTCTCGTTCCACGGGCTGCCGCAGCGCCTGGTCGATGCCGGCGATCCGTACGCCAGCCAGTGCCAGGCCAGTGCGCGCGCGATCGCGCAGCGCCTGGGGCTGGCCGACGACGCGTGGACGCTGAGCTACCAGTCGCGATTCGGTCGCGACCGCTGGCTCGAACCGAGCACCCAGGGCACGTTGCGCGCGCTGGCCGCACGCGGCGTGCGCAACGTCGACGTGGTCGCGCCGGGTTTTCCGGTCGACTGCATCGAAACGCTGGAAGAGGTGGCGATGATGCTGGCCGAGGACTTCGCCGAGCAGTTCGCCGATGGCAGCGGCACGTTGCGCTACATCCCGTGCCTCAATGACCGTCGCGACCACGCCCGCGTGCTGGCCGCCATCGCAAGCAAGCGCCTCGAGGCCTGGCACTGATGCCCGTTCACCCCATGCAGGAAATCGTCCTCGACACTCCGCTGGGCCGCATCACCGGCCTGCGCGGCGGAAAACCAGGCGCCCCGCGCGTGCTGGCCCTGCACGGCTGGCTCGACAACGCCGCCAGCTTCGTGCCGCTGGCCGAGCACCTGCACGGCATCGATCTGGTCGCGGTGGATCTTCCCGGCCATGGCGCCAGCGCGCACCTGCCGCCGGGCGCGGACTATTCGTTCGCCGCGGCAGTCAATGCGGTGCTCGACGTCGCCGATGCGCTGGGCTGGGATCGCTTCGCCCTGCTCGGACATTCGATGGGCGCCGGCATTTCCAGCCTGGTCGCCGCCGCCTGCCCGCAGCGGGTGGAGCGACTGGTTGCGATCGAGGCCCTGGGCGCATTGGCCGAAGTGCCCGAGCGCACCGTCTCGCGCCTGCGCGATGCGGTCGCGGCGATGCGCGCGCTGCCGGGCAAGTCGTTGCGCGTGTTCCCCGATCCGATGGTGGCGGTGCGTGCGCGCATGGCCGCCGGTGCCCAGGTCGGCAGCCGGTTGAGCGAATCGGCATCGAGGATGTTGGTCGAGCGTGGTGTGGTTCCGGTCGAGGGCGGCTTTGTCTGGTCCAGTGATCCGCGCCTGACGCTGCCGTCGATGCAGCGCTTGACCGAGCAGCAGGTTCGCGACCTGGTGTCGGGCATCGAGTGCCCGACGCGCGTCATATTCGCCAGTCCGGCGCAGCCCTACCTGCCCGACGAACTGCGGCGCGAGCGCGCCGGCTTGCTGCCACGCGGCGAGTTGATCGTGATCGAGGGTGGGCACCATCTGCATATGGAAGATCCGGAGATGGTGGCCACTGCGATCGGAGATTTCCTGGCGGTGCCGCGCGACGGTTGAAAGGGCAACGTCCCTGGATCCCCGCCTTCGCGGGGATGACGGTGAGTGGGGACGGCGACGGCAATCTACGCCGCAGCCTTCCCGCACAACGCCCGCAGCGTCGCCTTCAACTGCCGTCCTTCGCCGTGGAAGTACTCGCGCTCATCGCGCCAGTGCGGACAGCGCGCTTCCACCTCGCGCCAGAACGAACGCGAATGATCGGCGTGGATCAGATGGCACAGCTCGTGCACCACGACATATTCGAACGCGCTCGGCCGTGCCAGCACCAGTGACAGGTCCAGCGCCATCGAACCATCGGGCGCCAGCGAACCCCACTGCGACGACATCATCTTGAACGTCACCCGCCGCGGTGCCCGCGGCAGCGACGGCAGGTAGCGCGGCAGCCAGCGGCCGACGTCGGCGCGTGCCTGCGCCTCATAGAAGTCGCGGGCGGCGCGGCGGATCGCCAGATCCCCGGCACGCGCCGGCAAGGTGAATACCAGCGAATCGCCGTGCGATTCAAGCCGGCTGAATCGTCCCGGCTGCCATTGCAGCGGCAGCATCGCGCCGCGCAACGGCAGCTGCGTGGTGATGTCGCGCTCGAGCACCGGCACGCCATCGATGCCGTAGCGGTCCAGTTGCGTCGCAAGCCATTGCCGATGCTCGGCGACGAATCGATCGGCGGCGGCGATGCTGCAGCGGGTCGGCATCGTCAAACGTGCGCCACGCTCATCGACCGACAACTTCAGTCTGCGCGAGCGTGGATCACGCACGCGCTGCAGGACTATCGTGCGGCCGCCATCCAGTTCGACCTCGAGCGCTTCGCGCTCGATCGTGCGTGGTTTCGGCGCGAGCAGGCGACCGAACATTCGAAACTGGGAAGGCATGGCGGACGGCTCGGTGGGGTACGAACGCGGTTGCGTCCGATCATACGTGCTCGCGGCCGTCGCAGGTTTCGAGGCGGTGACGGCCGCGCGCCGGCGCCATCACAGCTCGGCGCGCGACAGCTTGAGCGCAGTTTCGAGTACCGTGAACAGGCGCTTGAACTCACCGGCCATCAGCACGAAGCGGGCGTCGAGTTCGGCACGCAGGTCCTCTCGTTCGGTCGATTCGAGTTCGTCGACGGCACCGTCGAGCAACTTGAACTTGCGCACCACCAGGTCCTCGCCGAGCACGAAGGAAACATGGTCGTCGAGCGTCAGCGCCAGGCGCGTGACCTGCTTGCCCGACTCCAGGTGCTTGGCGATCTCGTCGCTCTGAAGTTCCATGCGCTGCACCTTGACCACGGCGCCCTGGTCGATCGGATCGCGCAGTTCGCATTCGTCGCCCAGCGACAGGCCTTCGGGCATTTCCTCGCCGGCGACCCAGCCGGTCAGGACCGTGCGCGGCGCGATCTCGGCGTTCAGCGGCAACGCCGGGAAGCTGCCCAGCGCGCGGCGGATCTCGCTGACCACGTTCTCGCCGCTCTTGCGGCTGGAGGTGTCGACGGCGACCACGCCGTGGCCGAGGTCTATCAGTGCATCGGTGCGACTGGGCTTGACGAAGGCGCGCGGCAGCAGGTCGGTGATCAGCTCGTCCTTGATGCGCTTGCGGGTGCGGCCGCCGGGCTTGCGGCCTTCCTTCTGTTCGATCTCGGCCAGCTTCTTGGCGAGCATGTCGTTGACGACCGAGCCGGGCAGGATCTTGTCCTCGCCGCCGACCGCCAGCCAGGTGGCATCGCCGCGGGTGTGCGAGAGCTCGTCGTCGCCGCGGCCGAACGGGGAGATGAAGCCGCGGCTGGACAGCTCCAGCGGGCCGACCGGCTTGAGCAGGCATTCGCCCAGGCCGGTGTTGAGTTCATCGAGTTTGGTGGTGGTGGGGAAGCGGAACAGCGTCAGGTTGCGGAAGAACATCGAAGATCCTGGAAAGAGAGGAAAAACCGTCATTCCCGCGAAGGCGGGAACCCAGCGTCTTTCGCTCCGGTGGCGCGAAAGCAAAGCCCCTGGGTTCCCGCCTTCGCGGGAGTGACGGTCACAGGCATGGGATTGACGGTAACAGGTTGCAGACGCATCAGGCCGGCGTGTCTTCGCCTTGCGGTTCACCCGCCAGCCATGCACGCGCATCCGGCAGCGGCGCGTCGCCGCGGCGGCCGAGCGACAGGAAGTCGAACACGGTCGGATCGGCCAGCTGCGAAGGGCGCAGGTTGCCCAGCGCCCGGGCAATGGTCTCGATGCGGCCCGGCGTCTCGCGCTCCCACGCGGCCATCATCTTCTTGACCTGCTTGCGCTGCAGGTTCTCCTGCGAGCCGCACAGGTTGCAGGGAATGATCGGGAACTGCCGGGCCTGCGCGTAGGCTTCGATGTCGTCCTCGCGCACGTAGGCCAGCGGCCGGATGACCACGTGCTGGCCGTCGTCGGACAACAGCTTGGGCGGCATGCCGGCGAGCTTGGCGTGGAAGAACAGGTTCAGGAAGAACGTCGACACCAGGTCATCGCGGTGGTGGCCCAGGGCGATCTTGGTGAAGCCGTGCTCGGCGGCATGGGCGTACAGCGCACCGCGGCGCAGGCGCGAGCACAGCGAGCACATCGTCTTGCCTTCCGGCACCACGCGCGTGACCACCGAGTAGGTGTCCTGCTCGAGGATCCTGTACGGGACACCGATCGATTCCAGGTACGTCGGCAGCACGTGCTCCGGGAAGTCCGGCTGCTTCTGGTCGAGGTTGACCGCGACCAGCTCGAACTTCACCGGCGCCTTGGCCTGCAGCTGCAGCAGGATGTCGAGCATGGTGTAGCTGTCCTTGCCGCCGGACAGGCACACCATGACCTTGTCGCCATCCTCGATCATGCCGAAATCTGCGATCGCGCGGCCGACCTGGTGGCGCAGGCGCTTGGCCAGCTTGTTGTTCTCGTGCGCGCGACGCTGCGGGGCGCGCACGTGGGGTCGTGGTTCGAGAAGGGGCAGGACGGTACTCATCGGACGGCCATTCTACCGGGCGTCCAACGGGCATGGCTTATGCCACGAGGGTCCTGCCAGGAGCTGGCGGTGACGCCTGCAACGCGGGCGCGTTAAGCTTCGCGGATGATCGAAAGCGACGATCCCGCCGTCCTCGCACGCCAGCTCGCCGAGCTGCGTCTGGAGCACCGCGACCTGGACGTGGCGATCGAGCGCCTGGTGCGCGAGCCCGATGCCGACGAGTTGACGGTCAAGCGCCTGAAAAAGCGCAAGTTGTGGCTGAAGGACTGCATCGCGCGGCTGGAAAGCGCGTTGATTCCCGACGAGCCGGCCTGAGCGGGCGCGGCTTCAGCCCCGATCGGCGCGGTTCACCTGCTGCAGCAACGACGCCGATTCGCGCACCAGCGGATGGGTCGGCGCATAGAACGTGCGCAGCATCGCGTCGCAGGCAGCCGCCTGCGGGCGTGCCTGGCCGGTGTCGTGCTGCCGCAAGGTCAGCTGGGCACGCAGGCAATCGCCTTCGCCACGCAGCGGATGCGCGGCGGGGAGCTCGTCGCCGGCACGCGCGTCGTAGATCGCCAGCAGGGTGGCGGCATCGTCGAGCCGGTCCAGCGCCAGCGCGGCGCGCACCCAGCGCAGCACGCGCGGGACGACGCGATCGCCGGGCTGGTCGAACAGATGGACGCGATCGCGCATCGCCGCCTGCAGGCGCGACAGGGCGATATCGCGGTCGCCACTCATCGCTTCGGCCCACGCCAGGTTGGCCTGCGCGCGCAGCGGCAGCGGGTGATCGGGCTTGAGCGCGCCCGACCAGCTGTCCAGCAAGGATTGCAGCAGCGTGCGGGCTTCGTGCCACTGGCCGCGGCGCAGGCGGCTCTCGGTGCGCCAGATGTTGGGCATCTGTGCCTCGACCTGGCCCACGCCCTGGGTCTGCTCGAAGATGCGCCGTGCGTTGAGCAGGAGTGGTTCGGCGGCATCGTAATCGCCGGTCTCGACCAGCACGCTGCCCAGCGAGTTGTACGCCCACGCCGTCCAGGTCGTGGTTTCGCCTGAGCTGCGGTATAGCGCGAGCAGGTTCTCGAAGTGCTTGCGCGCCTGCCCGTACTCGCCAAGACCGCGCGCGCACAGGCCCAGCGACCAGTACAGCTCGCCCTGCGCCTTGGCATCGCCTTTGAGCGCCTGCGATGCCAGCAGCGGCTGCAGGATCGCCTGCGCCTGCCGGTAGCGGCCCTGTTCGGTGCGCAGCTGGCCCATCTTCAGGGTCGCGAACGGGCGCTGGGCGGGTGCATCCTCGCTGCGGCGCAGTGCCGAGGCGCAGGCTTCCTCCGCTGCGGCCAGATCGTTGGCGATGCGCTGCACGTCGCATAGCCCGGTCTCGACCCGGATCAGTGCCGGCAGCTGGTCGGCGCCCAGGCGGCGGTACAGCGCGCGGGCCTGGCGGTAGTGCCCGATCGCCAGCGCGTGCCGGTCCTGGCCGAAGAAGACAGTGGCGACCAGCGCGTGGACGGTCGCTGCGGCCGCCGGATCGTCGGCGAAGCGCTGGTCCACCTGCGCCGCGGCGCGATCGACGGCATCGCGAACGCTGACCTGGTTGGCGCCGACACCCCTGCCCGAAGCACTCCTTCCAGAATATGGATCAGCCTGCGCCAGCACGTCGCTGGTGACGAAGTCGAGCACCGTCTGCCGCTGCCGGGCGCTTTCCTCGGCAAGCAGGCGTGCGCGATCGGCGCGCACCGACATTGCGGTGGTCGCGACCAGGCCCACCAGCAGGGCGGCGGTGACGGCCGCCCACATGCGCAGGCGGGTGCGCTCGCTGGCCTGGCGGCGCGCGCGGCGCTCGTCTTCAACGTGTCTGCGCAGTTCCTGCTCGCGCTCGGCATGGCGCTGGTCGAGCGTGCGCAGGCGCGTGGCGAGCATGCGCGGATCGAGCAGACGCTGTTTCGGATCCAGCGCCGCGGCCTGGGCGATGTCCTCGCACAGCAGCGGATCGTCGAGAGCGGCCTCCCAGCCCGGTGCCAGCGAGCGGCGCAGGTCACCGACCAGCAACTGGTACAGCAGCACGCCAAGTGCGTAGACGTCGCTGCTCTGGGTCGGCATTTCGCCGGCGATCACTTCCGGAGCGATGTAGAGCAGGCTGCCGGCTTGCGCTGACGACAGCGAGTGGCTGCCATCGACGAGGCCGGTGCCGTCAAGGAGACTGTAAGTAAGGCCGAGTTCGGCGAGTTGCGGCGCAAGGGCGGCTTCGCCGGCGCCGAGGTCCGCCAGGACGATGCGCCAACCGCCGGGTGCCTGCTCATCGGCGACCGGGTAGAGATTCTCCGGCTTGAGGTCCTTGTGCAGGATGCCGATTTCGTGGAGCGCGGCCACCGCCTCGCACAGCTGCACGCACAGCGCCACACGGTGCTGGAACGACAGCGCGACCAGCCCGCCCTGCGCCTGCGCCCAGTCGCGCAGGTGCCCGTGCGGGTAGTACGGCATTTCGAGGAAGAACGGCGGCTGCGCCAGGTTCCAGCCCAGCACCGGCGCCACTGCCGGCAGGTCGGCGCGCACCGCCTGGATGTAGCGTGCCAGCGCGATCTCGCGTTTGAGGCTGCGCAGTCCGCTCTCGCTGGTCGCCAGTTTGATTGCGCGGGTGTCGCCGCTGTCGGAGCGGGCCAGGCAGATGACGCCGGCACTGCCTTCGCCCAGGCGCTGGACCAGGCGCCAGCCCGGACGGTGCGGCAACCGGTCGCCATCGCGCAGGCGCTCGGCATCGTGCGGATGGGCGTGCACCTTCTCCACGGCAACCGCCTCGAACCGGACCGCCGCCGCCAGCCGGTAGCCGTAGCCGTGGACGACCCGGATCGCCGCGCCGTCCTCGCCGAGCGCCTGGCGCAGGCGGCCGATCGCCTTGACCAGCGAGTTCTCGGACACCACGCGTCCCGGCCAGCCGGACTCGAGCAGCTCGTCCTTGGTCACCACCTCGCCGGCGTGGCGAAGCAGCGCCAGCAGCACGTCGTAGCTGCTGCGGTCGAGTTCGGCCACGACCGCGCCGACCCGGACCGCGGCAATGCGCTCGTCGAGCACGACTTCGCCGTACCGCCAGATGCCCGGCGATGGCGACATGTTCAGTGATGACGGCGACTCGGCCACGGCCCCCTCCGTCGCGGAAGCTGCACTTTGGCAAGTGGCAGCGCGGCCGGCAAGGGGGCGGGCCGGCCCGGCGGTACGCGCGATCACAAATCGGCGCCGGCGATTCACAAGCTTTCAGAACTCTTCAGGACCGGGCAAGGATTCGTGCCGCCCGGTCCCGGCACGATGCCGGACCAATCGCCGCGGCCACCGTCCGCGGCGACATCGATCGAGCATCGGCCCTTGGGGAGGGGGAGGGGACGCCATGCAAACCGGATCCAGGCGAAGCCGCGGCCAGGCGCACTTCGGCGACAACGCAGCCGCACTGCGCTGGCAGGAGGCGATCCAGACCGCCCAGCACGACCTCGCCGAGGACCTGGCCCTGCTGATTGGCGGAGACGGACTGGATCGCGACAGCTACCTGCGCTGGCTGGCGGCCGAGAACGCGCTATGCCGGACCGGTGCCTTCGTCCTGGAGTCGATGGCGCCGACCCTGGCCTCGCCGGCGCTGCGGCAATGGGCCGACGAACGCACGGCCAAGATGCGCGACTGGGAACGGATGGCGGCGGCAGACGTGCGCCGCACCGACGCCATCGTCGCCATCGCGCCGGTCACGGCCGAACCCTGGCGCGATTTCGTCGAGCGGCACCGTCGTCAGCGGCCTTATCGCGTACTCGGTGCGATCGCGCTGCACGAGGCGGTCACCGGCGGCATGGCCCGCCAGGCCCTGATCGCCGTGCTCGAACGCTCGTTCCTGCCGGTGCGAGGCTGCACCTACCTGCTGCACCGCCTGCTGGCTGCCGACGACGGCTGCGACTGGCGCTGGCTATGGCAGCAGGCCTACGAAGGCGCGCAGCGGCGCGCGCTGTGTGACGGAGCCTGGCATGCGGCGACGTTGTATCGCCGCATCGTCCAGGCTGCCCTGCAGGGTGGGTCCCGGCTCAGCTCGCCGGGGTGACCTCTGCGACCGGTTCGGCCTTCGCCGTTTCCGGGCTGATCTTCTCGATGGTGTGGCGCAGCTCGCGGCCGAGGATGACCTTGGCGTCCTTGGCCCACGCGTCCAGTCGTGCATCGAAGGCCAGCTTGCCGTTCTCGTCCGGCCACACCAGCTTCATTTCGCGCAGCTTCTGGATGAAGCCGCGGAACAGGGTCTTGTCGAAGAACTCCGGCGCCGCCGGTGCATAAAGCAGCGACAACCGCTGCGCCGCCAGCTGGCACATGCTTTCGAGCTGCGAGGCGGTGAGCGTGCCGGCACCGTTCTTCACCAGCACCGAAATGGCGATGTAGTAGCGCTCGAAGGCCTGCTGCAGCGAGTGGCCGATCGCGCGCAGGCGGAAGACCTCGTCGGTCTGGCCGGCATTGCGGGCGAGGATGCCGCCTTCTTCCTCGTTGATGCGCTCGAGCAGGCCTTCGCGGATGAACACCTCGATGGTGTCGGCCAGGCGCTGAGAGAACTCGTCCTCGCTCCACGGCAGGAACAGCTCGGCTTGCAGGAACGGATAAACGTTGCGGCCCAGGCGCAGCACGCCAGCCTGGCTCATGCGGCGGTTGTTCTGGAAGCAGCAGGCGATCCACGACGCCGCGGTGAACAGATGCAGCACGTTGTTGCGGAAGTAGCTCAACAGCACCGCGTTGTCGCCGCTGACACCGAGCACGTCGCCGAGCGGATGCGCGGTGCGGCTGAGGACGTTGATCTCCTCGCCGTGGGCGACGATTTCCTGCGGCGAGTGCGGCGTGACCGTGACGCGGTCGGAATACGGCAAGGTCGCCAGCAGCGTCTTGCTCAGCGTGATCTGCGCGAGCAGGTCGGCCTCGCCCATCGCGTGCTTGGGCGTGGACAGCAGTGCCAGCGCCAGCAGGTTGATCGGATTGACGTCGGCGGCGCGGTTGACGTTGACCTGGATCCGGTCGGCCAGCGCGTCGACGGCGCCGGACAGCCATGCCGGCTTCTCGTCCTCGCCGACCGGCTTGCCGTCCCAGTCGGGCGCGTGCTCGGCGAGCACGTCGTTGAGGCGGATGGGCTCGCCGAAGTTCACCACCACCTGGCCGTAGTTGCTGCGCAGCACCTTCGGAATGCCCCACAGCAGCGCCCAGATCGATTCCTTTTCCTTCGGCTTGCCCGACAGTTCGTCGAGGTAGCTGGTGCCTTCCATCAGCTTCTCGTAGCCGATGTACACCGGCTGGAACAGCACCGGGCGCGTGGGCTGGCGCAGGAACGCGCGCAGCGTCATCGCCACCATGCCGCCCTTGGGCTGCAGCAGCCGGCCGGTGCGCGAGCGACCGCCTTCGACGAAGTACTCGATCGAATAACCGCCCGACACCAGCTGCGCCACGTACTCGCCGAGCACCGCCGAATACAGCGCGCTGCCGCGGATGCTGCGGCGGATGAAGAACGCGCCGCCCTTGCGCAGCAGCGTGCCGACCACCGGCAGGTTGAGGTTGATGCCGGCCACGATGTGCGGCGGCACGATGCCGCGCGTGTACAGCAGGTAGCTCAGCAGCAGGTAGTCCATGTGGCTGCGGTGGCAGGGCACGTAGACCACTTCGTGGCCGGGCGCGTCGTCCTTGAGCTGGTCGAGGTGGTGCACCAGCACGCCGCGGTAGATGCGGTTCCACACCGGCGCCAGCAGGAAGCTGACCGAACGCACCACCGGATGCGAATAGTCGGCGGCGATTTCGTAGGCGTAGGTGTGCGCCTTCTTCCAGGCATCGGCGAGCTTGGAGTTGTCGCGGCGGGCCTGGTCGGCGATGGCCTCGCGCACCGTGGCCGAGGTCAGCACCTGGTCGACCAGCAGGCGCCGGGTCGACAGGTCCGGGCCGATCACCGCCGCGCGGATGCGGCGGAAGTGCGCGCGCAGCACGCGCGAGAGCTTGCGCACCGTACGCTCGGCCGGCAGGCCCTCGTCGACGATCGCGCGCAGGCCAATGGGCGGGGCGAAACGCACCAGGGTGTCGCGACCGTTGAGGGCGATGGCCAGCAGGCGGCGGAAGCGGCCGACCAGGGTCCAGTTTTCCGAGAACAGCACCGAGAACCAGCCGCTGTTCTTGTCCGGCGCGCGGCCGACGAAGATCGACACCGGCACCAGCTGCACGTCCAGCGTCGGATCGCTGCGGTGCGCATCGAGCAGGCGCGCCAGCGAACTGGAATGGCTCTTGGTGGTCGGTTCTGCCGTGCCGGCCAGCGCCTGCAGCTGCGCCAGCGTGTTGACGTTGCGGCGTGACAGCGCGAGGTACGCGCGTTTGCGGCGCAGCGGATCACCCGGCAGCGGCTGCAAGGGCGAAGGCAGGCCGGCTTCGCGGCAGGCGCGCTCCAGGATCAGGGCGTTGCTCAGGCCGTAGTCCTCGAGCACGTAGCAGACCGGCCGGCCGGTCCATTCTTCCGGGATCTCGGCGGCCGGATTGCGCGGCTCGATGGTCAGCTGCACCCACGGCGCCATGAGGCGGCCGAGCAGCTTGGCCCACCACGGACGGCGCGGCGTGCCGGCCGGACGACGGCGCTCGGGGCGAACAGCCGCAGCCGCAGCCGCAGTCGGGACGGCGGGTATGGGCAGCTCTGGCTGGGCCGGATCCGGTTCGGCGACGGGCGGCACGGGGGCCTCCGGCACGGGGTCGATCGCGGCGTCGGGTGCAGCTTCGCCAGTCGCTTCAGCAGCGGCTTCGGGCACGGTTTCGGATGCGCTGGCAGGCGTCGCGTCGGTGGCCGACACGTCCTTGGCGGGTTCCGGGAAAGGCAGGGGAGTCTGATTCGGCATCGCGGGCATTATGCCTATCGCGGTCGAAATCGCGTTCAGCGGGTCGGCTGGGTTGCCGGTTGAGGCGGCGCCGGAGCGCTTGCCTGGGTTTCGGCATGGCGCAGGGCGTCGCTGAGGTACCAGTGGCCATCGTGGCGTTCGACGGCCAGGTGCGCCTCGATCTTCTGCCCGGCCAGCGTGTAATCGAGCCGCACCCGGCCGCGGTCGCCGTCGCGTTCGACCAGGGTCGCCCGGGCGCTGGCCAGGTCGGCGTCAACGTCCAGTCCGTAGGTGGTGAGCACCTGTTTGAAGCGGGCGAAGAACGGACCGAACCGCTCCAGGCTGCGCTGCATGCCGAGCTGCCGGAAGGTGTCGGGGCCGCCGGCCAGTCCGGTCTGCCGCGCCGCCGCGACCAGTTGCGGGATCGTCCGCCGCGCGCGCTGCGGGTCGCCCAGCGGCGCTTTCTGGCCCCAACGGCTCAACGCAGCGACCAGCTGCGCGTAGTGGGCGCGCTCGTCGGCGCTGTAGTCGCCTTCCTTGCGCAGGTACTGGGTGGCGAACAGGCCCAGGGTCGAGGCGGCCGAACGCAACTCCGCACCAGCGCCGGAAAACTGGCGGTTGTAAGTGGTCAGCAACTGCTTTTCGGCACCCGGCGCGGCCAGCGCCGAAAGGAAGGCGGGCAGGCGATCGTCCAGCGGCAACTCGGTCAGCGGCCAGCGAGTCCGGCCTTCGTTCCAGGCCTGGTCGAGCCTGGCGTGGAGGGCGGGCGGCACCGAGTGACGGGCGTAGGAGGCGAAGTCGTTGCGCCGCAGGTCCTGGATCAGCTGCTCGACCGCCTGGGCAGGCTCGGTCGGGGTGGGCGCTGCCGCCGGCGCGGGCGCGCGCTCGCATCCGGCCATCGCCAACGCGGCAACCAGGAGCAGCGCGGCAGAGGCGCGTCGGATCAATGGCATGCGGTGCGGTTCCCCTGTCGCTGGGTCCGAATCTTGGCCGGCGGCCGGGTCGGGGGCAAGCCGACTATGTCCCGGAACGCAGATTCAGGGGATTTCGCCTCGAATTTCCCCGTTCATAAAGTCAGGCGCCACAACGTGACCTCGATTGTCACCTTCTGACCTTTAGGTCAAAAGTGTGATCTGAATCTCGTTCACGTTTGTCAAAGTTGGCGGCCTTAACGTCGATTTCACGTCACGAAGACGGTTTTGCGACGCTTGGCACACTTTCTGCTTCCTAGCCAAGAACCCGGCATTTCCGCCGGCACGCCAAAGCGCAGATCGCGCCCCCGGAGAATCTGGAATGAACCTGCTCAAGTCGTCGCTTCTCGCTGTTGCACTGCTCGCTACCGCCCCGATGGCGATGGCCGGCACCGCCACCGCCAACATGACCGTCACCCTGACGCTCAACAACAGCTGCACCGTTGCCGCCAACCCGCTGAACTTCAACACCCAGACCACGCTGGCCGCCAATATCGACGCGCAGACCACCGTCGCCGTCACCTGCGTGTCGGCCGGTCCGTACACCGTTTCGCTGAGCGCCGGCGGCGGCTCGGCTGCCACCTTCGCTTCGCGCAAGATGACGGGCCCGGCGGCGAACACCATCAACTACTCGCTGTACACCGATAGCGCCCGCACCACCGCCAACGTCATCGGCGACGGCACTACCGGCAACGTCACGCTGGCCGGCAACACCTCGGGCACCACCACGTTCGACGTCTACGGCCGCGTGTTTGGTTCGCAGAACCCGAAGCCGGCTGGTGTCTACACCGACACCGTCACCGCTACCGTCTCGTTCTGATGAACCTGCGCCTCCCACTTGCGGCGTTCGTGGCCCTCACCCTGTTGGGTGGGGTCGCGCATGCCCGCGGCCAGTTGCAGGCCCGACAGACCAGCGTCGACATGCCGCCCGGTGTACGCGGCGGCCGGTTGGTGCTTGGCAATGGCGGCGACAGCCCGGTGGCGGCGCAGATCCGCATATACGCGTGGACGCAGGACGGTGACCAGGATGTCCTGGAGCCGAGCAACGATCTGACAGTCAGCCCGCCGGTGGTGGAAATCGCCGGTGGTGCAGACCAGCTGATCAGACTTGTCCGCAACTCCGAAGCAGCGCCCCGGCAGGAATTGGCTTACCGGGTAGTGGTGGATGAGTTGCCCGGAGATCCCGCCGCCTCGACCCAGAGTGCGGTGAACGTCCGGATGCGTTACCTGATTCCCGTGTTCGTCCGTGTTGCCGATCCGGCACCGGTCGCTCTCAAGTGCAGTCTGGAAGCCACGGTGCTGGCCTGCTCCAACTCGGGCGGTGTCGCTGCCCAGTTGGGCGCAAGTCGCCTGCTGTCGGCCGACGGGAGCAGCCTGGAACTGACCCCTGGCCTCATGGGCTACGTACTGGCGGGCAGTTCCCGGCGTTTCACGCTTGAAAGCGACAAGCTCGGTTCCGCTCAAGGATGGAAGACGCTCGAGGTCCGGCTGAACGGTCAGCCGGCAAGCATTGAACTGTCGTCCGGGCGTTAGAGACCATCGCCTCGCGCAAGCGCTGGCGATCGCATTGCTTGCGATCTGCGCACCGTCCACCTGGGCGGCAGCGGGATTGCCGGCGGGCCGAGATGAGGAGGCGCCGACCACCGCCTCGCAGCGCGCGCTGATCGCCGCACCGCAGGCACTCTTCCTCGACATCGTCATGGACGGCCAGATCGTCCGGCCGCTGGTTCGATTCGAAATGCTCGAAGGTCGACTGTCGGTCGATCCGGCCGATCTGGACGCGATCGGCCTGGTCATGCCCGACAACGTGACTGCCGACCCGAACGGCCGTGTCGCGCTCGATGCGATCGAGGGCCTCAGTGCGCTGTATGACGCCTCGATGCAGCAGGTCACGCTGCTTCCTGCCGCGCACATGCGCCGCGCCAACCGTCTCGGCTACCAGGCGCCGGCACCCATCTCGGTCAATCGCGACCAGGGGTTGGTCCTGGACTGGGACGCGTATGGCCGTCATTCCGACGACAGCGACACCGCGTCGCTGGGCACAGGCCTGCGCTGGTTCGGCCGCTTCGGGAGCCTGCAGAGCTATGGCGTCAGCCGCAGCGGCGACCAGGACGACGGCTACCTGCGCCTGGATACGCGCTGGACGATTTCCGACCCGCAGCGCATGACGACCTGGACCGCCGGCGACCTGATTTCCGGTGGCCTTGCCTGGAGCCGGCCGGTTCGCATGGGCGGCCTGCAGTGGCGCCGCAATTTCAGCGTCCGCCCCGACCTGATCATCTATCCACTGCCGGAATTCAGTGCGAGCGCGGCGGTGCCGTCGGCTGTGGACCTGTACGTCAACAACGTGCGTCAGTACAGCGGCCAGGTTGACCCGGGCCCGTTCGTACTCAGCGACTTTCCACGCCTGGCCGGTGCAGGACAGGCCGTGGTGGTGGTGACCGATGCACTGGGTCGCACCACCCAGACCAGTGTCCCGCTGTATGTCGACTACCAGCGCCTGGCCCGCGGCCTGAGCGATTTCTCGCTCGAGGCGGGCCTGCTGCGCCGGAACTACAGCCAGGAGTCGGACGACTACGGCCAGCACCCGGTCGCCAGCGCCAGCATGCGCCGCGGCATTACCGACAATTTCACCGGCGAGTTCCATGCCGAGTATGGAGAGCGGCTGAGTCTGGGCGGCATCGGCTTTGCCTGGTCGCCGCTGGGCCGCTACGGCGTGTTCACCGGCAACTACGCGCACAGCTCCAACTGGCACAGCGGCCACCAGTACGGTGGCGGCTACCAGTGGTTCGGCCAGCGCGTCGGCTTCGATCTTTACAGTCAGCGCGCCACCGAGGAATACCGCGACCTGGGTTCGCTGGAAGAAGGCGGCTTGCCGTTGCTGCGCCAGGACCGCGCATCGGCCTGGCTGTCGATCCCGCGCGGCTCGATCTCGCTTTCGTGGATCCGCTACCAGGATCACGACAACCCGACCAGCCGCACCAAGGGCATCGGCTTCAACCAGAGCTACCGAAGCTTCGCCTGGACCATCAGCGCGTTCGATGACGATCGTTCGGGACACGGTGTCTCACTGTCGATCAACGTTCCGCTGGGTCGCGACATCGACGCCTCGCTGTCGGTAGACCGGCAGAACGGCAACACCGATGTCGCCGCGGCACTGCGGCGCCCGCTGCCCTACGGCGGCGGCCTGGGCTGGGAAGTGCAGGCACGCGACGGCGGCGATGGCGTGCTGGGCGTCGGCTGGCGCGGTCGCGCAGGCGACGTCTGGGGCGGCGTGGACAGGTTCAGCGGACAGGAAAGTGTCTACGGGCAAGGCAATGGCAGCGTGGTGCTGATGGGCGGCCAGTTGTTCACCAGCCGCGCCGTCACGGACTCGTTCGCGGTCGTGTCCACCAACGGCGTCGCCGACGTACCGATCCTCTACGAGAACCGCGTCGCCGGCCGCACCAATTCCGACGGCTTCCTGCTGTTGCCGGAGCTGCGTGGCTGGCAGCGCAACCGCATTGCGATCGACCCCGACGGCCTGGCGCCGGACCTGGAAGTGCTTTCGGTGGAACGCCTGGTGACACCGCCAGACCGCAGCGGCGTGCACGTGCCGTTCCCGATCCGGCAGGTGCACAGCGCCAATCTCGAGCTGCTCGACCGTGAGGGCAAGCACGTCGAGCCCGGCACCCGGGTGGTGCGCCAGGACGGAAGTCCGGCCATCGTCGGCTTCGACGGAACGCTCTGGCTTGATGGATACACTCCCGGCGAAAGCCTTACCTGGACCCGCGCGGGCGTCACGTGTTCCGCGGTGGCCCCGGCGCTGCCCAGCAGTTCGGCACAGCAAAAACTGACGGTGAAATGCCGCAGCGAGGACACACCATGATGCGTCGCCACTCCATTGCGTTGGCCCTGCTTGGCTTGCTGCTGTCGTTGCTCATGCCGGGAACGGCGTCGGCGGCGATAACCTGCCGTATCGACAACGCCACCGACCTGAACTTCGGCACGCTGACGCTGCCAGTGGGGGCGTCGACGTCGACTGTGACCGTCAATGTCAGTTGCCAGGGAGGCAACAATGATGTTGGAGACTCCGTCCTGGTGTGCGCCGGCACCAACAACGGCGGCACGCCCCGCACGATGGCACGTACCGCCACGCCAGCGGCTTCGTTCTACTACGACATCTATACCGACGCGACCTACTCCCAGCCGGCGAACTACACCTACAACGCCCAGACCACGATCACGATCACCTCGCGAAACACGTGGATCAGCAGGCCGATCACGCTGTACGGACGGGTGTCGACCGTGCAGCCCACGGCACCGGCGCCGACGCCTGGCAACTACACCGAAGCGATCAGCGCCGTGTGGGGTTACTCGGCGGACAACAATGCCAACTGCGCGACCAATGTCGCGCCGGCGTCGCCGAACTACACTTTCACTTCGCGCGCCACGCTGCAGGGCAGCTGCCTGATCGCAGCCCAGAACATGGCGTTTGGCACCTACACCTCCCTGGCCGCGGCCCGCGATGCGCAGGCCAACCTGACGGTTACCTGCACCAACGGCACGGCCTACACGGTCAAGCTCGACGCTGGACGTTCGGGCAATGTCGCTGCCCGGCGCATGTACCTCAATGGCGTCGTCGGACCTACGTTCATCAACTACAACCTCTACACCTCCGCCGCCAGGACCACTGTCTGGGGAACCGCGACCGGTTCCACCGTCATCGGCACCGGCACCGGCGCGGGGCAGGGCTCGGCGCAGACCCTTACGGTTTATGGCCGCGTGCCGATCACCCCGACCTTCACTGCCGGCAACTACAGCGACGTGGTAACGGCCACCGTCGAGTTCTGAGGCACCCGGCGCACGCGCCTGCCGAAAGTACAAAAGAAAAAGGAGGCCGTGGGCCTCCTTCAAATCCGGCTGGCGCCGGATGGACGTCGAGTTGTGGCATGGCTCCGGCTCGCGCCGGACGGAGGGCAGACTAACCGCCCTCCGCAGTTAATGCAATGCTTGAAGAATTGCGACGCAACTAATTGATTTTACAACGAGACTCGATGCTGCGATGCGCCAGCGATCGGCGCCGACCGCTTTACGGCGCCACGTCCAGCGCCGCCCGCTTGGCCGTACGGCGCGCTTCCAGCGGCTGCGACCAGTCGTTGTTGAACGTCGCCGGCTCCCACGAGCCATAGCTCGGGTTGGGAAGCATCCACCAGCGTTCGCCGAACCAGTCGCCGTACTCGTCGAGCAGCTGCGTGCGGCCTTCGCGCGTGTTTGCCACGACCTGGACAAAATCGCCGAGCTGGTCGCCGAACTGCATCAGCACGCGGTACTGCTGGCCGGCCAGTTGCCGGCGGCAGTTCTTCTCGCTGCCGTTCTGCTCGCAGCCGTCGACGACGGTTCCCAAGCCGAGGAACACGCTGTCGTCCTTGACCGGCATGCCGACCGCCTTGAGGTTGGCGATGGTCGCGTCCTTCAAGTGCACGGCGCGGTTGGACAGGTACACGATGGTCACGCCCTTGGCCGCGGCGGCCTTGGCGAACTCGACCACGCCGGGCACCGGCTTGGCCTTCTTCTCGGCGACCCAGGCATCCCAGCTGACTTCGTCGTAGGTCTTGCCGTCACGCACCAGGCGCGCCTGGTACGGCGAGTTGTCGAGCACGGTTTCGTCGACGTCCATGATCACGGCTGGCTTCAAACCGGTTGCGGCGTTGCCGCGCTCGTCGGGCACCAGTGCGTCCCAGTTTTTCTCGGCCAGCGCTACGCCCAGTTTGTCGGCGGCGGCGCGGTAGACGGTGGTGGTTGCCGCCTGGTACTCGGCCGATGCCTGCATCCACAGCACCGCGTTGAGGTTGTCGTCGGCTGCGACCGTCGCAGGCTTCGCTGTCGCTGCCGCGTCTGTCGGGGCTGCAGCGGACGGCTCGGCCTTGGGCGCAGGTGCAGGCGCGCGCTGGCAGGCAGCCAGCGCGAGCGCGCAGGCGAGAGCGGACAGGGTGAGGGCGCGCTGTTTCATTGCGTTCGCTGGTGTCTGGTCGGGCGGCGAGTGTAGCCGAGCCAGGCGCACGCGCGATGACACGACGGTCAGGGCGTGGCGACCTGCAGCGAGACCTGCTTGCGACCGCCGGCGACCCACTGCTGTCCCACTTCGGCGAAGCCGAACCCGGCATGGAAGCGACGCGATGCCTCGTTCGGCGGCACCGTGTAGAACTCGCACGTCACCGCATCTACGCCGCTGCTGCGGGCGAAGTCGAACAGGTCGCGATAGAGCCTGGCGCCCAGGCCCCGCCCCTGGTGCGAATCCGCGACCACAACGCGATCGACATAGAGAAAACGCGGGTAGCGGGCGGCGAACCATAGGTAGTTGGGGCTGTCGTACAGCGCGGCTTCGCGAAACGCGAGGAGGAACGCGACGACGCGATCGCCTTCGCACAACACGCGGTGGTAGGCCGACTGCGCATCGAGCCGCAGCAGTCCCGCCGCATCCAGTGGGCTGAGCATTTCCTCCGATGCGAGGTTCAGCGCCAGGATCACGGGGTGGTCGCAGGCCTGGGCCGGACGCAGGACGAGGTCCATGGAAATCTTCGCAGGGCAGGGCGTTCCATGGTGCCGCAGCCAGCGACACCGAGGGAACCGTGGAGACGCGCCGCGCCGTTGGTCGCTTCTCGAGGTGCGGGTCTGGACTCCCTGTCTCGGCGTCCCCGGGCCATGTTCCGGCCCGACCGGGACCCGACGGCGCCGATGCTGCGCGCGGTCAGGGCGCCTCGTACAACTCGATCGGAAGCTCGTCCGGATCGGCGAAGAAGGTGAAGCGCCGGCCGGTGTACTCGTCGATGCGAATGGGCTCTACCGCTACCCCCTGCGCCTGCAGCTCCCCGGCTGCTGCGGCGACGTCGGCGACTTCGAAGGCGAGGTGACGCAGGCCCCGGGCTTCCGGGTACGACGGACGCGGCGGCGGCGAAGGAAAGGAGAACAGTTCCAGCTGTCCGCCATCGGGCAGGGCCAGGTCCAGCTTCCACGAGTCGCGCGCCGGGCGATGCACCTCGGCCAGCACGCGCAGGCCAAGCACCTGCGTGTAGAAGTGCTTCGAGCGCGCGTAGTCGGCGCAGATGATGGCGACGTGGTGGATCCGGGTGAGCTGCATCGGTGCGGCTACTCGTCCAGCAGCGCGCGGATCGCCGCGAACCCGGCCACGGCACGCTCCTGCTTGCGCGCCGCATCGGCCACCGGGTCGGCGCCATCGCGCTGGATCTCGGCGACGGGCAGTTCCTCGAAGAAGCGGCTCGGCTGCAGGCGGATCTTGTCGCCCCAGCGCTGCGTCTCGCGCGAGTGCGACAACCACAACTGTTCCTTGGCGCGGGTGATGCCCACGTAGAGCAGTCGACGCTCTTCCTCCAGGCTGCCTTCTTCCAGCGCCATCTCGTGGGGCAACGTGCCGTCTTCCATGCCGACGATGAAGACGTAGCGGAACTCCAGGCCCTTGGCGCCGTGCAGCGACATCAACCGCACCTGGTTGCCGGCATCGCCCTTGTCGGCGTGCGACAGCAGGGCCAGCTGCGCGGCCAGTTCGCCGGGACCGGAATTCTTGCCGCCATCGAACCAGTCGGCCAGTTCCTCCAGGTTTTCCTTGCGGCGCTGGAAGGTGGCTTCGTCCTTGCACTGCGCACGGATCGCCGCGAGCAGGCCGCTCTTCTCGGCCAGCACGCGCACCAGTTCCGAAGGCGGAATCTTGAACGCCTCGCCGCGCAGGTGGCGGATGATGTTGACGAAGCCGTCGAGCGCATTGCCGGCACGCGGTGCCAGCTGCTTGAGCATGCCGATCTGCTCGGCCGCCCGCGACATCGGCATGCCGGCGTGCTGCGCCATCTCGGCCAGCTTGGACAGCGTGGTCGCGCCGACTTCGCGCTTGGGCGATTGCACCGCGCGCAGGAACGCCGCGTCGTCATCGGGATTGGCGATCAGGCGCAGCCACGACAGCGCGTCCTTCACTTCGCCGCGCTCGAGGAACGCGGTGCCGCCCGACAGGTGGTATGGCACGCGCAACAACTGCAGTGCTTTCTCCAGCGCACGGCTCTGGTGGTTGCCGCGGAACAGGATGCAGAAGTCGCTCCACGGCGCCTGCTTGGCGGTGGCGAGGAAATGGATCTCGGCGGCGACCTTCTCGGCTTCGTGTGCGTTGTCGCGGCACTCCCAGACGCGGATGCGCTCGCCGTCGGCCTGGTCGCTCCACAGTGTCTTGGGGTGCTCGTGAGGGTTGTGCGCAATCAGCGTGTTGGCCGTGCGCAACACGCGATTGGAACAGCGGTAGTTCTGCTCCAGCTTGATGATCTCCAGCGCCGGATAATCCTTGCCCAGGTTGAGCAGGTTGTCCGGATTGGCGCCGCGCCAGGCGTAGATCGACTGGTCGTCGTCGCCCACGCAGGTGAACAGGCCCTTGTCGCCAGCCAGCGCCTTGAGCAGGCGGTACTGGGCGTCGTTGGTGTCCTGACACTCGTCGACGAGCAGGTAGCCGATGCGCTCGCGCCAGGCCAGGCGCACGTCTTCGTCGGCTTCCAGGATCTGCACCGGCAGGCGAATCAGGTCGTCGAAGTCGACCGCGTTGAAGGTCGACAGGCGCGCCTGGTAACGCTGGTAAAGCAGTGCGGCTTCCATCTCGCGCGGGCTCTGCGATGCAGCCAGTGCCTCATCGGGTGAGAGGCCGGCATTCTTCGCGCGCGAGATGAGGTTGCGCGCGTTGTCGATCACGTCGTTCTTGCTGCCCGGCGGCAGCAGGTCCTTGATCTGCGCGGCGCTGTCGTCGCTGTCGAACACCGAGAAGCCGCGACGCAGGCCGACCTTGGCGTGGTCGATCTGCAGGAAACGCAGCCCCAGCGCATGGAACGTGCATACGGTCAGGCCTTCGGCGGCGTCGCCCTTGATGCGCTTGGCGACGCGCTCCTTCATCTCCTTCGCCGACTTGTTGGTGAAGGTGATCGCGGCGATGCGCTTGGCCGGCATCCGCCCGGATGCGATCAGGTGCGCGATCTTCTCGACGATGACGCGGGTCTTGCCGCTGCCTGCGCCTGCGAGCACCAGCAAGGGGCCGTCGGTGTGCAGGACGGCAGCGCGTTGGGGGGGGTTGAGACCGTGCATTGAAGGCTGTTTGCTGCCGCGGTTGCGGCGGCGTATTGTGCCGTAACCGCCCCCTTGCGAGGCGGTGCTCTTCGGCTCGAGGCCCTTCGCCCTCGCCTGGCAGGGTCCCGGTCGCAAAGCTCCCAACTGGATGCCATTGCATGCGCCGCGTGCCGGCGCCGGGAGATCGCCATGAACCGCAAGGCAAACATCATCAGGGCAGGCTGGACGGGCATGGTGCTGTGCGCGCTGGCTTTCTCCGCCGCCGCCGACGAGCCGCTGAAGCTGGTCAGTGCCAGCTACATGCAGATCGACAGCCAGCTCAAGTCGGCCATGGGCCACCCGAACGAGACCTGGCGCCTGAACGGACTGAAGTCCTACCTCGACGGCCATTACGACGAGGCCGTCGAGCGCTTCGAGAATGCGGCGTCCTACGCCGACAAGCATTCGCAGCACTACCTGAGCCTGATGTACTGGTACGGGCAGGGCGTGCCCGCCGATCCGGTGCGGGCCTACATCTGGAGCGACCTGGCCGCCGAGCGTGGCGTGCGCCGCTTGCTGGTGATACGCGAAAAGATGTGGGAAGGCCTGACGCCGGAGCAGCGCAAGCAGGTCGAACAGCTCGGCCCGGATTACTACGCCAGATTCGGCGACGAAGTCGCGCAGCCGCGCGCCGACGTCGAGATCCGCCGCTTCGCCCGCACCATGACCGGCAGCCGGATCGGGTACCGCAACCAGGCAATCGACATCGCCCAGGGCGGACCGATCAATGGCTCGTTCGGCAATACCACGCCGGGCATGCTGGCCGCCTCGGAACAGGTGGTCGGGCACACCACCGGCGACCAGTACTACGCCGACGACCGCACCCAGACGGCTTCGTACTGGCAGGCGCAGGACGCCGAACTGGGCAGTGGCATCGGCAGCGTCGGCGTCGGCCCGATGGTGCCGGCGCGCGAGAAGCCCAGGAACTGATCGAAACGGTCGCACTCACTTACACAGGAAGGAGATCGTCATGGAAGCGCTGCTGTCCGTAATGCTGGGCGCCGCACTGTCCGCCGCCCCGAGCGCCGCGCCGGTCGACGGCACGATCGCGGTGGTGGCCGAAACCGACACGATGGACGCGCGCCAGTACGACGAGCGCACGCGCTTTTCCAGGACGCATCCCAACGAACTGTGGCGCCTTTACGGCAGCGACGCGGCCGCGCGCGGCGAATGGGAGGATGCGATCAGGCACTTCCGCCAGGCCGCGCGCTACGGCGACAAGTACTCGCAGCACCGCATCAGCCTGATGTACTGGCATGGCGTGGGCGTGGCGCGGGACCCGGCCCTGGCCTACGCCTGGGCCGACCTCGCCGCCGAACGCATGTACCCCAGCTTCTTGGTCCTGCGCGAGAAGATGTGGGAGCAACTGGACCAGCCCACGCGTGACCGCGCCCTGCGCGAAGGGCATGCGCTTTATGACGAGTACGGCGACGAGGTCGCCAAGCCGCGGCTCGTGCGCGTCATGGCCCAGGGCAAGCGCCAGATCACCGGCAGCCATCTGGGCTACGTCGGCAACCTCGAAGTAATCGCGCCGCGTGGCAACGGCGAGGGGTTGGGTGCTGGCCATGACACGATCGACATGACGCCGATGTACGCCACTTGGCGCTGGGACGCCCAGCAGTACTGGGCGGTGGAAGACGCGATCTGGACGCACGGCAACGTCGAGGTCGGGCCGGTCAGCAACGGCAAATGATGGCGGGCGAAGTTCCCCACGCCCGATCGCAAAACCCCTAAGGTAATCACCAGCTCGCTGGCGACCGACACCGGTCGCCGGCGACGCCCGCTATCAACTTCAGGGGATCACACATGCGCCTGGGCCTGGCGGCCAACCGCCTGCATCACCTCAGCGAAGACGCGGCGCTGTTCCGCTGGCTGCGCGCCTGCGAGCCGGGCATCCGCGAACTGCAGATCAGCCTGCACGTGGTCGGGCGCACCCATGACGCCATCGCCGCCGCCGGCATGCTGTCGGGCTATCCGGGCCTGCGACGCTACCCGTACGGGCGCGAGGGTGGACTGATGAAGCTGGTGGCGGAGGTGGTCGGCGTCGATCACGACGAGCGCACCCTCGATGGCGCGATCTACCTGATCGACCCGGTCGACCCCTCGTCGGTGTTCCCCGAAGCGGCCGCGCTCAAGCGCCAGTGCGTGATTCACGGCAAGCCCTACATCACCACCGTCGCCTCGGCCCGCGACTGGATCGAACTGGAGCGCATCCGCGCCGGTTTCCTTCCCGACCCGGCCGCCGACCGCCTCCACGATCTGGAGGGGCAGACCCTGGCGCTGATCGCCCACGACGCGATGAAGCCGCAGATGATGGCGTTCGCCGCAGAGAACTTCGATCTGCTCTCGCGCTTCGCCCGCCGTGTCGCCACCGGCACAACCGGCCAGCGCCTGAACGAGCTGGCCTGGAGCCGCGGCTGGCCGCAGGGGCGGTCGTGGGTGCATCGTTACCAGAGCGGTCCGATGGGCGGCGACGCCCAGATCGCCGACCTGGTGCTGGAGCGGCGCTGCCAGCGCGCGATCTTCTTCGAGGACCCGCATGTGGCGCGCCAGCACGAGGCCGACATCCAGCTGCTCGAGCGCGCGGTGACCACGGTGACCGACGAAGCGGTGTGCATTACCGCCCCGGCCGTGGCCCAGCGCTGGGCGAGTGCGGCGGCGGAGCGCGCCAGGCGCCGCTGACATCGTCCAGCGTCATCCCGGCGAACGCCGGGATGCATCTCGCCAATGCTGGCAGCGATTAAACTGCACGCATGGCAAAGCTCTATTTCTATTATTCGGCGATGAACGCCGGCAAGACCACGACGCTGCTGCAGTCGGCGCACAACTACCGCGAGCGCGGCATGCGCGTGGCGATCCTGACCCCGCGCCTGGACGACCGCGCCGGCAGCGGCACGGTGGCCTCACGCATCGGCCTGCGCGCCGACGGCATCGCCTTCGAGCGCAACGACGACCTGGAAGCGATCGTCCGTTCCGACATCCTCGCCCACGGCCCGTTGCACTGCGTGCTGGTCGACGAAGCGCAGTTCCTGAATCGGGCGCAGGTCTGGCAGCTCAGCGAAGTGGTCGATGCGCTTCGCATCCCGGTGCTGTGCTACGGGCTGCGCACCGACTTCCGCGGTGAACTGTTCGAAGGCAGCCAGCACCTGCTGGCCTGGGCCGACGAACTGACCGAGATCAAGACCATCTGCCACAGCGGCAAGAAGGCGACGATGGTCGTGCGCGTGGATGCGCAGGGCCGTGCGGTGCACGAAGGCCCGCAGGTCGAGATCGGCGGCAACGACCGCTACATCTCGGTGTCCCGCGCGGAGTACAAGAAGATCATGCGCGGTGAGGGCACGATCGAGCCTGCGCAGCAGTCGCTGCAGCTGGGCTGATTCCCTCTCCCTGGCGCTTTGCGCCTGTCCCTCTCCCACAAGGGGAGAGGGCAACGCGGACCCCAGGCCCGCCCTCAACCGCACCCGCGCACGATCGCGCCGACTTCGCGCGGGATCGCCCCGCCGTCCGGTTGCGCGGTCTTCAACTGGTCCTGCAGCGTGCCCAGCCGCGCCAGCGCCGGCTCGCGGTCCGGGCCATGGCAGCGCAACTGCGCGGCATACGCCTGCGCGCGCCAGGCCGTGCGGCGAAGGTCGCGGTCGCTGTGCGGCATACCCGCCAGCGCATCGAGCCGGAGCAATGCACTGTCGTCGCCTTCGAGCGCCTGCTGCCGTGCCAGCGCCAGTTCGGCTTCGCGCGTGTTCGGGTGGGTGGCGCCATAGCCGCTACGGGTCAGCGTGACCGCTTGCGCCAGGTGGGCCATGCCCTGCTCGCGCTGGCCCAGTGAAATCTCGATCTGGCCCAGCAGGCGCTCGGTGTCGCCGAGCAGCGGATGGCGCGGGCCCATCTGCGCCAGGCGCAACTCGTGCGCCTCCTGCACGGCCTTGAGTGCGGTGCGATCGCGGCCCACCGCGTGCAGCACGCGGGCGTAGTCGTACAGCGCGTCGCCCAGATGGGCGTTGTCGTTCTGCCGCCGCGCGATCACCACCGCGCGTTGCAACGCGGTCAGCGCGGTGGAGATCTCGCCCCGCTCCCACGCCACCTGGCCCAGGCGCCGTTGCAGGCCGCCCAGTTCGATCATCCCTCGGCGAGTCTCGGCCGGATCGACACCCTCCGGCGCCAGCCGGCGTTGCAGCGCGGCGATCGCGGCACGCAGTTCGGTTTCGGCCTGGCGGTAGTGGCCCTGGTCGATGTGCAGCATCGCCATCTGCCGGCGCAGCGACAGCGTCACCGGATGCTGGGCGCCATAGACCTCCAGGGCGATGGCGAAGGCCTCGCTGGCCTCGCGTTCGGCGGCATCGACCTGTCCCAGGCCCTGTCGCAGCGACGCCACGCGGCTGCCGATCTCGGCGAGCAGGGCGTGGCGTTCGCCGACCTTCTGCCGCAGTTGCGTGCGTGCCTTGCCATAGCCCTGCAATGCGGCACCGGTCTGGCCGGCATCGGCCTGCAGGTTGGCCAGGTCGATCAGGTTCTCGACCGTGCCGACTTCATCGCGATCATCGCGGCGCAGCGCCAGTGAGCGTTCGAACAACAGTCGCGCGCCCTGCAGCTCGCCGTTGTCGCGGCGGCAGCGGCCGAACTGCGAGTAGTACTCGCTGATCTGCGGCGGCAGCTGTGCCTGTTCGCGCCGCGCCGTGGTCAGTGCCGGCAGCATCAGGTCGATGCATTGCCGCGGCTCACCGAGCAGGCGCAATGCCTGGCCGCGCTGGGTCAGTGATTCGATCTGCAGGCTCACCGGGATGTCGCTGGTGCTGGCCAGCACGCCTGCCTGGCGGTTCAACAGCACCAGCGCTTCGCGGTAGTCGCCCAGGCCCATGCGCAGGCGCGCGATGACGCCAAGCAGTTCGGCGCGCGCCCGAGGCTGTCGTGCCAGCTCGCGGTTGCCGCGTGCCAGGGAGCCATCGAGCAGGCCTCGCAGGTCCAGCGCCTGGCCTTCGGGTGTGCCGCGCGCGCTCTCGAACACGCCGACCATGAAGTCCTGCATCGCCTGCGCACGACCGGCTTCGGCCACCGCCTGCCGGCCCTGCCAGGCGACGATGGCCAGCGCGGCACTGAGCACGACGGCAATCAAGCCACCGGACGCCAATGACCAGCGATGGCGTCGCAGGTATTTGCCGAACCGGTAGCCGACGCTTTGCGGCCGCGCCTGCACAGGGCGACCGGCCTCGTAGCGGGTCAGGTCCAGCGCCAGCGCCTCGACCGAGGGGTAGCGCTGCTCGGGTCGCTTGGACAGCGTCTTGAGGACGATGTTGTCGAGGTCGCCGGCGAGCATGCGCGCCTGCCGGCGCAAACCATGCACATCGGCGCCGCTGTCCTCGCTCCGGTGGAGCAGCGTCTGCGACGGACGTTGCGGATCGGCGGCGAGGATCGCTTCCTCCCACTCGGCATCGGTCTGACGCTTGAGGCGGTAGGGCTTGGTGTCGGTGAGCAGTTCGAACAGCACCACGCCCAGTGCATACACGTCGGTCATCGTCGTGACCGGCTCGCCGCGCACCTGTTCCGGTGCGGCGTAGTGCAGGGTGAAGGCGCGCACGCCGGTGCGCGTCTGCTCGATCATCGGTGCGTCGGAGTCGAGCAGCTTGGCGATGCCGAAGTCGAGCAGGCGCACGTCGCCGCTGGGCGTGACCAGGATGTTGGACGGCTTGAGGTCGCGGTGGACGATCAGGTTGGCGTGGGCGTGGCTGACCGCATCGCAGATCTGGTGAAACATCCGCAGCCGCTGCTCGATCGGCAGCTGGTGGTTGCGGCAGTAATCGGTGATCGGCTCGCCTTCGACGAACTCCAGTGCGAGATAGGGCAGGCCGTCACTGGTGACGCCGGCGTCGAGCAGGCGCGCGATGTGCGGATGCGCCAGGCGCGCCAGGATCTGTCGTTCGCGCGAGAAGCGCACGCGCAGGTTGCTGTCGGCCAGGCCCGGGCGCAGCAGCTTGAGCGCGACGCGCCGCTGGTAGAGGCCGTCGGCGCGCGCGGCCAGCCATACCTGGCCCATGCCGCCTTCGCCCAGCAGCCGTTCGAGTTTGTAAGGGCCCACCTCGCCACCGGCGCGCAGGCCGGCGAGCGGGGCGATCAGCGGTTCGGAAAGAAAATCCTCGTGGTGCTCGTCGAGGGTGATCAGCGTCTGCAGTTCGTCGGCCAGCGCCGGGTCTTCTTCGCGCAGGCGTTGCAGGCGCTGTTCGCGCGCCTGGTCATCAAGCTCGAACAGCGCGTCGAGCAATGGGGACAACCGTTGCCAGCGCTCGGTGTCCACGGGGCTGCCCCTGTGCTGGCCTCAGGAGTCTTTCAGCGACGCCAGCAGGAACAGCCGCGCCTTCTGCCAGTCGCGACGGATGCTGCGCTCGGAACGCTCCAGCAGCGCGGCGATCTCCAGTTCCGACAGGCCGGCGAAATACCTCAATTCCACTACCTGGGCCAGGCGCGGATCGACCGCGGCCAGCTTGGTCAGCGCGGTATCCAGGCCGAGGGTGTCCTCGTCCAGGCGCAGACCGCCTTCGACATCGTCGGGCAGTTCGGTGACGCGGTGCAGGTCGCCGCCGCGCTTCTGCGCCAGGCGCTGGCGGGCGTAATCGACCACCACCGAACGCATCGCGGAGGCGGCGTAGGCGAAGAAATGCGCGCGATCGTCGAACTGCGCCTCACGCCGTCCGATCAGCTTGAGATAGGCCTCGTGCACGAGCGCGGTGGCGTCGAGCGTCTGCCCGTGCTGGCCGGCGAGCTGGCGCCGGGCCATCGTGTGGAGTTCCTGGTAGAGGGTGGCCAGGACGCGATCCAACGCGCCACGGTCGCCTTCACGTGCAGCATCCAGCAGCAAAGTGATATCGGCAGTTTCGGCCATAGGGAGCCCCCTCCGCAGTGGTCCGGACTATAACGCGTTTCACTGTTTTGGCCTGTGCAGGAAGGCCTTCACACTATTGGTCATCCCCGCGAAGGCGGGGATCCATGGACGTAAGGCCCTCGGAGCACGTCCCTGGATTCCCGCCTTCGCGGGAATGACGAGCCTCGTTTACCTCTGGCAAGTTCCGCACCACACCGTGGCGCGCTGGCCAATTGCCGCCTGTTTCAGTGCTCGTCCGCAACGCGGGCAGGGTTCGCCACCGCGGCCGTAAGCCGACAGTTCCTGTTCGAAATACCCCGGCGCACCCTCCGGACTGATGAAGTCGCGCAGCGTGGTGCCGCCACGGTCGATGGCATGGCCGAGGATGCGGCGGATCTGTTCGGCCAGTTGCTGGTAGCGCTCACGCGATACCTTGCCGGCCGCCCGCAGCGGCGACACGCCGGCGGCGAACAGGGCCTCGGCGACATAGATGTTGCCGACACCGACGACGACCTTCTGGTCCATCAGGAAGGTCTTCACCGGCGCGCTGCGGCCGCGGCTGAGCGCGAACAGGTAGTCGCCGTCGAAGTCGTCCGACAGCGGCTCCGGGCCCAGGCCCGCCAGCAGTTCGTGGGTTTCGTCCGGGCCCTGCCAGAGCAGGCTGCCGAAGCGGCGCGGGTCGTTGAAGCGCAGCACCTGGCCCGAGTCCAGGGCCAGGTCGACGTGGTCGTGGGCGCGCACCGGGGTGTCGGCAGGCAGCACCCGCAGGCTGCCGGACATGCCCAGGTGCAGCAGCGCGCTGCCGGCAACGGTGTCGAGCAGCAGGTACTTGGCGCGACGCCGGACCTGGTCGATGCGCTGGCCGGGCAGGAGCTGGCGGATCTCGTCCGGGATCGGCCAGCGCAGGTCGGGCCGGCGCAGGGTGGCGGTGACCACGCGACGGCCTTCGACGTGCGGTGCCAGGCCGCGACGGGTGGTTTCTACTTCAGGCAACTCGGGCATGGGGCGAGCGTACTATCGGGACACCCGATGAGTGGGGTCCCGTCACGCGGGGGGCAAGGCCGCATGGGCACGAGCGCGGATCCGTCCAGCATTGCCGACGGCCTCAAGGCCGCCGCCGCTCCCGTGTTGCCGTTGCCCTCGCCGGGTCCGGCCCTGCGCGACTACGTGCTGGCCGAGCTGGACGCCGCCCTGCAGGCACTGGGCCAGCCCGGCGACGATATCCACGAAGGCATCCACCGTGCCCGCAAAGGCCTGCGCCGCGTGCGCGCGACCCTGGCGCTGGGCGACGGCATCCTCGGCCCGGGTGTCACCCTGATCGATCGCGAGATCAAGCACCTCAACACCGGCTTGTCCGGCCTGCGCGACGCGCATGCCCTGGTGGAGACGCTGGAGCGGATGCACAAACGCGCGCGCAAGGACGACACGCGGCAGCTGTTCGACCAGGCGCGGGCCGATGCCGTCGCCGCCCGCACGGCCATCAGCGAAGTGGAGTTGTCGATGGACCCGGCCCTGGGCCAACGCCGCGGCCTGATCGAGGTGCTGGCGGCGGCCGTGCCAGCGCTCGACTGGAAGCGCCTGACTCCATCGGCGGCGCGGATGGCGCTGGCCGACAGCGACGACCGCAGTCAGGCCGCACGCGAGATCGCCCTGCGCAAGGGACGCGACAGCGACTGGCACCGCTGGCGCCGTCGCGCGCGTCGCGCCTCGCAGCAACGGCGCGCGCTGGAAGCGGTGGGCGTGAACGTTTCGGCGAGCGAGCCTGAGGTCTTCGACAAACGCACCACCGAGCGCCTGGGCGAGGCGCAGGACCTGAACCTGTTGCTGGACCATTGCGGCAAGGGATCCCCGTTCAGCAAGGAGCACCGGCGCGCCCTTCGCGCCTACGCCGAACCGGCGCTGGCGCGGTTGCGCAAGCGGATTTCGACCGTTCGTCGCTGATCTGGTCGCTGACTGGCGGGTCGACCTTGCGGGTCGATGTGAACGACCCCATCACATCTTCCGCCCATACCGGCGCGCAGGGTGCTCCCGGACTGGCATGATCAGCGACAGGACCGCGCGTGTTTGCCGGTCTGACTGTGCGATCCAGTTGTGCGTTTCGGGAGTTATTTCAATGTTCGTTTCATCCCTGCTCGATTTCCTTGCCGGCGGCATCCTCCAGGCCAGTTGGGTCGAGTTGCTCGTCTATCTGCTGGTCGTCACCCAGCTGACCATCTTCTCGGTCACGCTCTACCTGCACCGCTCGATGGCGCATCGCTCCGTCGACTTCCATCCGGTGCTGGCGCATTTCTTCCGCTTCTGGACGTGGCTGACCACCTCGATGATCACGCGCGAGTGGGCGGCGATCCATCGCAAGCACCACGCCAAGTGCGAGACCGAGGAAGACCCGCACAGCCCGCAGTTCAAGGGCATCGACACGGTGATGTGGCGTGGCGTCGAGCTGTACCGCGAAGCGCGCGGCCAGCGCGACGACATCGAGAAGTACGGCAAGGGCTGCCCGGACGACTGGATCGAGCGCAACCTCTACACCCGCCACGCGACGATGGGTCCGGTGGTGCTGCTGTTCGCCAGCTTCGCCCTGTTCGGCTTCGCCGGCGTCGCCGTATGGGCGATCCAGATGCTGTGGATCCCGTTCTGGGCCGCGGGCGTGGTCAACGGCCTGGGTCACTGGTGGGGCTACCGCAATTTCGAAACCACCGACACCGCGACCAACCTGACCCCGTGGGGTTTCTGGATCGGCGGCGAAGAGCTGCACAACAACCACCATGCCTTCCCGAGCTCGGCCAAGTTCGCGCTGCGCAAGTTCGAGTTCGACATCGGCTGGAGCGCGATCAAGCTGCTCGAGTCGGTCGGCCTGGCCAAGGTCCTGCGCGTCGCGCCGACTCTGGACGTGCGCCCGAACATCGCCATGCCCGACGGCGAGACGCTCAAGGCATTGCTCGCGATCCGCTTCCAGGCGATGACCGACTACTACCGCAACGTCACCCTGCCGGCGCTGCGCGAGGCCAAGTTCAAGCTGCCGCGCAGCCTGCGCCAGGGCCTGGCCGACGACGGCCGCTGGCTCGACGACGACAAGCGCGCCAAGCTGCAGGCCTGGCTCGCCGAGCGCCCGAGCATGGCCACGCTGGCGGACTTCCGTCAGCGCCTGGCGCAAGTGCTCGACGAGCGCTCGCACGACGCCCAGGCCACGCTGGCCAAGCTGCACGCGTGGTGCACCGAGGCCGAGGCCAGTGGCAACCAGGCACTGCAGGCATTTTCGGCGCGGCTGAAGGGCTACGCCCTCGCACCGGCACACGCCTGAGCACCTCGCGCGTGATGCCGCCGGTGTTGCGCAATGACACGCCCGTGCCGAAAGGTGCGGGCGTTTCTTTTGCGCTGCTGCTGGCGATGGTGCTGACGCCGGCAATGTCATCGGCGCAGGTGCAGGCAACAGGCGACTACCTGTCGCGCATGGACAGCGATGGCGACGGCCGCATTGCCCTGCCCGAGTACCAGGACTGGATGAGTTACGCCTTCACCCGCATGGATGTCGACGGCGACGGCGTGCTGGTCCCGGCCGAACTTCCCGGCGGCCGCGGCAAGCCGGTCAGCCTGGCCGAGCACCGGCAGACGCTGGCGATCACCTTCGGCCGCCAGGACCGCAATCGCGACGGCTACCTGGACGCACGCGAGCTGGCGTCGCCACCGCAGTAATCGCACCCAAGCGGCGAACCGTGCCTCCCCTGCGCCGAGCCGTTGCCAGCCCCCCACCCGCGCAGGCGTAGCATCTGGGTCCTGTACCGTCAGACCCGCTGCGCCCATGGCCATCGCTGCATCGCACCCGCTCGACCTGCCACGCCAGCACCTGTTCTGGCTGCTCCACCTGGGCGGCTGGATCGCCTATTTCTCGCTGGGCTACCTGTCCGCGATCGCCCACGGCAAGCCATCGGGCTACTGGATCGTGCCGCTCACCGCGGCCGCCACCGGCGCGATCGCCACGCTCGGCCTGCGCTACCTGCTGCGCGCCTGCTGGGGCCTGCCGCCGCGGCGGCTGATGATGGTGATGGTGCTGCCCATCCTCGCCAGCTCGGCGGTGATGGACCTGACCACGCGCACGGTGCTGGTCGAGTTCTGCGACACCTGCGTCCCGGCCAACCGCGCCGCCTACGTCGCCTACGCGCTGAGTTACATCTACGTCGTGCTCGCCTGGGTCGGCCTGTACCTGGGCGTGAAGTACTACGGCCAGCTGCAGGACGAAACCCGGCGCGCTCTGGCGGCGCGCACCATGGCCCACCAGGCGCAGCTGAAGATGCTGCGCTACCAGCTCAACCCGCATTTCCTCTTCAACACGCTCAACGCGATCTCCACGCTGATCCTCGACCGCGACAACGCCACCGCCAATCGCATGGTGCAGGGCCTGTCGGCATTCCTTCGCCACTCGCTCGACAACGATCCGATGCAGCGCGTGACGCTGCGCCAGGAGCTCGATGCGCTGACGCTGTACCTGGACATCGAGAAGATCCGCTTCGCCGAGCGCCTGCGCATCGAGACCGCCATCGACGAGGACTGCTGGCGCGCGCTGCTGCCCAGCCTGCTGCTGCAGCCGCTGGTCGAGAACGCCATCAAGTACGCGGTGGCCAAGCAGATCGCCGGCGGCCTGCTGCGCATCGAGGCCGAGCGCGAAGGCGCGCAGCTGGTGCTGCGCGTGATCGACGACGGCCCGGGCTGTGATTCCCTGGAAGGCGGCCAACTGCCGGCGGGCAAGGGCGTGGGCCTGCGCAACACACGCGAGCGCCTGAGCGTGCTCTACGGCGAAGCCAGCGGTTTCGGCGTGCGCAACCGCGAGCGCGGCATCGAGGTCACGCTGCGACTGCCGTTCGAAACCTCCCAGACGATCGGTGAGTGAGAGTGAGCATGGACCGCGCTAGAAACGGCCACAACGGAAACGGCGCGCATCACGTGGCCGAGGCGACGACGAAGCTGCGCGCGATCGTGGTTGACGACGAACCGCTGGCGCGACGTGGCCTGGAGATCCGCCTCGCCGATCACGCCGACATCGAACTCGTTGGCCAGTACGGCGACGGCGCGGCGGCGATCGCAGGACTGCGCGAGCACCGCCCGGACCTGATGTTCCTCGACGTGCAGATGCCCGGCATGGATGGTTTCGAGACGCTGCGCAGCATCCCCGCGGTGGAGATGCCGCTGGTCGTGTTCGTCACCGCCTACGACCACTACGCCATCCGCGCGTTCGAAGCCTCCGCCACCGACTACCTGCTCAAGCCCGTCGACGACGCCCGCCTGCACCAGGCGCTGGCCAAGGTCAGGCAGGCGCATTCGCAACGCGAAGCCAGCGGTCACTGCGCCCATCTGCTGGGCCTGCTGAGCGAACTCAGCGGGCACCCGATGCTCGATCTGGACGAGGCGCTGAAGCCGGATGCGCTCGAACAGCTGCGGCGCGAAGACAAGCTCGCCGTGCGCGATGGCGGGCGCACAGTGCGCGTCGACCTCGGCAGCATCCGCTGGATCGACGCGGCCGGCGACTACATGTGCATCCACACCGACAGCGAAACGCTGGTGCTGCGCGCGACCATGCGCGACCTCGAGAAGCAGCTGGACCCGCAACGCTTCCCGCGCATCCACCGCTCGACGATAGTCAACGCCCGTCGCGTGGTCGAAATGCGCCCGCACACCAACGGCGAAGGCTACCTGCGCCTGGACTGCGGGCAGGAGCTGAAGCTGTCGCGCAGCCATCGCGACAAGCTCGATTTGCTGCTGTAGGAGCGAGCTCGCTCGCGACCAGCCGATCCGTAGCGGTGCCCATTCACGTCGCCCGTGGCAAGAAGCGGGCCACATTTGCCACCTCCGTGCCGCCAAAACGCTTCAGCGCGCCCCAACCACCATTCAACGCAAAGTCTGCGGCCGCGTGACTTACGGGCCATCTGCGCGGTAACCGCCGCGGCGCATCGTGCGCTCCGCACTCCCCCCGCGGATCACGCCGATGAAACTCACCGACGCCTCGCTACGAAACCCCGCTGCCGTCGCGGTGATCGTGGCCATGGTCTGCGCATTCGGGCTGATGAGCCTGTTCAAGCTGCCTTTGCAGCTGTTCCCCGACATCGAGCGCCCGCAGATGTCGGTGCAGACCAGCTGGCGCGCGGCCTCGCCGCAGGAAATGGAATCGGAGATCGTCGAGCCGATCGAGGCGGTGATGCAGGGCCTGCCCGGACTCGAGGAGATCGAGTCCAACGTCAACGCCGGCAACAGCTTCATCAACCTGACCTTCGCCGTCGGCGCCGACATGGACGCGATGCTGGTGGAAGTTCTGTCGCGGATGAACCGCCTGCAGCCGCTGCCGCGCGATGCCACGCCGCCGGTGGTGCAGAGCGGTGCCGACAACGCCAACAACTCACTCACCTACTTCTTCGTGCAGAAACTGCCGGGCACGCCCGGCGACATCCTCGATTTCCGGCAGATGATCGAGGACCGCATCGTGCCGAAGCTGTCGGCGGTCGAAGGCGTGGCCGGCGTGGAGATCAACGGCGGTGCGCCGGAAGAGCTGACCATCAGCCTCAATTTGGAACGCGCCGCGGCAATGGGCATCCAGATTCCGGAAGTGGCCGCCGTGGCCGCGCGCGCCACCGACGTGTCCGGCGGCGTGGTCGAGGCCGGTCGTCGCGAGTACGTGCTGCGCTTCGCCGGACGCTACTCGCCCGAAGCGATGGGCAACCTGATCCTGGCCTGGCGCGACGGCCGCCCGGTGCGCCTGGCCGATGTCGCCAAGGTCGAGGTCAAGCGGCCCGAGCAGCGCTTCTTCGCCTACCAGAACGGCAATCCCGCGATCGGCCTGCGCATCATCCGCGAGACCGGCGCGAACGTGCTGGACACGCTAGATGAAGTGAAGCGTGTTGTTGCGGACGTCCGCGAGAAGGACCTGCGTCCGCTTGGCCTCGACATCGCCCAGAGCTTCGACGCCTCCGTCTTCATCAACCGCGCGATCAGCCTGCTCTCGGGCAGCCTGTTCGCCGGCGTGCTGCTGGCGGTGGGCTGCCTGTGGTGGTTCCTGCGCGACGTCCGCGCCACCGCGCTGATCGCCTGCGCCATTCCCATTTCGCTGCTGGCTACCTTCATCGTCCTGCAGCTCACTGGCCGCAGCCTCAACGTGATCTCGCTGGCGGGCCTGGCCTTCGCGGTCGGCATGGTCATGGACGCGGCCGTCGTCGTCGCCGAGAACATCGTGCGCCTGCGCGAGGAAGGCATGCCCGGGCGCCAGGCCGCGCTCGAAGGCACGCGCCAGGTCGCCGTCGCACTGGTGGCGTCCACGATCACCACGGTCGCGGTGTTCGTGCCGGTCATCTTTATGGAAGACGTCGAAGGGCAGCTGTTCGCCGACCTCGCCTTGACCATCTCCATCGCGGTCGGCATTTCGTTGCTGGTTGCGGTGACCGTACTGCCGGCCGCCGCGGGCAGCTGGCTGCGCGAACGCAAGGACGCCCGCGAACAACACCGTGCATGGTCGCGCGTCAGCGACTGGGCGATGCGCGTGACCGCCGGTCGCCAGCGCCAGCTGGCCTGGGTCGGTGGCCTCGTGCTCGCGCCGGCGCTGTTGGCGGCGGTGCTGATGCCGAAGATCGACTACCTGCCGCCGGTGAAGCGTGCCGCCGTCGATGCGATCTTCAACTTCCCGCCCGGCATGGGCCCGGAGCGCGTCGACCGCGAGATCGCACCGAGCGTGCTCGAGCGCATGCGTCCGTACATGGACGGCGAGAAGGGCCCGCAACTGAGCAACTGGTACCTGCTGCTGTGGCCCGGCGGCGGCACGATCGGTGCGCGCGTGGTCGACCCGGACGACATCGGCGAACTCGAGCGCATCGTCCGCGACGAGGTGGTAGTCGGATTCCCGGATACCCGCGCCTTCGCCAGCGAAGGCGAGTTGTTCGGCAGCTTCGGCGGCTCGGCGCGAGCGATCGCGATCCACCTGCAGCACGCCGACGGCGACGCCCTCACGCGCGCCGCCGAGGCCGGCCGCAAGTTGCTGGCCGAACGTTTCCCCGGTGCCAACGTGCAGGCATGGCCCAGCGCCGATGCCGGCACGCCGGAGCTGCGCATCAATCCCGATGACCGCCGCCTCGCCGAAGTCGGCTGGCGCCGTCCGGAACTGGGCACCGTCGTGCGCACGCTCGGCGATGGCCAATGGCTGGGCGAACACTTCGACGGCGACCGGCGGCTGGCGATCATCCTGCGCACCGACCGCGACAGCAGCATCTCGCGCCTGGGCGCCGCGCCGCTGGCGACGCCGCAGGGCGGCGTGCTCAGCCTGGCCGAGCTGGCCAAGGTCGACACCGTGCTTGCCCCCAATCAGTTGCGCCGCATCGACCGCCGTCGCACGGTGACGCTGACCATCGATCCGCCGGCGGCGATGTCGCTGCAGGAAGCGCTCGACATCGTCGATGCCGATGTCGTCCCCGCGCTTCGCAAATCGCTGCCGGCCGATGCCGAGATCCGCGTCTCCGGCAGCGCCGACCGTCTCGGTGAAGTGGTGCGCAGCATGGGCATCAACTTCGCGATGGCGCTGGTGGTGCTGTTCATGCTGATGGCGGCGATGTTCCGCTCGGTGCGCGACAGCGCGTTCGTCATGGCGACCTTGCCGATGGCGGTGCTCGGCGGCGTGCTCGGCCTGCGCGTGCTCGATCTGGCCGTGGGGCAGACGCTCGACCTGCTGTCGATGATCGGTTTCATCATGCTGCTGGGCATGGTGATCAACAACGCGATCCTGCTGGTCGCGCAGACGCGCGATGCGCAGGCCGCCGGCGCCACGCTCGACGCCGCCCTGCACCAGGCGCTCGACCAGCGCTTGCGGCCGATCCTGATCGGCGCGCTGACCGGCGTGCTCGGCGCACTGCCGATGGCGATCAATCCCGGTCCTGGCGCGGTGATCTACCGTGGCCTCGCCGCGGTGTCGGTCGGCGGCGTCGCACTGAGCCTGGTCTTCCTGGTGGTGTTGATTCCCGCGCTGCTGCGACTGGCCGACTCGCGTCGCCAGGCCGCGACGGCTGTCGACGGCATCAACGCCATGCCTGTTCCGCAAACCTCCCCCTGAATGCCACTCCTCCCCCGGAGATCGTCATGCGCACCCTGCACAAAACCCTGATTGCCGCGGCGCTGGCCGTGGTCCTGACCGTCCCGCTGCTTGACCTGGATGCCGGCGCCAGCGCACCTCCCCCCGAGGCGCCGCCCGCGATCGTCAGCGTGGCCGCCGCGGTCAGTACCGAGCTGGCGCCGCGGCACTGGGCCCCGGGCAGCGTGATCAGCCGCCAGGACGCCCACGTGGCCAGCGAACAGGACGGCCGCGTGATCCAGGTCGCCGAGGTCGGGCAGAACGTGCGCGCCGGCGAGCCCATCGCCGTGCTCGACGACACCGCGCTGCGCCTGAGCGAGCGCCAGGGGCAGGCCGACCTCGCGCGCATCCAGGCGCAGCTCGACATGGCCACGCGCCAGGAGCAGCGCTATGCGTTGCTGGCGCAGCAGCAGAACATCGCCCGCGCCCAGCACGAACAGCTGCAGGCCGACCGCGAAATGCTGGTGCAGGAACGCGCCCGCGCCCAGGCGCTGCTCGAACAGACCCGCCACCAGCGCACGCAGATGCTGGTGCGCGCGCCGTTCGACGGTGTCGTCGCCGAGCGCGAAGTGGAGCTTGGCGAGTTCGTGAACACCGGTGATGCGGTGGCACGCGTCGTCGACACCGCGGAGCAGGAAGTTCGCGTGCGCGCTCCGGTCGACCTTGCCCGCCATCTCTCCGTCGGTACGCCGGTGCAGGTGCGCGTGGGCGACAGCGAGCGCGGGCATCCGGTGAGCGCGCTGGTTCCGGTCGGTGACGAAGCCTCGCGGCAGCTGGAGCTGCGCATCAAGATGGATGCGAGCGAGTTCCCGGTCGGCACCGCGGTGGAAGTGGGCATGCCGAGCGCGGCCAGGCGCGCGGTCGTGGCGGTTCCCCGTGATGCGGTGATCCTGCGCCGCGAGGGCGACTTCGTCCTGCGCGTGGGCGGCGACAACAAGGCAGAGCGACTGCCGGTGAAGACCGGCACCGAAGTTGGCGACCTCGTCGAGGTCAGCGGCAACGTCAAAGCGGGCGATCGCCTGATCGTGCGCGGCGGCGAGCGCGTCGAACCCGGCCAGTCGGTGACGATCCAGGACCTGTCGCGGGCGGTGTCGGTCCGCTAGCCACGCAAGTTCGCCCTGGCCCGCAACTAGCGTGTTCGTTGCCGAACGCGGAGCGCATCAGCAGTCGTCTGATTTCCCCGTCGCGTAACGCAGGCCGGCCCGAAGCTGCTGCAGGAAGTTCGCGTCGGTGTAAACGGCCTCGTCATGGCCCAAGCCGGTATACCAGCTGCGCCCGCCTTCAAAGGCGTGGCACCAGCTGATCGGGTGGTCCGTGCCCATCGTGCCGCCTTCGTACAACGACTCGTCGACCGTGGCGATCACGCGCACTTGGTCGCGCGGATTGCGGTCGTAGTTGTAGATCTCGTCGGTGATCGGCCAGGTCTTGCCCTTGCGCCTGCCGTCCAGCTCCGGCCGCACCAGCGTGGCCTGCAGGCCTTTCGGGTGCGACTTGAACCAGGCGCCGACCAGCTGCCCATACCAGGGCCAGTCGTGTTCGGTATCCGCGGCCGAGTGCACGCCGACAAAGCCGCCGCCACTTTGCATGAAGGCCTGCAGCGCCAGCTTCTGATCGGAATCGAGGATGTCGCCGGTGGTGCTGGCGAACACAACCACCTTGTAGCGCGCCAGGTTGGCGGCGTTGAAGTCCGCCGCATTCTCGCTGTGGTCGACGGCGAGGCCTTCTGCGCCCGCCAGCTGCTGCAGCGTGGCCACCGCAGTCGGAATCGACGTATGCCGCCATCCGGTGGTCTTTGTGAACACCAGTGCCCGCTCCGGCGTCGCGGCGGACGCGAAACCGGCAAGCAGCAAGATGGACGTGCACAGCCAGGCAAGGGTAAGTCGGCGCATTCGCGGATCATGCCATGCCGACCCGGCGCATCTGAACAGGGCAGAGAGGGCGCACGCACTCCAGCGACGCCGTGTCAACGGGTTACGCGCCAGCGCCCGCATTGCGACAATCGCCTTCTCCCCGGCATTCCGGGTTTTCACGATTGGATGCAATGCAGGACCACAAGCAAGTCGCCGCCCAAGTCGCGGGCAAGATCGCCCGCCTGATTGCCGAGGAAATCGGCGCCCTGACGCAACAGGCCCAGTCCGCCATCGCGCTGCTCGACGAAGGCGCGACCGTGCCGTTCATCGCGCGCTACCGCAAGGAAGTCACCGGCGGCCTCGACGACACCCAGCTGCGCAACCTCGAAACGCGCCTGACCTACCTGCGCGAACTCGAGGACCGCCGCGCCGCGGTGCTGGCCAGCATCGAGGAGCAGGGCAAGCTGAGCGACGAACTGCGCGGCGAGATCGAGGCGGCCGACAGCAAGTCGCGCCTGGAAGACCTCTACCTGCCATACAAGCCCAAGCGCCGCACCAAGGCGCAGATCGCGCGGGAAGCCGGCTTGGAGCCGCTCGCCGATGGCCTGCTGGCCGATCCGACGCAGGTGCCTGAAGAATTCGCCGCCGGCTTCGTCGACGCCGAAAAGGGCGTGGCCGACGTCAAGGCCGCGCTCGACGGCGCACGCGCGATCCTGATGGAACGCTGGGGCGAAGACGCGGCACTGGTCGGTGAACTGCGCGGCTGGCTGCACGAAGTCGGCGTGATCCGCGCCAAGGTCGCCGAGGGCAAGGAGCTGGCCGGCGAGAAGTTCCGCGACTACTTCGACCATGCCGAACCGCTGGCGAAGATTCCTTCGCACCGTCTGCTCGCGCTGTTCCGCGGCCGTCGCGAAGAGTTCCTGTTCCTCGACCTCGACCCGGGCACCGATGCCGCGGCCGGTCATCTGCAGGCAGAAGGCCGCGTCGCCGTGCACGCCGGCATCAAGGCGCAGGGCCGCCCCGCCGACAAGTGGCTGCTCGATTGCTGCCGCCTGACCTGGAAGGCCAAGCTGCACCTGCACCTGCTGCTCGACCTGTTCGCGCAGGCACGCGAGAAGGCCGAAGCCGAAGCCATCGATGTCTTCGGCGACAACCTCAAGGACCTGATGCTCGCCGCACCGGCCGGCGCCAAGGCCGTGCTCGGCCTCGACCCGGGCCTGCGCACCGGTGTCAAAGTTGCCGTGGTCGACCGCACCGGCAAGTTCGTCGACCACGCGACGATCTACCCGCACGAGCCCAAGCGCCAGTGGGACCAGTCGCTGGCGTTGCTGCGCCAGCTGTGCATCAAGCACCAGGTCGAACTGATCGCGATCGGCAACGGCACTGCATCGCGCGAGACCGACAAGCTCGCTGGTGACCTGATCAAGCTCGCACCGACGCTGTCGATGCAGAAGATCGTGGTCAGCGAAGCCGGCGCGTCGGTGTACTCGGCCTCCGAGTTCGCGGCCAAGGAGTTCCCCAACCTCGACGTATCGATCCGCGGCGCGGTGTCGATTGCACGACGCCTGCAGGATCCGCTGGCCGAGCTGGTCAAGATCGAGCCCAAGGCCATTGGCGTGGGCCAGTACCAGCACGACGTCGACCAGTTCCGCCTGGCGCGCACGCTTGATGCGCGCGTGGAGGACTGCGTGAACGCCGTCGGCGTCGATGTCAACACCGCCTCGGCGGCACTGCTCACGCGCGTGTCCGGCCTGTCGTCGACGGTGGCCGAGAACATCGTCGTCTACCGGGACAGCAACGGTGCCTTCAAGAGCCGCAAGGAGCTGCTGAAGGTGCCGCGCCTGGGCGACAAGACGTTCGAACAGTGCGCAGGCTTCCTGCGCATCAGCGACGGCGACCAGCCGCTGGATGCCTCCTCGGTGCACCCGGAGGCCTATCCGGTGGTCGAGCGCATCCTCAAGCAGTGCGGTCGCGAAGTGAAGCAGGTCATCGGCGATGCCTCCCTGCTGCGCGGGCTCAAGCCCGAGCAGTTCACCGACGAACGTTTCGGCGTGCCGACCGTGCGCGACATCCTCAAGGAACTCGAGAAGCCCGGCCGCGACCCGCGCCCCGAGTTCAAGGCCGCGCGCTTCGCCGACGGCGTGGAGGACATCAAGGACCTGCGCGAAGGCATGATCCTGGAAGGCGTGGTCAGCAACGTCGCTGCATTCGGCGCGTTCGTCGACATCGGCGTGCACCAGGACGGCCTGATCCACATCTCGGCGCTGTCGGACAAGTACGTCAAGGATCCGCGCGAAGTGGTGAAGGCCGGCGACATCGTCAAGGTGAAGGTGCTGGAGGTCGACGTCGCCCGCAAGCGCATCGCGCTGACGCGCCGCCTCGACGACAGCGCCCCGGCACCGCGTGGCCCGCGCGAGGATCGCGACGCGCGGCCGAATGCGAACCGTGGCGGTGGTCGCGATGGCGGCCGTGGTGCGCCGATGCCGAAGCAGGTGCCAGCACCGGCGAACAACGCACTGGCGGCAGCGTTCGCCCGCGCCAAGAAGAGCTAAGAGCCCGTCATTCCCGCGAAGGCGGGAACCCAGCGCCTTCGCCCGAGTGCCCGTCATTCCCGCGAAGGCGGGAACCCAAGGACGTCGCTCTTCCGACTTTGGCGAAAAGCAAGATGGATCCCGGCGTTCGCCGGGATGACGGTGACAGGTCTGATGCGGTGCGGGCCTGGATCCCGGCGTCAGCCGGGATGACGGCTCCCACAAACAACAACGCCGGCCCAGGGCCGGCGTTGTCGTTACCGCACTACGACGAGAGAGGCAGCGTTACTGCGTGATATCCACGTCCTTCGTCTCGCGCAGGAACAGCGAGCCGATCACGAAGGTCATCAGTGCGATCACGATCGGATACCACAGGCCGTAGTACATGTTGCCGGTGGCCGCGACCAGCGCGAAGGCGATCGTCGGCAGGAAGCCGCCGAACCAGCCATTGCCGATGTGGTACGGCAGCGACATCGAGGTGTAGCGGATGCGGGTCGGGAACAGCTCGACCAGCCACGCGGCGATCGGGCCGTAGACCATCGTCACGTAGATCACCAGGATGGTCAGCACCACCAGCACCATCGGCTTGTTGATGCGCGCGTCGTCCGCCTTCTCCGGATAGTTGCCGGCCTTCAGTGCCGCCTTCAGCTCACCGGTGAACGCATCGCCCTTGGCCTTGCCGTCTTCCTTGCTCAGGCCCGCGCCCTCATAACCGGCCACCTCCACCGAACCGACGGTGACCTTGGCCACAGTGCCGGCCGGCGCTGCGGCGATCGTGTACGGCACGCCCGCCTTGGCCAGCGCCGCGGTAGCGATGTCGCACGAGTTGGTGAAGACCTTCTTGCCGACCGGGTCGAACTGGAACGAGCAGGTGTCCGGATCGGCGTGGACTACGGCCGGTGCATTGGTGCTGGCCTCGGCGATGGCCGGGTTGGCGTAGTGGGTCAGCGCCTTGAACAGCGGGAAGTAGGTCAGCGCGGCGATCAGGCAGCCGGCCATCACGATCTTCTTGCGGCCGATCTTGTCCGACAGCCAGCCGAAGAAGATGAAGAACGGCGTGCCGATCGCCAATGCCGCGGCGATCAGCAGCCAGGTCGTGGTGGCGTCGACCTTCAGCGACTGCGTCAGGAAGTACATCGCGTAGAACTGGCCGGCGTACCACACCACGGCCTGGCCGGCGGTACCGCCGAGCAGGGCCAGCAGCACGATCTTGCCGTTCTTGGTGAAGAAGCTTTCCGTGATCGGGGCCTTGGAGGTCTTGCCCTCGGCCTTCATCTGCTGGAACAGCGGCGACTCGTTGAGCTGCAGGCGGATCCACACCGACACGCCGAGCAGGATGATCGACAGCAGGAACGGAATGCGCCAGCCCCAGGCCTCGAACGCCTCGGTGCCCAGGTACGTGCGAACGCCCAGGATCACCAGCAGCGACAGGAACAGGCCGATCGTCGCGGTGGTCTGGATGAAGCTGGTGTACAGGCCACGCTTGCCGTGCGGGGCGTGCTCGGCCACGTACGTGGCGGCTCCGCCGTACTCGCCACCCAGTGCCAGGCCCTGCAGCAACCGCAGCAGGATCAGGATTGCCGGTGCGGCAAAGCCGATGCTGGCGTAGTTGGGCAGGATGCCGACTAGGAACGTCGACAGGCCCATGATCACGATCGTGACCAGGAACGTGTACTTGCGGCCGATCATGTCGCCGATGCGGCCGAAGAAGATCGCGCCGAACGGTCGCACGGCGAAGCCGGCGGCGAAGGCGAGCAGGGCGAAGATGAAGGCGCTCGTGTCATTGAGGCCGGAGAAGAACTGCTTGGCGATGATCGCCGCGAGCGAACCGTACAGGTAGAAGTCGTACCACTCGAACACGGTGCCAAGGCTGGAGGCGAAGATGACCTTCTTGTGCCCCTGCGTCAGCGATGCGGCAGGTTTGCCGGAGTTTGCGGTGATGGTGGACATGTGCTCGTCGCCCCTTAGAAGTTGTACTTCACGTGCGTCTGCAGGCGATTGAGGTCGCCGCGGTCGCCGTTTTCGAGTTCACGCTGGCCCCAGATCAGCTCGGCACCGAGGTCGAGCTTGGGCAGCGGCGTGTAGATCACGTTGACGTGGCCGGACTGCGCTCCCTTGGTGATGCCAAGGCCGGTGAGCGCGGTGTCCTGGTCGTAGTCGGCGCGCGAATAGAAGATGTTCGTGCGCAGTTTCGGACTGAACACATGGCGCCAGCCGACGAACCCGGCGATCAGGTCGATGTTGTCCAGGTTGCCGGTGGAATCGAGCACGGCGTCGTTGTTGAGCGCCAGGCCGAGGTAACGGCCGATGCCGCTGCCGCCGGTGACCATGTAGCGGATGTCGTCGTTCTTGCCCAGGTTGAACTTGCCCGAGACGCTGATGCCGTAACCCATCTCGTCGGAGTCCTGGTTGAGCGGGCCGTTCTGGAAGGCCAGCTGGCGAACCAGGCCGGCGACGCCGAAGTGGCCCCAATCGCCCTTGAAGGTGTAGCGACCGGTGAGGTCGGGCATCTCGCCGTCGTCGCCCTGCACCTGCGCCATGTTGCCGTTGAACGGCGTGTACACCGTCTCCGGGTTCTCCATCGAGAACGACCACGGGCCGTTGGTGTAGCGCAACTGGGCCTGGCGGACGAACACCGTGCCTTCGGTCGGGCCGAGGAAGTCGACCGTGTCGGGCAGGGCGGCGGTGTCCTGGAAGTTGGTCCAGGTCTGGCCGGCCAGCCAGTTGTTCCATTGCACGTAAGCCTGGCGCAGGGTCAGTGCGTAGGTGTTGGTGGCGATCTCGTTGCCGGTGAACGCAGTGCTGCCGCCACCGAACAGATCGAACTCCAGGTAGGCCTTGAGCTTGTCGCCGCTGTCCAGGTCGGTGTCTGCACCGAACCAGAAGCGCGAGAAGTTCACGCCCATGTCGGTGTCGGAGCCGCCCTCGTCGGTGCGACCGCCGCCGACCGGGATCGCCTTGGGCACGTAGAACAGGCGACCGACCGTGCCGTCGGGAATATCGCCGTCGTTGGTCTGGGTCAGCGAGGCATCGAGCTTGATGAAGCCGCCATAGCTGAAGCGCGTGCCCGGGTTGGCCGTGGCCATGATCGGAGCGGTCTGGATGGTCGGCTTGGCCGGCGCCGGCGGATTCCCGGCGGCGGCACCCGCGGTCACGGCTGCGGCGGGGGCCGCGGCAGTTGCGGGTGCTGTGGCCTGCGCGGTCTTGACCTCGCTGATCTGGCTCTGCTGTTGCTGCTGCTGCGAGACCAGCTGCTTGACCATGGCTTCGAGCTGGGCGACGCGTGCTTCGAGCTCTTTTTCCTTCGCGGTCTGCGCGAATGCCATCCCCGGCAACGCCAGCGCGACCAGCAGGGCGGCGGCGAGCGGGCGGCGACGCACGGTCGCGGCCTTCCTCGTCGGCGACGCAATGATTGCGGACATGATTCCCTCCCAACGGAACGCCGCACCCAATGCGCGGCCTCGGCCAGCCTGCTGGCGCATCGCGCTGCACAACCATTCCCCATTGGTCGTAGGAAAGGCTCGATAACCGCCAATTACGACTATCGTCTACACCCTGCCGGATGAGGCTTTAACAGTGAATGCGGCACACTGGACCGTCCAACGCCAGACACCCCGACAGAACCTTGTCCCGGAGCACGCCATGAACCACCCCGCCGTCGTCCACCCTGTCGATCCCGGATTCGCCGCCAAGTCGCGGGTCACGCGCGAAGCGTACGAGCGCATGTACGCCGAATCGGTGAACCAGCCCGACGCGTTCTGGGGCAAGGTCGCGCAGCGCCTGGACTGGTTCAAGGCGCCCACGAAGGTCAAGGACGTCAGCTTCCAGCTCGACGACTTCCACATCCGCTGGTACGAGGACGGCGAACTCAACGCCAGCGTCAACTGCCTCGACCGCCACCTGGCCCAGCGCGGCGACAAGACCGCGCTGATCTTCGAGCAGGACGATCCGTCGAAGCCGGCCGAGCACATCACCTATCGTGACCTGCATGCACGCGTGTGCAAGCTCGCCAACGCGCTGCGCTCGCTCGGCGTGCGCAAGGGCGACCGCATCACCATCTACCTGCCGATGATCCCGGAAGCGATCGTCTCGATGCTCGCCTGCGCGCGCGTCGGTGCGATCCACTCGGTGGTGTTTGGCGGCTTCGCCCCGAACTCGATCGCCGACCGCGTCGCCGACTGCACCAGCAAGCTGATCATCACCGCCGACGAAGGCCTGCGCGGCGGCAAGAAGGTGCCGCTCAAGGCCAACGTCGATGCGGCGCTGAAGATGCCGGGCACCAATACCGTCGAGACGGTGCTGGTGGTGCGCCACACCGGCTCGGCCGTCGACATGCAGATGCCGCGCGACCGCTGGTACGACGCCGTCGTCGACGGCCAGTCGGAAGAGTGCGCGCCCGAGCGCATGAACGCCGAGGATCCGCTCTTCATCCTCTACACCTCCGGCTCGACCGGAAAGCCAAAGGGCGTGCTGCACACCACCGCCGGCTACCTGGTTTACGCCAGCTACACCCACGAGATGGTGTTCGACCTGCGCGACGACGACATCTACTGGTGCACCGCCGACGTCGGTTGGGTCACCGGCCACAGCTACATCGTCTACGGGCCGCTTTCCAATGGTTCTACAGCGGTCGTGTTCGAAGGCGTGCCGAACTATCCGAGCGTGTCGCGCTTCTGGGAAGTGATCGACAACCACAAGGTCAGCATCTTCTACACCGCCCCGACCGCGATCCGCGCGCTGATGCGCGACGGCGACGAGCCGGTGAAGAAGACCTCGCGCGCCTCGCTGCGCCTGCTCGGCACGGTCGGCGAGCCGATCAACCCCGAGGCCTGGCGCTGGTACTACGAGGTGGTCGGCGATTCCCGTTGCCCGGTCGTGGACACCTGGTGGCAGACCGAAACCGGCGGCATCCTGATCACCCCGCTGGCCGGCGCGATCGACCTCAAGCCGGGCTCGGCGACCAAGCCTTTCTTCGGCGTGCAGCCGGCGCTGGTCGATGCCAACGGCAAGCTGCTCGAAGGCGAGGCCGAGGGCAACCTGGTCCTGCTCGATTCCTGGCCGGGCCAGATGCGGACCGTCTACGGCGACGACCAGCGCTTCATCGACACCTACTTCCGCACCTACCCTGGCATGTACTTCACCGGCGACGGTTGCCGCCGCGATGCCGACGGCTACTACTGGATCACCGGCCGCGTCGACGACGTGATCAACGTAAGCGGTCATCGCATCGGCACGGCCGAGGTCGAAAGCGCGCTGGTCTCGCACCCGAAGGTGGCCGAGGCGGCGGTGGTCGGCTTCCCGCACGACATCAAGGGCCAGGGCATCTATGCCTACGTCACCCTGATCGCCGGCGAGGCTCCGACCGAAGCGCTGCACAAGGAACTGATCGCGCACGTGCGCAAGGAGATCGGACCGATCGCCACGCCCGATCACCTGCAGTGGGCGCCGGGCCTGCCGAAGACGCGCTCGGGCAAGATCATGCGCCGCATCCTGCGCAAGATCGCCGAAAATGCTCCAGACCAGCTCGGCGACACCAGCACACTGGCCGACCCGAGCGTCGTGGAAAGCCTGGTCAACGAACGTCGCGTGCCCTGACCCAGGCGCATGACCACCCTGCTGATCGCCGACGACCACCCGCTGTTCCGCGAGGCACTGCGCGGCGCGGTCGCGCGCGTGCTGCCTGAAGCGCAACTGCGCGAGGCCGACAGCGTCGATGCGCTGTACACGCTGGTCGAGGCCGAGCCTGATGCCGACCTGTTGCTGCTCGATCTGAACATGCCCGGCGCGCAGGGTTTCAGTGCGCTCGTGCACCTGCGTGCGCTGCATCCGCAGTTACCCATCGTGGTCGTGTCGGCGCGCGAGGAGCCCACCGTCATGCGCCGCGCGCTCGACCACGGCGCGGTCGGCTTCATTCCCAAGTCGGCCGACGCGGCGACGCTCGGCGAGGCGATCACGCGCGTGCTCGATGGCGACCGCTGGGCACCGGCGGCGGCCTTGTCCGCGCCGGCCGCGCACGCCGACGAGCACGACGCCGCACAGCGCCTGCGCGACCTCACGCCGCAACAGTTCCGCGTGTTGCAGATGCTCGGCTCCGGGCTGCTCAACAAGCAGATCGGCTATGAGCTGGGCGTGTCGGAGGCGACGGTGAAGGCCCACGTCACCGCGATCCTGCGCAAGCTCGGCGCGAGCAACCGCACCCAGGCCGTACTGATCGCCGGCCGCCTCGCCCTGGACCCCAGCGCCATAGTTCCGCCGCCGGAAGAGGCGGAGTAGCCGGCCTCTCACCCCGTCATTCCCGCGAAGGCGGGAACCCAGCGTCGTCGCCTCTGCCGTCAGCCGGGATCCAGTTGCCCTTGCCTTCGTCTCCACGGGTGTACTCTCCGCCCCATGAGCCTCCGCCGCCCGCACCCGGCCCTGCGACCGTACGTAGAAGCGGTCTGGGCCACTGCTGCACCCGTGCAACCGGCAGCGCCGCGCGAGCACGTGCTCCCCTGCAACGGCATGCACCTTGCGATTCGCCTCGATGGCCCGCTGCGCCTGTATCGCGACGCCGGCGACCTGCACGGCGAGACCGTATCCGCCGCGGTCGTGGCTGGCGCGCGCGCCGGTTTCTACGTCAAGGACACCACGCAACCCTCGCGATCGGTCGGCGTGATCCTGCGACCGGGTGCAACGCAGGCCCTGTTCGGCTGCGATGCCGACGAACTGGCTGCCAGCCACACGTCCCTCGACGCGTTGTGGGGCGCCGCCGCAAGCCGGCTTCATGAAGCGCTGCTCGAATGCGACGACGAAATGCATCAGCTCGAGCTGATGCAAAGCGCACTGTTCGCGCGCCTTCGCCCGGCGCGGGCGATGCACCCTGCGATTGCCCAGGCGATGCAGGGCCTCGGGCAGCGCGCCCCCGTCGCATCCCTGGCCCAGGCCAGCGGATTGAGCCATCGCCACCTGCTGGCGCGCTTCCGCGCGGCGACCGGCCTTGCGCCAAAGGCCTATGCCCGTGTGCTGCGATTCCGCCATGCGCTGCGGCTGCTCGCGCGCGGCCAGCCCCTGGCCGACATCGCCATCGACGCCGGCTACAGCGACCAGGCGCACTTCAACCGCGAGTTCCGCGAGCTGTCCGGGATGACGCCGCAGGCGTACAAGCGGGCGCCGGTGCGCGGCCAGGCCCATGTAGCCATGGTCAATTTCCTTCAAGACGCGGGCGCCGGCCCGACCTAAGGTCCATGCACACCCACTGCAGCGAGACCGCCATGTCCACCCGCGAACTGTTTGCCTACCTGTGCGTCCGCGATGCGCAATCGGCCATCGACTTCTACCGCGATGTCTTCGGCGCCAGCGAAACCCTGCGCCTGGTCGACGCCGGCGGCCGCATCGGCCATGCCGAAGTATCGATCGCGGGCACGACGCTGATGTTGTGCGAGGAGTATCCCGAGTACGACATCCTCGCGCCGGACCCGGCCGCTTCCAGCAGCGTGACCCTGCATGTACATGTCGACAATGCCGACGAAGTGATCGCGCATGCGGTATCGGCCGGGGCAACGGTGGTGATGCCTGCCCGCGACCAGTTCTACGGCGAACGCTCCGGCGTCGTGCGCGATCCCTTCGGCCACCGCTGGAACATCGGCCACAGCATCGAGGACGTGACGCCGCAGGAGATGCAGCGCCGCTTCATCGCGTTGACCGCAGGACCGTGCGACCAAGACGTCTCCACGCCGTCTCGACAGATCTGAACGATCGCCACGGCGCCCGGACCGTTATCACTCCGGCACGACGACGGCCGGCGTAGTGCTTGCAGCTGATCCACAGTCGGCAATGGAGGTTGGATGCACCCGTCAATGCGTCGTGCCACCTGCCTCGGCCTGGCTGCCACGCTGTCTGCGTGCGCCGGCCAGGCCTCGCTGAAGTCGGGCGAGGACACCGGACCCGATCCGGTGATCGCCGAACCCGCGCCGTCGGCCATTCCGACCGTGAACATCGCGCCTGCCGAAGGATGGGCGGCGAACACCACGCCCACGGCCGCCAGCGGCCTCAAGGTCACCGCATTCGCCAGCGGCCTCGATCATCCACGCTGGTTGTATGTACTGCCCAACGGCGACGTGCTGGTCGCCGAATCCAATGCACCGCCGGGGCGCTCGGGCATCGGCGGAATCAAGGGCAAGATCATGGGCGCGGTGAAGAAGCGCGCCGGCGGCGCGGTGCCAAGCCCGAACCGCATCACCCTGTTGCGCGACAGCAACGGCGACGGCGTCGCCGAAACCCGCAGCGTCTACGCCAGCGACCTCAGCTCGCCGTTCGGCATGGCACTGGTCGGCGACACGCTTTACATCGCCAACACCGACTCACTCGTGCGCGCGCACTACACCGCCGGTGAAACGCGCCTTGCGGTGGCACCGGAGAAAGTCGCCGACCTTCCCGGCAAGGCCGGCGACAAGTTCAACCACCACTGGACCAAGAGCCTGCTGCCGGCACCCGACGGCAGCCGCTTCTACGTAGGCGTCGGCTCCAACAGCAACATCGCCGAGAACGGCATGGACGCCGAAGCCAATCGCGCGGCGGTTCTCGAGCTGGATGCGAACGGCGGCAGCCAGCGCGTCTATGCCAGCGGCCTGCGCAATCCGGTGGGACTGGCGTGGGAGCCGCGCAGTGGCCAGCTGTGGGCCGTCGTCAACGAGCGCGACGAGCTTGGCAACGATCTCGTTCCTGACTACCTCACCCGCGTCGACAGCGGCGCCTTCTATGGCTGGCCCTACAGCTACTTCGGCCAGCACGTCGACACGCGCGTGAAGCCGCAGCGTCCCGACCTGGTGGCCACCGCGCGCCGCCCGGACTACGCACTGGGCTCGCATGTCGCCCCGCTCGGCCTGACGTTCGCAAGCGGTGATGCGCTGGGGAGCGATTACGCCGAGGGCGCCTTCATCGGCCTGCACGGCTCGTGGAACCGCAAGCCGCTCAACGGCTACAAGGTGGTCTTCGTCCCGTTCCGCGACGGCATGCCAAGCGGCGCGATGCGTGACGTGCTCAGTGGCTTCCTCGACGACGCCGGCAACGCGCGCGGGCGACCGGTCGGCGTTGCGATCGACAAGAGCGGCGCACTGCTGGTCGCCGACGACGTAGGCAACGTGATCTGGCGTGTAACCCGCGCCGCTCCCCAGTAGGAGCGAGCTTGCTCGCGACCCGCCTGGCCGGCGGCGTCATCGCAGATCGCGAGCAAGCTCGCTCCTACACCGGCACCACCTGCCGCTGCGCCGCCAGGAACGCGCGCAGTGACGCCGGCTTCACCGGCTTGGTCAGCACCCGGCAGCCGCGTTCGCGCGCGGCAAGCTTGAGCGCATCGCTGCCATCGCCGGTAAGCAATGCCGCCGGCAGGCTGCGGCCGCACTGGACGCGCAGTTCGTCGATCACGCCCAGGCCGTCGAGCCGGTCATGCAGGTGATAGTCCACCAGGGCCACGTCCGGGCATTCGACCAACAGCGCCAGCGCCTCGTCGGCGTTGGCAGCGGTCAGCGCCGTCACGCCCCAGCGCTGCAACAGGCTGCGCATGCCGTCGAGGATCTCGCGGTCGTTGTCCACGCACAGCACGCGCAGGCCGGCCAGTGAGTCGCCGCCGACCATCAGGTGCGGCTCCGGCAGCGGCGCGGCGTACATCGCCCGCCCGAACGGCACGGTGATCGAGAACACGCTGCCAACCCCGATCCGCGAACGCACGCGCAGCGGATGCTCGAGCGTGCGCGCGATGCGCTGGCAGATCGACAGGCCCAGCCCGAGGCCGCGCTCGCCACCGGCGCCCGGCGTATCGAAGCGGCGGAACTCGTCGAAGATCTGTGCCAGGTGGAACTCGGAAATGCCGGGGCCGGTGTCCCAGACCTGCAGCTCGACCGCGCCTTCGCGCACGCGTGCGGCGATCAGCACGCCACCTTCGCGCGTGTAACGCAGAGCATTGGCCAGGAAGTTCTGCAGGGCGCGGCGCAGCAGGCGGCGGTCGCTGCGCACAGGTCGCGGCCGATCCGGCGCGCGCACGCGCAACTGCAGCCCACGGCCGGACGCAACCGGCGCGTACTGCGCAACCAGTTCGCGCAGCAGCTCGTTGACATCGAAGTCGACGATTTCCACGCGCAGGGCGCCGGCATCCAGGCGCGAAATATCAAGCAGGCCGTCGAGCAGGTCTTCGGCCGCGCGCAGTGATGCGTCGACGCGTTCGGCCAGGCGAGCCTGCTCGGCCGGCTCCGGTGTCTCGCGCAGGGCGCTGGCGAACAGCCGCGCCGCATTGAGAGGTTGCAGCACGTCGTGGCTGATCGCGGCAAGAAAGCGCGTCTTCGACTGCTGCGCCGATTCGGCTTCGCGAGTACGCAGTTCGACGCGCTGTTCGAGCGTCTCGTTCACTTCGCGCAGTCCCTGTTCGGCGCGCTTGTAGTCGGTCACGTCGCTGTAGGTGGTGACGTAGCCGCCGGGCAGCGGCCGCCCGCGCATCTCGATGACCTGGCCGTTGGCGCGCACGCGCTCGAACACGTGCGGCGCGCCGGCACGCAGGTGCGCGAGCCGGCGCTGCACCTGTGCCTCGGTCGGACCCGGGCCCATCTCGCCACGCTCGGCGTTCCAGCGGATCAGGTCGCTGACCGGGCGGCCGACGTAGAGCATGCCGTCGGGATACTCGAACAGCTCCTGGTAGCGGCGATTCCACGCCACCAAACGCATCTCGGCATCGACCACGCTGACGCCCTGGCTGATGTTCTCCAGCGTCGTCGACAGGATCTGGCGGTTGAAGCGAAGTTCCTGGTTGGCCTCGTCCAGCAGCGCGACCACTTCGCCCAGCTCCATGCCCGAACCGCGCAGGGCGGTCGTCAGGGTCAGTCGCGCCGAGGCCGCACCAATCGCCGACGCCAGCAGGCGCTCGGTGAACTGCGCCAGCGCGCGGTCGGCGGGTTGGGCGGGTTGCCACGGGTGGCCCTGCTGCTGCGCGTACTCCTCGAAGGCGCGGCGGGCGTGGCGCTCGCCGACGATGCGCTCGGCCAACGCCAGCAGTTCGCTGCCGCGCACGCTGCCGGCCCAGCCGCCCGGGCCGAGCGCGGGGCGCTGCACGTAGGGGTCGAGGTAAGGCGATGCCAGCAACTGTTCCTGCAGGCGCGGTCGTTGTCGCACCGACACGAACAGGAACACGCCGACGTTGAACAGCAGCGACCAGAACGTGCCATGGGTCAGCGGGTCCCAGCCGTGCAGGCCGAACAGCTGCTCCGGTTGCAGCCAGGCCACGCCGAGCGGGCCATGCTCGAGCCAGCCCGAGCCGAACCACCCACCGCGCGCCAGCGCCGGCAGCAGCAGCGTGTACAGCCACAGCACGGTGCCGGCGAACAGGCCGGCGAAGGCGCCGGAGCGACTGGCGCCGCGCCAGTACAGCCCGCCGATCAGCGCCGGCGCGAACTGCGCGACCGCAGCGAACGCGAGCAGGCCGTGCTGGGCGAGCGTGTCCTCACCGGCACGCCCGTAATAGGCCGAGCCGCGGTGATACGCGTACGCCATCATCGCCAGCGCGACGATGGTGATGCGCCGCACCCACAGCACCTGGCGGCCGATGCCCTGGCCTTCGTGCAACGCGCCGCTGCGCAGCAGCAGCGGTACGATCAGGTCGTTACTGACCATCGTCGCCAGGGCGACGCTGGCCACGATGACCATGCCGGTGGCGGCCGAGAAACCGCCGATGTAGACGATCAGCGCCAGCGAATCCTGTTTCAGCGCCAGCGGCAGCGCCAGCACGTAAGTGTCCGGCGATGCACCGGTGCCGGCGAGCAGGGCCTGGCCGGTGAGCGTGATCGGCACCACCAGCAGCGAGATCAGCACCAGGTAGCCGCCGAACATCCAGCGTGCCGAGCGCAGGTCGGACGGATCCTGGCATTCGACGACTGCGACGTGGAACTGGCGCGGCAGGCAGACGATCGCGGCGAAGGCGAGCAGGGTCTGGGCGACGAAGCCGGCCGGCACGCCGGGTGCTGTTACTACACTGGCCGCCTGCACCATGCGTTCGGGCAGCGAGCCGAAGCCGGGCAGGTGGAACAGCGCGAACAGGCCGATCGCCAGGAACGCCAGCAGCTTCACCAGCGATTCCAGCGCCACCGCCAGCACCATGCCGCGATGGTGCTCGGTCGCATCGATCTGGCGCGTGCCGAACAGGATCGCGAACACCGCCAGCAGCAGGGCGACATAGAACGCCGGGTCGTGCAGCAGGCCGGCATTGCTGGGCACGCCGGCCAGCACTTCCACGCTCATCGCCACCGCCTTGAACTGCAGGGCGACGTACGGAACGGCCGCGGTCAGCGCCACCGAAGCCACCAGCGCCGCCAGCCCGGGCGCGCGACCGTAGCGCGAGGACAGGAAATCGGCGATGGAGACGATGCGGTTCTGACCCGAAATCAGCACCAGCCGCTCGAGGATGCGCCAGCCGAAGGCCAGCATCAGCAGCGGACCCAGGTAGATCGGCAGGAAGCCCATCCCGGTGCGGGCCGCCGTGCCCACCGCGCCGTAGAACGTCCACGACGAGCAGTACACCGCCAGCGCCAGCGAGTACACGGCCGGCCGCATCCAGCGCGCCTTGGGCGTGAAGTCGCGCTGGTCGCCGTAATAGGCGACCACGAACAGCACGCCGACATAACCGGCCGACACCAGCAGCAGAATCCAGCCTGGGATCACGGCGCGCCTCGCGTTGTCCAACACGTTGTCTAACGGGGCGAGTGTAGAACGCCGGGCGCGGCGCTGTCGTCCCTGCGGCGAGACTTTAGTCTGTGTGCGCCGGGCCGCCGGCCGCCGGTAAGGCGCTCGCAGTAACGCAAACCATCCTCACCAGTGCGGCGGCCTGTCGATGGGCTTCTTGCGGGTGGGTACGCGCGATGGCAGCTGGCAGGCCTCCAGCTCGTCATCGCGCAGGTGGTGCCGCGTCCAATGAGCATGCGCCGCTAGCGAGGTCAGCGCGTTGCGGTGCCCTCGCATGCCGTCGGGCGCGTGACGTGGGGTTACCACACCTACCGTCAGCTCGGAGAAGTCCGCACGCACCGCACGTAGGACCGGCTCGGCGTCGCTGTCGTTCGAGAAGATCACCTGCTGCTGAAATCTCCCGGAACAGGCGTCGCGGTACATGGCCAGCGCCAGGTTCACGTCCGTTTGCTTCTCTTCAATCTTCCAGACTCGAACACGGTCATTGCGGTCATAAGGCGAGCCAGCGACGTAACGAGGAACCAGGGTCCCGCCTTGATCCACGGAATGGGTGCCAAGTGCGAGAGTCAGACGGCGCGGATTCCGCTGCAGCAGAGCGCGATGGTAGGCCTGCTGAGCCTGCATCGAAGCCTGTCCGTGACTCGCGAAGCGAGCCATGCACGGCGCGCTGAAATAGCGCACGAGGGCGACCTCGGAGGCGGGGTCGTGTTCGCGAAGCAGGCGATCGGAAAGGGCGACCACGTCCAGCCACTTGAACGCAGTGCCGCGAAGGCGGCCGTAGTACAGGTTGTAGCCATCGATGTAGACAGCAGTGGTCGTTGTGGTGAACATGCGCCGGCTTCCTTGCGGGCATGAAAAAACCGCCTTGCGGCGGTTTTCTCGTCCCAAGCCGTGGGGCCAACTCAATGACGACGGCGAGGGCGGGGTGGTGCCCAGATTGGACACCAGTTGCCCGACCTACGTCAACTCGGTCCGCTTTCGACTAGTGGGAGCTGAACCGCTGAGTGCGCAATGGAACGACCTCGCTTAGATCAGCGAGTCCGCCAGCCGCGAAATCCCCTCCACGCTGCGCCGCCAGCGCGGCCGCGCCCGCCACGACGCCAGCTCGAGGATCTCCGAGTCCGCCAGGTACTCGGCCTCGATGCCACGCAGGCGCTCGACCACGGCGCGGTCGTAGCACAGCAGCCCGACCTCGGCGTTGAGCGCGAAGGAGCGGATGTCGAGGTTGATCGAACCGATCAGGGCGATGTCCTCGTCGACGCTGAGGTGCTTGGCATGCAGGAAGTGCGGCCGGTACAGCGCGATGCGGACGCCGGCCTCCAGCAATTCCTCGTAGTAGGACCGCTGCGCCCAGCGCGTGAGGTTCTGGTTGTTGCTCCGCGACAGCACCAGCTGCACCTGCACGCCCGACAACGCGGCCAGGTGCAGTGCGCCGAGTGTCACATCGTCGGGAACGAAGTAGGGCGTGGTCAGCACGACTTGCCGGCGCGCGTGCTGGATCAGCGCGACCACGACGTTGCGCGCATTCTGGAATGGATACGCCGGCCCGCCCGGCAACAGTTGCGCGGGCGCGGCACCGGTACCGGCGTAGTCGCCATCGGCGGTCAGGCGCTCGCCGGTCTCGATCAGCCAGTCGCTGGCGAACAGCCCCGCCATCTGCCGCACCGCCGGACCCATCACGCGGGCGACCAGTTCTCGATTGGGGCAACCCGGGACGAACCCCGGCTCGGCCAGGTTCTGCGAACCGACATACCCCACGCGGCGATCGATCACAGCCAGCTTGCGATGGTTGCGCAGGTCCATGCGCGACAGACTGCGCCAGGCCAGTCCCCCGGCGAGCATCGCGCGGACATCGACGCCGGCCTCCCGCAACGGCTTGGCGAACGCGCGCAAGCCAGGCTTGGCACCGACCGCGTCGAGCAGCAACCGGCAGCGCACACCGCGCGACGCGGCGCGCCTGAGCGCGTCGGCGACCGCGCTGCCGACACGGTCGTCGAACATCAGGTAGTAGAGCAGGTGCACTTCCTCGCGAGCCCCATCGATGTCCGCGAGCAACGCTGCCAGTGAGTGTTCGTAGTCGTCGAGCAGTTCGATGCCATTGCCATGGGTGGGCATGAAGTCCCCCAGGCGTTCGGCAAGCCGTGGAATGTCCGCGCTGGCGTCGCCTTCACCGCCCGGTGGTAGCCAGCGCCATTCGCGCAGGCTGTCCTGGCGCTCGCGGATCACTGCCGATGCCAGCGCCTGGCGCTCGCGTCGTTGCCGCGCCAGCCACGGATGGCCGAGCACCAGGTACAACGGCAACCCGAGCAGGGGGACGAAGCCGACCAGCAGCAGCCAGCTGCGCGCGGCCGCCGGCGGGCTGCGCACCGGAATCCAGGCCAGGGCCGCCAGGCGGATCAGCCAGTCCAGGAAGAACAGCCAGTAGCCGGCGTGCAGGTCGAAGGGCATGGCGGCATTGGAGCATGCGCGTGTGATGGCGGCATCGCCGTCGCCACGCGCGATCGGACGCGCGTGCGGGATCTGCCTGTGCCACCTGGCACATCGTGGCGGTCACTTTAAGAAGTTTCTTATGTACTCATTGGTCACGCCAAGTGAGCCTGAATGCCCTCACACGTAAGTCAGGTCTTATGGAACGAACAAAGTGGGCGGATCGCGGTCAGCTGTTGCGGATTGGTCCGGCCGAAGGCCAATGGGCACGGTGCGTCGGTGCCTCGCGCATGGGTAGCGTGGAACTGACGAGCCAGGATCTCTCGATCTGGGTGCAGATGCGGGCTGGCTCGTGGGTGGAAGCCAAGGAAGGCCGGTTCTACCTTCGCACCGGTGACTGGATCGCATTCGCGAAGGATTCGATGCCGCAGATCCAGCCCGACCAGAACGGCATCTGCATCGGCCTCACCATCGCCGAGGACGCGCTGCGCGCGATGAGCCGCTTCTCCGACTTTGGTCTTTACGTGGGGCGCGGACGTCTCAAACCCGAGCAGGCCAGGTTGGTGGCGCGGATGTGGTACCGGGCCTCGCGCAACATCGACAACGACAGCCGCAGTGGCCGCATCCAGGCGCCATTGCGCTCGATGCTGCTGTTCCTGCAGGAGGTCCAGTCCGAGTACGGCGATCGCCTGGGCCTGTGCCCGGGCGCGTCGCTCGGACGCAAGCGGCAGGTGTTCGAGCGCATGCAGCGCGCCAGCCTGTACCTGGAGGGGCACTGCCACCGCATCGTCCGCATCAGTGAACTTGCCGAACGCACGCGCTTCTCGACCTGGTACTTCTCCAAGTTGTTCCACAAGCTGTATGGAGAAAGTCCACTGGCAGCGTCAGCGCGCATGCGTCTGGATCACGCCGCCAGCCTGCTTGCGTCCACCCTGATGACGATCGGCGAAGTCGGCGCCGCCAGTGGTTTCGACAACAGCTGCAGCTTCGCCAGAAGCTTCCGCGCGCGGTTCGGCATGACCGCTTCGGAATACCGTGCTGCGCGACGTGACGCCGACCTTGTGCTGCAAAGGCGACGCGTTTCCGGCGCAAAAGACGGTGGCGCAACGGGCGGAACGGTCAGGTCGATGCGGGAAAACGTGATCAAAAACTCCGGAATAAGGTTGGTACGCGTTTAACGCGTCGATAACAGCCCCCCGGAGAAGTCATACATGGAACACCGCAACCTGCGCACCGCGGTGCGCGCCGGCATCCTGCCGGCAAGCATCGCGATCGCTTTGGCGCCGGCACTCGCCGGCGCACAGGAAACAACTGAAAAGGGCGCCAAGACGCTCGACAAGATCGAAGTCACCGGATCGCGCATCAAGCGCGCGGACATAGAGACATCGCAGCCGATCTTCTCGCTGAACCGGGAGGAGATCAGCGCACAGGGGCTGACGACGATCGGTGATGTGATCCAGCGCATCAGCGCCAGCGGCTCGACGCTCAATTCCAGCTACAACAATGGCGGCAATGGCGAGAGTCGCGTCAGCCTGCGCAATCTTGGCCCCGAGCGCACTCTCGTACTGGTAAACGGAAAGCGTTGGGTAGGCGGAACAGGGCTTGGCGGCGCGGTCGACCTCAATACGATTCCGACAGCGGCAGTGGAGCGCATCGAAGTCCTGAAAGACGGCGCCTCGACGATCTACGGGTCCGACGCCATCGCCGGCGTCGTCAACGTGATCCTGCGCAAGAACTTCGATGGCGCCGAAGCCAACGCCTACTTCGGGCAATACGACAAGGGCGATGGCACTCGCCAGGCCTACGATTTCACTATCGGGTCCTCCGGTGACCGCTGGAGCGCGATGCTGGGTGTCGGCTACGTCAAGGAGGAGCCGGTCTTCGCCGGAGATCGCGCGATCTCCGCGACACCGTTCTATGGCGCCACTCCGGGAACCGGCAACAGTTCGAGCACGCCCGCCGGCCGCTTTGGCATCCTCGGTTCCAGCAACGGCAATGCAACCGCGGTACGTCCCGACGGGAAGCCAGGCTACCTGGTCGCGACAGGACCCGGGCCGCGCGACTGGCGTCCCTACACAACGGCTGACTCATACAACTTCGCGCCGTCGAACTACCTGCGCACGCCGCAGGAACGGACCTCATTGTTCGCGAGCGGCACGCTGAACGTGACCGACAACGTCCGGTTCAAGGTCGCCACGACCTACAACGAACGCGAATCGGCCCAGCTACTGGCTGCTGGCCCGCTGGTCCTTGGTCGCAGCAGCCCCGGTTCGCTGGCCGAGAACATCGTCGTCAGCTCCAGGAGCATCTATAACCCTTATGGGCGCGACCTCAGCTATATCCAGCGCCGCGCAACCGAGACCAACGGTCGCCTCTTTCGCCAGGACGTCAACACCTTCGCCTTCAATGGCAACTTCGAAGGCGACTTCCAGGCCGGCGAAAACCTGTACTCCTGGGAGGCAGGCTACCTTTACGGCGAGAACAACCAGAAGGACACCGAAACCGGTCTGTTCGACGTGCGCGCGCTGCGCAACGGCCTGGGCCCGTCGTTCCGCGACGCGCGTGGCGTGGCGCACTGCGGCGCGCCGGGCGCGGAGATTTCCGGATGTGTTCCGCTGAACTTCCTTGGTGCCGGTACCCTCACCAAGGACATGCTGCAGTACGCAAGCTTCACCGGCATCAACAGCTTCGGCTATACGTTGAAGAACTACTACGCCAACATCGGCGGCGAGCTGTTCCCGCTCCAGGGAGGCAAGGCTGCCTTCTCCTTCGGCGCCGAGCATCGCACCGAATCCGGCTTCGACCAGCCTGATCCGATCACCGCGTCTGGCAACAGCACCGGCAACAACCGCAACGCGACGTCCGGCGGCTACAGCGTGGACGAAGCCTATCTGGAGTTGAATTTGCCGTTGCTGGCGGACCTTCCGGGCGCCAGGTTGCTTGAGGTCAATGCCGCGACGCGTTACTCGGACTACAGCACGTTTGGCGGCACGCTCAACAGCAAGTTCGGCTTCAAGTGGAAGCCCTTCGACGACCTGCTCTTGCGCGGTAACTACAGCGAGGGGTTCCGCGCGCCGTCTATCAGTGAGCTGTACTCGGGTGTCAGCGACACGTTCGAACGTGTCGGCGATCCGTGCGCAGGCATCGTCGGGGGAACTGCCCAGCGGCCGCCTGCGTCCTGCGCCGGTGTCCCCGCCTACGATCAGGCCAATCCTCAGATCCGCACGACCAACGGCGGAAACTCGAAGCTGGGTCCGGAAACCTCGATCAGCAAGACGCTTGGGTTCGTCTACAGCCCGAGCTACGTCGAGGGCCTCGGGATTGCCCTGGACTGGTGGAATGTCAGGATTGATAACGCGATCTTCAGCCAGACCGCTCAGGAAGTGCTGAACCGCTGCTACCTCGCCCGCGATCCATCGGCGTGTGCGCTCACGCAGCGTGCGAGCGATGGCCAGATCTCCAACCTGCACGTCACGTCTTTGAACGTGGGCACGTACGAAGTCGAAGGTTACGATTTCAACGTCGCGTACCAGTTGCCGACGACGAAGTTCGGCAAGCTCGGGTTCGCCTGGGACAGCACGTACATGACCAAGTTCAACGTCGACGTCAACGGCGACGGCGTGGTGTCGGACGATCCGGTGTCGGGAGAGGGCGGAAACCGCGTCGGTGAGTACAGGAATCGCGACAACCACTGGCGCATCCGTTCCAATCTCGCAACGAACTGGACGTACGGCGATTACGGCCTGACAGCGAACCTGCGCTACTACTCGAGCCAGACGGAGAGTTGCGCAACGCTGTCGGTGTCGTCGACGCAGATTCCGTTGCTGTGTTCGGATCCGGGCCGCATTACCGCGGCCGGCGCGCGACCGGAGAACAAGATCCCCAGCGTGACCTACACCGACGTCAGCGCCTTCGTGAACGTTCCCTGGAACGCGCGCATCACGGTGGGCATCAACAACCTCTTCGATCGCGATCCGCCGCGCTCGGCGACTGCGTCGGCCAACAGCTACGACCCGCAGTACGAAGTGCCTGGCCAGTTCTTCTACATGCGCTACTCGCAGAAGTTCTGAATCTCCTCGGTGTGAATGCACCTTACGGCCCCGCAAGGGGCCGTTTTTTTGTCCGGGAGATTCGGACGCGCAAAGAAAAAGCCCGCCTTGCGGCGGGCTTTTTTTGGAGCTTGAAGGCGCTGGATCCCCGCCTGCGCGGGGATGACCTTCTGACAAAGCCACGCGCGCAGCGCGTGGGTCAGAAGGTCACTTGATCTTGCCTTCCTTGTAGTTCACGTGCTTCCGAACGACGGGGTCGTACTTCTTGACCTCCATCTTGTTCGGGGTGTTCTTCTTGTTCTTGTCGGTCGTATAGAAATGACCGGTGCCGGCAGAAGAGATCAGGCGGATCTTGTCGCGCTTGGAAGCCATGGTTCGATCCTCCTCAGATCTTTTCGCCGCGGGCGCGCAGGTCGGCGAGAATGGCGTCGATGCCATTCTTGTCGATGGTGCGCAGGGCGGCACTGGAAACACGCAGCTTCACCCAACGGTTCTCGGAAGCGACCCAGAAGCGGCGCTCGTGGAGGTTGGGGAGAAAGCGGCGGCGGGTCTTGTTCATGGCATGCGAGACGTTGTTGCCAGTCGTCGTTCGCTTACCGGTTACTTGGCATACACGGGCCATACGCACCTCGAAAGGTTATGGTGCTTCCCTTGGCCAGGGAGGCGGCGGCCCCTCCGCTGTCACACCGGGGTGTGGGCGGTGCGCGATACGGGTAGGAAATTCTCGCGGCACGAGGCGGGCCGGAATCGCGCTTCCGGGGTCCGCCCGGTCTTACCCCTAAAGGCAAGCCGGACGCAGCGAGCCGCGCATTATGCACGCGAAAAGCAGGGCGGGCAAGTAGTTATCCACAAGCGGAGGTGTCCGCTGCGCGGGCTTTACCCCTTCCCCAACCCTCCCCTGCGCGCAGGGGAGGGAGTCAGGCAATCAGCCCGCTTTTGCGGTCTTCTCCGCCGATTTGGCGATGAACGCGCGGACCTGCTCCTCCAGCACCGGCAGCGGCACCGAGCCCTGGCTGAGCAGGGCGTCATGGAAGGCCTTGATGTCTAAGCGGTTGCCCAGCGCCTTCTCGGCTTCCGCGCGCAGGCGCAGGATCGTGATCTCGCCGAGTTTGTAGCTCAGCGCCTGGGCCGGCCAGGAGATGTAACGGTCGACTTCGGTGGTGACCTCGTGCTCGCTGAGGGCGGTGCGGTCACGCAGATAGGCCAGGGCCTGGTCGCGGGTCCAGCCTTTGGCGTGCACGCCGGTGTCGATCACCAGGCGGCAGGCGCGCCACATCTCGTAGGTCAGGCGGCCGAAGTCCTCGTAGGGCGTCTCGTAGATGCCCATTTCCTTGCCGAGCTTCTCGCTGTACAGGCCCCAGCCCTCGCCGTAGGCGGAGATGTAGGTCTCGCGGCGGAAGGCCGGCAGGTCACCCTGTTCCTTGGCCAGCGAGCCCTGCAGGGCATGGCCCGGGGCGGACTCGTGCAGGGTCAGCGCCGGCAGGTTGTAGAGCGGGCGCGAGGGCAGGTCGTAGGTGTTGAGCCAGTAGGTGCCGGCGCCACCGCGGCCGCTGGTCCAGAACGGGGCGATGTCGGCCGGTACCGGCACGATGGTGAAGCGGCCGCGCGGCAGGGTGCCGATGAACTTGCCGATCTCGCCGTCGACGCGCTTCGAGATCCAGGCGGCGCGATCGAGCAGTGCCTGCGGCGTGGTCGCGTAGAACTGCTTGTCGGTGCGCAGGAAGCGCAGGAACGCCGCAAAGTCGCCCTTGAAGCCGACCTGCTTGATGATGGTTTCCATCTCCGCCTGGATCCGCGCGACTTCATCCAGTCCGATCTGATGAATCTGATCCGGGTCGAGGTCGAGGGTCGTGTACTCGCGGATCTGCTGGCGGTAGTAGGCGTCGCCATCGGGCATCTGCGAGGCACCCAGCGTGGTGCGCGCCTGCGGCACGTATTCCTCGCGGAAGAAGGTCAGCAACTTGCCGTAGGCCGGGATCATGCGATCGCGGATCGCCGCCACGCCGTCGGCACGCAGCCGCGCCTGCTCGTCGGCCGGAATCGACGCCGGCATGCGCTTGAACGGCTCGTAGAAGTTGGACTGCAGCGGATCCTTCAGGTCGGCGACCGCGGCAATCGACACGTCGCGGCCGTCGAGCACCGCGCGCGGCACGCTGAAGCCACGGGCCAGGCCGGCGCGCATGTTCGCGGTCTGCTGGTCGAAGTAGCGCGGCACGTCGCCCAGGCGGTCGATGTAGGCGCGGTAGTCCTGCGCGGTGCGCAGCGGACGCCGGGTCATGAAGCCCAGGTTCGACCAGAACGAGGAGTCGGAGTTGAACGGCATCTCGTAGCCGCGCAGGCGCACTTCGGCCGCGAGGTTTTCGACCTGCGACTTGTAGACGGAGAAGTTGATGCGGTTCTGCGGGCTCAGCTTGGCCGTGTCGATGCCGTCCAGGCGCTTGAGCACGTCTTCCCAGACCTTGAGGCGGGCGGCCTGGCTGGCGGCGTCGACCGACGGCAGCTGGTGGCGGTCGGATGAGCCGTCGTTGTCCTCGTCGGCGGCGCCGGTCTGTTCCTGGCGCCACTGCCATTCCTGGCTGTAGATGGCTTCGAACCGGGTGTCTGCCGCGCCGGCATGCGCGGCGAAGGGGGCGAGGGCAAGGTGGCCGCAGAGCAGGGCCGCAAGCAGTGGTTTCACGGGAAGGACCGGTGGTGGCACGAAGCGCCGATCTTCGCATTCCCGGGGGGCGATGCGTTGGCCGGGATGGCCGATTCGACTGGCGAATTCGTCATCCCGGCGGAGGCCGGGATCCAGGCCCGTAGCGGGTTGGGATGCGATGTCCCTGCGCCCTGGTGACATCCGGCAACGTATGGGTCGAGGCTCCGGCACTGGATCCCGGCGTTCGCCGGGATGACGGTTTCCTTGACGGATTCCGAAGCGTTCGTTGCCTCAGTGACTCGCCCGGTCTCGCCGCCAGCCGCGGTGCCTGATGTCCAGGTACAGGCTGTAGGCCGCGGTGAAGGCCGGGAACAGGTTCTGGATCACGCCGACCGAGTCCTGCTTCTGCGAGAACACGAAGTAGCTCAGGGTCATCACACTGCCGACCAGGCTCATGTACCAGAACAGCCGCGGAATCACCGGCTTGCCGTGCTTGCGCGAGGCGAGGAACTGCACCAGCCAGCGGCCGCCGAACATCAGCGCACCGGTCAGGCCGATGATCTTCCACGGCGACATGTGCAAACCGGTCCATTCCAGCCAGGCAATGGAGTGGTTCATGAAGTCGAATTCCATCGCTCCGGACCTCAGCTCAGCTCGCGCACCGCGGTGACCTTGCCCCGCTTGATCAGCCATGCCACGCCGCGCAGGTCGCTGATGCCTACCAGTGCGCGGTTGAGATTGTTGTACTTCGACACACCGGTCGATCGCGCCCGGTGGTTTACTGGCACGCTCACCGTCTTCCAGCCCGCGCGCTGCATCAGCGCCGGCAGGTAGCGGTGCATGTGGTCGAAGTAGGGCAGCTCGAGGAACGCGGCGCGTTCGAACAGTTTGATTCCGCAACCGGTATCGGGCGTGTCGTCGCGCAGCATGCGCGAGCGGATCGCGTTGGCCCAGCGCGACGCCCAGCGCTTGCTGCCGCTGTCCTGGCGGTTGACGCGCCAGCCGGCAAAGAGCTTGAGGCCTTCGTCGGCGGTGGCGCTGTCGCGCTTGTCGAGCAGCTTGGGGATGTCGGCCGGGTCGTTCTGGCCATCGCCATCGAGCGTGGCGATCCAGGTGCCGCGCGCGGCCTTGACGCCGTTGCGCACGGCGGTGCTCTGCCCGCTCTGGGTGACGTGGGAGATCACGCGCAGCTCGGGCACTTCGGCCTTGAGGGCCTGCAGCACCTGCAGCGTGTCGTCGCGCGAGTGGTCGTCGACATAGACAATCTCGAAGTCGGTCCGGCCGCGCAGCGCGGCGGTGATCTCGTGTACGAGCGGGGCAACGTTGTCGCGCTCGTTGAACACCGGGACGACGACGGAGAGTTGTGGGGCAGTGCCAATGCGTGGGGCGCTCATGTCAGGCCTTGTCGCCGAAATAGGTGCGGCACCAGTCGACGACCTGCGGCAGGCCTGTCTCGATCGGCGTGGCCGGCTCGAAACCGAACGCCGCCTGCGCGCGCGCGGTGTCCGCCATGGTCTCGACCATGTCGCCGGGCTGCATTGGCTTGTAGACCTTGGTGGCCTGCTTGCCGGCAGCGGCCTCTATGACCTGGATGAAGCGCTCGAGTTCCACGGGAGTGTGGTTGCCCAGGTTGAACACCCGGTGCGGCGCCGCCGGCGGCGCCACGTCGGTGGCCGGCGGATGATCGAGCGCGCCAAGAACGCCATTGACGATGTCGTCTACGAAGGTGAAGTCGCGGCGCATCTTGCCGTGGTTGAACACGTCGATCGGACGTCCGGCCAGCACCGCGCGCGAGAACAGCAGCGGCGCCATGTCGGGCCGGCCCCACGGGCCGTAAACAGTAAAGAAACGCAGGCCGGTCGAACGCAGGTCGTACAAGTGCGCGTAGGTGTGCGCCATCAGCTCGTTGGCGGCCTTGGTCGCTGCGTACAGCGAGCGCGGCTGGTCGATGCGCTGGTCCTCGGAAAACGGAGGCGTGGCCGAGTCGCCGTACACCGACGACGAGCTGGCATAGACCAGGTGCTGCACGCCGCGATGACGGCACAGCTCGAGCAGGTTGACGAAGCCGGCCAGGTTGCTGTCGACGTAGGCATGCGGGTGCGTCAGCGAGTAGCGCACGCCGGCCTGCGCGGCCAGGTGGATCACCTGGGTCGGCTGCACTTCGTCGAAAAGCGCCGCCAGGCCATCGCGGTCGCCCAGGTCGAGCGTGCGGATGTCGACCTCCGGGCACAGCGCGGCAACGCGGTCGCGCTTGATCTTCGGATCGTAGTAGTCGTTGTAGTTGTCCAGGCCGACGACATCCGCGCCGCGCGCGCGCAGGGCGCGGCAGGTGTACGCGCCGATGAAGCCGGCAGCGCCGGTAACGAGGATGGTCATGGGTGGGGTCCGGGGGTGACTTCGTCCAATGTCCACTGCTCCTGGAAGCAACGGTGGGCCGATTTATAGGTGCCGATCGCGAGTCACGCGAGGCGGCGGCCTGTCCGACCGGCGCCAATGATGCCCGATCAGGGCAATAACCGGCGGTGAATTTGCCTCGGGAGAGGTCGGAAAGACGTCGGAACGCGGCTCAGCCGTCGTCGCCGGGATGGAAGTCGAAGCCCAGTGTCAGCTTCAGTTCGGCCAGGCCGGCGCTGAGCTCGGGCTGAAGTTCGAAGCCGAAGGCCTGCTCGCCGAACAGGCCGACGAACAGCCCGCAGCGGCCACCCTGGGCGGCAAAGGCATGCAGGCAATCGCGATGGATCGACAGACGCTGGTGCACGGCGCCGAGGAAATCCTCGATCTGCTCGCGGCTCCATTCGCGCGGCTCGCCATCGGGCGTCAGCTCGGCGTAGCCGTAGCTGTCGCGGTAGACGCCCCGGTCGCCATCAAGCGGCTTGGCCTGCCCGGCGCGCCAGCTACGCCGGGGCGTAAGCCCCAGCTGTTCGAACAGCGGCGCCAGGTCGGCGCTGGGATGGGTGGCACGCAGCGAAACGCGGTAACTGTAGGGGTTCATCAAGCCATCCTGGCTTTGTACGGTGACGGCTTGACTGCGTCGTTACTCGGTGCCGCTTCCGCGCAGCTTTTCCAGCACGCCCTCGAGCGAATCGAGGTCGTTGTAATGGATGACCAGTCGACCCTTGCCGGCCCGGCCGTGCATCACGTTGACCTTGGTGTTGAGCGATTCCGACAGCTCGCGCTCGAGCGCGGCGATGTCGGCCTGCGGCTTGGCCTTGGCGGCCTTGGGCTTGGAGCCCGACGTCGGGATCACGCCAGCCGACAGCTGCTGCACGCGGTGCTCGACCTCGCGCACCGACCAGCCATGTTCGGCGGCCTGGCGGGCCAGCGCGATGGCGGCCTGCGGGGTCAGCGCCAGCAGGGCACGGGCGTGGCCCATCTCCAGCGCATGGGTTTCCAGCAACACGCGGATTTCGTTGGGCAGCTCGAGCAGGCGCAGCATGTTCGACACCGACGCACGCGAACGGCCGACCGCTTCGGCGGCCTGGGCGTGGGTAAGGTCGAACTCGTCGATCAGGCGCTGCAGCGCGGTGGCTTCTTCGAGCGGATTGAGGTCTTCGCGCTGGATGTTCTCGATCAGCGCCATCGCGACCACGGTGCGGTCGTCGACTTCGCGGATGACCACCGGGATCTCGTTCAACCCGGCCAGCTGCGAAGCGCGCCAGCGGCGTTCGCCGGCGATGATCTCGTAGCGCTTGCCGCCGATGTCGCGCACGACGATCGGCTGGATCACGCCTTGCGCCTTGATCGACTCGGCCAGCTCGGACAGCTTGTCCTGGTCCCAGTGCTTGCGCGGCTGGTACTTGCCCGGCGTCAGCGAATCCACCGGCAGGCTGCGCAGCACGTCGCCCTCGGTCGCCTCCAGGACCGGCGCCTCGGCGGCGGCCTTGGGTCCGAGAAGGGCTTCCAGACCGCGGCCGAGACCGCGCTTCTTGGCTACGCTCATGCCGTGGTCTCCTTCGCCTCAGGCGGACGGGCCGCTGCCTTGGCGGCCTGGTCGCGTTCGCGCTGGCGGCGCAGCACTTCGCCGGCCAGGCCCATGTAGGCGATGCCGCCGCGGCTGGCGCGGTCATAGCCGACGATGCTCTGACCGTGGCTGGGCGCCTCGGCCAGGCGCACGTTGCGCGGCACGATGGTGCGGAAGACGCGGTCACCGAAGTGGGTGATCAGCTCGGCCGAGACGGCATTGGCGAGGTTGTTGCGCACGTCGAACATGGTGCGCAGCACGCCTTCGATCTCGAGCTTGGGATTGAGGTTGCCCTTGAGCGCTTCGATGGTGTCGACCAGCGCGCTCAGGCCTTCCAGTGCGTAGTACTCGCACTGCATCGGCACGATGATCGAATCGGCGGCGGTCAGCGCGTTGAGCGTGAGCAGCGACAGCGCCGGCGGGCAGTCGATCAGGATGAAGTCGTAGTCCGGGCGCAGCTCCTGCAGTGCCAGGCGCAGGCGCTGCTCGCGGCCGGGTTCGGCCATCAGCTGCACTTCGACCGCGGTCAGGTCGATGTTGCCCGGCAGCAGGTCGAACTCCTCGGCGGTGCGCACGATCGCGCTGCGCACCTGGGTTTCGCCCAGCAGCACTTCGCAGATCGAATTTTCCAGCTCGCGCTTGTTGACGCCGCTGCCCATCGTCGCGTTGCCCTGCGGATCGAGATCCACCAACAGCACCCGCTTGGGCGTACGCGCGAGCGCGGCGGCCAGGTTGACTGCGGTGGTGGTCTTGCCGACCCCGCCTTTCTGGTTGGCGACGGCGATGATGCGGGCCATGCGGCTCGTCCTGGGCTGTGTGCGGAAGTGGACCGGCGTGGGGCCGGACCGTGGATTATGCCCGGATGGGAACCCGTGCGCGTCCCCGCCTTGCTGTCTGGGGATACCGGAGGCGGTCGCTGGACGGCGTGGCGACGGACGGCGACCCCGGATCAAGCACTTGCGAGCAAGCTCGCTCCTACGGGGTGCGCCCCACAACGACCAGGTGCCGCTCGGCATCCAGTCCCGGAACCGTGAGCGGGTGCACATCCCGCACCGCCCATCCCGCCGGCAGCGCCGCGATCTCGTCGTGCGGGTAGACGCCCTTCATCGCCAGCAGGCAGCCGTCGGGTTTGAGCAGGTGGCCGCCCAGTTCGATGATCAGCGGCAGCGTGGCCAGGGCGCGCGCGGTGATGGCGTCGTACGCGCCCGGCTCGGCCACGGCCTCGATCCGCGATTCGGCAACACGGGCATCGCGCAGTCCGAGCTGGCGGATCGCCTCGCGCATGAAGCGCGCCTTCTTGCCGGCACTCTCGACCAGGGTCACGTGCAGGCCCGGCTTGACGATCGACAGCGGGATACCGGGCAGGCCGGCACCGGTGCCCAGGTCGGCGAGGCTGCCGCCGCGTGCGGCGATGTCGTCGACGAAGGGGTGCATCGCCAGCGAGTCGAGCAGGTGCTTGCTGACCATCTCCTGCGGATCGCGCACCGCGGTGAGGTTGTAGGTCTTGTTCCAGCGCAGCAGCAGCGCCAGGTAGTCGAGCAGCGGCGCCGACAGCGCCGGATCGAGGGCGAGGGTGCGCAGGCCATCGTCGAGCGACTTGCGCAGCGACGGATCGAAGGGAGCGGGGGTATTCATCCGGCGCGCAGTATCGCCGATGCGCCCCACTGTTTTGTAGGAGCGAGCTTGCTCGCGAACGCCCGCGGCCCGGCAATCGCGAGCAAGCTCGCTCCTACGGGGTGTGGCGCCAGGCCACGGCCCCGAGGTAGTCCTGCGCCGGCTGCAGCTCCTGCAGTTGCCACTGCTGCGGCTGGCCGAGCGCCGGATCGCAGGCGACCAGGCGCAGGCCACCGTCCCCGTCCTCGAAGCGCAGGCGGTCCAGTCCGAAGGAAATGCCGTGGCCGTGCGCCTTCAGCACCGCCTCCTTGGCGCACCACAGACGCAGGAAAGCGTGGTCGCGCACCGCCGCCGAGGGCGCCGCGTGCAACCAGGCGACTTCGGTCGCGGTGAAAAAGCGCTGGGCCAGCTCCAGTGCGCGGGCGCGCGGGCGCAGCCGTTCCAGGTCGATGCCGACCTGGACGTCCCGGCCCAGCGCGATCAGCAGGCCGTCGCCGCTGTGGCTCCAGTTGCAGTCCCAGCCGACCAGGTCACCGCCCAGTCGCGGCCGGCCGCGCGGATCGCGGGCCAGCGGCAGGGCCGCGGCGGTGAGGCCAAGTTCCGCCGCCAGCCATTCCCGCGCCAGCGGCTCGGCCGGCTGCCGCGGCAGGTGCGGGCGCCAGGCCCAGCGCACGGTGCCGGTGGGCGGCGTTGTGGGGACAGACAGGGTCATGAACTTGCGTTTGGGTTCGCCGGCGGCCTCCAGCGTAAGCTAATGCGGGGAAAGTCGGCGCCAGCCGCAGGAATCAGAACGTCATGTCCGCCGTCATCGACGCCAGCACCGCAACGCTCTCGCCCGTGCCCCTGACGCACGGCGAAGGTGCCCGCGCCATTGCCTTCGATGCCACCGGCGCCATTGAGCTGGACACGTTCTCGCGCCAGGTGCGCGCCGTGGCGGCGATGCTTCCGGCCGCCGCCCATGCGATCAACCTGTGCGAGGACCGCTACCACTTCCTGGTGGCGTTCTGCGCCGCCGCGGTGCGCGGGCAGACCACCTTGCTGCCGCCTTCGCGGGCGCCGGCGGTTATCGACCAGGTGCGCGGCCAGTATCCCGACAGCTATTGCCTCGGCGACGACGCACTGGCGGTCTCACCACCGGATTGCTTCCACCTGCCGCGGCCGCTGCCACAGATCGATGGCGCGCCGTTGCTGGTCGACGCCGACGCGGTGGTCGCGATCGGTTTCACTTCCGGCAGCACCGGCCAGCCGCGTCCGTACGCCAAGACCTGGGCGAGTTTCCGCGCCAGCACCGGACAGAACCTGGCGGCACTTGCCGGGCTTCTCGACGTCACCGGCGTGACGAATGTCGTCGCCACCGTGCCGCCGCAGCATATGTATGGCATGGAGATGTCGGTGCTGCTGCCGATGCTCGGCCCGATCGCCGTGCATTCGGCGCGACCGCTGTTTCCGGCCGATGTCGCCCGCGCGCTGCACGACGCGCCGACACCGCCGCTGCTGGTGACCACGCCGGTGCATTTGCGCGCACTGGTAGCGGAAGGTCTAGAACTGCCGCCTCTGGCCGGCATCGTCTCGGCAACGGCGCCGCTGCCGGCCGAGCTCGCACTCGCCGCGGAGGAGCGCTTCGGCTGCGAAGTGCGCGAAGTATTCGGTTCCACCGAAACCTGCGTGATCGCGCGTCGCCGCACCGCGCGCGAAACGGCGTGGACGCCGCTGCCTGGCGTGCGCCTGGCACCGCAACCCGATGGCACCGCCGTGCACGCGCCGCACCTGCCCGAGCCGGTGGTGCTGGCCGACCTGGTCGAAGTCGACCCGCTCGACGGAAGATTCGTGCTGCGTGGTCGCAATGCGGACATGCTCGAGATCGCCGGCAAGCGCGCGTCACTGGGCGACCTCACCCGCAAGCTGCTGGCCGTGCCCGGCGTCGAGGACGGCGTGGTGTTCCAGCTCGACGATGCCGATGCGATGGGCGTGCGCCGCATCGCCGCGCTCGCCGTCGCACCCGGTCTCGACGAGGCCACGATCCTTGCCGCGTTGCGCCAGCAGATCGATCCGGTGTTCCTGCCGCGACCGCTGCGCCGTATCGCCGCACTGCCACGCAACGAAACCGGCAAGCTGCCGCGGGGCGCGCTGGCCGCATTGCTACACGGCTGAGCGCTCGGATACGAGCCGGTAAACAGGCGAAATCGGCGCTCTACGGCGCCTGCTCGACGCTTTTTCTGACGTCGCCATCACGTCGATCCAGACAGACTCGCCTCGCCCCACCCTTGGGGCGCATGGCCGCTTATTCGCTGCGGGTCAAGGAGACACGAGCATGATGGGTATCCTCGTCTGGCTGATCGTCGGCGGCATCATCGGCTGGCTCGCCAGCCTGATCATGAAGACCGACGCGCAACAGGGCATGTTCCTCAATATCGTCGTCGGCATCGTCGGCGCCTTCATCGGCGGCTGGCTGGGTGGCCTGTTCGGCCTGGGCGGCGACATCAATGACGGCAACTTCAGCATGAGCGGGTTGCTGATGTCGCTGGTCGGCGCGATCGTGCTGCTGGCGATCGTCAACCTGTTCCGGCGCGGTCGCGTGCGCTGACGGTTGCGCGGACGTCATGCAAAAGGCCCGGCATTGCCGGGCCTTTTGCATTGAGCGAATTCGCGGGCGTCAGCCGCCCAGCTGCACCCACGCCGGGGCATGGTCGCTCGGGCGGTCCCAGGTGCGCGTCTCGCGGTCGATGCCGGAGTCGATGCAATGCGGTCGCAACGCCTCCGACACGAGTGTCATGTCGATGCGCAGGCCGAGGTTGCGGCGGAAGCCGCCCTGGCGGTAATCCCACCAGCTGAACTGGCGTTCCTCCGGATTGAGCGCGCGCCAGGCGTCATGCAGGCCGAGGGCGTTGATCTTCAGCAGCGCATCGCGTTCGGCGCGCGAGGTCAGGATGTGGCTGTCGTTCCAGACGGTGGCGTCGTGGACGTCGCGGTCGTCGGGTGCGATGTTGAAATCGCCCAGGACAATCATGCGCGGGTGGGTCACCAGCTCGGTCGCCAGCCAGTCGTGCACGGCCGCGAGCCAGCGCAGCTTGTAGGCGTACTTGTCGGTGCCGACGTCCTGGCCGTTGACCACATAGAGGTTGACGATGCGCAGGTCGCCGACGGTCGCCGCCAGCACGCGCTTCTGCTCGTCCTCGAAACCGGGGATACCGATCTGCACGTCCTTCGCCGATTCGCGCGAGAGGACGGCGACGCCGTTGTAGGTCTTCTGCCCGGCGAACACGCTGCGGTAACCGGCGGCGAGCATGTCGTCGTCGGGGAAGCGCTCGTCCTCGAGCTTGGTTTCCTGCAGCGCGACGATGTCCGGGTTGGACTGCGCCAGCCACTGTTGCAGGTGGGGCAGGCGGACGTTGAGGGAGTTGACGTTCCAGCTGGCGATCTTCATACGGGTTTGTATAACGTATTGAGTTTGCTTGATTTCATCGTCAATTATCTTCCCGAAGCCCTCGAGGCACCTGTAATTCTCCTGGCTCGCTGGAGCTTGAGCCGAGCCGCTTTTCAAACTATAGCCCCTTTCAGCATTTGCTGAAACACGTCTAGCTGCTGAAATCTGTTGACCTTTTTCACTGAAATTGATACTTTCAGCAAACGCTGAAAAGGCCAAAACTGTGAAAAGCATCGAATCCCGTGCTGGTGAGGCGCTCTGGGAACTGCTCGAGCGGGTGCCTGCGATCATGGTTCTGGCCGTCGATCATCAGGTCGCAGCCGATGAAGGGGTCGACATCGTTGTGCACCTCGAAACGGGTGGCCGCCACCGCACGCTGGCTTGCGAAGTCAAGGCCAACGGCCAGCCGCGGCACGTCCGGGCCGCACTTCACCAGCTACGCAATTACGTAACCCGGCAAGCGCAAAACGCCATCCCGGTCCTCGTTGCTCCATATCTATCGCCCGATGCGCAGTCGCTGTGTCGCCAAGAAGGAATCGGTTTCCTCGATCTGGAGGGCAACGCCCACCTATCGTTCGACGGCATCTTTATCGAGCGGCAGGTCGCGAACAAACCGAACAGCGAACGCCGCGAGCTCAAGTCGTTGTTTACGCCAAAATCTGCGCAGGTGTTGCGTGTCCTGCTCCGCGACCCAAGCCGGACTTGGCGGGTGATCGAGCTTGCCCAAGCAGCTGCCGTTAGCGTGGGCCATGTCAGCAATGTGCGCAGCAGTTTGCTCGACAGGGAATGGGCGGAAATATCGGAGGATGGGCTGTGTCTGTCCAAGCCCGATGCCCTGCTCGACGAGTGGGCGGCTGCTTATCGGCCTCTTGTCGGAAAGCGCATAGCCTTCTATACGACGTTGCATGGCGGCGCATTGGAAGACGCAGCCCGACAAGTCCTGCATGCGGGTGGCGACGACGAGGGGCAAGCCATGTTCGCCTCCTACTCGGCAGCTCAGTGGTTGGCTCCCTATGCGCGTACCGGCACCCACTACTTCTACGCAGACGCCAATGGCCTTGAGCGGCTTCATGCTGCTCTTGGCCTCTCCGCCGTCGCGAAGGGTCAGAATGTCGTCGTGACGGTGCCAAAGACCGATGGCCTGTTCCGCGATGCGGTCGAGCCGGCATCCGGCGTGGTCTGCACCAGCCCCGTGCAGACCTACCTAGACCTGATCGTGTCCGGTGAGCGTGGTGTGGAGGCAGCAGATCATCTACGAAAGGAAAAGCTGGCGTGGCCGAGAAGCTGACTCGACAGGAACCGCAATCTGCAGCCGACTACGACGATCGCACGACAATCGCAGTGAAGACGGTATTGCTCGAGATAGGGCAGATCCTCGGCAGCTTCAGAGGGAAATTTGCCGTGGTCGGCGGCGCAGTGCCGTGGCTACTGCTCGCCAATGCGGACATGCCACATATCGGCACGCTCGACCTGGATCTCGGCCTCGACTCGGAGGCATTGGGCGACGGAGAGTATGCGACGTTGGTCGAGTCACTGATGGGACATGGCTACGAGCAACGCGAAGAACTTCGTCGCTTCCAGCTGGTGCGGCAAGTTCCAGCCGCCGATGGCGGCGCCCCTATCGATGTCGTCGTCGATTTCCTGATGCCGCGCGATGCCGACATCGCGAAGAACAGGCCGCCACTGATCGACAACTTCGCCGTGCAGCGGGCAGACGGGGCGGATTTGGCGACCCACTTCTACGAAATGGTGGCGGTGACCGGTTCCATGCCGGCCGGTGGCACGAATCGCGTGGAGATCGCGGTCTGCTCGATTCCGGCACTACTTGCGATGAAGGGGTATGCCATCGAAGGGCGGCATAAGCAAAAGGATGCATACGACATCTACTACTGCATCCGGAATTACCCAGGTGGTATCGAAGGGTTGGCGGAAGCCTGCCGGCCGGTGCTAGAACGGAAGAGCGGTGAAGCGGGTTACCGTCTGATCGCGGGAAAGTTTGAAGCACCGGAAGGCTACGGCCCTACCAGTGTCCGCCTATTCGTGGAAGAAACTGCCGTGCTGGGGGACCGAACGCCAGAACAATGGCAGCAGGACGCATTTGGTCAGGTGGATGCCTGGTTGCGTGCGCTGGGATTGAGGGCATGACACGGTAACGGCGCGGCATACATAGCGGGCGATAATGCCTCGGCGCTTGAACAGAGTTTCTCCCTTGTTGCTTGCTCGGTTCTGCCGGGTAAATGGTGCGGGTTGATGATCTGCCGACCTGGGCCGACTCTTCGAGGCATACTCGGCGCCGAAACCACGATCACCTGCCACGACCCGCCATGAACTGGATCGACCTTCGCAGCGACACCGTCACCGAGCCCACCGATGCCATGCGCGAGGCGATGATGCGCGCGCCGGTCGGGGACGACGTCTACGGCGAGGACCCCACGGTCAACGCGCTGCAGCAGCGGCTGGCCGATGACCTCGGCTTCGCCGCCGGGCTGTTCGTGCCCAGCGGCACGCAGTCGAACCTGATCGGCTTGATGGCGCACTGCCAGCGTGGCGACGAGTACATCGTCGGCATGGATGCGCATACCTACAAGTACGAGGGCGGCGGTGCCGCGGTATTGGGCTCCATCCAGCCGCAGCCGGTGGTGCAGGCCGACGACGGCAGCCTGCCGCTGGACGTGGTCGAACGCGTGATCAAGCCGATCGACCCGCACTTCGCCCGCACGCGACTGCTGTGCCTGGAGAACACCTGGCACGGGCGGCCCTTGCCACTGGCGTACCTGGAGCAGGCACGCGCGCTGTGCGATCGGCGCGGGCTGGCGTTGCACCTGGACGGAGCGCGGATGTTCAATGCGGCCGTGGGACTGGGAGTTCCGGCGCGCGAGATCACGAAGCACTTCGACAGCGTCTCGGTGTGCTTGTCGAAGGGACTGGGTGCGCCGGTCGGTTCGGTACTGTTGGGCACGCAGGAGCTGATCAACACCGCCAAACGCTGGCGCAAGGTGGTCGGCGGTGGCATGCGGCAGGCGGGCATCCTGGCGGCCGCCGGAACGTACGCGCTGGATAACAACGTCGCGCGGCTTGCGGACGACCATGCCCGCGCGAAGCGGCTGGGCGAAGGGCTGGCCGGGCTAGCGGGGCTGCGCGTGGTCGCGCAGCACACCAACATGGTGTTCATCGATGTGCCGGTGGAGCGGCACGATGCGTTGCGCGGCGTGCTGAAGCAGGCGCGCGTGCGGGTGTCGATCGGCTACACGCCGGCGATACGGCTGGTGACGCATCTGGGTGTGGACGATGCGGGGGTGGAGCGGGTGGTTGAGGTGCTGCGGGGGTTTGCGGCGACCTGAGACCCCTCTCCCTCGGCGCTTTGCGCCTTTCCCTCTCCCGCAAGGGGAGAGGGCATGGCCCTTACTTCGCCAGCCACCGCACCATCTTGTCGATCGCGCCGCTGTACGGCGGCTTGAGCAGGTCGCTGGCGGCCATGCGGCGCTGGCGGAACACCGGCAGCAGCTTGCTGAAGGTGTCGAAGCCGGTGCGGCCGTGGATCGCGCCGATGCCGCTGGGGCCGATGCCGCCGAAAGGCAGGTCGTGCGCGCCGAAATGCAGCAGCGTGTCGTTGACGGTGACGCCGCCCGACAGCGTGTTGGCGAGGATCTTCTCGATGCTGGCGTTGTCATGGCTGAACGGGTACAGCGCCAGCGGGCGCTCGAGCGACTGCACCTGCGCGATCGCCTCGTCGAGCGTGCGGTAGCTGACTACCGGCAGGATCGGCCCGAAGATCTCATGGCGCATCACTTCCGCATCGCGCGGCGGATCCAGCACCAGGGTCGGCGGGAACAGCCGGTCCTGCGCATTGCGCACGCGCGCTGCGTCGTCGAGGTTCTGCGTCACCGGTTCGAGCACGGTCAGGCCGCGCGCGCGTGCATCGTCGACGTAGCCTCGCAGTCGCGCGAACTGGCCGTCGTTGATGATGCGGGTGTAGTCGGTCGGTGCATTGAAGTCGCCATAGCGGGAACGCAACTCGGCCTGCATTGCTTCGACGAATGCATCACGGCGTGCCGCATCGATCAGCACGTAGTCGACGCCGATGCAGGTCTGCCCGGCGTTGAACCACTTGCCGGTGGCGATGCGCGCGGCGGCGCGGTCGATCGGGTAGTCGGCGCAGACGATCGCCGGTGCCTTGCCGCCCAGTTCCAGCGTGACCGGCGTGAGGTTAGGCGCAGCGGCCGCCATCACCTTGCGCCCGACTGCGGTCGAGCCGGTGAACAGCAGATGGTCGAACGGCAGCCCGGCGAAGGCGGAGCCGACTTCCGGACCGCCCAGTGCAACGGCGACGCGGTCGGCCGGGAACACCTCCGACAACAGTTCGCGCATCCACATGCTGGTGCGCGGGGCGTGCTCGGAGGGCTTGAGGTAAACGTGGTTGCCGGCGGCGATTGCCGACACCAGCGGCACCAGGGCCAGGTTCACCGGGTAATTCCACGGCGACAGGATGCCGACCACGCCGACCGGTTCCGGACGGATCTGCGCACTTGCCGGCCAGAAGCGCCAGCCGACCGCGGCGCGACGCGGGCGCATCCAGCGGCGCAGGTGGCCCAGGGCGTGGTCGATCTCGGCCAGCACGATCATCGCTTCCGACAGCAGGTTCTCGTGTTGGCTGCGATGGCCGAAATCGGCGCGAATGGCCTCGTCCATGGAGGCGATGCGGGCACGGAACGCGTCACGCAGGCAAACCAGGTCGGCGCGTCGCTGGGCGTAGCCCGGCTTCTTCTTCTGCCAGGACTGGCTCAGGCGCTCGCGGGTGGCGGCCAGTTCGTCGAGGGGCGTGTCGGCGGTGATGTCCATACGGGTGAGTGTAGACCGCGCCGGGGTGGGCGGAGCAGGGCGTGGGCGGACATCAACACTGCCGCTTGTCCCCCCTTCCAGCTGGCCCCTCCCGCTAGAATCGGGCCATGACAATGCGCCCCTACCTCGACACGTTTCCCAGCCACGGCGACCGGGTCTACATCGACCCATCGGCCGTGGTCATCGGCGCGGTCACCATGGGCGACGACGTTTCGATCTGGCCGATGTGCGTGATCCGCGGCGACGTCAACAGCATCCACATCGGCGCGCGCACCAACATCCAGGACGGCACCATCGTCCATGTCACGCACGAAGGCCCGTTTACCCAACCGGGCGGCGTGCCGACCGTGATCGGCAACGACGTGACCGTCGGCCATGGCGCCATCCTGCACGCCTGCACCCTCGACGACTTCTGCCTGATCGGCATGGGCGCCCGGGTGCTCGACGGCGCCCGCGTGCACCGCTATGGTTTCGTGGGCGCCGGGGCAGTGATCGCACCGGGCAAGCAGGTCGGCGAGGGCGAGCTGTGGCTGGGTAACCCGGCCCGGCTGGTGCGCCGGCTGAGCGAGCGCGAGATCGAGCAGCTGCACTACAGCGCCCAGCACTATGTACGATTGAAGGACCGCTACCTCGGGATGGCAGGGTAGCGGCGCGGCAGGCCGCGGCAGGGGGTCGCGGGCACCGCATCCACAAGGACTTCCCGCAAGGGAATGGGGGATACATGGAAGGTTTCGAATACCGCAACCCGTATGCGGCGCCGACGGCGCAAGTGCAGCCCACCGCCGCCGAACGCTTTGACGACGAAATGGTCACCGCCGGGCGATTGCCGCGGCTGCTGGCCGCGCTGGTCGATGCCGGCGTGTCGCTGGTCATCGCCATTCCGGCCCTGATCGGCGTATTCCGCTTCAACCCGGCCACGCGCAGCATCGGCGAACTTGGCGGGTCACTGGTGCTGCTGAGCGTGGTCGGCTACATCGCGTTGTTCATCTACACGCTGATGCTGCTCAGCCGCGAGGGCCAGACGATCGGCAAGCGCACGATCGGCATCCGCATCGTCCGTACCGACGGCGAGCGCGCGAGCCTGGGTCGCCTGTTCTGGCTGCGCTATTTCGTGCCGGGCCTGATCGGCGCGGTCCCGTACCTGGGCTGGATCTTCAGCCTCGCCAACATACTGTGGATCTTCGGCGAGCAGCGCCGCTGCCTGCACGACCACATTGCCGACACGATGGTCGTCAACGCCTGATCTTCAGACTCTGGTCGCCGCCAGGTGATGCTCGACACGTACCGTGAAGTGGTGACGCCCGAAGGCGTCGCCCTTCACCTGCCTGCGGCCGGTCCGGTGCCGCGGGCGCTGGCATGGTTGCTGGACCTGATGATCCGGCTGGGCATCGTGCTGGCATCAACCATGGTGCTGGGCGTGCTCGGGCGCAGCGGCTTCGGCTTCTACGCGGTGCTGGTGTTCCTCGTTTACTGGTTCTACCCGGTGCTGTTCGAAGCGCTGTGGGACGGCCGCACGCCAGGCAAGCGCGCCCTCGGGTTGCGCGTGGTGGCCGGCAACGGCGCGCCGGTGGGCTGGCTGGCGGCGTTCACGCGCAACCTGTTGCGCGTGGTCGACATGCTGCCCATGGTCTACGCCGCGGGGCTCGTCAGCAGCCTGCTCGACCCTTGGGGCCGACGCATTGGCGACATGGTCGCCGGCACCCTGGTCGTGCACGAAACGCGCAAGCCGCCAGCGGTAGCGATGCCGGTCAACCTGGTGATGGCACCGCCGGTGCTGTTGCAGCCGTACGAACAGGCCGCGCTGGTGGCCTTTGCCGAGCGCGGGCCACGACTGACCCAGGCGCGCCAGGAAGAACTGGCCGAGTTCGCCACCCCGCTCACCGGCGCACGCGGCACGCTCGCGGTCACGCGCCTGTACGGCATCGCCAACTGGCTGCTGGGGCGACGCTGAGATGCGGCAGGAACATTTCATCCAGCGCCACCAGGCCGAATGGGTCTCGTTCGAGAAATGGCTCGACACACGCAGCGACAGCGCCCGCCAGGCGCGAATGTCGCGACGGCAATGGCAGGGCCTGCCCGACCATGAGATGCCGGCGCGCTACCGGCGCCTGTGCCAGCAGCTGGCGCTGGCGCGCCGACGCGGTTACAGCCCGCTGGTCACCGATCGACTGCAAGGCCTGATGCAGCGCGGTCATGGCCTGCTCTATCGCACGCCGCCACCGCGATGGCAGCGTGCAGTCGAATTCCTGCTGGCCGGGTTTCCGCGACTGGTGCGCGCCGAAGCCGGCTGCATGGCGGCGTCGGCGCTGTTGTTCTGGTTGCCGCTGCTGGTGGTGTTCGTGGCCATCCAGCTGACGCCGGAGCTGTCGTCGTCGCTGTTCGATCCGGCTCAGCTGATGCAGTTCGAGGCGATGTACAACCCGGACGACCCGGTGCGGAAACTCGGACGCGACAACGGCACCGACGTGGCGATGTTCGGCCACTACGTGTGGAACAACGTCAGCATCGGCTTCCGCACGTTTGCCAGCGGCCTGGTCGCCGGCATCGGCGCCGTGGTGGTGCTGATCGTCAACGGCGTCGTGATCGGCGGCGTCGCTGGCCACCTGCAGGCGGTTGGTCACGGCGACCCGTTCTGGCGCTTCGTCGCTGGCCATTCGGCGCCGGAACTCACGGCGATAGTCATAGCCGGCGGTGCCGGGTTGCGGCTGGGCTTGAACCTGGTCGCGCCAGGCCAGCGGCGGCGCATCGACGCGCTGGTCGATGGCGGCCGGCGCGGGGCGCTGCTGTGCCTGGGCGTGCTGGCGATGCTGGTGTTCGCGGCGTTCGTCGAAGCGTTCTGGTCGTCGATCGCGTGGATGCCGGCGTGGATCAAGTACAGCGTCGGCGGCGTGCTGTGGACGCTGACGTTCCTGTGGCTGGGGCTGGGCGGACGCAACCGCGACTTCGTTGAAGGCGACCTCGGCGGCAACAAGCTCGTGCGCCTGGACGCCAGCGCGCCATGAGGATCGAATCGCTGACCGTGGCATTGCGACCGCGCACCGCGTGGGAAGCGGTCGAGCTGGGCACCGCGCTCACGCGTCGCCACGCGGCGGCGATCTGGAAGCCATGGCTGGCGCTGACCCTGCCGATCCTGCTGGTGGTCAACGCGCTGGCGTGGGCCATCGATGAGGTGTGGCTGGCCGGCCTGTTGATGTGGTGGCTCAAGCCGGCATTCGATCGTGTCCCGTTGCATGTGCTTTCGCGCGCGGTGTTCGGCGAGGTGCCGACCATGCGCCAGACGCTGCAGGCGCAACGCAGCTGGGGCCTGCGCTGGTTGCTGCCGTACCTGACCTGGCGCCGCCTGAGTCCTGTTCGCTCGATGTACCTGCCCGTCGACCTGCTGGAGGGCAGCCGTGGAAGCGAAGCCGGCGCGCGCCGCCGCACGCTCGGGGCGCCTGCCTACGGCGTGGCCTCCTCGCTGACGCTGATCTGCGCCAGCTTCGAGGGCGCCCTCTTCCTCGGCATGCTCGGCGGGGCGATGCTGTTCGTGCCCAACGAGTACTTTTCGCAGTTCGGCAGCACCATGCTGGCGATCCTGCGCGAGATGCCCGACTGGCTGCGCCTGGTCTGCAACCTGCTGGCCTGGGCCGCGACCAGCCTGATCGAACCGTTCTATGTCGGCGCCGGCCTGGGCCTGTATCTCAACCGGCGCACCGAGATCGAAGCCTGGGATATCGAACTGGCGCTGCGTCGCCTCGGTGCGCGCCTGGCCAATGCCGGTGCGGCGGCGCTGCTGCTGGCATTCGCGTTCGCGGTCATGCCTGTGGCGTCGCACGCCCAGCAGGCCGATCAGCATTCGCGCGCGCAGCGGGTACAGGAGGAGGCGGCCCGCAGCGAAGTCGCACCCGATGTCGCCGGGAAGCCACGCGTCGGCAACAAGATCACGCGTGTCACGCCAGAGCAGATCTTCGGCCGCGCCCTCGTCGACGACGCCAGCCTGCGCAAGGCGGTCGCCAAGGCCTACACCGATCCGACCGTGAGCCCCACTCGCACAGTTGCCACTTGGAAAGCGCGCGATCCGAAGGCCAAAGACAAGGAAAAGCGCGACGACAACGACATGCGCTGGCTTGGCAACGCGGTGGCGCTGCTCAGCGAATTCGGCCTGTGGATCGTGCTTGGCGTGCTGGTTCTGGCCCTGGCGCTGACCGCGCCACGCTGGCTGGTCTGGTTCCGCGACGGCGTTGCCCGCGAGCCGCGCGAGTTGGATGGACTGCGTTTGTCCGATCTCGCCGAACCTGACTTGCCGTTGCCCGACGACGTCCCGGCGGTGGTGCGCAGGCTCTGGCGCGAAGGCCGGCAGCGCGAGGCGCTGGCGCTGCTGTACCGGGCCAGTGTCGAGGCGATGGTGGTGCGCACCGGAGCCACGCTGGTACCAGGCGCGACCGAGTCCGAATGCCTGCGCGCATCGCGCAAGCTCGCCCACACCGAGGACCGCGACGTCTTCGCCCAGGCGGTGCGCACCTGGCAGTACGCCGCCTACGCTCAGCGGTTCCCCGCAGGCGACGAGCTCGATGGCCTGATCGATGAGCTGGCGCGTCGCTTCGCCTGGGCGCCGGTCGCCGGACCGGCGGGAGTAGCGGCATGAGCCGGCACAACGTGCGGGTCGCCGTCATCGTCGTCGTGGTGCTGGGCCTGCTCGCGCTCGCGGTGACCTGGTGGTTGCGCAACTACGAGCGAGTCGAGGAAACGGTGCCTCTGCCGCGCACCGGCGAAGCGCGCAGCAATCCGCTGTACGTCCTGAAGCTTGCCCTCATTGCCGATGGCGTGAAGGCGCAGGCGCGTCCGAATCTGCAGCGCGGCAAGCATCCCCTGGGCGAGCGCGACACCGTGTTGCTGTACCGCGACCCGCGCACGCTCAGCCGAGACGAAGGCCGCGAGCTGCTCGACTGGGTGGCGCGCGGCGGGCATTTGCTTGTGCGCACACCGCCGCCGGGCCCGTTCGCCGCCGGCACCGTCGTGCCCGTGCTGACCCAGCTCGATGTCATCCCGGCCACCACGCCGAGCAAGTGCACCGGCTGGGACGTGCGCGGCGAAAACCCGCACGTGGAGTTTTGCCGGAGCCGCCGCGCGCAGTTGCTGGGCACTGCCGGCGAGCTCGCGCTGGGCTGGGCCGACAGCAGCGGCAATGTCTACATGCGGCTCGTGCATGGCCGGGGTTACGTCGACGTCCTTTCCGACTTCGACTTCCTCGACAACGATTCGCTCAAGGACGGCCCGCACATCGCGCTGACGCGCCAGCTGCTGGCGCCGAACTATCGCGCCGGCACCGTGCACCTTATCTACGCCGCCGACATGCCGTCGTTCTGGTGGACGCTGCTGTTCGACAGCTGGATGGCCTGGCTGCCGCTGCTGCTGGCACTGCTTGCCTGGCTGTGGCTGCGCGCGCAGCGCTTCGGTCCGCAGTTGCCGGCGCCGGCCAGTGAACGCCGCTCGCTGCTCGAGCACGTCGTCGCCAGCGGCGAGCATGTCTACCGTTATGGCTACGCCCACCTCCTGCATGAAGCCGTGCGCAACGCCTTCCTTGCGCGCTTGCGCCGCCGCGACCCGCAGGCCGCCGCGCTCGGCGGCGAAGCGCAGGTGGTGATGCTGTCGGAACGCTTCAGCGTCCCGGCTGCCGAGATCCGCGACGCCCTGTCCACGCCCACCGCACGCGACCACGCCGCGTTCCGCAGCCGCATCGCCACCCTGGTGCGCCTGAGGAACCAGCTGTGACCGCCCAGATAGAACACTCACACGAGTCCACGCCATGAACGCCGACACCATCCAGCCACTAGTCCCGATCACCGGTGCCGCGCTGGCCGAACGCGCCGCCGAGGTGCGCGAGCAGGTCGGCAAGGCCTTCATCGGCCAGGCCGACGTGCTCGACCAGATACTGATCGCGCTGCTCGCCGGCGGCCATGTTCTGATCGAGGGCGTGCCCGGCCTGGGCAAGACGCTGCTGGTGCGCGCGCTGTCGCGGGCGCTGGACTGCACTTACGCACGCGTGCAGTTCACCCCTGACCTGATGCCCAGCGACATCAGTGGCCACGCGGTGTGGAACCCCAAGAGCGAGACCTTCAACATCCGCCGCGGCCCGGTGTTCACCAACCTGCTGCTGGCCGACGAGATCAACCGCGCCCCGGCCAAGACCCAGTCGGCACTGCTGGAGGCGATGGCCGAACTGCAGGTGACCATCGAAGGCCACAGTTTCCAGCTGTCGCCGCCGTTCCTGACCCTGGCCACGCAGAACCCGGTCGAACAGGAAGGCACCTATCCGTTGCCGGAAGCGCAGCTCGACCGCTTCCTGCTGAAAATCCTGATCGGCTATCCCTCGCGCGCCGACGAGAAGCGCATGGTCGCCGCGGTCAGCCAGGGCCGCAGTGCGTCCGACTTCGACCTGTCGCAGGTGCAGCGCGTGCTCGGCCCGCAGGACATCGCGGCGATGCAGGCAGGCACGGCGCTGACGACGGTCGACGACGCGGTGATCGATTACGCGGTGCGGATAGTGGCTGCCACCCGCGACTGGGCCGGCATCGCGCTCGGTGCCGGTCCGCGCGGCAGCCTCGCCCTGGTGCGCGCGGCACGTGCACAGGCGGTGCTCGCCGGCCGCGATTTCGTCACGCCCGACGACATCCGCGAGATCGCCAAGCCCGCGCTGCGCCATCGCATCGCGCTGGCACCGGAACTGCAGATCGAAGGCCAGTCGCCGGACGACGTGCTGCACGCGCTGCTGTCGAAGGTGGAGGCACCGCGCAAGTGATGATGCGCACGACCAGGCGTGAGCGACATGGCTGACGACGTCGCCGTGCGCCGCTCGCTGCCACGCCCCGCACCAGCGATGCTGTGGCTGCTGATGCTGTGGGCGGGGCTTGGCGTCGTGGTCGCGTTCAAGCTTGCGCCGCTGCAGGCGTGGTCCGCGGCCGGGCTGGGGTTGCTGCTGCTGGTCCTGTTCGACGCCGCGCGGCTGCTGCAGCGACCCACGCCGCGCGTGCAGCGCAGGATTCCCGATACCTGGCCGATCGGCATCGAGCGCCCGGTCACCCTGGACCTGGAAAGCGACGCGCATCGCCAGCGCCTGGACGTGTTCGATCTGCACCCCGGCGGCTGGCGCATGCACGGACTGCCGCGTCGCCTGCAGTTGCGCCCCGGCGAAGCGGCCTCGTTTGACTACCACCTGTGCGCCAGTGCGCGTGGTGACTTCCGCTTCGAGGGCGTGCAACTGCGCCTGCACTCGCCGCTGCGGCTGTGGTGGCACTCGCGGGTGGCAGGAGTGGAACAGGCGGTACGCGTGTTTCCGAACTTTGCGCCGCTCGCGCGCTTTGCGATGTTCAGTGCCGACCAGGCATCGCGCCTGGTCGGCGCGCACCTGCGCCGGCGTCGCGGCGAAGGCACCGACTTCCACCAGATGCGCGAGTACCGCATCGGCGACAGCATGCGCCAGATCGACTGGAAGGCGACCGCGCGTGCCCGACGCCTGATCTCGCGCGAGTACCAGGACGAGAAGAACCAGCAGCTGGTGCTGCTGCTCGACACCGGCCGCCGCCTGCTGGCACGCGACGGCGAGATGGCCCATTTCGACCACGTGCTGGATGCCTCGCTGGTGGTCGCCTACCTGGCGCTGCGCCAGGGCGATGCGGTCGGGCTGCTCGCCAGCGGCGGCGCCAGCTGCTGGGTGCCACCGCGCCGCGGTGTCGGCGCCATCGACGAGTTGCTGCGCGCCAGCTATGCGTTGCAGCCGCAGCCGGTGGCCACCGACTTCCTCGCCGCGGCCACCGAACTGTCACTGCGCCAGCGCCGCCGTTCGCTGGTGATGATGGTGACCAACCTGCGCGACGAGGACATGGACGACGTGCTCGCCGCCGTGCAGATGCTGCGCAAGCGGCATCTGGTCTGCGTGGCGAGCCTGCGCGAAGGATCGCTCGACAGCGCCCTGGGCGAGACCGTGCAGGACCTGTCGCAGGCGATCCGCGCCGGTGCCACCGCGCAATACCTAGAGCAGCGCAATGCCGCGCACGAGGCGCTGCGCAATCACGGCGTGATGGTGCTGGACGTGGCCTGCGACAAACTCGCCGCGTCACTGGTGGAGAAGTACCTGTCAGTCAAGCGCGACGGCTTGCTTTAAAACGGGGTCAGAGTGCTAAAACGGAGAGAGCGGGCGATGAGTCGACCCGCTCCCTCGTGACTTGCCTCTTCGGGCTCACGCCGCCTCGTGCTGACTCTGCGGCCAGCCATCGGCCAGCGATTCCGACAGACGCTTCTCCGGCACCCACTCGCCAAGCGAATACTTGATGATGTAGATGCCCATGACGGTGCCGATCGGAATCACCAGCATCGTCACCGCGCCCAGCACCAACGATGCGGTACGTGCTCGGCACGCATCGACACTGCCTGCAATCGCGAAGTGTGCGGCCGCAAGAATGGCCAACGGCGCGGCGATCATCGCGATCACCATGAGCGGATTGTTGCTGACTGCTGCGTAGATGAAGATCGCCGCGATCACCATGACGACGCAGTAGATACCCGCGATCATCCGGTGTGCGTGTGCTGCCTTGACGTGACTTGCCATGCCTTCCCCCTGAGATAGTCCCCACTACCCAAAGCCCGGCTGGTCCGATGTTTCCCCACCCGGTCCCCGCAGGCAGCCTATGGCAGTTCGGGCGGGGCGGCAAACACGCGCCGGGACAGCACTGGCGCACTCCCTGTTCAGCGTCGGCGGCGGGAGAACAACCAGTCGCGCCACCAGTCGCCCGGATAGATGTCGGCCGGCAAGCGGTGATCGAGCCCTTCGTACTCGCGCAGGCGGACCTTGTGACCACCTTTCGCCCGGATCGCGGCGACGAGGCGGCGGTCGGCGTCGATCGGGTTCTCGGTGTCGGCGTTGCCATGGATAACCCACGCGGGCATGCCGGCCAGCGCTGATGCCGACTCGTCGGCCGGGGCGATGCCGGACACCGGCACGATCGCGGCGAACAGCTGCGGCCGCGCGGCCGCGGCGAGCCAGGTGGCCGAGCCGCCCATCGAGAAGCCCACTGCATAGATGCGCTGGCGGTCGACCGGATGCCGGGAGGCAAAGTCCTCGACCAGGTCGAGTGCCGTCGACAGCGATGGCGACGCGACCGCCGATTGCGGATGCGTCGGCGAATCGTAGTTGGCGCTGCGCTCCTCGAATTGCGGCACCAGCACGTAGGCGCGATAGCGGCGGCGCACGTCGGGCATCGCCCAGCTCAACGGCAGGCGCTCGATCTGCGCGGCGTTGTCGCTGCCGATGCCGCCTGAGGAGTGAAGTTGCAGCACGAGCGGATAACGCTGACCCGGCCTGGGATCGAGCGGCGGCAGCAGCCGGTAGCGGATACGCGTGCCATCGCCGGCGAGGAACTCGCCTTGCTCGAAGTCCCCGGCATTGGCCGCAGCCAGCGTGCCGCGATCGATGGCGCCGACATTGCGGATCAGTTCGTCGCCGTTGCCGGCGTGGGACGTAAAGGGGAGTAGCGAGAGCAACAGCGCGGCGAGGAGCTTCATGGGATTCGGGGCGGCGAGGAAGCCATAGCGTAGCCGCTGCCCATGTGGGAGCGAGCTTGCTCGCGAAGAATTTGACTGTGGCCGACCGCCCGTTCGCGAGCGAGCTCGCTCCTACAGTTCAGGGGCGCGTCAATCGCTCCAGCTCCGCCAGCTCCGCCATCGCCTCGTCGCGATCGCTGCCGCACATGTCCTGCGTCGGGCGCAGCGACGCGCAGAACGCCGGACGCTCCGGTCGGCCAAACAGCCGGCAGCGCAGCTCGTCATCGAGTTGCACGCACGGCATCCCCGCCGGCTTGCCGTGCGGCATGCCGGGAATGGGCGAGGTGATCGAAGGCGCGATGCAGCACGCGCCGCAGTGGGCGCGGCAATCCATCTGTTGAACCGTATGTCGTCGCGATCAGTCCGCGGTGACCAGCACCGCGCGATGCTCGCGCAGGAACTCGAAGCACGGGTCGGTATCGGGCCGCACGCCGTGCCAGCGCTGGAAGCTTTCGGCGGCCTGCTCGACCAGCATGCCCAGGCCATCGATGCGATCGTGCGCGCCGGCTGCATGGGCCCAGGCCAGGAAGGGAATCGCGACCTCGCCGTAGCTCAGGTCCACCGCCGCCGTGCGCGGGCCGGCCAGTGCGACGGGCAGCGTCGGCAGGGCGGCATCGCGCGCGGCCGAGGTGGCATTGATGATCAGGTCGAACATGCCCAGCGAATTGACGTCGCTGAAATAGCGCGGGTGCACGCGACCGGGCTGGGCCAGCACGTCGGCCAGCGCGTCGGCGCGCTCGGGCGTGCGGTTGATGATGAAGAGGTCGCCAATGCCGGCGTCGAGCAGGGCCGGTGCCACGCCACGCGCGGCGCCACCGGCGCCGAGCAGCAGGGTGCGGCGCGAACGCAGGTCCAGGCCGTGACGCTCGGTGAGGTCGCGGACCAGGCCGACGCCGTCGGTGTTGTCGCCTTCCCAGCCGGTGGCGGAGCGGATCAGCGTGTTGACCGCGCCGGCGCGGCGCGCGCGCTCGGTCAGCGTGGTGCAACTGGCCGCGGCGCGGGTCTTGTGCGGCAGGGTGACGTTGGCGCCCAGGCCGCCCTCGGCCGCGAATTCCGCCAGCAGCGCGTCGAAGTGCTCCGGCGCGGCGTCGAGCGCTATGTATTCCAGCGCGATGCCGGTCTGCTTGCCGAATGCCGCATGGATCTTCGGAGACAGCGAGTGCGCCACCGGATGGCCGATGACCGCGAAGCGCTTGACGATGGCGGGATTTGCGACAGAGGCGAAATTGGACACGGGCACCCTCGCTTAGACTTGCGGCCACAGACACAGGAGAACGTTCCATGCGACGTGCAGCGGCCTTGCAGGGCTTGAGTCTACTCCCCGCCTTGGCGCTGGGCGCCTGGTTCATGTCCGGTCCGGCGGCGGCCTTCCTGTCCGAATTCGGTATCGAAGGCATGGGCGTGGTATCGACCAAAGCCAGCGAAGTGCGTGCAAGCGTCAGCCCGGACGGCAAGCGTATCGTCTGGGGCAGCACGGACCGTGAAGGCGGGCCCGGTGGCCGCGACCTGTGGCAGGCGACACTGAAGGACGGCCGCTGGCAGGCCGCTACGCCGCTGCCGATCAATTCAGCCTCCAAGGACTACGACCCGCTGTTCAGCGCCGATGGCCGCTGGCTGTACTTCTTCTCCGATCGCCCCGGCGGCGCGGGCGGCGACGATCTGTACCGGGCCGCAGTGCTGGCCGGTGGTGGCTACGGCAAGCCGGAGAACCTTGGCCCCGGCGTCAACACGCGCGGCAACGAATGGGCGCCGACCCCCAGTCGCGACGGTCGCCACCTGCTGTTCGCCAGCGACGGCCGCGGCGGCGCCGGCCGCCAGGACCTGTTCGTGGCGCGCTGGGACGGCAATGCGTTCAGCGATGCGAAGCCGTTGCCGGGCGTGAATACTTCCGGCGACGAACTCGACCCGGCATGGCTCGGCGATGGCGAGGCGATCGTCTTCACCCGTTCGAAGAACGTGAACGACCAGCCGGTCCGTCTGTTTGTCGCCCAGTGCGACGGCAAGCGTTACGGCGACGCGGAGCCGCTCAAGCTCTCGTTCAACACCGAAGATGGCATCACCTTCGGCCCGGCATTGGACTGGAACAAGCCAGGCGAGCTGCTGGTGACCGGCACGGCCAAGTCGCCGAAGGCGGGCAAGTACGACATCTACCGGATGAAGGCCCCGGCGGTTACGGGGAAAACGGGCTGTTTCTAGGGGCCAATTGCTCAGCCCATCTCGCGCAACCAGCGCGCCGCATCCAGTGCGTAATACGTCAGCACGCCATCGGCCCCTGCGCGCTTGAACGCGAGCAGCGCTTCCAGTGCCGTCGCGCGCTCATCGAGCCAGCCGTTCTGCGCGGCCGCCTTCAACATCGCGTACTCGCCGCTGACCTGGTAGACGTAGGTCGGCACGCGGAACTCATCCTTCACCCGACGCACGATGTCCAGGTACGGCATGCCCGGCTTGACCATGACCATGTCGGCACCTTCGGCCAGGTCGAGCGCGACTTCCTGCAGCGCTTCGTCGGCGTTGGCCGGGTCCATCTGGTAGGTGTACTTGTTGCCCTTGCCCAGCGCCGCGGCCGAGCCGACCGCGCTGCGGAACGGGCCGTAGAACGCGCTCGCATACTTCGCGCTGTAGGCGAGGATGCGGGTGTTGACCAGGCCAGCTTCTTCCAGCGCACCGCGCACCGCGCCGATGCGGCCGTCCATCATGTCGCTCGGTGCGACCACGTCGGCACCGGCCTGCGCGTGCGACAGCGCCTGCTTCACCAGTGCGTCGACGGTCTGGTCGTTCAGGATGTAGCCGCTGTCGTCGATCAGGCCGTCCTGGCCGTGGGTGGTGTAGGGGTCGAGGGCGACGTCGGTGATCACGCCCAGTTCCGGGAAGCGCTGCTTGAGCGCGCGCACCGCGCGCTGGACGACGCCGTCCTCGCTCCAGGCGATCGCGCCGTCGGCGGTCTTGCCGTCGGACGGCACGCCGAACAGCGTGATCGCGGGGATGCGCAGTTCGACGGCGACTTCGGCTTCGCGCAGCAGTTCGTCGATCGACAGGCGCGAGACGCCGGGCATCGAGGCGACCGGCTCGCGGCCGTCGCGTTCGTGCACGAACACCGGGTAGATCAGGTCGTTGGTGGTCAGGACCGACTCGCGCATCAGGCGGCGCGAGAACTCATCGCGGCGCATCCGCCGCGGGCGTACGTAGGGGTAGCTGCTCATGGCGCGGCATTGTACGCCCCGGGGAAGGGGCGTCCGGTGCGGGATCTGGTGGAATCCGTGCTCCCTGCCAGGCTCAGGCAGCAAACACCCGGTACCGAAGCGGCTCCAGCCCGATCGTGCTGCCCGGCGCCGGCGTGGTCACGCCCGGCGAGGCGACGAAATCCAGCTCCAGTGGCCGCGATTGCCCCTCCACCGCCAGCTCCAGGGTGATGCGGTCGGCCAGGCGGTGGGCGGCGATGACGAGCGCGGCGATGCCGGCTTCCGGCGTGGCCGGGGCGATGTCGTGCGGCCGCGCGTACAGCCGCGCCGGGCCATCGGCGACGCCCTGCGCAGGCAGCGCAATGGCATGGCCGGCGATGCGGAACTGGCCCTGGTCGACGCGTCCTTCGAACACGTTGGCGCGGCCGATGAAATCGAAGACGTAGTCCGATGCCGGTGCGCTGTAGATCTCGTCGGGCGTGCCGACCTGCTCGATGCGGCCATCGCGCAGCACCACGATCCTGTCGGCCAGCTCGAGCGCTTCCTCCTGGTCGTGGGTGACGAACAGCGTGGTCTGGCCCGTGCGCTCGTGCAGCTGGCGCAGCCAGCGTCGCAGTTCGACGCGCACCTTGGCATCGAGCGCGCCGAACGGTTCATCGAGCAGCAGCACGGTCGGATCGATCGCCAACGCGCGTGCCAAAGCCACGCGCTGCTTCTGACCGCCCGACAACTGTTCCGGGTAACGCCCGCCGAATTCCGGCAGCTGGATCAGGCCCAGGAGTTCCTCGACGCGACGCGCGATCGTCGCCTTGTCCGGCCGACGCTTGCGCGGACGGCTGCACAGGCCGAAGGCGATGTTCTCGGCCACCGTCATGTGCTTGAACAACGCGTAGTGCTGGAACACGAAGCCGACATTGCGCTCGCGCAGGCTCAGGCGCGTGGCATCGTCCTGGCCGAACAGCACACGGCCTTCGTCCGGATGCAGCAGGCCCGCGATCACGCGCAACAGCGTGGTCTTGCCCGAGCCCGACGGGCCCAGCAGCGCCACCAGCTCGCCCGCGGCCACGTCGAGGTCGACCCGATCGAGCGCGGCAACGCCGGAGTAGCGCTTTCCAAGCTGGCGGATGTGCAGGTCCATGCCGCTCCGTGCCGGGTGGGGCCGGCGGGTGGGTGGGGCGGACACGAGCGTGGCAGAGTCCGCGGCCGCGGTCACCTGCAAGGCCGGCGCGGGACCGCGCCGCCAGCCGGTGCCGGGGGCGCCGATGTCGACGGCATCGATCACAGGGGGTTCGGACACGTGGGCCTCGGTCGCGCGGGCGCGGTCAATGTCGACGATGGGATTGCGCAAGGGCGTCGCCATGGCGTGCCTCCAGCCAGAACTTCAGGACAAGGGTGATCAGGGCCAGTCCGGCCAGCAGAGACGCGGCGGCGAACGCCGCGGTGCTGTCGAACTCGTTGTAGAGGATCTCGATATGCAGCGGAAGCGTGTTGGTCAGCCCGCGGATGTGGCCCGACACCACCGACACCGCGCCGAACTCGCCCATCGCCCGCGCCGCGCACAGCAGCACGCCGTACAGCAGGCCCCATTTGATGTTGGGCAGGGTGACCCGGCGGAACATGGTCCAGCTGCCGGCGCCCAGCGAGCGCGCGGCCAGTTCCTCGTCCGCGCCCTGCTGCTGCATCAGCGGGATCAGCTCGCGCACGACGAACGGGAAGGTGATGAACAACGTCGCCAGGACGATGCCGGGGCGCGCGAACAGGATCTTGATGTCGTGCTCCTGCAACAGTTCGGCAAACCAGCCCTGTGAACCGAACAGCAGCACCAGGCACAGGCCCGCCACCACCGGCGACACCGCGAACGGCAGGTCGATCAGCGACAGCAGCAACTGCTTGCCACGAAACTCGAAGCGCGTGACGGCCCAGGCGGTGAGCATGCCGAACACGGCGTTGACCGGAACGACGATTGCAACGGTGAACAGGGTCAGCTTCAACGCCGACAACGCATCGGGTTCGGTCAACGAAGCGAACCAGACGCCGATACCCTTGGCGAACGCCGCGCCGAGCACCATCAGCAGCGGCATCACCACCAATGCGGCCATCACCAGAACGGCCAGGACGATCAGCGTCCAGCGCAACCATGCCGGTTCCTGGAGATCGTTGCGGGGGCGGCTGCTACTCACGACGCCGGCTCCTCTTCTCATGTGCGAACAACGACGGGATCGCATTGATCGCCAGCAGGCACACGAACGACGCCGCAAGCAGCAGCGCCGCTATGGCGACTGCGCCGGGATAGTCGTATTCCTCCAGGCGGATGGTGATCAGCAGCGGCGCGATCTCGGTCTTGTAGGGCAGGTTGCCGGCGATGAAGATCACCGAGCCGTACTCGCCCAGTGCGCGCGCGAACGCCAGCGAGAAGCCGGTCAGCAGTGCCGGAAGCAACTCCGGCAGCACCACGCGGCGCAGCGTGGTCACGCGTGAAGCGCCCAGCGATGCGGCTGCCTCTTCCTGTTCGTGCCCAAGGGCTTCGAGCACCGGCTGCACCGTGCGCACCGCGAATGGCAGGCCGATGAACACCAGCGCGATCACGATGCCGATTGGGGTATAGGCGATCTTGATGCCCAGCGGTTCGAGCCAGCGGCCGACCCAGCCGTTGGCCGAATAGATCGCCGTCAGCGCGATGCCGGCAACGGCGGTCGGCAACGCGAACGGCAGGTCGACCAGCGCATCGAGCAGGCGCCGGCCCGGGAAGCGGTAGCGCACGATCACCCACGCCACCAGCGCACCAGCGAACGAAGCCGCCACCGCGGCGACGAATGCCGCGCCGAAGCTCAGCTTCAATGACGCCTGCACGCGCGGGTCCTGGATCGCGCGCAGCCAGCCGTCGAGGCCGAGCCCCGCGGCGCGGATCGCCAGCGCCGCCAGTGGCAGCAGAACGACCACGCTCAGCCATGCAAGCCCCAGTCCCAGGCTCAGGCCAAAGCCTGGCAACGGCTGGCGAAAGCGCGGGATCTTCAGGCGGGGGAGGGAGAGGGCGTGGCTAGACATTCCACCGCATCACTTCGGCTGATAGATCTTGTCGAAGAAGCCGCCGTCGGCGAAATGCTCCGCCTGCGCCTTCTTCCAGCCGCCAAATGCACTGTCAATCGTCACCTGCTTCACCTGCGGAAAGCGCGCCAGCTCGGCCGCCGGCACCTTGTCCGGTTCGGCCGGGCGATAACCGTGCTTGGCCGCCAGGCGCTGTCCTTCCGGCGTGTACAGATAGCGCAGGTACGCTTCGGCCTGCTTGCGCGTGCCATGTCGGTCGATGTTCTTGTCGACCCATGCCACCGGCGGTTCGGCCTTGATGCTCAGGCTCGGGATGACGACCTCGAACTTGTCGCGGCTGTCGGCTTCAGACAGCGTCAGCAGGGCCTCGTTCTCCCACGCCAGCAGCACATCGCCGATGCCGCGCTCGACAAAGGTGGTGGTCGCGCCGCGCGCACCGGTGTCGAGCACCGGCACGTTCTTGAACAGGCGCGTCAGGAAGTCGACCACCTTGCCGCCGTCGCGATACTCCTGCGATGCCCAGGCCCAGGCGGCGAGGTAGTTCCAGCGCGCACCACCCGATGTCTTCGGATTGGGCGTGATCACGGCCACGCCCGGCTTGACCAGGTCGCTCCAGTCGCGGATCTGCTTGGGGTTGCCCTTGCGCACCAGGAACACGATCGTCGAGGTGTACGGCGCGCTGTTGTGCGGCAGGCGCGTCTGCCAGTTGGCCGGAAGCAGCTTGCCATTGGTGGCGATCGCATCGATGTCGGCGGCCAGCGCGAGGGTGACGACATCGGCCTCCAGTCCGTCGATCACCGAGCGCGCCTGCTTGCCCGAGCCGCCGTGCGAGGCGCGGATCTTCAGCGTCTCGCCGGTCTGCTGCTTCCACTGCGCGGCGAAGCTCTGGTTGACCTCGGCGTAGAACTCGCGGGTCGGATCGTAGGAGACGTTGAGCAGTTCCACATCCTTCGCCGCGGCGGTTCCGCCGGCCAGTGCGAGTGCGAAACCAAGGACGAGGCTGCGGAGCAGTGTGCTGCGTGGAGTACGGGTCATGGCACTTTCCTGGGGAAGGTCAGAACGAGAACTGCGCGCGGGTGAAGAAGGCTTTTTCGTCTTCGCGGTCGGCGCCGGCAGGCGCACCACCCTCGAAGTTGGTCTGCGTGTAGTTGGCTACCAGCTTGAAGTTGCTGTTGAGGTACCAGTTGACGCCCACGCCCCACGCCTTGGCGTTGCGCGCGGCGACGGCGGGGTCGGCGAACACCGGGAACGCATCGTCGTCGATGTCCAGTTCGCCGTAACGCGCCACCAGCTCCCATGCACCCCAGCCTGCACTGCCGACCGTAAAAGGATGGTTAGGCCGGGTTACGCCCTTGTATCCGGCGTCCTCGCCGGTGAGCACATAGCCGGCGCTGAGTTGCCAGGCGCTGTTGTCGATCGTCTCGCGCGCGCCGGTGGCCGGCAGTCGGACGTCCTGGCTGGAATTGATGTACTCGCCAAGCAGGCCGAAGGCGTTGCGGTAGTAATAGGCCTGCGGCGACCAGCGGGTGTTCTCGCCGTCGGCGGCGACCGCACTGCGATAGTTGAAGAACTGCACCTGCCCCGAGGAGCGGTAACGCGGCAGGAAGTTGCTGCCGACGCCTTCCTTGTCGCCGGTGCTGCCGGCGATGCCGAAGCCCAGGCCCGACAGTGCATTGCCATCGTTCTTCCACGGCTCGACGAACACGCGGGCCGCAACTTCGAAATCGTTGTCGGGGTTGGTGGTGGAGCCGTCGCGGCCATCGACCGCGCCGTTGTAGACACCCAGTGCGTAGCTGACCGTGGACTTGGCCAGCTCGCCCTGCAGCTGCACGCCGATATCGCGGCCGGGCGCCAGTTCGCCGGGCAGGCCCAGCTCGACCTGCGCGGTGGAACCGCTGGACTGCAAACGCTCGAGCCCGACCGGCACCTTGGTCTTGCCGATGCGCACCGTTGCGCGCGGATCGAACTTGAGGTCGAGGTAGACGTCGCTGGTGGTCGCGCTGTCGCCGGCCAGCTGCGCGGTGACGCGGAATCCGATCAGCGAACCCCACGTGCCCTCGATGGTCGGTTCGATCCGTCGCATCAGGAAGGTGTCGTTCTGCGGGAACTGGTCGTCATCGAAGTAGAAGCGGCCATCGCCCTGCACCAGGCCCTTGAACTTCACCTCGATATCGCCCGGCGGCGGCGACTTCACCGACAGCCCCTTGCTGGCGCTCAGGCTGACGGTCGGCGTGCTGGCGGCGCGGGTGGCGGCTTCCTCCGACTGCAGCTCGAGCTTGCGTTCGATCACGCGCAGGCGCTGGTCGAGGTCGCTCAATCCGGCGGCATTGTCGGCGGTCGCCGTCGCAGCCGGGGCGGTGCCCAGGCGCTGCTCGATGGCCTGCAGGCGGCGGGCGAGTTCTTCGACGGTCGGTGGGGCGGTCTGAGCCTGGGCGGGGGCGACCAGCGCGCAGGCCAGCGCGCCGCTCAGCCAGGCCACGGGGGACGACGTTCGGTGCGGGGTCGGCATCGCCGGCTCCTGTTCAGGTATGGGGAAGGGGCAGCTTAAGGGTGCCTGCGTCCAAGCGGCATCCATGGCGCGACTCTGGCCGGGCCGCCGCCGCGAGGGAAAAGGTTTTGCGTCACCTGCTCATGCCGAAGAGGCATATGCGCATATGGCCCGTGAGGAGGCTGGCTGTACGGAGGCTTGCCGGTATCCGTGCGTGAGATGGATCCCATAGACGGTGATCCGGGCGCTACCTAGCATCGCCGGCCCAATACCCCAGTCGCGCGTCAGGATCGGGAAGCAGGGACCCATGAACGGAACGGCCAATACCGCAAGCGCGTTGCGCATTGCTTTGCTCGAAGGCGAGTCCGCGCCGCGAGAACGAGCCCTGCGGCCCGGCCTTGCGGCGTTCGGCTTCGAGGTGGACGCGTGCGGGACGCCGGCGTCGCTGCGCGCGCAACTGCGGGCAGGGACGTTCCCGATTGCCCTGATCTGCGGTCAGCGGGAAGACGACGCTGGTCCGCGGCTGGTCGGCGAAATTCGCAGCAGCTTTCCGAGCATGGGCATCGTGCTGCTCGTTGATCGCGGCATCGGGGAAAAACTGCGGGGCCTGCACAACGGTGCCGATGTATGCCTGGCCGAGCCGGTGGACTTGGAACTGCTCGCGGCCACGCTGCGCAGCCTCGCACGAAGGCTCATCCCGCCATCGCAACTGGAATCCAAGCGGTGGCACGTCAACGAAAACGCTTGGTGTCTTGTGTCGCCGTCGGGCGAGGCGGTTGCATTGACCGAGGCCGAGCGGCGCGTGGTGACGAGACTGGCGGCGACACCGGGGCAGGTAGTCACCCGCGAGGAGTTGATCGCGGTACTGACCAGCAACGTATACGACTTCGATACGCATCGCCTGGATTCGCTGATCTATCGCCTGCGCCGAAAGGTGGCGGGCGCGTGTGGCCAGTCGCTTCCGCTCAACGCGGTGCACGGCCAGGGCTACGTGCTGATCGACGCGCGGTGAGTATCGGAGAGAACTCGTGAGTGTTCGAGCGTGACGAGGTTGCCGCCGCAACCCTAGGCTTCGCCTCCAAATTCGAAGTCACCTGGAGTCGTTTGCATGAGCAACACCATCCGCCGTCGCAGCCACTGGCCGACGCTCAATTCGGTTGCATTGTCGGCAGGGCTGGCACTGCTCTCGCCGGCGGCATTTGCCGCTGACAGCATCGCGATCGGAGCCGGTAGTCAGGCGCCGGTCGACGCTGCCATCGCGATCGGGCACGACTCCCAATCCACGGATGCCGACACCATCGCCCTCGGCACGTTGGCCGAAGCTACGGCCGATTCCAGCATGGCCTTCGGGGTGAACAGCAGGGCCACGAGCGATTCCAGCATTGCGCTGGGACCGGTAAGCCACGCAAGCGGCGACTCCAGCATTGCCATCGGTCTGTACAGCACGGCCATGGAAGATTCCAGCGTGGCCTTGGGCGCCCGGTCCGTGGCCGATCGTGCCAACACGATCTCCGTGGGGGCTGCGGGCGCCGAGCGCCAGATCACCAACGTCGCTGCCGGCAGCGAGGACACCGATGCAGTCAATCTCGCCCAGCTCAAGCAGGTGGGGCTGGTCGATGGCACCGGTACGACGCTCGATGCAGTGGTGTACGACGCCGGTTCCGCCAAGGGCCAGGTCACGCTGGGCGGCGGTGTCGCCGGCACGCTGGTGACCAACGTCCGCGATGGCGCGATTGCCAACGGCAGCCGCGATGCGGTCAACGGCGGCCAGATCGCGGCGCTGCGTGACAGCCTCAATGGCGCGATCACCAGCATCGACAACCGTGTCACCTCGATCGAAGCCACCGGCGGCGGCAAGGGCGCACCGGACTTCGTCGCTGCCAACGGCACGCCGACGCCGGCGTCCGCGCCGGCCAATGCCGGCAGCACGCCGGGCGTGGCGCTGGGCTACAACACCGATGCCAGCGGTGCCGGCGCATCCGCCATCGGCGACAGTGCCACGGCCGCAGGCAGCAATGCGGTCGCGATCGGCAACAATGCCAGCGCCGCGGCAGAAAACTCGGTGGCACTGGGCAACAACTCGGTCGCCGATCGCGCCAATGCCGTGTCGGTGGGTACGGCCGGCCACGAGCGCCAGGTCACCAACGTCGCGGCCGGCGTGAACGCCACCGATGCCGTCAACGTGCAGCAGCTGAAGACCGGCAACGCACAAACGCTGTCTTCGGCCAACGCCTACACCGACAGCCGCTTCCAGGGACTGAGCGACGAGTTCTCCGGACTGCGTGACGACGTGGGCTATCGCCTGGGCAGGCTCGACGACCGCATCGACCGCCAGGGTGCGATGACCTCGGCAATGACGAACATGGCGACCAACGCCGCCCACAGCCGCAGCCCGCGTGGACGCATCGGTGTCGGCGCCGGCTGGCAGAACGGCGAGAGCGCGCTGTCGGTCGGTTACTCGAAGGAGATCAGCGACCGCGCCTCGATCAGCATCGGCGGCGCCTTCAGCAGTGACGACCGCTCGGCGGGCATTGGCTTCGGCATCGATCTGTAAGCGATCGCAGAAGCAGGAAAGAACAAGGGCCGCGCCTGTGCGCGGCCCTTGCTTGCGTCAGCTTCAGATGATTCCGCCGCCCATGCCCAGGCGGACGATGCCGACGATGATCACGATGCCGTTGAGGACCAGTCCGGTCTTGGCGCGGCCGCGATTGCCGGGGCTGGTGAACAGGATGCCGATCGCGGCAATGATCGCGCCGACCGCGGCGAAGGGAATCGAGAACCAGTTGCCCCATCCAAGGAATGGAATGAGGGCGACCACCATCCAGATCATGGCGACGATGCCCCAGAGCAGGCTGATCAAACCCATTGCGGTGTCTCCCCAGTCAGGTAGTGACTGTCTTGCTCGCACGATAGCCGGACCGGGGCGCAACGCAAGTGACGGACGGCAGCGCCTAACGTTCCGTCATTCCCGCGAAGGCGGGAACCCATGGACGTTGCCCGCGAACTGCACTGAAGACACTGGGTCCCCGCCTGCGCGGGGATGACGATTGCCAGGTCAGGCGTGCACGCCGTCGATCTCCACGCGCAACTCGCGCCGGCACACCGCCGCGTGCAGCAGGATGCGCGGAACGTCCGGGCCCAGTCGCGCGTCGAGCTCTGCTGCCACCGCGTCCATCTCGTCGAGCTGGCGCACATACACCTTCAGTCGGGAGTGCGGACCGAACTGCGCCGGCAGCGTCGAGCGTTGCGCGCGCGCAGCGGTCAGCAGGCTGTCGAAGTTGGCCAGCGTCTCGTCGAGCTGGGTCACCACCGAATCGATATGGCGCGACTCGTGGCCGACGATGGCGGCGGTGCCCGACAGCAGCAACGGCATCGCGCCGTCGGCCGGCGGTAACATCGCGCGGGCGAAACTCGGCGGCTGCGGGCCGTACTGGCGCGGGTAGCGGTAGGCGCTGATCTGGCGCGGGTTCTCCAGCGGCGTGCCCGGCACTCGTGCGGCCAGCCAGTACACCTGCAGGCGGCGCTCGCTGTCGACCCGGCCGATCGCGGTCGCCGCCGGCAGCGAGCCAGGATCGACCGTGCCCAGGCCGCGGGCGCGACCGACGCAGAACTGGCGGTAACGCTCTTCGTCGCCCTCACCGTGGGTGATGCCGTCGAGGTAGTTCCACACGCGCAGCAGGTGCGGGTAGCCGCGCTGCTGCAGGAACCCGGACAGTCGCGCGTACAGACGGTCGGACGTCGCTTCGATGTCGCTCATGCCGCCCGGACCGGGCGCCTCGTCCAGCTCGATGGCGCCGAACTGCAGCGCGCCGTCCTCCGCCCAGGCGACATCGCCGTCGCGGCCGCGAATCACCGGACCATTGCCGCGCCACACTTCGAACGGCGCCGGGCCGTGCGGCTGCAGCGCCACGCGCAGGTAGCGCGGATCGTCGTGATGGGCAGCGTGGCTGCCGAAGCCGATCACCGCCAGGGTGTTGTTGTCGTCCAGCAACGGCTGCGGGTCGGATGCGTCGACGTACTCCACTGCCAGATGCGGTGGCTGCAACATGGGGCGTACGGCGCTCACGACTGCAGGTCTCCGTTGCCAGGCTGCAGCGTGTCGCGACCGCCGCCGAGGCCGACGTCGACGCCGACCTGGCGACGTCGCCGCAGCCAGCCGCGCAGCGCTTCGGGCGCCATGCTCAGCGCCGTCATGGCATAAATGAAGCGGAACACGCGCAGCCGGCGCAGCACCGCCGGGTTGTCGAACACATCGCCGGCCAGCATCGAGATCACCGCCTGTTCGACCTGCCAGTAATTGCGCGGGTGGTTGAACAGGTGGCGCATCACCGGCGTGGTGAAGCGATAGATGAACCACTGGAAATGCTTGAGGCCGCGCTTGAGGCGCTTGCTCATCGCGCGCTGCAGCGACGCCTCGCTGGACGGATCGCGCAATGCGCCATCGACGACCTGCGCGGCCTGCTCGGCGCTGTTCATGCCCAGGTACACGCCGGAGGAGAACACCGGATCGACGAAGGCGTAGGCGTCGCCGACCATGACCCAGCCCGGGCCATGCATCTGCGTGCAGGTATAGGAGTAGTTGCCGGTGACGTGCACCGGGGCGATGCGCTTGGCGTTGCGCATGCGCTTCCACACCGAAGGCTCGGACTCCAGCGCCTTCATCAGGAACGCCTCGGTTTCGCCGCGGCGCTGCTTGAGGAACTCGGGGAAGCACACCGCGCCGACGCTCATCACGCCCTCGCGCAGCGGGATCAGCCACATCCAGCCGTGGGCGAAGCGCTGCACGGTGATGTTGCCGGCGTCCTCGCCGGGGCGGCGCTCGACGTCGCTGAAGTGGCTGAAGATCGCCGCCGACTGGTGCAGCGGGTTCTTCTTCTTGAGCTTGAGCTGGCTGCCGAAGAAGGCATCGCGACCGCTGCCATCGACGATGTAGCGGGGCTTGATCGTGATCGCATTGCCGTCGGCATCGCGCGCGTGCACCAGCTGCGGGCGGCCATCGGCGGCAAACTCGACGCGCTCGACGCGGTGGCGCTCGCGCGCATCCACGCCGTTGGCCTGCGAATGGCGGAACAGGACTTCGTCGAACTCCTCGCGCTTGACCTGGTAGGCGTAGCCGAACTGCGGGTTCAGCGCACGCTCGAAGCGGAAGGTGTTGTAGTTGTCGGCATCGATCGGGAACTCGGCGCCCGGCTTGAAGGTGCCGATTGCCTTGACCTGATCGAGCACGCCCAGGCGCTCGAGGATCGGCAGGTTCATCGGCAGCAGCGACTCGCCGATGTGGAAGCGCGGGTGGCGGTCCTTCTCCAGCAGCAGCACGCGCCAGCCGCGACGGGCCAGCAGGGTGGCGGCGGTGGTGCCGGCCGGGCCGCCGCCGATCACCAGTACGTCGGTGTCGATCGGATCCGGATGGGGGTGCTGCGCATTCAGGTCCGCGGCCGCGGTGGCGTCGGCCGGTGCGGGGGCAGGTGCGGTTTCGGTCATGTGCGAATGATACGGGAAGGCCCCCCTCTCCCTGGCGCTTCGCGCCTGTCCCTCTCCCGCAAGGGGAGAGGGCAAACGCCAGGCGCCCGGTTGCGCCCCTCTCCCCTTGTGGGAGAGGGACAGGCCGCCACGGGCGGCCAGGGAGAGGGGAAGGTTGCGCACAACGCCGCGATGCCGGATCGTTGCGCCCCTTGATCGTCCTTTGCCTGATCGCCCTTTAGAACCGTGGATTCCCCGATGTCTGAACAAAGCCCCGTCGAACGCGAGCTGGCGCAGCTGCTGGTCGAAAGCCTGAACCTCGAGGACGTGGCACCGGAGCAGATCGAGCCGGAAGCGGCGCTGTTCGGCGAAGGCCTGGGCCTGGATTCGATCGACGCCCTGGAACTGGCGTTGGCGATCTCCAAGCGCTATGGCTTCCAGCTGCGCTCGGACAGCGACGAAAACCGCCGCATCTTCGCCTCGCTGCGCGCGCTGGCCGCGCATATCGAACAGCACAAGACCGCCTGAGCCCCATCCCTTGAACCCTGCCGCACTGCTGCCGCTGATCCTGGCGGTCGCCTACCCGTTGCTCGCCCACTGGGCCAGCGAAGACGGCGGCGGCGCCTCGGCGGCGATCGCACTGGCCGACCTGGTGGTGCTGGTGCTGGCCGTGCCGATGCTCGAACGCCGCCTCTGGGCCTGGGCGCTGGCGCTGCTGCTCGGCGTCGGCCTGGTCTGGCTGGCCGCCACGCCGTATGCGCAACTGCTGCTGCTGGCGCCGCCGATGCTGTTCGTCGGCCTGGTCGCATGGCTGTTCGGCCGCAGCCTGGTCGCGCCACGCGAAGCGTTGATCACGCAGATTGTCGCGGCGATGGAACGCACCGTGCCGGCCGCGCTGGCGACGGATCTTTACCGCTACTCGCGAAAGCTCACTGCCGCCTGGGCCGCCGTGCTTGCGCTGCTCGCGCTGGCCAACGGCGTGTTCGCCACGATCGCGGTGCCCGGTGGCGTACTGGCGCGGCTCGGCCACATCCCGGCGGTATCGATCACCCAATCGCAGTGGTCGTGGTTCGCCAACCTGGCCAACTACGGCATCGTCGGCGGTTTCTTCCTCGGCGAGTACGCGCTGAGGCGGCAACTGTTCCCGCACCGTCCGTACCGCAACCTGCTTGATTTCCTGCGGCAGATGGCCGCGCTTGGCCCGAAGTTCTGGCGCGATCTGTTCGCCTGAATCACGACGCCGCGTCCGGCCCTGCCGCACCGAGTCCCGCGATCAACACTTCCAGCTGCCGCAGTCGCTCATGCACTGCGGCGCGTCGCGCCATCAGGCCCGGACCGCTGGCATCCTCGGCAACGCTCGTGCGCAGCGGCTCGATGATGTCCAGGCCGCCTTCCATGCGATGCAGCAACTCATGCCGCACCCGGTCGTCCTGCGTTTCCAGGCCGTCGTACTCGGCCTCGTCGGCCCGGCACGTGGCCAGCAGTTCGAGCATGAACCCGCGAACCTGCCCGCGGCCGCCGAAGGCCTGGGTCAGCGTGGCCAGCCACTGCATCTGTCCAGGCACGTCGGCGGGCGGTTCGGCCGGCAGCGCGGCCGGCGGCGGCACCGCATAGGGCGAACCGCCAAGGTGACTGGCGAGCAGGGTCGCCAATGCCTGCAACCGGATGGGTTTGGTCAGGAAATCGTCCATGCCGGCATCGCGGCAGCGCTGGATCTGCTCGGGCAATGCGCTGGCGGAAATTCCGACGATCGTCAGATGGTCACCTGCGCGTTCGGCCGCGCGGATCCGCCGCGCCAACGCGTAACCGTCCAGGTTCGGCATGTGGCAGTCGCTGATCAACAGGTCGTAGCGGGTTTGCGCCAGGGCATCGAGCGCCAGGTTGCCGTCGGCGACGACGGTGGCGTGGTGGCCGAGCATGTCCAGCTGGCGCGCCACCAGTGCACGGTTGGTGGGATGGTCGTCGGCCACCAGGATCCGGGCGCTGGATCGCACCGGCGCGATGGCGTGCGGCAACGGCGCCTGTGGAGCGGGCGCACCGAAAATCCGGCAACAGGCATCGACGATGTCGCGCCACAGCAGCGGACTGCCGGACACGCGTATGCCGTTCGGTATCGGTCGCCAGCTGCCGTGTTCGCCCGTGTCGACCAGCAGGCGTGGCACGTCGGGCGGGATGTCCAGTTCGCGTGCCTCGTCGGCTTCGACCACCAGCAGGTCGACGTCGCCAGGTGACATCTGCCGCCACTGGGAACGATCGATCTCGACCACCTGCAATCCCAGCGCGGACAGGGCATTGGTCAGTTCGCGCAGGACCAGCTCCTGGCGGGAGATCAGCCCTGCGGTCTTGCCTGCCAACTCCGCCCGCACCGCAACAGGGGCGATCGCGCGCAGCGGCAGTGCGAACAGCGCGCTCGTGCCGTCGCCTGGAACGCTGGCCAGGGTGACGTCGCCACCCATCATCCGCGCCAGCCGGCGGCTGATGCTCAAGCCCAGCCCGGTGCCGCCGTAGCGGCGGCTGGTGGAGTCCTCCGCCTGGGTGAATGGCTGGAACAGACGCGCCAGACTGTCCGCCTCGATGCCGATGCCGGTGTCGATGATGCTGAAGCTGAGGTCCTGCGAACCGGCACGCAGCGCGACCAGCTCGGCACGCACGGTGACCGAGCCGCGCGCGGTGAACTTGATCGCGTTGCTCAGCAGGTTGGTGACGATCTGGCGGATGCGGACGGCATCGCCCTCATAGGTGCCCGACAGGCGCCAGTCGACGATGCAATGCAGGCCAAGCCCCTTGCCATGCGCACGCGCACGAAACAGGCCGACGACGCCATCGAGCAGTTCACGCAGGTCGAACGGCGCGCGCTCGATGCGCAGGTGGCCCGATTCGATGCGCGAGAAGTCGAGGATGTCGTCGAGGATCTGCAGCAACGAACGCGCCGAGTCCTGCACCATGCCGGTCATCGCGGCCTGGTCGCGATCCAGTGGCGTGCGCTCGATCAGCTCGACCAGGCCCAGAACGTCGGCCATCGGCGTGCGGATTTCGTGGCTCATCGCCGCCAGGAACGCACTCTTGGCCGCGGTCGCCGCCTCGGCCTGCGATTTGGCCGCGATCAGATCGGCCGCCTGTTCGTGCAGCAGCGTGGTTTCGATCCAGTAGCCGCTCCACTCCACGCTGCCATCGGCCAGCCGGCGCGGTTGCCCGCCTTCGGTCCGCAGCCAGCGCCATTGACCAATCACCTGCACGCGAAAGTCGAATGCCCGCATCGGCCGCAACGACGTCGCCGCTTCGCCGACGTTGGCCGCCACCGTGCCCTGGTCGTCGGGATGGACGCGCGCGAACAGTGCCGGCTCATCCGAGGTCAACTGTTCGGCTGACAGTCCCAGCAGCCCGGCCGAATCGCCGGCGACGTAGGTGAAACGCCGGCTTCCATCCGGGCCGATGCACAGTCGGAACACGACGCCTGGTATGGCCTGTGCGAACTCCGACAGCCGCTGTTCCGAACTGCGCGCCCTGGCTTCGGCCGCGCGCACCTCACTGATGTCGACGAAGGTGCCCAGCAGGATGTTCCGGCCGCTGCCCGGATCGCTGAAGGGCAACAACCAGACGATCACGCTCTGGACCGACCCGTCGGCCCCCGGCTGTTGCAGCTCGCGTCGCGCGCCGCGGCCGGAAGCGAGCACCGCCAGGTCCTCCGCCTGCAGCTGTTCGACATCGACGCCGCGCAAATGCGGGGTCTGCAGCAGGGTCTTGCCAAGCAGGTCCTGGCGCCGGCAATTCATCTGCTCCTCGTAGGCGCGATTGACGCCCAGGAAACGACCTTCGGCGTCCTTGACGAACACCGGATAGGGAATGATCTCCAGCAGCGCCTGGCGGAACCCCGACTGCGCCGCCAGCTCCTGCTCGGCGGCGCGTTGCGCGCTGGCGGCCCGCCGCAGCCTCGCGTAAGCCGCCAGGATCAGGCCCAGCACCAGCAATCCGGCGAGCGCGGCGCCAATCACCCACTTCCATGGCACGCCGTAGTTGTACTCGCTCGAGATCCATCGGCTGCGGATGCCGGCCTTGGTGCCTTCGTCCAGCAGCGAGAGCCTGCGATCGATCATCTGCAGGAGCGCGCTGAACTCCGGGCGTGCGCCAATCGCCAGTTCCTGGTCCATGCCTGCCGGACCGACCACCCGCAGCTGCGCGGCATATCGGCTGCGGATCAGCGAGTCGATCGCCGGCAGCGTGCCGACGAATGCATCGGCCTCGCCCTTGGCCAGCGCGGACAAACCGGCCTCGTTGCTGGCCGTTGGCAGCAGTCGCGTCCCCGGCAGCTGCGCGCGAAGCAGCGCGAGCAGCGCGGTTTCCTTGCGAAACGCCACACGCTTGCCGACCAGGTCGCGCAGGCGGGTGATCGGCGGCCCGCCATTGCGCGCCACGATCACCTGCGGGAAATATTCGTAGGGCTGCGCGAACGACACCTCCAGCGGATCGAAATCGCGCGCGGTGCCGGCCGCGATCAGGTCGATCTCGTGCGAACGGACCATGCGCTGCAAGCTGTCCCAATCCGCGGCGGGCACCATCTCCAGCCGCAGGCCGAGGTCGCGCTGCACGATGCGCAGGTAGTCGGCAGTCAGTCCGGCGAACTCGCCCTCGCCGTCGACGAAGGAATAGGGATGGCGATCCAGTTCGTAGCCGACGCGCAACGTCGGCAGCCCCCGCAGCCAGGCGCGCTCGTCGACGCTGGGTTCGCGGGTGTTGCGTGAGCGTGTTGCGGCGTCCTCGGTCATGCCCCAGCGCAGGCGCAACTGCGCCAGTTCCGCGGAAGTGACCGTGGACTCGGCCTTGCGGAGAATCTGCAGCAGCATGGGATTGCCGCGGCGAACCACCGGGGCGATGTCATAGGTCGGCAGCGGCAGCGACGCCAGCAGCACCAGGTCGTCGGTGGGCCGCCGGTCCAGCAGCGCCCGCGTCCGCGCGGTGCTCGTGCCGACGTAGGCATCTGCCTGGCCGTGCGCGAGCATGTCCAGCGCATCGTGGCCGTCGTTCGAGTACACAACGGTGGCTTGCGGATAACGTTGGACGACATCGTGCTCGGCGGTGCGGAAGCGGCGCTCGATCACGATCCGGGCGCGCGCCAGATCGGCGTCACCGCGGATGCGCGCATCGCCCTTGCGAACGACCAGTACCGGAACGATGGTCGCGTAGGGCTTGAGGAAATCGAAATGGTCGCGTCGCTCCGGGGTGATGCCTTGCGCGGGCAACAGATCGAACTGGTCGCCAGCCGTGCCGTCGAACGCGACTGCTGCCCAATCGGTATACGGATGGAACTCGGGGCGCAGGCCGGCACGCGCTGCCAGCAGGCTCACGTAATCGATGCCAAGCCCCTGTGGTTGTCCTCCGACCCAGGCTTCAACGGGCATGTGGTCGCCGGCGAAAACGCCCACCTGAAGCACCGGGTGCGCGCGTCGCCATGCCTGCTCCTGGGCATCCAGCGGGGGAAGCGGGCGCGACTGGCACAGCGCGCCCCGCAACGCCGTGCAAGACAGCAGCAGGAGCAGCAGCAATGCGCTCGGCCAAAGCCGCTGCGTACAGGATCGGGAGCAACGCAGGCGACGCATCTGAAACCAGCAGGGCAGGTCCGGGCGACTTCCGAGCCTAAGTCACCCGCTCTGACACAGCGTGGGACAGGTCATAGCAGACGCTGTCGCAGTGATGTGCAAGCCGCGTTGGACTTCTTTGCAAGAACTGCACTGATGCGGCCGGGCTGCTTCCTTCCCCGGAAGGAGCCAACGAGATACGCGCTGGTTCAGGACAGCAGCCCGTGGCTGGATGCGTAGGCAAAGATCTCCACATCCGAACGGATGCCCAGCTTCTCCATTGCCGACAGCTTCTGGTTGCTGATGGTCTTGGAGCTGCGGTTGAGCTGTTGCGAGATGTCCTTGACGCTCTTTCCCGAGGCGAACAGTCGCAGGACTTCGGTTTCCTTGGGCGACAACGCTGCCTCGGCAGACGTGGCGAGCGTGGCCTCTGCGCTCTCGAGCAGGCTCATCGCCGCCTTGGCGATGTAGGTGCGCCCGTTGAGCACCGTCAGAACCGCTTGCGGCAGCTCGGACAGAGCGTCCGACTTGTTGATCAAGCCGCGCACGCCGGTGTCGCGAATGCTGCGAAGTACCGCGGGATTGGAGATGCGGGTGAGCACGATGATGGCCAGGTCGGGCCACTTGCGCCTGATCGTTCCGAGCATCGACAGGCCGTCCGGCGCGGTAGTGCCGGGCATGCTGAAGTCGGTGATCAGCAGGTCGCAAGGCGTGCTCGCCAGCGTGCCCATCAACTCGTCCGTCGAGGACGCGACGTGGACGACGCTGGTGCTGCTGTCGTGTTCCAGCAGCTGGCGGACGCCGGCGGCAACGATGGGGTGGTCATCGGCCAGAATGACTCGTACTGGCATGACGGCTTGCTCCTTGCGGGCTGCAAATTTGCGGCGGGAGTGCGCGTGCATTTTAGTCGAAACGACCGTGCTGTCGTTGCCGGGACCTGTTATCGCCATCAACCCAGGCGCCTGCGGCCTGTGCTCTTCATCCCGGCGTAACGATCACCGCAGTGGATCCATCCATCGGACCATCACTGGACAGCGCTGAGGCCTTCCCTGAGGGAATTTGCAGACTTGAACCATAGATTCCAGCGCGGGCGTCCGACTAGTTTGGACATTGGGGCGTGACACAGCCTGTTGGTCGCGTGATCGAACTACAACGCTATCCAGATGGAACGATCACGTCACGAAGGGTTGGTTATTTGCCCCGGACATCGTGCTACTTCCGACGATGACAATAGCGTTCCATATTGGCTCGATGAAGGTCGGTGTGTGGAGAAAGCTCGATCTCGTTATGGTCCGCAGCGTGGGTATCGTTTTCCTACTGTGCGTCGTTCTATAGTTCGTGACTGGAGCGTCTAGTTGGGCGCGGTCTGATATCGCCTATTCGCTCGCTAGAACAAGGAGGTCATTGTGCGATTCAATGCTTCGATTGCATTCATTGGCATTGTCAGCTTTGCATGCTGCTCCCATGCCGCGACGAACTCGCGTGATGGTGCAGGCGAAAGTCGGATTCGTGTTTTTGGACAGAACGGAGCGATGGCCGACCTTCATGCAGGCAGCGCATGCATCAAGCGGCGGGGTGCGGAGCGAGTGTCAGGAAGCATGGGGAGTGCGTTTGGGTCGCTCTTTGGGGTCGTCTCGAATGTATCCTTGGGCATACCTGAGACGGCAACGACTCACAATCTCCGCCAGATGGATGGCATTGCGTCGAAGGCATACTTCCGTGAGTACGCCATTCCTGCTGAAGCTCCGACGAGCCTGGCCTGCAGCCCTCATCCGGTCATGCGGATCCTGCTGATCGACCATGATGCATTTCACGCCGCGGAGCTTTGCCACTATCTCGAGCAATGCGGCCACGAACTGGACTACGCGGGCAGCGACCGCCATGGGCTGAAGCTGGCCGCCGACTGCCGCTTCGATGCAATCGTGCTGGCCCGGTCGCAGGGTTGCGATGGCGTGGAGGTCTGCCGCCGCTTGCGCGAGGTCCTGCGATTGACCACTCCGCTGCTGGTAGTGGCACAGTGCGCGAAGCTTGAGCCTTGCCTGGCGGCGCTGTACGGCGGCGCAGACGATTACCTGTACGCACCGATCGCGTTCGCGGAGGTCAATGCGCGGCTCGTCGGCATGCATCGCCGTCATCGCCGACGCCAAGGGGGCCCGGTGCTTCGCGCCGGCGACCTGGAGTACGACCTGAAAAGCCAGGAGGTGCGTCGGCAGGGCAGGATGCTGCGCTTGCGGCCATCGTCCAGGCGGCTGTTGCGGGCGTTGCTGGAAGTCGCGCCCGAGCCGGCTGGCTATCGCGAGCTGGTCCGGGACCTGTGGGGGCGGGAGCTGGACCATGCCCAGGAAGCCCTGTTGCGCACCCACGTGTGCCAGCTGCGAAACGCGATCGACCGTCCCTTCAAGTCGCCGATGATCCGGACCTTCCACGGTCTGGGCTATGGCGTGGTGGTGGCCGGCGAGGCTTAGCCCGCAGGCGCCGCCCGACGATGCAGCCAGGACGGTAACGCGATGCGGGTCGCGTCCCGCCGGTGCCTTATCCTGTCTGTCTCGCCCGGTCCAGCCGCCGCCACACCATGCGTTTCGTCATCCCCGCCGACCATCCCAGCCTGCCCGGGCACTTCCCGGGTCGACCGCTGGTGCCCGGCGTGGTGCTGCTGGACCGTGTGATCGAGGCAATTGAAGCGATGCACGGGCCATTGCCGCCGCTGCGGCTGCCGCAGGTCAAGTTCGTGCAGCCGCTGTTGCCGGGCGAGGAGGCGCACATCGAACTGGAGGGCGCCGCGCCGCGCTGGCGCTTCCGGGTGCTGCGCGGCGACACGCTGCTGGTCAGCGGCGACGTCGCCGCCGCCGAAGAACAAAAGCCTTGAACGCGCACTGGAAGCAGCGTCCGGAGGGCGGCGGCAGGTTCGCGATCTGGTTGATACGCAGCATCGCCCGTTATGGCGGTCGTGCCGTGGCGCGGCTGTGCCTGTATCCGATCACCGCCTACTTCCTGCTGGTGCGCGGCCCGGAACGCCGCGCCTCGCGCGAGTACCTGGCACGCGTGCTCGGACGGCCGCCGGGGTGGCTGGACGTCGCGCGCCACATCCACACCTTCGCCGCCACGATCCTCGATCGCGTGTTCCTGCTAAGCGGCCAGCTTTCGCGCTTCGACATCCGCGTCGAAGGCCTGGACGCGCTGGCGCGTCGCGTCGATCGCGGCGAAGGAGTGCTCGTGTTCGGCTCGCACCTGGGCAGTTTCGACGCATTGCGCGTGCTGGTGACGACGCGGCCCGCGTTGCGCGTGCGGATCGTCCTCGACATTTCCCACAACCCTGCGCTGACGCAGCTGCTCGACGCGCTCAACCCGCGCCTGGCCGCCGATGTCATCGACGCCGGACAGGATGGCGTCGCCATCGTGCTGGCGATCCAGCAGGCGCTGGCCGACGGCGAACTGGTGGCGCTGCTGGTCGACCGCGCGGCGCCCGGCGAGGCGGTGACCCGCGTGCCGTTCCTCGGCAACGATGCCTCCTTTCCGAATGCGCCCTGGCTGATCGCGGCGACGCTGCAGGTGCCGGTCGTGCTCGCCTTCGGCCTGTACCGGGGTGGCAACCGCTACGACCTGCGTTTCGAGGAGTTCAGCGACGGGCCGGATACGCTGCGCCAGCATGTATCGCGCCGCGACCGGCGCGAGGCGGTGGCTGCGGTGGTGCGGCGATATGCGGTGCGGCTGCAGGCGCAGGTGCTCGGCGCCCCTTACAACTGGTTCAACTTCTACGATTTCTGGGATGGCGATGACGCGGCGGACGACAGGCAAGCGCAACAAGGTGGGCGCGTGGGCGCGGCGACTGGCGCCGATGTGGATGCTGGCAAGCGCGACACTGTGCGCGGCCCCGGCTGGAACGGGCCTGGCTGAAACGGGCACGGCGGCCGACCCCGGCTGGATCCTGAAGGCGATCGCGCGGCCGGTGCCGGCGAGCACGCCGTTCGTGGAGGTGCGCGGATCGAAGCTGCTGAAGGCGCCGCTGCGCCTGTCGGGCCAGTACCTGCGGCCTGACACGGACACCCTGGTCCGCGAGGTTCGCGCGCCCTATGCCGAAACCACCACACTGCGTGCGGGCGAGGCGACGATCGCGCGTGCCGGCCAGGCACCGCGCAAGTTCGCGCTGTCGCGCGTGCCGGAACTGGCGGGGTTCCAGAGCAATTTCGCCGCCTTGTTGGACGGCGATCGCGCCAACCTCGAGCAGCACTACACGCTGGCGGCCGAAGGCACGCGCCAGCGCTGGACGTTGACGATGGTGCCCAGGGATGCCGCGCTCACCAAACGCGTGCAGTCCATCGCGTTGTACGGGCGCGGTTCCGAGTTGCGCTGCATCGAGACGCGTGCGGTCGGCAACGCACCGCCGCAGCGAACGTTGCTGGCCGGCGCCGCGGTGGATGCGGCGAGCATTGCCGATGCCGCTGCCTTGGCCGCGACCTGCCACGGCGACGCGGCGCGATGAGCCCGACAGCATGAGCGCGACATTGAGTGGAACACGACGCCTCGCGCTCGCGCTGCTGTGGCTGGTGGTGCTGCTGATCCTGGCGACGCTGGTCGCCCCGCGCCTGCAGCTCAGCGGCGACCTGCGCAAGTTCATGCCGTCGCCGCAGACGCCGGCGCAGAAGCTGTTGATCGATGAGTTGGGCGAAGGCCCGGGCTCGCGCCTGCTGCTGATCGGCCTGACCGGCCCGGATGCGCAGACGCTGGCCGCGCAGTCGCAATCGTTGCGCGACCGTCTTGCATCGCTGCCGTCGTTCAAGCTGGTCGCCAACGGCGCGGCGCTGGGGCCGGAGGTGATCCCGTCGCACCTGCGCCCGTACCGCTACCTGCTGTCGTCGACGCTGGATACACAGGCGCTCGATGCCGACTACCTGCGTGCGCAACTCGATGCGCGCCTGCAGGACCTGGGCTCGCCGGCAGCGGCGATGATCGAGCCGCTGCTGTCGGCCGATCCGACCCTGGAAACGCTCAAGCTGGCCGAAGCCTGGCAGCCGGCGAACGCACCGCAGCGCCTGCACGGCGTCTGGTTCGACAAGGCCGGACGCGAAGCGCTGCTCGCGGTCGAGACGCACGCCGCCGGGTTCGATCCCAAGGGCCAGCAGGCCGCGTTCGACTCGATCCAGGCCGCGTTCGCCGATGTGCGCGGCGAGACCGCCACGCGCATGTCGCTGACCGGTCCGGGCGCGTTCTCGGTGGAGATCGGTAACCGCACCGCGCGCGAAGCCAGCATGATCGGCACTCTCGACAGCCTGGTCTTCGTGTTGCTGCTGTGGGTCGCCTACCGCAGCTGGAAGGCGCCCCTGCTCGGTGGCCTGCCACTGGCCAGCGCCGGACTGGCCGGACTGGGCGCGGTCGCGCTTGCCTTCGACGGCGTGCACGGCATCACGGTCGCCTTCGGTTTCACCCTGATCGGCGTGGTCCAGGACTATCCGATCCATCTGTTCAGTCACCAGCGCGCCGGCGTCTCGCCATGGGCGAGTGCGCGCGCGCTGTGGCCGACGCTGACCACGGGTGTGGTGTCGACCTGCATCGCGTACCTCACCTTCCTGGTCTCCGGGGTCGATGGCCTGCAGCAGCTGGCGGTGTTCACCGTGGTCGGCCTGGCCACGGCGGCGCTGGCGACACGGTTCCTGTTGCCGGCGCTGATCGATCCGGCGCCGCGCGATGCCGCCGATTCGGTCTGGCTGGGGCGCTGCTGGGAACGCTTGGCACGCTGGCCGCGATTGCGCGGTGGTGCGGTGCTGGCGATCGCGCTGGTCGCTGCCGCCGTGGCTGCCTTCGCGCCCGGTTCGTTCTGGCAGAACGACCTCGGCCGCCTGACCCCGGTGCCGCCCGCCGCGCTGGCGCGCGACGCGCAACTGCGCACGGAACTCGGCGCACCCGACGTGCGCTACGTGCTGATCGTGCAACGGCCCGACGTTGAGTCGGCCTTGCAGGCCTCCGAACGACTGTTGCCGGAACTGAAACGCCTGCGCGACGACGGCGCCATCACCGGCTACGACCTGGCCGCGCGTTACCTGCCCAGCGCCGCGACGCAGAAGACGCGCCAGTCACGCTTGCCCGACCGCGACGCGTTGCGCGCCGTGCTCGACCAGGCCATGAGCGGCGGGCCGTTCCAGTCCGACGCCTTCGATGAGTTTGTCGCCGATATCGAGCGCGCGAAGCAGGCCCCGGCATTGCGGCCGGGCGGCCTGGCCGGCACGCCGCTGGCGGCCAGCGTCGAAGGCCTGCTGCTGCAGCGCGGCGGCCACGTCACCGCGCTGGTGGCCTTGAGCGGGCTGAATGATCCGGCCGCCGTCGCCAAGGCGGCGGCGCGCAACGGTGCGCAACTGCTCGACCTCAAGCAGGCGTCGGAATCGCTGGTGGCCCAGTACCGCCAGCGCGTGCTGTGGGCGCTGGCGCTGGCGGCGGTGCTGCTGACCGCGGCGGTGTGGGTGGCGTTGCGCTCGCCGCGTCGCGTGCTGCGGGTGCTGGCGCCGATGGCGCTGAGCACGCTGCTGATCCTGGCCGTGCTGCGCGCCACCGGGGTCGAGTTGAACCTGTTCCACCTGGTCTCGCTGATCCTCGCCGCCGGCCTTGGCCTGGATTACGCGTTGTTCTTCGATCACGCCGGCGACGACCGCAGCGAGCAATTGCGCACGCTGCACGCGGTGATCGTCTGCAGCCTGACCACCTTGCTGGTGTTCGCGCTGCTGGCCGCCTCGAGCATCCCGGTGCTGCGCGCCATCGGCGCCACCGTCGCGCTGGGCGTGGTCTGCAACTTCGTGCTGGCGCTGCTGATCGTGCGCGCGCCGGCGAACGAGGTGGGCCATGGCGCGTGAGGACATCGCCGCGCTGATTCCCCATCAGGGTGCGATGTGCCTGTGGGAAGAGGTGATCGAGTGGGACCAGGAGCGCATCCGCCTGGTTTCGCAGGGGCATCGCGACCCGGCACATCCGCTGCGTCACAACGGCAGGCTGCACGCGGTGCATCTGTGCGAGTACGGCGCCCAGGCGATGGCCGTGCACGGTGGCCTGATCGCGCGCGCCGCCGGCGAAGCGGTGAAGCCGGGGATGCTGGTGTCGTTGCGTGGCGTCGAGCTGCGTGTCGGGCGCATCGATGACCTGCCCGGCGCGCTCGAGGTCGAGGCGCATTGCCTGATCGCCGAGGCTTCAGGGGGCCAGTACGAATTCGTGATCCGCCATGCCGGGGTCGAACTGGCGCGTGGCAGGGCCGGGGTCATCTACCGGTAGGAGCCAGGTTTCGCGCACAATCCGCGCAATGACCGCATCCAAGACCCAGCCCCGTCGCGCCCTCGTCACCGGTGGCAGCGGCGACATCGGCAGCGCGATCTGCCAGCGCCTGGCGGCCGATGGCTTCGAGGTGATCGTCCATTCCAACCGCAATGCCGAACGTGCGCAGGCGGTTGTGGCCGCGATCGAAGCGGCCGGCGGAGTCGCCAGCGCGGTGTCGTTCGATGTCGCCGATGGCGAGGCGACCGGTGCGGCCATGGCAGGCCTGCTCGAGCACGGTGCGATCCAGGTGGTGGTCAACAACGCCGGCATCCACGACGACGCGCCAATGGCCGGCATGAGCGAGCAGCAGTGGAGGCAGGTCATCGATGTCTCGCTGCACGGCTTCTTCCATGTCACCCAACCGCTGCTGTTGCCGATGGCGCGCACGCGCTGGGGCCGGGTGGTCAGCGTGTCGTCGGTGGCGGCGGTGCTGGGCAACCGCGGCCAGACCAACTACGCCGCGGCCAAGGCCGCGCTGCATGGCGCGACCAAGTCGCTGGCGCGGGAGATGGGCAGTCGCGGCATCACCTGCAACGTCGTCGCCCCGGGGCTGATCGCCGGCCGCCTGGCAGATGCCGCATTTGCGCCCGCGGCGATCAAGCAGCTGGTGCCGGCCGGCCGCGCCGGCCAGGCCGACGAAGTGGCCGCGCTGGTGGGCTTCCTGTGCTCTGACGAGGCCGGATACATCAACGGCCAGGTGATCGGCATTGACGGTGGCATGACCTGACTGAACGTCAGGAACTCCGCATTGGCCGGCCCGGGTGGCCTGGCGTAGGATCGGCGCATCATCCCTGCCCGGAGATCGCCATGCGTCGCGTCCTCCTCTCCCTGATCCCCCTCCTGCTTCTGCTGGCCGGCTGTTCGTCGACCTCGCAGCTGGTCACCGGCACGCCGCGCCCGCCGATCGATCCCTCGCAGGTCCGCATCTACTTCACGCCGCCCCCGGGTGGCTATGAAGAGATCGCCCAGCTGGAAACCGCCAGCGGCGGCTTCACCTACGGCGAGCAGAACAAGTTGAACGACGTCATCAACAACCTGCGCATCGAGGCGGCCAAGCTCGGCGCCAACGGCGTGTTGTTCGTCGGCAGCGAGAACAGCTACGGCGGCAGCAGCATCGGCGTCGGCGCCGGTGGTGGCAGCTACGGCGGCTATCGCGGCGGCAACTTCAGTTCGGGCGGCATCGGCGTGAGCATCTCGCCGACCAAGAAGTTCGCGCACGGCGTGGCGATCTACGTCGCCAACCCGCCGCCGGCGGACCAGATGCCGGCCATGCCGCAGCCGCAGGGCATGCCGCCGCAAGGCACGCAACCGCCGAGCAAATAGCTGCCACTGTCGTAGGAGCGAGCTTGCTCGCGAACCGCGCGCCGGACACGTGTCATCGCGAGCAAGCTCGCTCCTACGCCGCTCCGTCGTCGAGCGCGGAGATCACATCCCGACGAGGATCGAGCGCCCCCAGGCGCTCGTCGTCGTCGATCAGCGCCGGATTTGCGCGGATGCTGCGGAACATCGCCGGGATGCTGCCGCGCCGGAACACGCCGGCGACGATGTGCGAAGTAATCCGGCTGAAGTCGCGCAGCGGCTTGAAATGGCTGGGGCGGAACTGCTCGTCGCCGTGCACGGTCTGGTAGCGCGATTCGATGGGCACCGACACGCAGCGCGTGCCCAGCTGCTGCGCGGCCGAGATCAGGATCTGCGCCTCGAACACGAAATCCTCGCCTGACACCTCGGCCAGCGCCGCGACCGCGGCCGGATACAGGCGCTGGCCGCTTTGACTGTCGGCCACGCCATAGCCGGTGCCCCAGGCGATGCCCCAGTCGGCGAACTCATTGGCCAGGCGCCGGTGCAGCGGCTGCTGCGAACGACGGTGCAGGCGCGCGCCGATGACGACATAGCCCGGATGACGGTTGGCCGCGGCGAGCAGGCGCGGGATGTCGCGTGCCAGGTGCTGGCCGTCGCCATCCATGGTCACGACCCCGCGTGCGCCCATCGCCAGCGCGGCGGCGAAACCGTCGCGCAGGCTGGCGCCCTTGCCGAGCCGGACTTCGTGGCGCAGGACGGTCACAGGCAGGTCGGAGACGCGGTCGGCAGTGCCGTCGTCGGAACCGTCGTCGATGACGATCACGTGCGGGCACTCGGCTAGCGCGCCGGCCACCACTTCGCGGATGCGCAGCGACTCGTTGAGCGCCGGAATGACCACGACCAGGTCGTCGCGGCTCAGGCGGGCAGGGCGGGTCGGGATGTGGAGGTCGTCAGCCATGCGCGGCCTCCGCGCCGGTGACTTCGACCAGGAGGTCGTGGTCGGGACCGGCAACGATACGGACGCTGCCACTGCCGCGTGCCAGCAGGTCGAATAGAGGCAGCATTGGTGCCATCGCATTGGCAGCCGCCAGCGTCGCCAGCGGTCCGCCCGCGTCACGGTCGCCGTGGCACGGCACCAGCTGCACGCTCAACTGCGGGCGTCCCGCAGCGGGCTGCCGCGACAGCACCAGCGCGCCGCCGAGCAGGCCATCGCTGGGAGTCATCCGCGCCAACGGGCCAGCGGACTGGCCGTCATAGGCGACCAGCAGCACCGCCTCGTCGCCACTGGCCAGGTGCGCAAGCGCATCGAGCAGGCCCTGCGCGAAGCTGGCCTCGCGCGCACTGATCGCGCTGGCCGCCGCCATCGCGCCGGTGCCGATGGTCCAGTAGCCGGCGGCGGCGTTGTGCACGGAATTGTGGAAACGCGTCGGTGACAGCGAGCGCGGTTCATCGGCCAGCGTCGCGCACATGTAGTCGGTGATGCCCAGGTCGCCGTGGGTGGAGGCGAACACCGACGGCAACGTCGACGGTTCGCGCCCGGCATCGTGGCAGGCGGCCATCGCCACTTCGAGCGCGACCGCAACGGTCTCGGGTGCGCGCCGACGTTCATTGGCCGGCAACAGCTGCGGCGACGGCCGCGACGGCGCGTCGGCCACGAGCGTGCCAGCACTCGCGTGGGCGATCGCTGCATCCCAGGACGGCAGTCCGCGCGTCCAGAAACCGACGCCTTCGATGTGGGCCAGCAGCGGCGTCATGCGCGACCGAACACCAGCGAGCAGTTGTTGCCGCCGAAGCCGAAGGAGTTGTTCATCGCGTAATCGATGTCGGCGCGTTGCGGCTGGAAACGGATCTGCGGGCCGCAGGCCGGATCGGGCGCGCTGCTGTTGAGCGTGCCGGGCAATTGCCCCAGTTCCAGCGCGATCAGGGCGATCACCGACTCGACGATGCCGGCCGCACCGAGCGTGTGGCCGGTCCAGCCCTTCGTCGAACTGGCATGCAGGCTGTCGGGGAACAACCGCGCCACGGCTGCGGCCTCGATCGAATCGTTGGCGGGCGTGGCGGTGCCGTGCAGGTTGAGATAGCCGACTTCGCCGGCGTCGATGCCGGCACGGGCCAGCGCGTCGCGCATCGCCAGCTGCGCACCCAGGCCGTCCGGATGCGGCGCGGACATGTGGTGGGCATCACTGGACTCGCCATAGCCGCGCAGCTGCAGGCCCCCATCGCCGGGCTGCGCGCGCTCGAGCACGGCAAAACCGCCGGCTTCGCCCAGCGACAGGCCGCTGCGTCCGGCGTCGAACGGCCGGCAAGGTTCGGCGGCCACCAGTTGCAGCGAATTGAAGCCGAACAGCACGCTGCCGCACAGCGTGTCCACGCCGCCGACCAGCGCCGCATCGGCAAATCCGGCGGCGATCAGGCGCGCGGCCTGGGCGAATACCTTCGCGCTCGACGAGCAGGCGGTGGCGACGGTGATCGCCGGACCGCGCAGGCCGGTGGCGTGCTGGACGAATTCGCCGAGCGAGTGCGGCGTGTGCACGTCGGTGCGGGCGAGGTCGGCCGGGAACGCGCCGTCGTCGAGGTTCGCGTACGCATCCTCGGTCGCGCCGATGCTCGAAGTCGAGGTGCCCACGACCACAGCGACGCGATCGGCGCCGTGGCGTTCGATCATCGCGGCGATGGCTTCGGGGATGCCGTCCTGGTTCAGTGCCAGCCAGGCGAGGCGGTTGTTGCGCGAGTCCCAGCGGATGAGCGGCCCGGGCAAGGGCAGGTCCTCCAGCCCGTCGACCCGGCCGATCCAGCAGTCCAGCGGAGTCGCGCCGAAGTCGTTGCGTCGCAGTCCGCTGCGCGAATCGCGCAATGCATCCGCCAGTGCCTCGCGGCCACGGCCGACGGCACTCGTCGCGGTATAGGCGCGGATTGCCAGCGGCGGCATGGGCATGACGGCGGGGCTGGCAGGACTCAGTGCAGGCGGCACGCAGGACTCTCTTTCCAAGAGTGCAGAGTATAGCGAGCGCCCCTGCGGCCCATCCCCGGCGTAAACTGAACGGCCTTGCTTCACGTTCGTTCATACGCCCGTTCACAGTGACCAGCCGCACCGCACACCAACGGGCCCTGTTTGTCGACCGCGACGTCCTCCACGCGATGGCGGTGGCGGGCGCGGCCTGCATTTTCAGTGCCGGCCTGGTCTACCTGGGGTATTTCGTCCACGTCCTGCGCGTGGCCAGGCGCGCGCCTTGCCGGCCGCAGCAGGGGAGCTGCGTGTTGCTGTTCGGCAAGCATTCACCGCAGGGGCGCATCGACCACGATTTCGAAGCACGGCTGGACCGCGCCGTATCGTTGTGGGCGCACAGCCCGCCGGCGAGCGTCGTCCTGCTTGGCGGCGGTGCGCCCGGCGAGGCCACCGAGGCGGAACTGGCGCAGCGGGGGCTGTTCGCACGCGGTATGGCGCAGGACGCTCCACTGCTGCTCGAGTCGCAGTCTCGCGACACCCTGCAGAACCTGCGCAACGCCAGGACGCTGCTGGGCGAGCGCATGCGTTCGCGCGTGACCCTGTTGAGCAGTCGCTATCACCTGGCGCGCTGCGCGCTGTTCGCCCGCCACCTGGGCTTCGACGCCGAACTGTGCGCGGCCGAGCCGCGCCTGCGCCTGGACGCCCGCACCTGGCTGCGCCTGGCCGGTGAAGCCGGATACGTCTGCATGACCGACGTGGGCGCGCACTGGGCCCGCCTGATCGGCCACCAGCGAATGCTCGCAAGAGTCAGCTAGCCCCAAATCCCTCCCCCCTTGCGGGGGAGGGACAGGCCGCCAAAGGCGGCCAGGGAGAGGGATAAGTCCCTTACTTCTTCGCCTTCTGCGCCGGCACGAACACCTCACGCACCGCCTTCGCCAGCAGGTCCGGCGGCAACAGCCCCTGGTCGAGCAGGAAGTTGTTGAAGGCCAGGCGGTCGAACTTGTCGCCCAGCGCCACCTCGGTTTCCATGCGCAGCTCGAGGATGCGCGTGTAGCCGTAGAAGTAGCTGCCGGCCTGGCCCGGGGCGTTGAAGGTGTAGCGGTCCAGCTCCTGCTTGGTCATCGCTTCCGACAGGCCGACCTTCTCGCGCAGGATCTTGCCCGCCGCTTCGCGGTCGATCAGGCCCAGGTTGAGCATCGGGTCGAGCATCGCGCGTGCGGCGCGCATCAGGCGGAACTGCAGCGCGATCAGCTGGCCGTCGAGCGGCTCGTACGGAACCATCTCGGCTTCGGCGTACAGCGCCCAGCCTTCGACGTTGACCGAGTTGAAGGCAAACATCGTGCGCGCCAGCGAGATGCCGCGCTCGACCATCGCGGTGAACTGCAGCTCATGGCCCGGACGGCCCTCGTGCGCCGACAGCGTCCAGCGCACCGCGTCGAAGTTGAAGTCGTCGTACGACAGCGCCTTGCCGTCCGCCGTCGGCACCGACACCGGCAGCACGAACTGGCCCTGCTGGCCGGTGTTGCCGATCAGCGGTGCCGGCAGGAAATGCGGCGCCGGCTGCGCGGCCGACTCGGCCTCGCTGCCCAGGCGCATCACCATCGGCCGCTGCGGCACGTCGACAATGCCTTCCTTGCGGATGATCGGGTCGATCGCGTCGATGACGGTGCGGTAGCGCGCCTCGAGCTGGTCGTTGGGCATGCTCTGCTTCTTGAGCGCGCCGATCACGCCGACGTAGTCGTGCGCGTCGTTGACCTTCAGGCCGTTGTCCTTGGCCACCAGCGGGGCGAGCTGCTGCATCGCCGCGCGAGTCTCCATGAACTCGACCTGGGCGCGACGGATCAGCAGCTGCGGGTCGATGTCGATGCCGTACTGCTTGAGCTGGTTGGCATACAGCTCGGCCGGCAGGCGCGTGTCGGTGCGCGCTTCCGGCAGCACGCTGGTGCGCGCCCACTGGCCGTAGGCCTTGAGCTGCGTGTCCATCGCTGCGAGCGCTTCGTCGGCGCCGGCGACCTTGTACTTGGCGAACAGGTCCTTGATGCCGGCGACGTAGGTGTCGACGTTGCCCAGCGCCTGTTCGACTTCAAGCCTGGTCGGACGCAGCAGCGCCTTGTCGCCTGTGCGCTCTTCGTAGCGGGCGCGGGCGAGTTCGGTGATGGGGGTGGTGCCCGGCGCCTGGCCGACGTAGGCCTTGAGGCGGTCGAGTGCGCGTGCGCGGCGCTCCGGCGGGGTCTGGTCCGAGAGCAGGCCCTTGATGCCGCTGAAGACCGTCTGCGGTGCATCGGTCCACGGCAGGGTCAGGCGTTCGTTGAGCGCGCTGGTTTCGATGTTCTCGTCGGCGGCCTGGATCATGATCGCCAGGTCCTGGCGCACGTTCGGGTCGCGTTCGGTGGCGAGCCTGGCCTGCAGTTCGGCCTTGGCCTTGGCGGTTGTATCGCGGAAGCGCTTGGCGTTGTCGGGCTTGAGGTCGACGACGCGGTCGTCGTAACCCGGCACGCCGAAGAACGACATCTGTTCCGGTGCGAACTCGGCCTGCGCCTTCAGCAGGATCTGCGCGTACTCGTTGCTCTTGGTCACCCACGCCGGCGAGGCCTTGGCGGCAGCCGCCTTGGTGGTGGGCGTGGCGGCCTGCAGCAGGGCGGGCGAGCCCGCGGCGAGGGTCAGGGCGATGGCGAGGGTCAGCGGCTTGATCATGGCTTCGCGGGTCAGCGGAAAGTCCGGCGAGCATGGCGGCTGCGCGGGCTGGAGGCTATACCCCGAAGGTCACGGAGAGGCCGCGCTTGTCTTTGGGGTGAGCCTTCCGAATGGCGTCGTCCGCTTGGCAGGTCTTTGCGGTGAGCCTTCCGGATGGCGTCGTCCGCCGGGCCGGAGATTGCTCCGCCCCTTCGCCGGACATCCTGTCCGGAGGCGGGGCGCGGGACATCCATGTCCCGCTGCTGCGCAATCCCCGCCCCGTCGAACGCCGCTCCGGCACTTCATCGCCCAGTCTTCGATGACGCTCATCAACCCGTCATCCCCGCGAAGGCGGTGACCCAGTGACGTTGCTCCACTCCCGTCATTCCCGCGAAGGCGGGAATCCATGGACGCAGCTTTTGCATCGCGCAAAAGCAAACGGGCCGCATCGCGGCCCGTTTGCTTTCACCCAACCGCGTCGAATTACTTCAGGCAGCGCCCGAAGAACTCCTCGGTCAATCGCAGGCGGTGCAGGTTGTCCGCACCCTTCAGGCCGTGCTTCGCGCCCGGGTAGGTCATCAGCTCGAACGGCTGGCCACGCTTCTGCAGTGCGCTCATCAGTGCGGTGGAGTTGGTGAACAGCACGTTGTCGTCGGCCATGCCGTGGATCAGCAACAGCTTCGACTTCAGGCCGTCGATGTGCTGCAGCACGCGCGCGTCCTTGTAGCCGGCGACGTTCGCGGCCGGCAGGCCCATGTAGCGCTCGGTGTAGTGCGTGTCGTACAGGCCCCAGTCGGTGACCGGAGCACCGGCAACGCCGCAGGTGTACTGGTCCGATGCCTTGGCCAGCAGCATCAGCGTCATGTAGCCGCCGTTGGACCAGCCGTACACGCCGATGCGCTTGCCATCGACCCACGGCTGCTTCTTCAGCCATTCCACGCCCTGCAGCTGGTCGGCCACTTCGACCGTGCCCTGCTTGCCGTACAACGCGCCACCGAACGCGGCACCGCGACGCGGCGTGCCGCGGTTGTCGATCGAGAACACGACATAGCCGTGCTGCGCCAGGTACTGGTTGAAGTCCGGTGCCCAGGTGCGCTTGACCGTCTGCGAGGCCGGGCCGCCGTAGACCATCACCACCACCGGGTACTGCTTGCCGGCCTGGAAACCGGCCGGCTTCATCACGCTGTAGTGCAGCGGCGTGCTGCCATCGGCGGCGGTGAGCGTGCCGAACTCGATCGGCTGCTGGGCAGCAGCGAACTTGGCGTACGGGTGCTGCGGATCGCTGAGCTTGTTCTCGATCAGCGCGGCGATGCGCGTGCCGTCGTTGCGGTACAGCTCCAGCTGCGGCGGCGTGGTCGGGTTCGACCAGTTGTCGACGAAGACGCTGGCATTCGCGGCGAAGCTGGCGGTGTGCACGCCGTCGGCCTGCGACAGGCGCGCGATCGCACCACCGGCGAGCGGCACGCGATAGACCTGCGCGTCCAGCGGCGAATCCTTGCCGGCGGCGAAGTAGACCTGGCCGGCGGCTTCGTCGACCGCGAGCACGCCGTCGACCGGCCAGTCACCGCTGGTCAGTGCCTTGGCATTGCCGCCGTCGGCATCGAGCACGTACAGGTGCTCGAAACCGCTGCGCTCGCTGTTCCACAGGATGCGACCGTCCTTGAGGAAGCGCAGGTCGTTGTGCAGCGGCACCCAGGTCTTGCTGGTCTCGGTGACCAGCACGCGCTGCTTCCCGCTTGCCAGGTCGTTCTCGATCAGCTCCAGCGTGTGCTGGTCGCGCGACTGGCGCTGGAAGGTCAGGTGCTTCGGGTCGCGCCAATCGACGCGGGCCAGGTAGATGTCCTGTTGCTTGCCCAGGTCGACCCACTTCGGCGCGGCGCCGGACTTCGGTGCGACCACGCCGAGCTTGATCAGCACGTTGTGGTCGCCGGCGGCCGGATAGCGTTGTTCGACCACTTCGGTGCGGTCCGGGTAGACCTCGTAGCGCTTCTGCACCGGCACCGGCGTTTCGTCGATGCGGGCAAAGGCGATTGCCGAGTCGTCCGGTGCCCACCAGTAGCCGGTGTGGCGGTCCATTTCCTCGTCGGCGACGAACTCGGCGACGCCGTTGCCAATCGTTTCGCTGCCGTCGCGGGTGAGCTGCACCTGCTTGCCGCTGGCCAGGTCGATCACCCACAGGTTGCGGTCGCGCACGAAGCTGACGAAGCCGCCCTTGGGCGAGAGCTTCGGGTCGGTGGCGAAACCTTCGCCGCTGGTGAGCTTGCGCACCGCGGCCTTGCCCGACTTGCTGAGGTCATACACATACAGTTCGCCGCCGAGCGGGAACAGCAGTGCCTTGCTGTCCGGTGCCCACTGGTAATCGACGATGCCGCTCAGCGCGGCGATGCGCTGGCGCTCGCGGCGTGCCTTTTCAGCGTCGCTGAGCACCTCGTCGCCGGGCAGGATGTCGTCGGCATCGACCAGCTTCACGGTCTGGCCGCTGGCGATGTCGTAGGCCCACAGGTCGAGGCGGTTCTTGTTGGTTTCCTTGCCGCGCAGGAAGGTCACGCGGCTGCCGTCCGGCGCGATCTTCGCCTTCATCAGGCTCGGGCCCGACAGCGGCGCATCACCGGCCAGCGCTTCGAGCGTCAGCTTCTGCGGTGCGGTGGGGGCGGTTTTCTGTGCGAGGGCGGGAACGGTTGCGATCGACATGGCAAGCAGGCAGGCGGCGGCGCCGCGGGCGGTGAAGTTCTTCATTTAGTCTCTGGTGTGCCAAAAAGGATCTTGTGCATTTCCGGGGTCATTTCGCGCTTGGTGTAGCGATCGGCGATCGCGTACGCGCGCTGCACCGCCGGACGCGCGGCCACCGCCGCATGCCAGCGGCGCAGGTTCGCGAACGGTTCCAGGTCGAGCGGGGCCTTGGTGTAGGGATTGATCCACGGGTGCGCGGCCATGTCGGCGATGCTGAAGTGGCCGGCGATGAATTCGCGATCGGCCAGGCGCTTGTCGAGCACGCCGAGCAGGCGCAGGACTTCGCGCTTGTAGCGGTCCTTGGCGTACGGGATGTCTTCGGGCGCATAGACGTGGAAGTGGCCGTACTGGCCGGTCATCGGCCCCAGTCCGCCCATCTGCCAGTGCAGCCACTGGTTGACCTCGACGCGCCCGCGCAGGTCGTCGGCGAAGAACTTGCCGGTCTTGTTGGCCAGGTACAGCAGGATCGCGCCGGATTCGAACACGCTGATCGGCTCGCCGCCGTCCGCCGGTGCGCGGTCGACGATCGCCGGCATCTTGTTGTTCGGCGAGATCTTCAGGTATTCGGGCTTGAACTGGTCGCCAGCGCCGATGTCGACCGGGTGGATGGTGTATTCCAGCCCTGCCTCTTCGAGGAACAGGGTGATCTTGTGGCCGTTGGGGGTCGGCCAGTAATGCAGGTCGATCATCAGTCACGCCCTGGCTATGGGAGTCCGGAGTGTAAAGCGGCCGGCCCGGTCCGGGAGCGTGCCGAACGGCCAAGAGATGCAAGGTCGGCGATGGCGGCGCCCGCGGACCGCCGGTACCCTAGCCGGCCCGCAGACCAAGGCCCCCGCCGCATGACGCAAACGTCCGAACGCACCCTCAATCCCCTTCCGGCCCTGATCTTCAGCTCGCGATGGATGCAGCTGCCGCTTTACCTGGGCCTGATCGTCGCCCAGGGCGTGTACGTCGTGTTGTTCATCAAGGAGTTGTGGCACCTGATGTCACACGCGACCACGTTCAGCGAGCAGCTGATCATGCTCGCGGTACTGGGCCTGATCGACGTGGTGATGATTTCCAACCTGCTGGTGATGGTGATCGTCGGCGGCTACGAGACCTTCGTCTCGCGCCTGCGGCTGGAAGGCCACCCCGACCAGCCCGAGTGGCTGAGCCACGTCAACGCCAGCGTGCTCAAGGTCAAGCTGGCGATGGCGATCATCGGCATCTCGTCGATCCATTTGCTCAAGACCTTCATCGCCATCGGTTCGCTGGGTGTCGATCCGGCGGTCGCAACCGCGGCCACCACCGCGGCGACCGATGTCGTGGCGAAGGGTGCGGTCTACACCGAAGCCGGCGTGATGTGGCAGACCATCATCCACTGCGTGTTCATCCTGTCGGCGATCGGCATTGCCTACACCGACAAGCTGATGGCGCAGGCCACCACCAAGCCGCACAAGGCGGCGCACTGACCTGTGGGAGCGAGCGTGCTCGCGAACGGGCGTTTCCGCAGCGGTGGCGCCTGATCGCGAGCAAGCTCGCTCCTACCGTTTCGATTTTGGCTGCATGATCGACGCGCGCAGTTTCCGCGCGTCGGCGCGGTCGGCGTACACCAGTCCGTCTGCGCCACGTTGGATGCCCAGCGAAGAATAGGCCGCGTCCAGCGAGGGAAACTCGCGCGACTGCGCGTAACGCCGGTACGCCGGCAGGAATACTTCCGCGCCGGCAAGCTCGTCGAGCTTGGCCATGAACGCCTCCGGCGCGACCTGGCCGGTGCCGCGCAGGCAGCAACGCGAGTACTTCGACAGCACCGCATCGAGGCTGCTGCGGTGCTCGCGACGCAGCGCCAGGTCCGCCTCCAGCCAGAACGCCGCGCCGGCCCAGTACACGCGCATGGTCCCGCGCCGGCCCAGTCCATCCAGCGGCATGCCGCTGTGCTCGCGCTGGCCGCGGCTGAAACCGGCGTCGAGCTCGCGCCACGCCGCCTCCGGCGTGAGCAGGCCGATCCGGGCGCGCAGGACATTCTGGTAGTAGCTGGCCAGGCCCTCCGCCAGCCAGCGCCCTTCGCGGCCCAGGTACGGGTGGAACAGGTGCGAGAGCTCGTGCACCGCGGTCCAGTCCGCGCGCAGCTCGGCCAGGCTGGCATCGCGGCGGACGAACAGCAGCACCGACACGTCGTCGCCGCGCTGTGTCTGGCCCCACGGCACCGGGCTGTCGTCGTCGCTGTCGATCTGGGTGATGCGCACCGTCGCGTCGGCCAGCGGATAGCGTCCAAACGGGGTCAGTGTCGCCCCGGCGGCCTCGGCCAGCCAGCGCTGCAGCTCGTCGATGCGGGCCGGGTCGGTGGTCTCGACCAGCTCCACGTGCAGGGTGTTGCCGCCGGCACTGAGGACGCGTTCGTTGGTTACGGTCGTACCGTCGTCGGCCAGGGCCGGGGCCGCGGCGAGCAGTGCCAGCATCAGCAGCTTGGGGTGCATGACGCGTCGCTTCCTTCAGGGGCAGGGGTGACGGCCCCGGTACAATACCCGGATGGATGTCTCCCACCTGCTCGACGCGCTGAACCCAGCGCAGCGCGAAGCCGTCAGCGCCCCGCCCGGTCACTATCTCGTTCTCGCCGGCGCTGGCTCCGGCAAGACCCGCGTGCTCACCCATCGCATCGCCTGGCTCAATGAAGTCCATGGCGTGCCCACCCACGGCATCCTGGCGGTGACCTTCACCAACAAGGCCGCCGGCGAGATGCGCGCGCGCGTCGACGGGCAGCTGCGCAACGGCGCCCGCGGCATGTGGATCGGCACCTTCCACGGCCTGGCCCATCGCCTGCTGCGCCTGCACTGGCAGGAGGCCAAGTTGCCGGAAGGCTTCCAGGTGCTCGACTCGGACGACCAGCTGCGGCTGGTCAAGCGCGTCGTGCAGGGCCTGGAGATCGACGAGGCGCGCTTCCCGCCGCGCCAGATCGCCTGGTGGATCAACGCGCAGAAGGACGAGGGCAAGCGCCCGCAGAACATCCAGCCGGCCGGCAACGATCCGTGGGCCGACGTGATGCTGAAGTCCTACGAGGCGTACCAGGAGCGCTGCGAGCGCGCCGGCCTGGTCGACTTCGCCGAGCTGCTGCTGCGCGCGCACGAACTGCTGCGCGACAACCCGGCGCTGCTGGCGCACTACCGCCACCGCTTCCGCGAGATCCTGGTCGACGAGTTCCAGGACACCAACGCGATCCAGTACGCCTTCGTGCGCGTGCTCGCCGGCGACAGCGGCCACGTGTTCGTGGTCGGCGACGACGACCAGTCGATCTACGGCTGGCGTGGCGCCAAGGTCGAGAACATGCAGCGGTTCCTGAAAGACTTCTCCGGAACCCAGACCATCCGCCTGGAGCAGAACTACCGTTCCAGCGCCAACATCCTGGAAGCGGCCAACGCCGTCATCGCCCACAACCCCGACCGCCTCGGCAAGAACCTGTGGACCGACAGCGGCACCGGCGAGCCGATCGATCTGTACGCCGCGTACAACGAGATGGACGAGGCGCGTTTCGCGGTCGAACGCCTGCGCCAGTGGGTGCGCGACGGTGGCAGCTTCGGTGAAGTCGCCGTGCTCTATCGCAGCAACGCGCAGTCGCGCGCCTTCGAAGAGGCGCTGCTGTCGGAGCAGGTGCCGTACCGGGTCTATGGCGGCCAGCGCTTCTTCGAGCGCGCCGAAATCAAGGACACCCTGGCCTACCTGCGCCTGATCGCCTCCCGCCTGGACGACGCCGCGTTCGAGCGCGCGGTCAACACGCCCACGCGCGGCATCGGCGAGCGCACGCTCGACGAAATTCGCCGTCGCGCACGCACCGACGCCGTCGCGCTGTGGGAAGCGGCGCGGCGCACGGTCAGCGAGAACGGCCTGACCGCGAGGGCGCGCAACGCCATCGCCGGCTTCCTCGCCCTGATCGACGACGTCGACAACGAAGTGCAGCCGATGACGCTGCCGGAAAAGATCGACCACGTGCTGATCCGCTCGGGCCTGCGTGACCACTACTTCAACGAATCGCGCGGCCAGCTCGACTCGCGCGTCGACAACCTCGACGAACTGGTCTCGGTGGCCTCGCGCTTCACCCGCAGCGACGAGGAAGACGCCGCGGCGATGCCGGAACTGGTCGCCTTCCTCAGCTACGCCGCACTGGAAGCCGGCGAAGGCCAGGCCCAGGCCGGCGAGGAAGGCGTGCAGCTGATGACGCTGCACAGCGCCAAGGGCCTGGAGTTCCCGCTGGTGTTCCTGGCGGGCATGGAAGAGGGCGTGTTCCCGAGTGGCCGCTCGACCGAGGAATCAGGACGGCTCGAGGAAGAGCGCCGCCTGGCCTATGTCGGCATCACCCGCGCGCGCCAGAAGCTGGTGCTGAGCTACGCCGAGACGCGCCGCATCCACGGCGCCGACATGTACGGTGTGCCGTCACGCTTCCTGCGCGAGATCCCGCCGGCGCTGCTGCACGAAGTGCGGCCGAAGGTGCAGGTGTCGCGGCCGATGTACAACTCGCAGCCGCGCCGAGACATGGGCCACGCCGCGATCGAGGCGCCGCCGATCAAGCTCGGCGCGATGGTGCGCCATCCCAGCTTCGGCACGGGCACGGTCACCGATTACGAAGGCGCCGGCGCGCATGCGCGCGTGCAGGTCAACTTCGACGATGCCGGCAGCAAGTGGCTGGTGCTGGCGTACGCGAACCTGCAACCGGCCTGAGCATGCGCAGTGGCGGATCAGCCGCCGCTGCGCAGTTGTGGCGATTCGTCCAGCGTGCCGTCAGGGCGCAGCGCCACGCAGCGACGCCGGTCGCGGTCGACCAGTACCGGCACCGGGTCCTGGAACAATGGCCGGCGCACGAATTTCAGCGTCCACTGGAAGTGCTCGAGCGCTCCCAGCGTCTTTTCCTGCGCCTCGGTCAGCCCGGCACGCAGCGCGTCGGTGTCCAGTGGCGGGGCGGGTTTTCGTCTTTCTCGAGCTGACACACCGGAGTCCTGTTCTGCGATCGCACTGCGCTTGCGCGGATTCGCCGCCGCAGGGATTGCCTGCTCGGTGTATCGGCCCGGGGGCCGCAATCTTTAGTGCTGGTCGGGGCCGTCGATGCGCTTGCCCCAGTCTTCCACTTCGCTGCGCAGCAGGCGCGTCTCGATGAGCTTTCTCCAGGACGGAACCAGCGGCAGCGCGAGGGCGGCGCGCAACTCGTCGGCGTCAAGGCTGCGTTCGAAGATCAGTGCGCACAGGCGGCGCAGGTTCCATTCCGGAAAGGGACGCGCGTCCAGTTCGACCAGGTCGCCCAGTCGCACATCGCCTGGCTGCAGCACGCGGTAGTACCAGCCCGTGCGGCCGCTGGACTGCACGCGCCGTGCCATGTCGGCAACGCCGAGCCGGTCGCTGAGCTTCCAGCACGGCTGCCGGCCCTGGCTGACCTCCACCACGGCGGTGCCGATACGAAATCGGTCGCCCAGGCATACATCGTCTTCGGTGAGGCCGCGGCTGCTCAGGTTCTCGCCGAACGCGCCCGGCGCATCCAGGCGCCCCGGGGCGACCAGGTCGCCCAGTTCCTCGCGCCATGGCGCGTAATGGTCGAACGGGTAGTGATGGACCGCCTTGTCGGGGCCGCCATGCACCCGGGGGTCGGCTTGCTCGTCGCCGACAAGGCCCAGCAATTCCATGCGCACGCGATCGCCGGCCGGACGCTTGTCGATCGCGCTGGTACTGCCCGGACGCGTGTAAGGGCGCACCTGGCCAACCAGCAGGGCATCGATCCGCGGTCGCGACGGTTCAGGCATGGGCGTGTGCATCGTCTGGATGTGGGTCGGAAGGAATCGCGCAGGTTCCGTCGCTGCAAGATACCTCCTCGCTCCCGGCAGTATCGCGCGTCGTCGATGCACCCGGTTCAAGCATCAACGCGGCAATTTCCGCGCCAAGACGCAGCGGATCGAACTCACCGAAGTGCTGCTGGCGCACACGGCCTTCGCGGTCGATCAGGGTCCAGGTCGGCGTGCCGCGCATGCCGTAGGCCTGCATGGTCGCCGGCAACGGCTGCGAACCGTCGTGGCGGTCGATCCCGATCGGGAAGCGCAGTCGATACTCGTGGGCGAAGGCACGCAGCGCGACCGGTGTCATGGCCTCGTGGTGTTCGAAGACCGTATGCAGGCCGATCATTGCGACCTGGTCGTGCGGAAACGTGGAATGCACGCGTGTCGCCAGCGGTAGCGCCTGGGCGACGCAACCCGGGCACAGCATCTGGAAAGACAGCATCACTATCACTCGACCGCGCAACGCTTGCAGCGAAAGCGGCTGTGGCGTGTTCAACCACGAATCGACGCGCCATTCCGGCGCGGGCTTGGAAATGTTGAGCATGGCAGTGCCTCATGGCGACGCATTCAGCGTCGGGGCGCTTGTTGCCGGCACGGCGAAGACACCGCGCCGGCAACGGCGCAGGTCGTCAGCGCAGGTCGTCGAGGGCCGCGCCGAAGTTGACGTGCATCGGCGCGCCGCCGATCACCAGCGCGGGTACGGATTTGACGCCGGCGCGACCGGCTTCGTCGATGCGGGCCGGCGATTCGCCAAGGTGGACGATCTCGACCTCAAAGCGCTGCGGATCGAGCGCGTATGCGAGCTGCTGTTCGGCATCGACGCAGACCGGGCAACCGGCGTGATAGAAAACGGCCTTCTGCTTCATACTTGTGTTCCTTCTGTTCGCTGTGACGCGGGGGGAGGGGGTTGCTACATGTGACCCGGACGGCGTCCGATTGCAGTCGGACGCCGTCCTTCTTGCACCGGCCTAGGAAGGCACGGCATCGCGGAAACGCTGTACGGCGAGCGCCAGCGCCTCTGCGGATTGGGGTTGCTGATCGGCGCAGTCCACGCGCAACTGCGCGTCGCCGAACGGGGCGCCGACATAGGCGCAGAAATGCGGTTGCTTCGGGTCGGACGATGCGTAGGGGCGGAAGAACTCGCAGCCCAGGCACGTCCGCAGTCCGCTGGCCATGCCGAGCTGCTGCGCCTCGCGCATCATCAGCTGGATCGCCCGCAGGAACTGGCCGAGCTCGCGTTCCGGCAACGCCCGCAGCAGCGGGCCCAGGCCGGCGGCCGGATCCTGCAAGCGGCCGGCCAGCCGTTTGCCCGATGCGGTCAGCGACATGCGCCAGGCGCGGCCGTCGTCCGGATCCGGCCTGCGCCGGACCCATCCCTTGGCTTCCAGCGTGCGCAGCGACTCGCTGACGCTTGGTGCCGATACGCCCAGGCGCGTGGCCAGCTCTCCGCTGCGCAGGCCCTGGGCATTGCCTGCCAAGGCGAGCAGCAGCGAGCGCTGCGCCGGGTGCAGTGGCGGGGTGCCGTCTTCACTCCACGACTGTGCGCGCAGCAGGGCGCTCAGCCGTTCGATGCCGACAAGGGCCTGGTCGAGTTGGTTAACGGGGCCATCCATGGCCGATAACTTAGGAGTCCTAAGTAATAAATTCAAGACCGTTCGTCGGCCGGTCCGGTCAGCGGGCGTCGTGGAAGATCACCCCCAGGGTGTGCCTGCGGCCGGCATGGACACGGCTGACGCCGTGCCGCATCTGCACGCGGTAGGTGCCGCGGGAGCCCTTCACGGGCCGTTCCCGCACCGCGAACACGGCGGCATCGCCCTGCTGCAACGGCAGCACTTCGACGCGCGACTGCATGCGCGGGCGTTGCTCGGTCAGGACCAGCTCGCCGCCTTCGAAATCGTGCTGCGGCCGTGACAGCAGCACCACCAGTTGCAACGGGAACACATGTTCGCCGTAGACGTCCTGGTGAAGGCAGTTGTAGTCGCCCTTGTCGTACCGCAACAGCAGGGGCGTCGGTCGGGTCTGGCCGGCCTCGTGGCATCGCGCGATGAAATCGGCGTGCTCGTCGGGAAAGCGCACGTCGATCGCCATGGCCTCGTTCCAGCGATTGGCAATCGCGACCAGATGCGGATAGACCGCGCTTCGCAACGTGGCGACCGTGGCCGGCAGCGGATAGGCGAAGTAGCGATACTCGCCGCGGCCGAATCCATGCCGGGCCATCGTCACCGTGCTGCGGAAACCGTCTGGGCGGTCGTACAGGTTTGCGATCGCGTCACATTCGCCCGGGTCCAGCAGCGCCGGTATGCGCGCGCAGCCCTGGGCATCGAGTTGTGTGCCGACGCCCTGCCAGTCGACCCAGCCGATGCGCTGGATCAGGCCTTCGGAACACCAGCGCGGTTGCACCAGCGCACTCATGCGCGTGCCAGGCGCAGGCCGCGCCGGGTGTGGTGGATGGTGGGAGCGTGCATCGCGTGCCTTGATCGAAGAGTGCGCGGATGAATCTAGTTGGCACGCCTCCGGCCCGATATCCGGTTCTTGCAGCGCATGGGCGCCGTCGGCAACGGGTGCCCGGCCTGGATCCCGGCATGCGCCGGGATGACGGCCTGGTGCGCTACTTCAGCGCAATCCCGAAGTGGAACGCCTCGATCCGCAATCCTTCGCGCAGGTAGAACGCGTGCGCGTCCTGGCGATGCGTGCCCGAGTCCAGCTGCAGCCGCGCGCAGCCCAGGCGCCGTGCCTCGGCCTTGAGCCAGTCGAGCATGGCCTTGCCGTAGCCGCGGCTGCGCACCGTGGTGTCCACGACCAGGTCGTCGACATAGACATGCTTGCCGACGGCGAGCATCTCCATCACTCGCCAGCAGGCAAATGCGCGCGGCTCGCCACCCTCGTCGAACAGGACCGTTGCGCGGCAGCCTTCGCCGATCTGGCGCAGCATCTGCGCGACGAAGCGGTCCTCGTCGAACTCGGGTCGCAACTGCGAGACCAGCGGCCAGATCGCGCGCAGGTCGGATTCGGAAGTGAGCGTGCGGATAGCGTGTCCGCGGTCCTGCGTTGTCGTCATCGTGCGTTGCTTACCAGCTGAAGAGCTTGTACTGCACCGGCGAGATCGGGCCTTCGCCCTTGCTGCTGTCGAGGATGCCGTCGCCGTTGCTGTCGGTCAGGTAATAGACCGGGCCGCGGGCCGGGGTGATCTTCACCACGCGCAGCTGGCCGGCGACGTGGTACTCCTCGATGAGATCGCCACCTTCGATCGTGCGCGAACGCACTTCGGCGCCCTGCAGGCCGGCAGTCGGGTCGTCGCCGGCGCCCATGGTCGCGCAAGCCGTCAGGGTCAGCGGCAGCAGCATGAGGGCGAGCAGGTGGTTGCGCATGGCGGTCTCCAATCCGGTGGGGGTCGCAGGTGACAGGATACGCGCTCGCGCTGAAGTGGCGGTGATGGACGGACCCCGTAGAATCGACCGCATGAACCAGCCAGCCCCCCGCCTTGTCCTGATCGATGGCTCCAGCTACCTGTATCGCGCGTTCCATGCGCTGCCTCCGCTGACCAACGACGCGGGTGAACCCACCGGCGCACTGTTCGGCGTGGTCAACATGCTGCGCGCGACATTGAAGGAACAGCCGACCTACGTCGCATTCGTGGTCGACGCGCCGGGCCCGACGTTCCGCGACGAGCTCTATCCCGACTACAAGGCCAACCGTCCGCCGATGCCGGACGACCTGCGCGCGCAGGTGCAGCCGATGTGCGACATCGTCGAGGCGCTGGGCATCACCATCCTGCGCATCCCCGGCGTCGAGGCCGACGACGTGATCGGCACGCTGGCGCTACGCGCGGCCGAGCAGGGCATCGACGTCACCATCTCCACCGGCGACAAGGACTTCGCCCAGCTGGTGCGTCCGGGCATCGCCCTGGTCAACACCATGAGCGGCAGCCGCCTGGATTCGGAGGCGACCGTGATCGACAAGTTCGGCGTGCGTCCGGACCAGATCATCGACCTGCTGGCGCTGATGGGCGACACCGTCGACAACATCCCCGGCGTCGACAAGTGCGGCCCGAAGACCGCCGCCAAGTGGCTGGGCGAGTACGGCACGCTCGATTCAGTCATTGCCCATGCCGACCAGATCAAGGGCAAGATCGGCGAGAACCTGCGCGCGGCCTTGCCGCGCCTGCCGCTCAATCGCACGCTGACCACGATCCGCACCGACCTGGAGCTCGAACGCGCGCCGACCGAACTGGCGCTGCGCGAGCCGCATGCCGACGACCTGCGGGTGATGTACGCGCGCTATGGCTTCAAGCAGGCGCTGAAGGAGCTCGAGGGCGGCGCTGGCAACAGCGATACCGGCGACGCGCGTGGCGCAGGCGTGCGCAACACTGCCGCGGGCTATGCGCGTGCGGCGTCGGCGCCGGCTGAACCACCGCATCCGGAACTGTCGGCACCAGGCGAATACGAAACCGTGCTGACGTTGGACCAGCTCGACACCTGGATCACGCGACTGCGCGATGCCGACGAGTTCGCCTTCGATACCGAAACCGATTCGCTCGACCCGATGCAGGCGCGCCTGGTCGGCCTGAGCTTCGCCGTGGAGCCGGGCCGGGCCGCCTACCTGCCGCTCGGCCACGACTATCCGGGCGTGCCCGCGCAACTCGATCGCACTGAAACCCTGGCCGCGCTGGCGCCGTTGTTCGCCGATCCGGGCAAGAAGAAGCTCGGCCAGCACGGCAAGTACGACCTGCACGTGCTGCGCCGCAACGGCATGGAGATCGCCGGCTACGCCGACGACACCATGCTCGAAAGTTTCGTCTACAACGCCACCGCCAGCCGCCACGACATGGACTCGCTGGCCAAGCGCTACCTGGGCTACGACACCATCAAGTACGAACAGGTCGCGGGCAAGGGCGCCAAGGCGATCTCCTTCTCGCAGGTCGCCATCGACGATGCCACGCGTTACGCCGCCGAGGATGCCGACGTCACGCTGCGCCTGCATCGCGCGCTGGCGCCCAGGCTCGCCGCCGAGCCGGGACTGGAACGCGTCTACCGTGACATCGAGATGCCGCTGGTCCCGGTGCTGGCGCGGATCGAGGCCAACGGCGTGATGATCGACGGCGACGAGCTGCGCCGGCAGTCGGCCGACCTCGGCCGGCGCATGCTGGCCGCGCAGCAGAAGGCGACCGAGATGGCCGGTCGCAGCTTCAATCTCGATTCGCCCAAGCAACTGGGCCAGCTGCTGTTCGACGAACTCAAGCTGCCGGCCCTGGTGAAGACGCCCTCGGGCGCACCCTCGACCAACGAGGAAGCACTGGAGGCGATCGCCGAGCAGCACGAACTGCCGCGCGTGATCCTCGAGTACCGCGGCCTGGCCAAGCTGCGCAGCACCTACACCGACAAGCTTCCGGAGATGGTCAACCGCGACACCGGCCGCGTCCACACCAGTTACCACCAGGCCGGTGCCGCGACCGGTCGGCTCGCCTCAAGCGACCCGAACCTGCAGAACATCCCGATCCGCACCGATGACGGCCGCCGCATCCGCCAGGCCTTCGTCGCACCGCCGGGCCGACGCATCGTCGCCTGCGACTACTCGCAGATCGAACTGCGGATCATGGCGCACCTGTCCGAGGATGCCGGCTTGCTGCGCGCATTCGAATCGGGCGCCGACATCCACCGCGCCACCGCCGCCGAAGTGTTCGGCAAGTCGATGGAAGAGGTCAGCGGCAACGAACGCCGCGCCGCCAAGGCGATCAACTTCGGCCTGATGTATGGCATGGGCGCATTCGGCCTGGCGCGCCAGTTGAGCATTGCCCGCGGCGAGGCGCAGGACTACATCGCCCTGTACTTCAGCCGTTACCCGGGCGTGCGCGATTTCATGGAGCGCACCCGCCAGCAGGCACGCGAGCAGGGCTACGTCGAGACCGTGTTCGGCCGCCGCCTGTACCTGGAGAACATCCAGGCCCGCAACCAGGGCCTGCGTGCCGGCGCCGAGCGTGCCGCGATCAACGCGCCAATGCAGGGCACGGCGGCGGACATCATCAAGCGGGCGATGATCACCATCGACGGCTGGTTGGCCGGGCAGGGCAACCGTGCCCTGATGGTCCTGCAGGTCCACGACGAACTGGTGTTCGAGGTCGAGGAGGGGTTTGTCGACACCCTGCTGGCCGAGGTCGGCGCCAGGATGTCCGGCGCGGCCCAGTTGCGGGTTCCGCTGGTGGTCGACAGCGGCGTCGGGGCCAACTGGGATGAGGCACACTAGGGGCCGTCCGCCGGCGCTCTGGCCGACGAACGGCGGCCCTCGACCCCGGTTTGGCCGGGTCGGGCTTCCGGCGAGTTTCATGCCAGCGCATTCAGTGTCTGGCTGAACAGGAAAACCGCTGGGGTAATCGTTTTCCCAGAATGAATCCGTCCTGAATCCAACGGATTGTTAACCCGAATCTTCACGAACCATCCATGTACGGAATGGTCATATAGGTCGCGACAGGTGCAACGCCTGTCGTAGATCTCTCCCTCCCCTGGAGTGATCCCCCGGAGCGAAGACCCCTCCCCAGGTCCCGCTCCACCAGCCCCGCCGGCCCCCCCTGCCTGCGGGGCTTTTTATTGCCTGCGCTTTTTGCGCAGGCAATAAAAACCCAAAGTTTGCTGCGCAAACCTTGGGCCCCGCTATGTACCTCCGATCCCCGGCGGCTGCCGCCGCGCCCCCTTACCAAGGGGGCTGATGACTTCGGACGGGCTGCTGTCGCTGCGTCATCGCGTCATCGCGTCATCCCAATCCCTCACCGTCATCCCGGCGCACGCCGGGATCCAGGCCCGCAGCCGTCAAGCACACCTCACCGTCATCCCGGCGAACGCCGGGATCCATCTTGCTGTTGTCGTTGCCCCGTCCTCGTGCGTGCGTGGTGCACAATCGCCGCGATCCCGTCGCCGGAGCACTACATGTTCGAGATGTCGATGCCGTGGTGGGAGTTCGTGTTTCGTGCGGTCGTGGTCTACGTGGTGCTGCTGGCGATGATCCGCATGTCGGGCAAGCGCACGATGGGGCAGTTCACCGCGTTCGACATGCTGTTGATCGTGCTGCTCGGCAACGCCGTGCAGAACGCGCTGCTCGGCAAGGACACGTCGATGACCGGCGGGCTGCTGCTGGCAGCCACGCTCATCATCCTCAACTGGCTGGTCGGCTTCATCACCTCGCGCAGCAAGACGGCCGAACACATCCTGGAGGGTGTGCCGGTGGTGCTGGTGCGCAACGGGCATGTCTATCGCGATGTGCTCAAGCGCGAACTCGTCAATCGCGACGACCTCGCCAAGGCCATGCGCGAGGCCGGGTGCAGCGATATCGAACGGGTGCGGCTGGCGCTGCTGGAAACCGACGGCCACATCACGATCATGACCAACGACCAGAAGAGCGGTGGCAGCGACGATTGACGCTGCCCGGCACCGCCATGCTCAGCGAATGAGTTCGTTCAACCAGTCGCGCGGACGCAGGTAGTCGGCCAGGCGCGCTTCGGCGCTGCCGTCTTCGGGCGTGAACCCGTATTCCCAGCGCACCAGCGGCGGCAGGCTCATCAGGATCGACTCGGTGCGGCCGCCCGACTGCAGGCCGAACAGCGTGCCGCGGTCGAACACCAGGTTGAACTCGACGTAGCGTCCGCGCCGGTACAGCTGGAACTGGCGCTCGCGATCGCCGAACGGCGTCTGGCTGCGGCGCTCGACGATCGGCAGGTAGGCATCGAGGAAGCCGTCGCCGACCGCGCGCATGTAAGCGAAGTCACGGTCGGCGTCTTCATGCAGGTCGTCGAAGAACAGGCCGCCGACACCGCGCGTCTCGTTGCGGTGCTTGAGGAAGAAGTACTCGTCGCACCAGTGCTTGTGCTTGTCATAGCGCGGCTGGCCACCGAACGGCTCGCACAGGTCGCGCGCGGTGCGGTGCCAGTGCAGCACGTCGGCGTCGAACGGATAGAACGGGGTCAGGTCGAAGCCGCCACCGAACCACCACGCCACGGTCTCGCCATCGCGTATCGCGCGGAAGTGGCGCACGTTGGCATGCGTGGTCGGCAGGTACGGATTGCGCGGATGGAACACCAGCGACACACCCACCGCGCGCCACGAGGCGCCGGCCAGTTCCGGTCTCGCGGCGGTGGCCGACGGCGGCAGCTTCGTGCCGGATACATCCGAGAAGCCGATCCCCGCCTGCTCGAACACGCCGCCGTCGCGAAGGATGCGGGTGCGGCCGCCACCGCCCTCGGCACGCTGCCAGAGGTCTTCGCTGAAGCGCGCGCTGCCGTCCACGGCCTCGATCGCCGCGCAGATGCGGTCCTGCAGTCCGGTGAGGTAGTCGCGGACGTCGTCGAATCCGGGTGAGGGCTCGGTCATGTTCACAAGAAACTTGCAGGGGTGGTGCGCATGATAGCCGCCGCCTGAACCAGGGGCCCTCCGGGCCGTTCCATCGCCCGGCGGACGCGGGTTTCAACGACACAGCGTTGGGAGTAGTCCGTGCGCAACCATCGTCGAATTGGCCTTCTCATGGTCCTGCTGTCGCTGGCCGCGTGTTCCGGCGACAAGACTCCCGCGCCCGCGGCGACAGCGCCGGCGCCCGCTCCAGCCGCCCCCGCGGCCACGCCTCCTCCGGCGACGACGCCAGCGGCCGCTCCGGCCTCGACGTCGTTCAGCAAGGAAGAGCTGGACCAGATGGTCGCGCCGATCGCGCTCTATCCCGATCCGCTGCTGGCGCAGGTGCTGATGGCGGCGACCTATCCCGGCAACGTCGCCGATGCCGCGGCGTGGTCGAAGGCGAACCCGAATGCCAAGGGTGACGACGCGGTCAAGCAGGTCGCCTCGCAACCGTGGGACCCGAGCGTGCAGGCGCTGGTGGCATTTCCGCAGGCCCTCGACACCCTCGGCCAGGATCCGGCCTGGGTGCAGCGCCTGGGTGATGCGTTCCTCGCCCAGCCCAACGAAGTGATGGATGCCGTGCAGCGGTTGCGCCGCCAGGCCCAGGCCGCCGGCAACCTCTCGTCGAACCAGTACCAGAACGTCACCGTGCAGGCCGCGCCGACCGGTCCCGCGCCTGCGGCGGCGCCGTCGGACGGCGGCGGTGGTGGTGGCACCACGGTCATCCAGGAACCACAACCGCAGCAGACCATCATCATCGAGCCGAGCAATCCGGAGGTCGTGTACGTCCCGTCGTACAACCCGACCACGGTCTACGGCAGCTGGGCGTACCCGTCGTATCCGCCGGCGTACTACCCGCCGTCGCCTGGCTACTACGCCGGCAGTGCGCTGATGGCTGGCCTGGCGTTCGGTACCGGCATCGCCGTCACCAACGCCTTGTGGGGCGACTGCGACTGGGGCGGTGGCTGGGGCGGCGGCGACGTCGACATCGACGTCAACCGCTACAACAACATCAACACCAATCGCCAGATCAACAACAGCAACTGGCAGCACAACTCGCTCAACCGCGATGGCGTGCCGTATCGCGACAACGCCAACCGCGAGCGCTACGGCCGCCAGCTCGATGGCGCGCAGAACCGCAACCAGTTCCGCGGCGACGACCCGGGCCGCGCCGATGCGCGCAACCGTGCGCGCAGTCAGATGGAGAATCGTGGCATCGGTTCGCCGGCCAGCAGCAACCGCGAGGCGCGTGATCGCGCACAGGCGGCGAACCGCGACCTGCGCAACAATCCGCAGGCGCGTGAACGCCTCGAAGGCGGCGGGGCACGCGATCGCGCCCAGGGTGGTGGCCAGTCGCGCGACGCGCAGCGTCAGCGTGCGCAGTCCGCCGCGCAACAGCATGCGTCACGCGACCGTTCGAAGCCGACCGACCTGGGCGGCAACCGTCCCAACGCCGCGCAGGATCTTGCATCGCGCGATCGTTCGAACAACGCCGATCGCGAACGCGCCCGCCAGGCCGCCGGCGGCGGTGCCGGCAACCGCAGCCAGGCCGATCGCCAGCGTGCGCAGCAGACGGCGCAGAATCGCCAGGCGCAGAACCGCCAGCGTCCACAACAGAGCAACAACCAGGCCCGGCAGCAGGCGCGCTCGCAGCAGGCGTCGCGGCAGGCACCGCGCAACAACGCGATGTCCGGCGCGCGCAATCCGCAGCAGTCGCGCCAGCAGGCCAATCGCGGCCACTCCAGCCAGGCATCGGCGCGTCAGTCACGCGGTGGTGGCGGTGGCGGCCACCAGGTGCAACGTCAATCCCGTCCGCCGCAGCGCCAGGGTGGCGGCGGCCATCGTCGTTGAGAGGGAGACATCCATGACCTTCATGCCGTCGAACCGCGTGCTGTCGAAATGCGTGCGGCGCATGCTTCCTGTCGCGATGATGGCGATGCTGGCCTTGCCGGCATCCGCACAGCAAGCCTTTCCGACACCCGATGCGGCCGCCGAGGCGTTCGTCGCCGCGCTGGGCACGCAGCGCGCCGACGCGCAGAAGCTCGAAACGCTGCTCGGCAAGGATTGGCGCGAATACATCCCGATCGAAGGCATCGAGCGCGCCGACGTCGAGGCCTTCCTCAAGGGCTATCGCGAAAAGCACAGCATCCAGACCGCAAAGGACGGCACCGCCCGCCTGGCGGTCGGCAAGGATGCGTGGACGCTGCCGATCCCGCTGACCAAGGGCAAGGCCGGCTGGGCCTTCGACACGCATGCGGCTACCGACGAGATCCGCGCGCGCCGCATCGGCCGCAACGAAGACGACACGATCGAGTCGGAGCTGGCCTATCACGATGCGCAGACCGAATACGCGGAAGTCGATCGCGACGGTGACGGCGTGCTCGAGTACGCGCAGAAGGTGCTCAGCACCGACGGCAAGCACGACGGCCTGTACTGGGCCGATGACGACAGCGGCCAGGTCAGCCCGCTCGGGCCGCTGTTCGCCGACGCCGAGCCGGGCAGCGACTGGCACGGCTACCACTTCAAGATCCTCACCGCCCAGGGGCCGTCGGCACCGGGCGGTGCGTACAACTACATGCTCGGCAACAACATGAGCCGCGGCTTCGCGCTGATCGGCTGGCCGTCGAAGTACGGCGACACCGGCGTGATGAGCTTCATGATCAGCCACGAAGGCGAGGTGTTCGAGAAGGATCTCGGACCCGACAGCGAGAAGCTGGCCAAGGCGATGACGAAGTTCGATCCGGACAGCAGCTGGAAGGAAGTGAAGCCGCCTGCTGCGACGGCTGCGACGCGCTGAGGCGCCTTCCCCTCTCCCTGGCCGCGTTCGCGGCCTGTCCCTCCCCCACAAGGGGGGAGGGTCATGTCGTTCCTTCTCCCCTTGTGGGAGAAGGTGCCCGAAGGGCGGAAGAGGGGTGTTGCTTTTGCCCTTACTTCAACGTCCGCTCAAACAACTCATAGATCCGGCGGTACTCGTCGTACCAGCTGTCCGGATGCGTGAAGCTGTGGCGCTCCATCGGGTACGGCGCGATCTCCCACTTGTCCTTGCGCAGCTCGATCAGCTTCTGGCTGAGCACCACCGAGTCCTTGAAGAACACGTTGTCGTCGATCATGCCGTGGGCGATCAGCAGGTTGTCCTGCAGGCCGTCGGCGAACTCGATCGGTGACGACACCTTGTACGCCTGCGGGTCGAGCTCGGGCGTGTTGAGGATGTTGCTGGTGTACTCGTGGTTGTACTGCGACCAGTCGGCCACCGGGCGCAGCGCCGCGCCGGCCTTGAACGTGCCCGGTGAGCGGAACAGCGCCATGAACGTCATGAAGCCGCCGTAGCTGCCGCCGTAGATGCCGGCGCGGTCCTTGTCGCCGCCCTTGTTGGCGACCAGCCAGTCCAGTCCGTCCAGGTAATCCTCGAGTTCCGGATGGCCCATCTGGCGGTAGATCGCCGTACGCCAGTCGCGGCCGTAGCCCTCGCTGGCGCGGTAATCCAGGTCGAGCACGATGTAACCCTGCTGCACCAGCAGGTTGTGGAACATCTGCTCGCGGAAGTAGTTCGGGTAGCGGTCCGACACGTTCTGCAGGTAACCGGCGCCGTGCACGAACATCACGATCGGGTACTTGCGCGACGGGTCCGGGTTCTTCGGGCCGTAGTACTTGCCCCAGACCACGCCGGCACCGTGCTTGCTCGGCACCTGCACGTACTCGGGCTTGATCCACTCACGCGCCTTGAACTCGGGCTTGCGCGTGTCGGTCAGTTGCACCAGGCCGTCACCGCCGGTGTTGACGACGGCGAGCTGCGGCGGCGTGTAGCTGTCGGAATGGCGCACCAGCACCTTGGAACCGTCGGGCGACAGCGAGAAATCCTCGACGCCGTTGAGCGAGGTCACTTCGCGTACGTCGCCGCCGTTGCGGTCGACCGCGCAGACTTCGTAGTCGCCCGGCCACTTGCGGTTGCAGACGAAGTAGAAGCTGCGGCCGTCGTTGGACAGCTGCGGCGCGGATACTTCCCACTTGCCCGAGGTCAGCGCGCGCGACTTGCTGCCGCCGTCGTTGACGTACAGGTGCGAGTAGCCGCTGCGCTCGGACAGGAACCAGAGCGCGCCGTCGTTGGTCCAGCCGAAGTCGTTGAAGCCCCAGTTGATCCATGCCGGATCGGTGAGGCGGTCGCGCATGGCCAGCTTGGCGTCCGAGCCCGGAGATACCGTCGCGATCCAGCGGTCCTTGTTGTCGATCGCGCGGATCAGAACAGCCGCCTGCCGGCCGTCATCGCTCCAGTGGATCGCCGGGCCGGTGCCGTCGCCGTCGGTCTCGATGCGCACGGCGCGGTCGCCCTTGAGCGGATCCTTCTTGGCGGCCTTGCGCATCGCCGCGAGCGGATCGTCCTTGATGCCAGGCAGGCCGTCGAACTTCAGCTCGGTCGCCTTGGCGGCGTTGACGTCCACCAGCCACAGCTTGTGCGCCACCGGTGCGTTGCGGCCGACGCGCACGCGCACGTCCTCGAATTCCTCGTAACCCGATTCGGTCACGTACTTGGGCATCTTGCCGGCCTTGCCTTCGTCGGCATCCTTGGCCGAGGTCACCACCAGCAGGTACTTCGCATCGGGCGACAGCGCGCTGTCGACGATCTTGACGTCGTCACCCAGGTAGGTCGGTGCGGCGGCGCGGGTCGGATCGGCCTGGCGCCACTGCTCGCTCTGCGCGCGTGCGGCGTCCTTCTGCGCGCGGTCGTTCTTGAGCGTGGCGATCATATCGAGCTGGCGCGTGCGCAGGTCGTCGGCCTTCGGTGCCGCGGCCGGATCCTTCTCGGCCTTGACGATCGCCGCCTGCGACGTGCCCTGGCCGGCGCGCCACTGGTACCAGTCGTTGCCGCTGCGGAACACGAGGTTGCCGTCGCTGCTCCACTGCGGCGTGGCTTCGTCGTCGTTGCTGCGCGTGACCTGGGTCAGCGTGCCGTTGCGCAGGTCGCGCACGAACACGTCGCCGTTGCGCACGAATGCCATGCGCGTGCGCTGGGCATCGAGCACCGGCTGGGCGGCATCGAGGTCGGCGCGGGCGGCGCCATCCAGGCGAGCGGCCGCGGCGCCGTTGATGCCTTGCTGCCAGGTGTCGCGGATCGTCGCGCCTTCGCGGCGCAGCTGGTACTGCACGCGCTGGCCGTCCCAGGCCCACCAGGCCTGTTCGACCGGCGGCCCGATCCAGTCCGGATCGGCCATGGTCTGGGCAAGGGTGATGGGCGTCTGGGCGTGGGCGCTGGACAGCAGCAGCGTCGACAGGGTCAGGGCGGTGGCAAGCGGCGAAAGGCGCATCGGGTCGGGACCAGGCGGATTGGCGAGTGGGCAAAAAACTGCCGAAGCGTATCAGTCCCCGGGTTTGCCGGATCGGGTCATGCGTCATGGGAAACAGTGAAGTGACCTGGACGAGGGTGACAGCCCCTTTGACGCGGCGCACAATAATGTGCAGGAAGTCATGGAGTCATGCCGTGGACGCACTGCTTTTGTCGCGCATCCAGTTCGGCTTTGTCATCTCGTTCCACATCCTGTTCCCGGCCTTCACCATTGGCCTGGCGAGCTGGCTGGCCTTCGCCGAGTGGCGCTGGCTGCGCACCCGCGACACCCTGTGGCGCGACCTGTACTTCTTCTGGACCAAGATCTTCGCCCTGTCGTTCGGCATGGGCGTGGTGTCCGGCATCGTCATGAGTTTCCAGTTCGGCACCAACTGGGCCACGCTCAGCGAACAGGCCGGCAACATCCTCGGTCCGTTGCTCAGCTATGAAGTGCTGACCGCGTTCTTCCTGGAAGCTACGTTCCTCGGCGTGATGCTGTTTGGCTGGGGACGCGTCAATGAACGCATGCATTTCCTGGCGACCTGCATGGTCGCACTGGGCACGCTGATCTCCACGTTCTGGATCATCTCGGCCAACAGCTGGATGCAGACGCCGACCGGTTACCGCATCGTCGATGGCGTATTCGAACCGGTCAGCTGGATGCAGATCGTCTTCAATCCCTCGTTCCCGCTGCGCCTGGCGCACATGGTGCTGGCGGCGTTCATCACCACGTGTTTCGTGATTGGCGGCGTCGGCGCGTCCTACCTCCTGCGTGGCGTCCACGTCGAAGCCGGCAAGCGCATGTTGAAGGCGGCAGTGATCTTTGCCGCGATCACGGTGCCTGCGCAGGTGATCGTCGGCGACCAGCACGGTCTGGTCGCCCTCGAGCACCAACCCATCAAGGTCGCGGCAATGGAAGGCCACTGGGATCACTATCCCAAGGGCGAGGGCGTGCCGCTGGTGCTGTTCGCGGTGCCCAACGAGAAGGCCGAGCGCAACGACTACGAGGTCGCGATCCCGAAACTGGGCAGCGTGATCCTCACGCACACGCTGGATGGTGAGATCGCGCCGCTGAAGTCGGTGCCGGCCACCGAGCGGCCGCCGGTCAAGCCGGTGTTCTATGCGTTCCGGGTGATGGTCGGCCTGGGCACGCTGATGCTGCTGCTGGCGATGGTGTCGCTGTGGATGTTGTGGCGCGGTCGCCTGTACGCCTCGCGCGTCGTGCTGCTGGGCTGGAAGACGCTGATGCTCTCCGGCTTCGTCTGCATCCTCGCCGGCTGGTACGTGGTCGAGATCGGTCGCCAGCCCTACGTCGTCTACGGGCTGTTGCGCACGGCCGATGCGGTCAGCCCGATCCTCGCCGCGGCGAGCGTGATGACGTCGCTGATCGTCTATGCGCTGGTGTACGCCATCGTCTTCGGCGCCGGCATCTGGTACCTGCGCAAGCAGGTGCTCAAGGGCCCGCTGCCGCACGAACCTCCACAGCACACCGAAGGCGGCGACAAGACGCCAGCGCGGCCGCTGTCGGCATCCGGCGACAACCTCGAGGAGGGCACGTAATGGACCTGGCGACGGTGCTTCCGGTGGTGTGGTTCGGCGTGATCGGTTTCGGCGTGCTGATGTACGTCGTGCTCGACGGTTTCGTGCTCGGCCTGGGCATCCTCGCCCCGTTCGCCGAAGACGAGCACCAGCTCGACCACATGATGAACACCGCGGCCCCCATCTGGGACGGCAACGAAACCTGGCTGGTGCTCGGCGGTGCCGGCCTGCTGGCGGCATTCCCCAAGGCCTACGCGGTGGTGCTGTCGGCGCTGTACCTGCCGGTGTTGCTGATGTTGATCGCGCTGGTGTTCCGTGGCGTCGCCTTCGAATTCCGCTTCAAGGCACAGCGCAGCAAGCCGGCCTGGGGCGCGGCGTTCTCGCTGGGATCCATGTTCGCCGCGTTCGCCCAGGGCGTGATCCTCGGCGCGCTTGTCGAAGGCATGCCGCTGCAGGGTGGCAAGTACCTGGGCGGCGCCTTCGGCTGGTTCAGCCCGTTCTCGATGCTGACCGGCGTGGCGGTGGTGTTCGGCTATGCGCTATTGGGTTCCACCTGGCTGATCCTCAAGACCGAGGGCCGCATGCAGCTGGTCGCGCGCAGCCTGACCCGGCCGCTGGTGCTGGTGGTGGTCGCCTTCATGGGTCTGGTGAGTGCGTGGCTGCCGTTCCTCGACTCGCGGATCATGGCGCGCTGGTTCGACGGCCCGAACTTCTGGTGGCTGGCGCCGGTGCCGCTGCTGGCCCTGGCCAATGCCTTCGCCCTGTGGCGCGCGGTGATGCGCGAGGGCCGTGACGCGACCCCGTTCCTGCTGACCCTGTGCTTCTTTGCACTGGGCTTCGCCGGGCTGGTGCTGGGCATCTGGCCCAACATCGTTCCGCCGGCGCTGTCCATCTGGGACGCGGCCTCGCCGCCGTCGTCGCAGGGTTTCGTGCTGGTCGGCCTGATCGTGCTGCTGCCGGCGATCCTGGGTTACACCTACTGGTCCTACAGCGTGTTCAGGGGCAAGGTCGCCGCCGACGCCGGGTATCACTGAGGGGCGAGGAGCGGGAATGGGGAAGGGGGAATGCGGCGGTCGTCGCTCGGTGGCCGCTGTTTTCGAGTCCCCGCCGAGGCCGCACACATGAGGTTCCGGATCAGGAGGACGGTCCCGAGCGTTCCCCATTCCCTCTTCCCCATTCCCGCTTCAAACACCTGAAAATCTGAACCTCCCGTTGTGCCAGCGCGCCACAACGACAGGTATGCTGTGTCCAACATCACGTTGCGGCCGTTTTTGCCGCTGCTTTCGTCCGGACAGATGCAAGCCTACGTCTACAAGAGCCTCCGCAAGGCCGACACCTACGTGTACCTCGCCAAGCGCGACGAGTTCGCGCGCCTGCCCGAACCGCTGCGTTCGCAACTGGGCACGCTGCAGTTCGTCCTCGAAGTGGCGCTGACGCCGGAGCGCAAGCTCGCCCGCGGCGACGCGGCCGTGGTGCGCGAGAACCTGGCGGCGCGTGGATTCCACCTGCAGTTCCCGCCGACCCTGGACGATCCGATGACGGAGGACTGGGGCACCGATGCCTGAGCCGATGCCGCAGAAAACACCGTATTCGACCCGGACGATGCGCCTGGGCGGATTGCTCGCCGGCGCGTCCGCGCTGTGCCTGCTGACCGGCCTGGGGGGCATCGTCGCCGCGGTTGCCGGCGTACTAGCCCAGCCGCTGGCGGCATTGGCCGTGCGCGGCTGGCGCGACGGCGCCCTGCCGACGCGCAATGAAGCAGTGCGCGAAGCCGGCGTGCTGGCACTGCTGTGGGCCGCGGCGATCATCGTGCTCGCTGCGGTCGTGGCCTGGCCGCTGTCCTCGCTGCTGCAGACCGGCTCGCTGGCGTCCGCGCTTGGCCTGAGCGCCGTGACCGGTATCGCCCTGCTCGGCCTGTGGCGACTGTGGCCGCTGTGGCTGGGTGCCGAACGCGAGGGTGGGCCGCTGCGCGAGCACTGGCAGGCCCTGGGCGAACTGGAACTGAGCGCCTGGCGCGGACTCGGTGTCGCCGCGATCGTGCTGGCGCTGGCCGCGATCGTGCTGCTGCTGGCCTGGCCGGGCGTGCTCGGAGGCGGCGCGCGCTGGACGGTTGCCGTGCTGTTCGCACTGGCAACGCCGGCCCTGCACCTGCTGCTGCAGCAGGTCGCCCCGGCCGAGCCACTGCCCGGCTTCGCCTACGACGATGACGACGAGGAAGAGGACGAACCGGTCGCCCTCGTCGACGGCGAACCGCTTGCCCCGGCGCTCTACGCCGCCGCCCGCAGCGGTCGCGTCGAACGCGCGCTGGAACTGATCGAACTGGGCGCCGATGTCTCGGCGCCGCCGCCGGCAGACGAGCGTGACCAGCGCAGCCTGGCCGTATTGGCCGCGGTGCTGCCGGACCTGCGCCTGCTGCGCACGCTGATCGCCCACGGCATCGACCTCAACGCCACGCACGCCGGTATGAACCCGCTGCTCGCCGCCACGCGCGACAGCTGGCACGGCCGACCCGATGCGGTCATGACCCTGCTCGCCAACGGCGCCGATCCGCGCCGGACCGATGCCGAGGGCAACACGCCGCTGCATCACGCTGCACGCAGCTCCGACCCGGGCGTGGCCGCGCTGCTGCGCGATGCCGCGGCCGAACTCGACCCGCTCAACCACGACGGGCTGTCGCCGCTCGGCGTCGCCTGTGCCAGTGGCAACTGGCGCCTGGCCAAGTTCCTGCTCGAGCGCGGCGCGCGCCCGGAACCGGCCGGCGGCCAGCCGGTATTGCTCGCCGCGGCCGGCGCCGACGAAGACGACGTCGCCGGCGTCGGCCTGCTGCTCAAGCACAAGGCCCGCGTGGACGCGCGCGACCGTCGCGGTCGCAGCGCCCTGCACGAAGCCGCGCTCGCCGGCCATCTCGACATCGCCGCGGCGCTGCTCACCGCCGGTGCCGACGCCGATGCGCGCGACCTGGAAGGTCGCAGCCCGTTCCTCGAGGCCGCTCGCGGCGGCCATCTCGACATGCTCGAACGCCTGCTCGCGCACCTGCCGCGCGGCGGCGCCGATGCCGCAGTCGCCGTCGACAGTCGCGGCCGCAACGCGCTGGTGCTGGCGTGCATGGCCGACTCGCCGGCGCCGGCGCTGGTGCAGCGACTGCTGGACCTGGGCGTGGACGCCGAACAGCGCGATGCCGACGGCAAGCGCGCGATCGATCGCGCCGCCGAGGCCGGGCGCTGGTCGCTGGTGGCCGCGCTCGACCGCGCCTATCCGCTGCCGTCGGCGCTCAGCGAAGACGGCGACGACGATGCGCCGCTGCCCGATCGCGCGCCGACCGTGCTGTTGCGCGATGGCCTGCGCGACGGCCGTGCCGAGGAACTCGGCGGCCTGGCGCAACTGCTCAGCGCCGGCGAACGCGGCGCGTTGCTGCACGACGACGAGTCGGCGACTTCGGCGCAGCGCGTGCTTTGGCTGCTGGCCCAGGGCGCCGATCCGGAAGCACGCAACAGCACCGGCGACACGCCGGTGCACGCCCTGATCGCGCGCGGCGGCCCGGCCGTCCCGTCGCTGCTGGCGCTGCTGCGCCGTGGCGTATCGCCGGCCGGTGCCGGCGGACTGGCGCGCTTCCTCGCGGCCTGCCACGGCGACGACGGCGACGGCACGAACCTGGAAGCGGTCGCGCTGGAACTGATCGATCGCGGCGCCGACCCGTTCGCGCGCTCACCTGCCGGTGACCCGGCGCTGGCGCTGGCGGTACGACTGGACTGGACGCGCGTTGTCGAGCGCCTGCTCGCGATCGGCGTCGACCTCAACGCCCGCGACAGCCATGGCATGAGTGCCTTGCACCTGGCCGCCGCGCTCGGTCGCGACGAGATGCTAAAGCGCCTGGTGGCTCAGGGCGCTGCCCCCGACTTGCTGGCCGCCGACGGACAAACGCCGCTCGGCGTGGCACTGGCCTCGGGCCGCCGCGACCTTGCCGACTGGCTCGACTGGCGCGGCTGGCCGTTGCCCAGGCGCCCGCTGCAGGCGCAGGACGTGCCGGCGGCCGCGATCATGGGCGATGCCGACGCCGTGCGCCGCCTGCTCGATCTGGGCCTGCCGGTCGATGCCGTCGATGCGCAGGGCTGCACCGCACTGCTGCGTGCGGCCGGTGGCGGTCATCGCGCAGTAGTTGATCTCCTGCTTGCCCGCAACGCCGACCCGAAGGCCACCGCCAACTCCGGTGCGACGCCGCTGTCGGCGGCCGTGAGCATGCGCCACGCCGAGATCGTCGATCGCCTGATCGCATCCGGCGCGCCGCTGGAACAGCGCCTGCCGGGTGAACTGACGGTGCTGATGGTCGCCTGCGCACTGGGCCTGACCGACCTGGCCGCGCGCCTGCTGGCTGCCGGTGCCGACGTCCAGGCCTGCGACGCGCAGGGCCGACAGGCGCTGCACTGCGCGGCGATGTACGGCTTCAATGCGCGCGAGCGTTCGCGCCTGGTGGCGTTGTTCGACACGCTGCTGCTGGCCGGCGTCGACGCCGACCAGCCGGCGGCCGGCGCGACCCCGTTGCTGCTGTTGCTGGGCGCGCGCGCCGAGCCTGGCACCGGTGCCGACGAGGACGTGCTGATCGCCGGCATGCAGTTGCTGGTCGACCACGATGCCGCACTCGATGCCAAGGACCCGCGCGGCTTCGGCCCGCTGCACCTGGCGGCGCTGCACGGCCTGTTGCGCGTGGTCCAGTTCCTGATGCGTGCCGGCGCCGACCCGGACCTGCGCGATGCGCTCAACCGCACCCCGCGCGAGATCGCGGTGATGCGCGGCTTCATCGACATCGCGGCGGAGTTCGCACCGCCGGCGCCGGGTCAGAACGTGTCGATGGCGCGGTTCCTGCGCGAGCCTCGCTGAGGCCGTCCGCCCTGTCACCGTCATCCCGGCGAACGCCGGGATCCAGTGACGGAGCATCAAGCGAAAAGCAGGCAAGTTGCGCGGTCACGTGATGGGCCTGGATCCCGGCCTTCGCCGGGATGACGACTCATTCCTCGTCCAGCACATTCTCTTCATTGCGCGTCGCATGGGCGATCTCGCCGAGCACGCCTTCGCCGAAGTCGGCGTTGAACAATTCCTCCAGCTCGCGCCGTGCATCCTGCGTCGACTGCAGCAGCGCGTCCTCGTCGTCGCGGATCAGGTACTGCGCACGCAGCAGGCGCTGGTCGTGCTCGCGGAAGCGTTCGGCGTGGTCGCGTGCCATGTCCTCCGACAGGCCCAGCTCGACCAGCACCCTCTCGCCCATGCGCAGGCTGCTGTAGAACGTCTCGCGCAGCGCCCGCGCACCCAGGTCCATCAGTTCCCAGGCGTGGCGACGATCGCGCGCACGGGCGAACACCGTCGCCTCCGGATACAGGCGGCGGATCGTGCGCACCGTGTGCAGGTTCTCCTCCACGCCGTCGATGGCGACCACGAACACCTTCACGTGTGCCGCACCGGCTGACCGCAACAACTCGGCCTTGGCCGGATCACCGTAGTACACGGGGTTGCCGAAGCGGCGCACGAAGTCGACCTGGTCGGCGCTGTGCTCGATGCCGATGAAGGGAATCTTCTGCGCGACCAGCAGTCGGGCGACGATCTGCCCGAAACGGCCGAAGCCGGCGATCAGCACCTGCGGCGCGCCGTCCTCGGGAAGGGTGTCGAACTTGCGTTCCTTGCGCCGTATCGGGTTGGACGCGAGCAGCCGCGAAATCGCGATCAGCAGCAGCGGCGTCAACGCCATCGACACACCGACCGCCGCGGCGAGGCGGTCGCGCATCGGGTCGTCGATCAGGCCCGACTTCACGCCTTCGTTGAACAGAACGAACGCGAACTCGCCACCCAGCGCCAGCACGCCGCCCAACTGCAGCGCCCCGCGTGGGTCGAGGCCGCCCGGGCGTCGCCCGATCAGGTAGAGGATGGCGAACTTCACCACCATCAGCACCACCACCAGCCCGGCGATCAGCCACGGCTCGGACAACACCCGCTGCAGGTCGATGCTCATGCCCACGGCAATGAAGAACAGGCCCAGCAGCAGACCCTTGAACGGATCGATCTGCGCTTCGAGTTCGTGGCGGAATTCCGAATCGGCAAGCAGTACGCCGGCGATGAACGCGCCCAGGCCCGCCGACAGTCCGGCGACCTGCATGATCCAGGCGCTGCCGAGCACCGTCAGCAGTGCCGCACCGGTGAACACCTCGGGCATCTGCGCGCGCGCAACCACGCGGAACACGTGCCGCAGCACGAAGCGACCGCCGATCACCAACGCCAGCACCGCGCCGACGGCCTTGAGCACATCGTCCCAGCCGAACTCGGCGGCACCGGCGCGACCGAGCAACGGAATGGCAGCGAGCAACGGGATCGCGGCAAGGTCCTGGAACAGCAGCACGCCGAACGCCACGCGGCCGTGGTCGGTGGTCAGCTCCTTGCGCTCGGACAACAACTGCAACCCGACCGCGGTCGACGACAGCGTCAGGCCGAGGCCGATCAGCAGCGATGCCTGCCAGCTCAGTCCGGCCACCATCGCCAGGCCACCCAGGGCCAGGCCGCACAGCAGCACCTGCAGGCCACCGACGACGAAGACCGGCTTGCGCATCACCCGCAGGCGAGCTGCCGACAATTCCAGGCCGATCACGAACAGCAGCATCACCACGCCGATCTCGGCGGCGGTCAGCACGCGCTCGGCCTCGGTCACCACGCGCAGGCCGTACGGGCCCAGCACCACTCCGGCGGTCAGGTATCCCAGCACCGCGCCCAGGCCGAAGCGACGGAATATCGGCACCGCGATCACGGCGGCCAACAGGAATACCAGAGCAAGTTCCAGACCACCGCTGTGCATGAGCACCTCCTGGTCCGGAGTATAAGTGCCGGCCGTTGCCGAAGACCCGCGAACCCTTCACGGGAGGGGATTGCGCCAAGGCGCGTTTCCGGGTGTCATGCGCAAACCGAAACGGGGATACGCAAGGAAGCGCTATGAATGTCCTGAGAGCAATTGCCGCACTGGCCCTGATGGCGTGCTTCGGCGCGGCAGTCGCCGCAGGTCCGGCCGCGGTGCGCAAGCAGGTCGAGTCGACCCTGCTGGTGAAGGGCACGGTCGACATCGAACCCGATGGTCGCGTCAGTGGCTACGTGCTCGACCGTGCCGCCGAGCTGCCACCGGTGGTGACCAGCATGCTCGACAAGGCCGCTGCTACCTGGAAGTTCGAACCGATCCTGATGGCAGGCAAGCCGGTGCCGGCGCGCACCGAGATGAGTATCCGGCTGGCGGCAAAGCGCACTGACGACGGCAAGGCATTCGAGGTGCGAATCGCCTCCGGCAATTTCGGCAAGCCCAATGCGGAAGGCGACCTCAGCAGCCGCTCGCTCAAGCCACCGCGCTATCCGATGGACGCGGCGCGCGCGGGCGTTGCCGGCACGGCTTTCGTCATGGTGCGCGTGGGCAGGGACGGACTCGTGCAGGACGCCATCGCCGAACAGGTGAACCTGAAAGTGATCGACAGCGAGGCCGGCATGAACCGTTGGCGCCGTGTGCTCGGCGAGGCGGCAGTGCGCGGCGCCGCCGAGTGGTCGTTCAATCCGCCCACCCGCGGCGAGGACGTCGACGCCCCGTTCTGGCTCGTGCGCGTGCCGGTCGATTTCTACCTGGACCCGGTCAAGCCCCCCAAGTACGGGCAGTGGGACAGCTACGTGCCAGGCCCGCGCCAGAGCGCGCCCTGGCTGGGCGCGATCGACACGTCCCTGGGCGCCGACGCCGTGGCCGAAGGCACGATCCAGCCGCTCGGCACCGGCCCGAAACTGCTGACGCCGATCGGCGGCTGATACCTCCGCCGGCACCAACAAAAACGCCCCGCAGTGCGGGGCGTTCTTGTTGCATCAGATGGAGAACTCAGCGCTTCATCGAACTGAAGAACTCGTCGTTCGACTTGCTGGTCTTCATCTTGTCCAGCAGGAACTCCATCGCGCCGATCTCGTCCATGCCGTGCAGCAGCTTGCGCAGGATCCAGATCTTCTGCAGCAGTTCCGGCTCGATCAGCAGGTCCTCGCGACGGGTGCCCGAACGGTTGATGTTGATCGCCGGGTAGACGCGCTTCTCGGCGATGCGACGGTCCAGGTGCACTTCCGAGTTGCCGGTGCCCTTGAACTCTTCGTAGATCACCTCGTCCATCTTGCTGCCGGTGTCGATCAGCGCGGTGGCGATGATGGTCAGCGAGCCGCCTTCCTCGACGTTGCGCGCGGCACCGAAGAAACGCTTCGGGCGGTGCAGGGCGTTGGCGTCGACACCACCGGTCAGGACCTTGCCCGACGATGGCACGACGTTGTTGTAGGCACGGGCCAGGCGGGTGATCGAGTCGAGCAGGATGACCACGTCGCGCTTGTGTTCGACCAGGCGCTTGGCGCGCTCGATCACCATTTCGGCGACCTGCACGTGGCGCGCGGCCGGCTCGTCGAACGTCGAGGAGACCACTTCGCCGCGCACGGTGCGCTGCATCTCGGTCACTTCTTCCGGACGCTCGTCCACCAGCAGCACGATCAGGTGCACGTCCGGGTGGTTGTGCGTGATGGCCGTGGCCACCTGCTGCATCATCATCGTCTTGCCGGCCTTCGGCGGCGAGACGATCAGGGCGCGCTGGCCCTTGCCCTGCGGTGCCATCAGGTCGAGGATTCGGCCGGTGATGTCTTCCGTCGAGCCGTCACCGCGCTCGAGGCGGAACTTGCGACGCGGGAACAGCGGCGTCAGGTTCTCGAACAGGACCTTGTTCTTGCTCGCTTCCAGCGGCTCGCCGTTGATCGTGTCGACCACGGCCAGGGCGAAGTAGCGCTCGCCGTCCTTCGGCCAGCGGATGCGGCCCGACAGGTGGTCGCCGGTGCGCAGGTTGAAGCGGCGGATCTGGCTGGGCGAGATGTAGGTGTCGTCCGGGCCGGCCAGGTAGCTGGCCTCATGCGAGCGCAGGAAACCGAAGCCGTCGGGCAGGATCTCCAGCACGCCGTCGGCGGCCACGCCTTCGCCGTGGCGGGTCAGGACCTTGAGCAGGGCGAAGATGACGTCCTGCTTGCGGGCACGGGCGACGCCTTCCTGGATCTGCAGGGTGTCGGCAAGGTCGAGCAGCTTGTTCGCCGGCATCCGCTTGAGGTCGCCCAGCGAGTACTGCGGGAAGCCCTCGGGGACCTGCGGGTGCGGACGCGGCACGAACTGCTCGCCGTTGCCGCCATCGTCCTCCATGCCACCCTGGAAGCGGTCGCGCTGGCGGTCACGGCGGTTGCGGAAGCGGTCGCGGCGGTTGTTGCGGCCGCCTTCGTCGCCACCCTGGCCCTGGCCTTGCTGCTGGCCTTGCTGCTGGCCGCCGCCCTGGTTGCGGTTCTGGTTCTGGCCGCCCTGGCCTTGGCCCTGGTGCTGACCGCCCTGGCCACGGTGGCCCTGGCCGCCTTCGCCCTGCTGGGCGGGGGCGCCATCGGCGCGGGGTTCGGAGGAAGCGGCGGCCGGAGCGGGCGCGCTGGGGGCCGGGGCTGCCGGCGGCGGGGCTTCCGCGCGCGGCGCCGGGGCGCTGGGCATTTCGAGTTGGGTCTGTGCGGCGGCGGCGTTGTCGGCGGCCTTGCTCACACGCGGCTTGCGCACGCGCTTTTCGGCGGTGTCGCCAGCGTCGGGGGTGTTATCGGACAAGCAGGGATTCCTCGCTAAGGCGAGCGCTCGCAGACGGCGAGCGGGACGTCAGGGACGATGGGTTATCAGAGGGGGTGCGGCGCCGCGACTGGTCACGCGACAGGTCTACAAAACGCCGGGTGACACGAAACTAGCACTGCCAAAGCGTGTCGGCAAGCGTCCGGACAGGGGGCGTTCACATCGCCGGAGGGGCCGGCGGAGCTGCGCCCGGAGGGCGGGCGCAGCGGGGGGCTCAACAGGAGGGGCGTTCGGGCCGGAGCCCGGCCTCAGAGCGCCTTGTCGATCATCTGGCTCAGCTGGGCCTTGCCCACCGCGCCGATCTGGGTGGCCTGAACCTGGCCGTTCTTGAACAGCAGCAGCATCGGGATCGAGCGCACGTGGTACTTCATCGCCGTGTTGCGGTTGTGGTCCACGTTGACCTTGGCGATCTTGACCTTGCCCTCATAGGCAGCGGCCAGCTCGTCCAGGGCCGGGGCGATCATCTTGCACGGGCCGCACCATTCCGCCCAGAAGTCCACCAGGACCGGCTCGGACGACTGCAGCACGGCGGCATCGAAATCGGCATCGCCGACGTGCAAAATTTTCTCGCTCACGGGGTTCTCCTGCGGGTTGTATCGACGGCCGGGCAGCGGCACGGGCCGCCGGCCCGGCTGGGGCCGGCCCGGGACCGGCGGTGCCGGATCGGGCGTTACGGTAAACTGGGGCGTTTCGCGGCGACTTCAAGCCCGCCGCCGACACCGAACCGAGCCGGACCTGATGGGAATGACCCACTCTGGGACCGGCCCCGGCAGTCTGCGATGCGGACGCCACCCACGCAAGCGCACCGGTGCAAAACTGCAATCCGCAGATAGCACGGTCCCGCGGACAGACTGAAAGCTGATGAGCGACAAGCCCCTAACCGATATTTCCTTTTCCTCCTTCGACATACATCCGAGCCTGCTGGCCGGACTGGAAGCCGCTGGATTCACCCGCTGCACGCCGATCCAGGCACTGACGCTGCCGATCGCACTCACCGGCCGTGACGTTGCCGGCCAGGCGCAGACCGGCACCGGCAAGACGCTGGCGTTCCTGGTCGCGGTGATCAACCGCCTGCTGACGCGCCCGGCGCTGGCCGAGCGCAAGCCCGAGGACCCGCGCGCGCTGATCCTGGCGCCGACGCGCGAACTGGCGATCCAGATCCACAAGGACGCGGTCAAGTTCGGCAGCGACCTCGGCCTGAAGTTCGCGCTGGTCTACGGCGGCGTCGACTACGACAAGCAGCGCGAGCTGCTGCAGAAGGGCGCCGACGTCATCATCGCCACGCCCGGCCGCCTGATCGACTACGTCAAGCAGCACAAGGTCGTGTCGCTGCACGCCTGCGAAGTCTGCGTGCTCGACGAAGCCGACCGCATGTTCGACCTGGGCTTCATCAAGGACATCCGTTTCCTGCTGCGTCGCATGCCGATCCGCACCGAGCGGCAGACCCTGCTGTTCTCGGCCACGCTCAGCCACCGCGTGCTGGAGCTGGCGTACGAGCACATGAACGAGCCTGAGAAGGTGGTCGTCGAGACCGAGTTCATCACCGCCGCCAAGGTCCGCCAGAAGGTCTACTTCCCGGCCGACGAGGAAAAGATCCCGTTGCTGCTCGGCCTGCTGTCGCGCAGCGAAGGCGCGCGCACGATGGTGTTCGTCAACACCAAGGCGTTCGTCGAACGCGTTGCCCGTGCGCTCGAGCGCGGCGGTTACCGCGTCGGCGTGCTGTCGGGCGACGTGCCGCAGAAGAAGCGCGAGTCGCTGCTCAACAAGTTCCAGAAGGGCCAGCTCGAGATCCTCGTCGCCACCGACGTGGCCGCGCGCGGCCTGCACATCGACGGCGTCTCGCACGTCTACAACTACGACCTGCCGTTCGATGCCGAGGACTACGTCCACCGCATCGGCCGTACCGCCCGCCTGGGCGCCGAAGGCGACGCGATCAGCTTCGCCTGCGAGCGCTATGCGATGTCGCTGCCGGACATCGAGGCCTACATCGAGCAGAAGCTGCCGGTGGTGGCGGTCGAACCCGACCTGCTGGTCGCGCTGCCGCGTACGCCGCGCGAAGTGCCGGCCGGCGAGCCGGGCGAGGAAGAAGAAAGCATCGGCGCGATCTTCAAGGAAGCACGCGAGCAGCGTGCGGCCGACGAAGAGCGTCGTGGCGGTGGCAAGGGTGGTCGCAGCGGCAGTGGCGCCGGTGGTCCGCGTCGCAGCAGTGGCGGCCGTCCTGGCGAGCGTCGTGTAGGCGGCGCGCCGCGTGGCGAGCGCAAGCCGCGCGCGGCCGCAGCCGTGGCCGAGGCCGGTGCATCGGTCGTGGCAGCGCCGGTCGCAGCCGTAGCCGCCGCACCGACGCCGGGCCTGGCCGATGCCGAGCGCGCACCGCGCAAGCGCCGTCGCCGTCGTGGCGGCAAGCGCGTCGAGGGCAACGGTGAAGCGGCCGTCGCCGCAGCACCGGCACAGCAGGGCGGCAAGGCCACTCAGGTGCACGCGCAGAAGCCGCCGAAGGCCGCTGCGTCGGGCGAGAAGACGGGCCTGCTCAACCGCATCGGCCGCAGCCTGAAGTCGCTGATCACGCGCGCACCGCGCAGCCAGCACTGACGCTCCGAGCCCCTCTCCCGCCAGCGGGAGAGGGGACTTTCACGATCACCGTCGCGGTTTTATTGAGGCCGCTGGCCTTCCTCGCCCGCGCCACCGATACTTGGCGGCACGAGCAAGCACCGGTGAGCGATGAGCGTCCTGCGCTTCGACAATGTCAGCAAGCGATACAGCGGCGGCCACGACGCGCTGAGCGAAGTCAGCTTTGAAGTGGCGCCGGGCGAGATGCTGTTCGTGACCGGCCATTCCGGTGCCGGCAAGAGCACCCTGCTCAAACTCATCCATCTGTCCGAGCGGCCCAGCCGCGGCGCCGTGCTGTTCGGCGATCGGAACCTGCTCAAGGTGCGCGGCCGCCGTATCGCCCTGCATCGGCGCGAGGTCGGCGTGGTCTTCCAGGACCACCGCCTGCTCGCCGACCGCAGCGTCGCCGACAACGTCGCGCTGCCGCTGATCCTGCGCGGCCTGCGCCGTGGCGACATCGGCAAGCGCGTGCGCAGCGTGCTCGACAAGGTCGGCCTGGGCGCGCGTGCCGAAGCCCTGCCGACGCAACTGTCTGCCGGCGAGCAGCAACGCGTCGGCATCGCCCGCGCCATCGTCGGCGAACCGCGCCTGCTGGTCGCGGACGAACCCACCGGCAACCTCGACCCGACCCTGTCGGCCGAAATCATGGCGCTGTTCGAGTCGCTGCCCGAGCGCGGTACCAGCGTGCTGGTCGCCAGCCACGACCTGGCGCTGGTCAAGCGCATGAAAAAGCGCGTGCTGGTGCTCAACCAGGGTCGCCTGGTCGACGACATCTCGCCGCAGGACCTGGCCCAGTGAGCGCGCCTTCGGAAGCGACCAAGCCGCAGGCCCCGGCCGCCAAGGCGCGTCCGCAGGCGCCGCGTTCGCGCCTGGGCACCTGGTTCGACCACCACCTCTACAGCCTGGTCGCCAGCCTCGGCCGCATGTTCCACAAGCCCTGGGCAACCGCGCTGACCATCGGCGTGATGGCGGTGGCGATCACGCTGCCGCTGGGTCTGTGGGCGGCGCTGGGCAACATCGAGCGTTTCACCGGCTCGGTGCAGCAGGCGCGCCAGATCAGCCTCTTCCTCAAGCCGGCGGTCGCGCTCGACCGCGCTCGTGCGCTCGCCGACGAGTTGCGAGGCCGCGCCGATGTCGCCGCGCTGGAACTGCGCACGCCCGAGCAGGGCATGCAGGAGCTGCGCGAACGCAGCGGACTGGGCGAAGCCATCTCGGCCGTTGAAGGCAACCCACTGCCGAGCGTGCTGATCGTCAGCCCCAAGGGCGACGAAGCCATGCTCGCCGCCTCGCTGAAAAACCTGCCCGAGGTCGACGTCGTCCAGCACGATGCCGGCTGGCGCGAGCGCCTGGACAGCTGGCTGCGCTTCGGCGTGCGCCTGGCCTGGGTGCTGGCGATCCTGCTCGGCCTGGGCGCACTGTTGGTCGTCGGCAACACCGTGCGCCTGGACATCCAGTCGCGCCGCGAGGAAATCGCCGTGCTCCAGCAGCTCGGCGCCACCGACGGCTTCATTCGTCGCCCCTTCCTTTATCTCGGCCTGAGCTATGGCCTGGTCGCAGGCGCGATCGCGCTGGCGCTGCTGACGGCGGCCGACCAGGCGCTGCGCGATCCGCTGGCCGACCTAGCCCGCAGCTATGGCAGCAGCTTTACCCTGCGCGGCTTCGACCTGCGCCAGGCAGCGGCGATTGTCTTCGGGTCCGGCCTGCTCGGCTGGATCGGCGCCGGTCTCGTGACCGGTCATTACCTGCGCCAGACCCGGCCCATTTCGTAAGCAGTGAACGCATGACCTCCCACGATCTTCGCCACCTCGCCAGCACCGCGCCGCGGATCATGGTGGTGGACGGTTCCAAGCTGGTGCGCAAGCTCATCGGCGACGTGCTCACGCGCGAACTCGCCGATGCGGTGGTCGTGCCCTGCGCCGGCATCGCCGAGGCGCGCGCCGCGCTCGAAGCCGGCGCCGTCGACCTGGTCACCACCTCGCTGTCGCTGCCCGACGGCGACGGCATCGCCCTCGCCCGGGCAGTGCGCGAGGCGGCAGGGCAGGCCTACGTGCCGATCATCGTGGTCTCCGGTGATGCGCAGTCGCACCTGGAGTCGCGCAGCTTCACCGAGGACGTCACCGACTATTTCGACAAGGCGCTGGGACACACCGCGCTGGCGGCCTTCATCCGCGGCTACGTGCACCCGCAGCCGATCCCCGGCGCGCGCGTGCTCTACGTCGAGGACAGCAAGGTCGTCGCGCTGGCGACCAAGCGCATGCTCGAGCGTGCCGGCCTGAGCGTGCTGCACTTCATCGGTGTCGAGGAAGCGCTGGAGTTCCTCGAGACGCGCCGCGGCCAGGACGACATCGGCGCCGACCTGGTGCTGACCGACGTGTATCTGAAAGGCGCGCTCAGTGGCAACGACCTGCTCGAGCGCCTGCGCCAGGACTTCGGCCACGGCAAGCGCCGCCTGCCGGTGCTGGTGATGACCGGCGATGCGAACGCCCACAACCAGAGCGCGCTGCTGCGCGCCGGCGCGAATGATCTGGTGCTCAAGCCGATCGAAGAGCGCCTGCTGATCACCAAGACGCTGTTCCAGCTGCGCCTGTCGCGGTTGCCGGAGCAGGCGACGCTGGACGCATGAACGACGGCGGCGAGCGCGCCCACAGGATCGCACTCGAGCCATCCTGGAAAGAGCGGATAGGCGACTACCTGCAGCGTCCCGACATGCAGGCGCTGTCGACGTTCCTGCGCGAGCGCAAGGCCGCCGGCGCCAATGTCTATCCGCCCGGCCCGAACATCTTCGCCGCGTTCGACGCGACGCCGTTCGATGCGGCCAAGGTCGTCATCCTCGGCCAGGACCCGTATCACGGCCACGGCCAGGCCCATGGCCTGTGCTTCTCGGTGCTGCCCGGCGTGCCGGTGCCGCCGTCGCTGCTCAACATCTACAAGGAAATCGAGCGCGACCTGGGCGTCGCCCGGCCCGACCACGGTTGCCTGCTGCCATGGGCGCAGCGCGGCGTGCTGCTGCTCAATGCCGTGCTGACGGTCGAGGAAGGCCGCGCCGGCGCCCACCAGGGCAAGGGCTGGGAAGGCTTCACCGACCATGTCGTGGACACCCTCAACCGCGAACGCGAGGGCCTGGTGTTCCTGCTCTGGGGCAGCTATGCCCAGGCCAAGGGCAAGGTCATCGATACCCGCCGGCACCGGGTGCTCAAGGCGCCGCATCCCTCGCCGCTGTCGGCCCACCGCGGGTTCCTGGGGTGCGGCCATTTCTCGGCCGCCAACGAGTACCTGCAGCGGCGCGGGCAGGCAGGAATCGACTGGTCCCTGCCGCCCCGTGGCCAGCTGGCTGTCTGACTCCGCCTTTGGCGTCTTCCCCAACCTGAACGGTTCCATTGTTCTGCCACCGCAACAGTGCGGAACTTCCAGGCCCTTTAGCAGTCCTACAACCCGACTGCTAAGATGCCTGCCATGACCACGAACAGCCTTACCAATAGCGGCCTGTCCACTGCGCTGGTCGCCAACAACATCCCCGTGCCGAGCGCGCTTGGCTCGCTGGACGCCTACGTCAACGCGGTGCACCGCATCCCGGTGCTGACCGTGGAGGACGAGCAGGCGCTGGCCCGCCGGTTCCGCGAAGGCGAAGACCTCGATGCCGCCCGTGAGCTGGTGCACTCGCACCTGCGCTTCGTCGTGCATGTTGCCCGTGGCTACAACGGCTACGGCCTGCAGATCGGCGACCTCATCCAGGAAGGCAACATCGGCCTGATGAAGGCGGTGAAGCGTTTCGACCCCGACCAGGGCGTGCGCCTGGTGTCGTTCGCCGTGCACTGGATCCGTGCCGAGATGCACGAGTTCATCCTCAAGAACTGGCGCATCGTCAAGGTCGCCACGACCAAGGCGCAGCGCAAGCTGTTCTTCAACCTGCGCAAGTCCAAGACCCGCCTGGGCTGGATGAACGCCGAGGAAGTGCGCGCGGTCGCCAAGGACCTCAACGTCTCCGAGCGCGAAGTGCTTGAGATGGAATCGCGCCTGTCGGGCCGTGACATCGGCTTCGACGCGCCGGATGAAGACGACGATGGCGCGCCGCCGTCGCCGGTCGCCTACCTGCGCGCGGACGGCGAGGATCCCTCGCAGACCTACGAGCGCGAAGACGAGGAAGACGGCCACCTGGCGCTGCTGCGCGAAGGCCTGTCGGAACTCGATGCGCGTTCGCGCGACATCATCAAGCGCCGCTGGCTCGACGACGAAAGCAAGATCACGCTGCAGGAGCTGGCCGACGAGTACGGCGTCAGCGCCGAGCGCATCCGCCAGATCGAGGCGAACGCGCTCAAGAAGATGCGCGCGCTGTTCGCGGCGTAAGCATCAGCGATGCGATTTGCGAAACGGCCCGGGAAACCGGGCCGTTTCTTTTGCAGCCATCTCCAAGCCGCCACCCCCTCACCGTCATCCCGGCGAACGCCGGGATCCAGTGTCGGAGCATCAAGCGTCCAGACGCGCTGTCACTTCGAAGGCTGCGAGCCTGGATCCCGGCCTTCGCCGGGATGACGGTCTAGGTTGTCCTGCCCCAGGATGATCCGTGCGTGCCGCTGGTAGCTCCAGTACGCCCACGCCCAGTTGATCAGCACGATGATCCGGTTGCGGAAGCCGATCAGGAAGAACACGTGCGCGGCCAGCCAGAACCACCACGCCAGCAGGCCGGACAGCTTGAACCCGTGCAGGTCGACCACCGCGGCCATGCGGCCGATGGTGGCGAGGTTGCCGAAGTCCCGGTAGCGGAACGGCGGCGCCGGTTTGCCGGCCAGGCGCGCACGGATCGCCGTGGCCACATGCGCGCCCATCTGCTTGGCCGCAGGCGCCACGCCGGGCACGGGCTTCCCGTCCTGCACGACGCTGGCGAGGTCGCCGGCGATGAAGATCTCCGGATGGCCGGGCACGCTCAGGTCGGACGCCACCGGCACGCGCCCGGCGCGATCGCGCTCGACGCCAAGCAATGCGCCCAGTGGCGAGGCGGCGACACCGGCGGCCCATAGCACGGTGCGCGCGGGCACGAACTGGTCGCCAAGGGTGAAGCCACGCGCATCGATCGCGCTGACCGGCGTGCCAGTCACGACTTCGACGCCAAGTTTCTCCAGCTGCCGCTGCGCCTTCGCAGACAACGACTCCGGGAATGAAGCCAGCACGCGTGGGCCGGCTTCGATCAGCCGTACGCGGGCATGCGACGGATCGATGTTGCGGAACTCGCGCTTGAGCGTGTGCCGCGCGATCTCGGCCAGCGTGCCGGCCAGTTCGACGCCGGTCGGTCCGCCGCCAACCACGGCGAAGCTCAGCCACGCGGCACGCTCGTCGGCATCGTCACACGCCTCCGCGCGCTCGAATGCCAGCAGCAGCCGGCGACGTATCGCCAGCGCGTCGTCGAGCGTCTTCAGCCCGGGCGCGTCGCCGCTCCATTCGTCGTGGCCGAAGTAGGCGTGCGTGGCACCGCTGGCAAGCAGCAGGCAGTCGTAGGGAAGCTGTTCGCCATCGGCGAGCGTGACCGTGCGCGACGGCATGTCGATGCCGGTGACCTCGCCCAGGCGCACCTCCACGTTGCGCTGGTTGCGCAGGATGTGGCGCAGCGGCGCGGCGATGTCAGGCGACGACAGGCCGGCGGTGGCGACCTGGTAGAGCAGCGGCTGGAACAGGTGGTGGTTGCGCCGGTCGATCAGGGTGATGTCGACGTCATCGCCGGACAGTGCGCGTGTCGCCCAGAGGCCGCCAAAGCCGCCGCCGACGACAACGATGCGTGGACGCGGTCTCATGCGTTGGCAGCTCCTTGTTGTGCATCATCCTGATCCCGGTCGATGCGGGAATGAAGCTTGGTGTCGCGCATGAACACGTAGACCGACAGCGACACCGCGACGCATGCGGTCACGTACCAGTAGAAATACGATTCATGGCCGATCTTCTTGAACCACAGCGCCAGGTACTCGGCGGTGCCGCCGAACACCGACACGGTCAGCGCATACGGCAAACCCACGCCGAGCGCGCGTATGTGAGCCGGGAACAGCTCGGCCTTCACCACCGCATTGATCGACGTGTAACCGCTGACAATCACCAGCCCGGTCATCACCCACGCGAACGCGCTCCAGACGCTGCCCGCCGCCGCGAGGCCGCTGAGGATGGTGTACGTGCACAGCGTGCCGAGCACGCCGAAGGCGATCAGGATCGGGCGCCGCCCCGTGCGGTCGGACAGCGCGCCAACCAGCGGTTGCAGGAGCATGAACACCAGCAGGGACGCCGCCGAGATGAGCGTGGCATCGGCCTTGCTGAAGCCACCGGTGTTGACCAGGAACTTTTGCGGGTACGTGGTGAAGGTGTAGAACGACAGCGTGCCGCCCATGGTGAGGCCGATGACGGTCAGCACTTCGCGCGGGTGCTGCAGCAGCGCGCGCAGGCTGCCGCGACGCTTCACGTCGTGGCTGCGGGCGGCCATGAAGGACTCGGTCTCCTGCATGCCGCGACGCAGGTACAAGGCAGTCACCGCGCACAGCGCGCCGACCACGAACGGGATGCGCCAGCCCCAGTCGTGCAGCTGCTCTTCGGTCAGCAACAGCCGCTGCAGCAGCACCAGCAGCCCGAGTGCGAGCAGTTGTCCCATCACCAGCGTCACGTACTGGAAGCTTGACCAGAAGCCACGTCGGCGAGCGTCGGCCATCTCGCTCAGGTAGGTCGCCGAGGTGCCGTACTCGCCGCCGACGCTGAGGCCCTGCAGCAGCCGCGCGAACACCAGCAATGCGGGAGCGGCCAGTCCGATGCTGTCGTGCCCCGGCGCCACCGCGATCAGCAGCGAGCCGGCGCACATCAGCAGCACCGACAGCATCAGCGCCGCCTTGCGGCCGTGGCGGTCGGCGTAGATTCCCATCAGCCAGCCGCCGACCGGACGCATCAGGAAGCCGACTGCGAACACCGCGGCGGTGTCGAGCAACTGCGCGGTGCTGTCGCCCTTGGGGAAGAAATGCGGTGCGAAGTAGATGGCGAACGCGGAGTAGGCGTACCAGTCGTACCACTCCACCAGGTTGCCGACCGAACCGCTGAAGATGCTGCGCAGGCGGTTGGCGGGAGTGATCCGGGTCGTCGCATCCATGCGCACAGTTTGCCTCAAGCCGACGGGGGCGGCTTCAGCCGCTCCGACCGGAAGTTGGCAGGTCGCGGCTGATGCCGCGACCACGGGCGGCGATCAGCGCAGCCGATCGGCCAGCAATGCCTCGAGCTTGCGCTGGTCGGCGGCGAAGCGGCGGATGCCGTCGGCGAGCTTGTCGTTGGCCATTGCGTCTTCGTTGTGCTGCCAGCGGAAGGCCGCTTCATCGAGCACGGCCGGGGCCGGTGCGCGGTCGCCGGTGTCATTCAATGCGCGCGGCACGCCGCCTTCGCTGGCGGCCAGTTCGGCCAGCAGCTCCGGCGAGATGGTGAGGCGATCGCAACCGGCCAGCGCCAGCACCTGCCCGGTATTGCGGAAGCTCGCGCCCATCACCACGGTGTTGAAGCCGTGGCGCTTGTAGTGGTGCCAGATGCGCGTGACCGACTGCACGCCCGGATCGTCCTGCGGCGTGGCCGGCTTCTCGCCGCCGTTGGCCAGGTGCCAGTCGAGGATGCGGCCAACGAAGGGCGAGATCAGGAACACGCCCGCCTCGGCGCAGGCCACGGCCTGGGCGAAGGAGAACAGCAGGGTCAGGTTGCAGTTGATGCCTTCGCGCTCGAGCTGCTCGGCGGCACGGATGCCTTCCCAGGTCGAGGCGGTCTTGATCAGCAGGCGCTCGCGGCCGATGCCGGCCTTCTCGTACAGCGCGACCAGCTTGCGTGCCTTGGCCAGGGTGGCGTCGGTGTCGAAGCTCAGGCGCGCATCGACTTCGGTCGAGACCCGGCCCGGGATCAGCTTGAGGATTTCGGTGCCGATGGTGACGGCCAGGACGTCGGACGCGTCGGCGACGCGCTCGCTCAGGTCGGAGCCGCGCGCCTGCGCCAGCGCCGAGTCGATCAGCGGCGAATACGCCGGGATCGAGGCGGCTTTGAGCAGCAGCGAGGGATTTGTGGTGGCGTCGAGCGGATGGAAGCGGGCGATCGCCTCGATGTCGCCGGTGTCGGCGACGACGGCGGACAGGGTGCGCAGTTGTTCGAGCTGGCTGGTCATGGTGTCGGTGGCTTCGGTGTCGGGCTCATTCTCTCCGATTAGATCATGGTAGCGCTAACATTCGTACGCCCACCCCCGTCATGCCGTCACCGCCGGCCTGGGGTAGGCTCGCCGGGACCCCCGAGCCCTGCCAGGAAGCGTGTCATGGCCGAACCCGAGCGCCGCATTGCCCTGCTGATCGACGCCGACAACGCGCCGGCCGCCAAGATCGACGTGATCCTGGCCGAGGTGGCGCGCCATGGCGTGGCCAACGTCCGCCGCGCCTACGGCAACTGGAAGAGCCCGCACCTCAAGAGCTGGGAGGTGACGCTGCACGAGTACGCGATCCGGCCGATCCAGCAGTTCGCCTACAGCAGCGGCAAGAACGCCTCCGACATGGCGATGGTCATCGACGCGATGGACCTGCTCTACGCGCGCAATCTCGACGGTTTCGCGATCGTCTCCAGTGATGCCGACTTCACTCCATTGGTGATGCGGCTACTGACCGAAGGCGTGAAGGTGTATGGCTTCGGCGAGAAGAAAACGCCGCTGCCGTTCGTCAATGCATGTTCCAAGTTCACCTACCTGGAAGCGCTGGGGGAGCCGAGCACCGAAGCCACGGCAGTCACCAACAAGCCGCGCAGCGCCAAGGAACTGCGCGACGACACGCGCCTGCTGCAGATGCTGCGCAGTGCGGTGGAATCGGCCAGCGGCGATGACGGCTGGGCACACCTGGGGCAGGTCGGCCACCAGATCAGCAACCAGGCCTCGTTCGATCCGCGCAATTACGGTTTCCGCAAACTCAGCGACCTGATCGAGGCCACCGGCCTGTTCGAGGTCAATCGCGAAGACCAGATCCTGTGGATCCGGCCCAGGCAGCGGGCCAAACCCAAGGTCGCCAAGAAAACCTGAGGCCTTCACGCCTCCCTTGCCGAAAGGGTAACGGGACAGCTCCTAGACTCGCCGCCATGCAGGGCGGTGCCACCATCGCCGGAATCGCGCGCATGGCCGCGGCAGTGACAGTGGTCGCGGTCGCGGTGCTGTGCTGCGCCACCGCGCACGCACGGCAGGGCGATGCCTATGCGCAGCCACGGCGCGCGCTGATCGCGGAGCTGCAAGCCGAGGCGCGCGCCGACGCCGGCACCACCGCACGCATCGACCGCGACGTGCTCGATGTACTCGCCCGCGTGCCGCGCCACGAGTACGTGCCGGCAAACGAGCGCCGCCATGCCTACGAGAACCGTCCGCTCGCGATCGGCCACGGCCAGACCATCTCGCAGCCCTACATCGTCGCCCTGATGACCACGCTGGTGCGGCCGCGCACGGGACAGAAGATCCTCGAGATCGGCACCGGCTCGGGGTACCAGGCGGCGGTGCTGGCAGAGTTCGACGTGCAGGTGTACTCGATCGAGATCATCGCGCCGCTGGCCGAGCAGGCGGCGAAACGGCTCAAGCGCCATGCCAACGTCAGCACGCGAAAGGGCGACGGCTACTACGGCTGGAAGGAGCAGGCGCCGTTCGACTCGATCATCGTGACGGCGGCCGCGTCGTCGATACCGCCGCCGCTGCTGGCCCAGTTAAAGCCCGGCGGGCGCATGGTGATCCCGGTCGGCAGCAGCTTCTTCACCCAGACGCTGATGCTGGTGGAGAAGGACGCGCAGGGGCGCGCGCGAACGCGACAGGTGCTGCCGGTGCGGTTCGTGCCGTTGACGGGCGGGCACTGACGACCGTGGCGGAAGCTGCCGACGCCGGCCTTTTTGCCGCGGTTCCGGAGGAAGCCCGCGGGCGATTGCCATTCGCCATCGGATTGATCTCGGCTGCCGCGCTCGCATACCAGTTGCTGTTGATGCGCTGGCTGGCGATCGAACACTGGCACCCGTTCGCGGTGATGATCATCAGCCTCGCACTGCTGGGGCATGGCGCCAGCGGTAGCTGGCTTGCGGTGTGGCTGCGCGGGCGCGGCAACGAGTATCTGGCGCCGCGATTCGAGGGTGTGTTCGCGGTGTGCGCATTGCTGTTCGCGGTCACCGCGGCGCTGGCCCTGCTGGTGGCACGAATGGTTCCGTTCAATGGCCTCGAGCTGGTCTGGGATCTGCGCCAGTTGCTGTGGCTCGGCGCGCTCTACCTGGTGATGGCCGTGCCGTTCTTCTTCGCCGCCAGCTGTTTCGGGCTCGCCTTCGCCCGTTACGGGGCGCGCATCCCGGCGCTGTACGGTGCCGACCTGATCGGCGCCGGCGTCGGTGCAATGGCAGCACTGGCGCTGAGCTACCTGCCGACCGGCCGCGGCCTGGTGCTGGCGGCACTGGGCGGTGTCTGGGCGGCCTTCCTGGTATCACGCGTCAACTGGCGCCGGATCGTGGCTCTGCTCGTGGCGGTCCTGCTGGTGGCAATGATCCCGACGAAGCTCCTGCTGCCGCAATCGAACCCGTACAAGGGCTTGAGCAAGGCGCTTCTGTTGCCGCAGGCCCACGTCGTTGCGCAACGTTGGGGACCTTACGGCTGGATGACGGTACTTGATAGTCCGCGGGTGCCGTTGCGGTACGCGCCTGGCATGAGCCTCGGCTACGTCGGCGAACCGCCGGCGCAGCGTGGTCTGTTCACCGACGGCGACGGCTTGTCGGTGATCACGCGAACTGCCGCCGCGCAGCCTCGGCAATGGCTTGACGCGATGACGTCCGCGCTGCCCTATCACGCGCGGAAACCGCGATCGGTGCTGGTGCTGGGCGCGGGCGGCGGCATGGAGGTCTTGCAGGCGCTGGCGCTGGGAGCGGCCCGCGTCGACGCGGTCGAGTTGTCCGCGCAACGCCTGGCGATGGTGCGCGACGACGAGGGCCGCTATGCCGGCCAGTTCTATCGTGATCCACGCGTGCACACCGTCGTCGCCGAGCCGCGTGCGCATGTGCGCGCCGACCGCAGGCAACACGACCTGATCGTGCTGGCCGGTGGTGAATCATTCGCCAGCGGCGGTGCCGGCGTGCAGTCGGCGAGCGAGCAGTACGCGCTGACCGTCGAAGCGATGGGTGACTACCTCGAACGCCTGTCGCCGACCGGAATGATTGCCATCACGCGCTGGAGCAAGCAGCCACCGCGCGATGAGCTCAAGCTGGCGGCGACGATGGCCGGAGCGCTGCGATTGCGCGGCGTTGCCATGCCCGCCCGACACGTCGCGGCGATCCGCAACTGGGATGCGAGCACCTGGCTGTTGTCGCGGCGCCCCTTCACGCAGGACGAAGTCACGGCGGTGGCGCGCTTCGCGGAACAACGCGGCTTCGATGCGGTGCTTCTTCCGGGCGTCCGGCTCGATCCGGCAAACAATCTGCACGTGCTCGACCCGCCGTACCTGTTCAATGGCGCGCAGGCGTTGCTGTCGCCGCGTGCGAACCGGTTCGCCGACGACTACAAGTTCATGATCGAGCCCGCCAGCGATGACCGTCCGTACTTCGGTCACTACTTCCGCTGGCGCAGCCTGCCGGAGCTGTGGAAGTTGCGGGGGGAGGGCAGTGCGGTGCTGCTCGACTCCGGGTATCTGCTGCTGGTGGCGGCGCTGGTACAGGCATTGCCGTTGGCGTTGCTTCTGGTGCTGCTGCCGCTGCGGGTGCTGGGGCAAGGCGATGCAGCGCAACCGGGCGAGATCTCGCGCACGCGCGCTGCGGCCTACTTCACCGCGCTTGGGCTGGCGTTCCTGCTGATCGAGATCGCGACGCTGTCGCGGTTGACGCTGCTGGTGGGGCATCCGTTGCTGGCGGCGACCGCCGGGCTCGCCGGCGTGCTGCTCTTCGCCGGCGCGGGAAGCCTGCAGGCGCAGCGCTGGCTGGCCCGGCATGACGCCTCACCTCAGGCCATCACGTTGCACATCCGCTGGGCGGTTCGTGCGATCGCGTTGGGAGTGCTGTGGCAGGTGGCGGTGTTCGCCATCGCCATGGAGTACGCCGCGTCGTGGTCGCCCATGGCCCGCGCACTGCTGGGGCTGGTCGGAATCGCGCCGATGGCGTTCGCGATGGGGATGCCGTTCCCGCTCGGGCTGGCGAGGCTGGCACGAACGGCGCCCGGATTCGTGCCGTGGGCGTGGGGTCTCAACGGTTGCGCGTCGGTGCTGGCGGCGATCCTGGCGCTGCTGCTGGCGATGGCGTTCGGCCTGCGCGCGACGCTGCTGATCGCGCTGGTGCTGTACGTGTTTGCGGCGTGGGTCTGGCCTGTGCGGACACCGTCACCGTAGGAGCGAGCTTGCTCGCGATCGAGCGCGTCCGTAGCCCTTCGCGAGCAAGCTCGCTCCTACGCCGGGCTTGGATCAGTAGAGATCGACCGGGTCGACATCCAGTGACCAGCGCACCTTGCGCGCATCAGGCAGCGCATGGATTGCCGGCATCGCGGCATCCAGCGCCGAATGCAAAGTGCGTCGATCGGCCGCCGAAAGCAGCAACTGCGCGCGCTGGTAACCGGCACGACGTGGCATCGGCGCCGGCAGCGGCCCGTGCAGGTCGAGGGCGGCGCCGGTGTCGTGCACGATCGCGCGCGCTGCACGCAGGAAGCCTTCGCAGGCCTCGGTGTGCTTGGCTTCCGCGCGCAGCATCGCCAGGTGCGCGAACGGCGGGAAACCGGCGGCCTCGCGCTGCGCCAGTTCTTCCTCGGCGAATGCGGAATAGCCACCGGTCAACAACGTGGCCAGCAACGGATGGCCCGGGTGGTGCGTCTGCAGCAGCACTTCACCGCGGCGTTCGGCGCGGCCGGCGCGACCGGCGACCTGGATCAGCAATTGCGCCAGCTTCTCCGGCGCGCGGAAGTCGGCCGAGAACAGGCCTTCGTCGATGCCGACCACCGCCACCAATGTCAGCTGCGGCAGGTCGTGGCCCTTGGCCAGCATCTGCGTGCCGACCAGGATGCCGCGCTGCGTGCCGAAGCGGGCCAGGTGCTGCTCCAGTGCATCTCGGTGCTGGGTGGTGCCGCGATCGATGCGCAAAACGGGGACGTCGGGGAAGCGTGTGGCCAGGGCCTCCTCGATGCGTTCAGTGCCCGCGCCCTGCGCCTGCAGCGCCAGTCCGCCGCAATCGGGGCAGGCATTGGGCACCGGCCGCCGCGCACCGCAATGGTGGCACTGCAGGCGACGTCCGCCGGCATGCACCGTCATCGGCGAATCACATCGCTGGCACTGCGCGCTCCAACCGCAGTCGTGGCACAACAATACCGGCGCATAACCGCGCCGGTTCTTGAACACCAGCACCTGGCCGTCGGCATCGAGGGCGCGGCCGATCGTGTCGAGCAGTTCCTGCGACAGGCCGGCTTCCAGCGGGCGCTTGCGCACGTCGCACACGCGCACGGTCGGTGGCTGTGCATCGCCGGCGCGTTCGCGCAGGCGCAGGTGTGTGTAGCGACCAATCTGGGCGTTGCGCAGGGTTTCCAGCGACGGCGTCGCGCTGCCCATCACCACCGGTATGCCGAGCGTCTTGCCGCGCACCAGGGCGAAGTCCCGCGCGTGGTAACGGATGCCGTCGAGCTGCTTGAAGCTGCCGTCGTGTTCTTCGTCGATCACGATCAGGCCGGCATCGGGCATCGGCAGGAACACCGCCGAGCGCGTGCCGACCACCACTCGCGCTTCGCCGCGGGCGAAGGCAGCCCAGGTGCGGGCGCGCTCGGCGTCGCCCAGTCCCGAGTGCAGCGCGTGTACCGGCACGCCGAGGCGGGCGCGGAACCGCGCCAGCGTCTGTGGCGTCAGGCCGATCTCCGGCACCAGCACCAGGGCCTGGCGGCCGCGCGCGAGGCAGTCGGCGATCGCGTGCAGGTAGACCTCGGTCTTGCCGCTGCCGGTGACGCCGTCGAGCAGGTGGGCGGCGAAGCTGTCGCGGCTGGCCAGCACCGCGTCGACGGCGGTCTGCTGCTCGGCGTTGAGGGACGGGCCGGGGCGGGGCGCGGGTGCCCTCGTCGACACCGGTACTGCGATCCGTTCGGCCAGCTCGCGCTTGGCCAGGGCGCGGGCGGCGCTGCGCCAGTCACCAAGGTCGTCGTCGAGGGTGTCTTCGTCGCAGGCGCCGTCCTGCAGGCGGTCCGCCAGGCGTCGCGGCTTGCCGGCGCGCAGGCGCTCGCGCGCCGTCTGCCCGGCTTCGGTCAGTTGCCAGGCCCAGGCGTGGGTATCGGCCAGGGGCTCGCCGCGGCGCAGGGTCGCCGGCAAGGCGGTCGCCAGCACTTCGCCAAGCGGGGCGTGGGTGTAGCGCGCCAGCCAGCGCAGCGATTCGAACAGCTCGCCGTGGAACACCGGCTGTGGATCCAAACGCGCCAGGGCGTGCTTGAGCTGCGGCGCGTCGTCGCCGGCGGCGCCGACTTCGGCGATCACCCCGACCAGTTCCCGGCTGCCGAACGGCACCCGCACCCGGCTGCCGACATCGCCCGCGCTCGCTGCCTCGCCCACGGGTGGCAAGTAGTCGAACAGGCGGGGCAATGGCAGCGGCAGGGCCAGTCGCCAGACTGGCGAATCAGGCATCGGGGCATCGGGCATCGGCGCAGTCTACCGAGGCGCGAGGGCAGGCATGGCACCCGGGGAAAGTTGCGGGGCATTGCTCCCCGCTCTGTGACAAAAGTCACGCAAGTGGTGGAAGTACAAGGCAATTGAGCCTTATCCACATCGCCTGTGGATAAATCTGTGCATGGTCTGTCGGGAGATTGGTCCGACTACAGAAAAACAGGCCTTGCGGGCAAGTTGGTGAAAAAAGTGCCAACGCGGTTATTCTGTTTTTAATCAATCAGTTAACTGTGAAACATCGCTGTCATGCAGTCATGGGGCGGGGTCGGGCGTCCCGGTGTGACGATTCCATTACTGCTGTGCACAACCGCTTTTCGGGTGCGGGCCGCGTCCTGCTTCGCGGAGCACGTGTTAGCGCGTTGTCAAGCGGTTTTGTGGCATGTCGTCATCGCTATGATGCGGGGCATGGTGATGCAGTCCCGATGAGCGTTTCTTCCCCCTCCCACAACCCGACCCCGCCCCCTGCACTGTCCGCGTTCCTGCGCGGGGTGGAGCGTCGTGGCGCGGTCCTGGCCGAGCTCCAGGCCGGCGATGCCAGCCTGGGCGATGCCGCCCTGGCGGCGGCGATGGCGCAGTTCCGAAGCGAGGCCGAGTCGCTGGCGATGCCGGCCTGGCCGACCCGGTTCTGGGGCCTGCTGCTGGCCCAGCCGCAACTGCGCAACCGCACCGCGGTGGCCTTGCCGATCGATGTGACCGACCGCCTTGGCGAGCTCGGCAGCGGCCCGCGTGCGGCCTTGCTGCTGCGTGTCGCCGCCGGGCTGTCGGAAGACGAGGGCGCGGCCGTCCTGGGCGTGTCCCAGCCCAGCTTCCGCCTGGCGCTGCAGCGGGCGCTGCCGCACCACGAGGATGGCCGAGCCGATCCGGAGGCGTGGCAGCGCCTGCGCGAGCAGATCCATCGCCGCATCAAGACCCTGCCGACCGACCGCCTGGTGCGCCTCAGCGCTGCCCGCGACGCGGTGATGCGCGGCCCAGCACCGGCATCGTCGCCCACCGCGCCGACTGCGGCGCGGCCACGGCCGCGCTGGCTGATGGCCTCGCTGTGGGTGATGCTGGCGACGTGCGTGCTGGCGCTGGCGGCCAGCTTCATCTGGCCCGACCTGCTGACACCCTGGCAGCGTGCGCTGGGCCTGGAACCGGGCGTGAAACGCGTGCGCGTGGAACCGTTGCCGGAAGGCGACGAGCCGGCCGCGCGCTATTCCCCCGAAACCGCCCTGATCGCCCACCGTGACTTCGACCTGCTGGCCGATCCGCAGGCGCAGGCAGACGCCCGTGACCTCGAGTTCCACAGTTGGTACGCCGCGCAACAGGACGCGGGCGTGACCGAACCGACGCCCCCCGCCGACGTGCCGCCAGCCGACACCATCGCCCCGTCTCAGGCGGCCGGACCGCCGGCGGGCAGCGAGACCGAGACGGAGTCCTCCGATGCGCCGTAACCATCGGTTCCTTCCCCTGGCGCTGTTGCTGGCCATCGCTTCGGCCGGGTCGACCCCACCGGAGCTGCGCGACGTCCTGGCCAGGCTGCCGCCGAAGGCGCACGCGCAGTTGCAGCGGCAAACGCAGCAGTGGGCTGCATGGTCGCCGCAGCAGCGCGCGGACTATTCACGACGCGCGGCGGAATGGGATGCGCTGCCGCGCGGCGAACGCGATGCGATTCGCGAGCGATACCAGGCCTGGCGTGCGCTACCGGCGCAGGAGCAGGTACGCATCCAGGCAGCCGCGACGCAGCTGGCGACGATGCCGGCCGAGCAGCAGCGCGCCTGGCGCGCGCAGTTCGACGCGCTCGATCGCAGCGAACGTCGTGGCTGGTTGCTCGGGCCATCGATTGGCGGCGACTACGCCATGTTGCAGCCGCTGCTGGCGCAGGTGCCGGAGCAGGAACACGCGGCGCTGCTGCAGGCGCTGCGGACGATGACGCCGCAGCAGCGCAAGGATCTGGGCGTGCTCGCTCAACGAACCCCGCCGGCCCGGCGCGAGGAATTGCGCCGCGGCCTGCTGACCGCCGGTGCCGATGGACGCGGCGACTGGCTGTGGCAGCAGATGCAGCACTAGGGCCTTTGTCCGCTGGCTGGTAGGAGCGAGCTTGCTCGCGATCACCCTGGCGGCGACGGACAAGCTTCGCGAGCAAGCTCGCTCCTACAAGGGCGGGGCGAAGCGCTCCAGCACATCCAGTACGCGGCGTTGCGCGCGGAACGCATCGCCGAACCGCGCCGTGCCTTCGCTGCGCATCCGTGGCGCGTGGTCGCGCAGGTAGGCATCGAGCGAACTGGCATCCTGCAGCGTGTACTGCACGCACAGCAGCACGCGTCCCGGGGCCGCCGCCGGCTCCGTCGGTTGCGACAGGGTCGCAGCGAGGAAGCCGGGCAGGGCAAGGATCTCGACGATGTGCGCCTGCAGCCAGGCGCGATAGTCGTCGGCGATCGCGGCGTCGAGGTCGAGGTTGACCTCGTAGACAACCTCGCCGCCGCCCGTGCTCACATCCGCACCAGGCTCGCCAGGGCGAGGAAGGTCGCGGCGAAGGCGAGCAGCACGAAGTACAGGTTGCCGATCACCAGGTAACGCAGCACGGTCACCGGCCAGCCGTTGCGGTACACCCGCTTCTGCATCAGCAACAGGTAGACCGGCAGCCACAGCCACAGCAGCGTGCCAAGCGTGCCGCCGATCCAGCTGAAGCCGGCCCAGTGCGGCGAGATCGCATTGTCGAGCGCGATCACGATGAAGAACGCCAGCATCGTCAGGCACATGTAGGCATGGCTGTAGAGCGCGATGACCAGGTGCTCCAGGTACAGGCGGCCCGAGCCCAGGTAGGCGAGCTTCAGCAGCAGGGCGAACACCGGCACCAGCAGGAACAGCGCCGACGGCACCGCGGCGAGCAGGGCGCGCACCCACAGGCCAGGATCCTTCTGCGCGCGCGAGACGTTCTCGCGGCCGTGGGCGATCTGCCGGTTGATCCAGTGGTTGAAGAACGCCGGTGCCCAACCGATGACCAGCGGATTGGTTTCCTCGTCCCAGGGTTCCTCGCTGCCGAACAGGGTCAGGCGGTCGTAGCAGTCGGGGTCGCCATAGATGCGCGCGTCCTCGGACTCCTTGCGCACGCGGTTGCCTTCGGTGCTGGTCGCGTCGGCGATCTGCAGCTGCGCGGCGCGGCAGCCGGCGGCGATGTTGATGTCGCGGATCTCGTTGAGCTCATGGCGACGCGCCGCCGTGGCGGTGGCCGGCAAGGTCGCCAGCTTGACGTGGTGCGGCGCCAGTCGCTCTTCGCGCAGGCGTTGCAGCGTCGGCAGGTCGGCGGCCTTCTCGAGGGTCTGCTTGGCCGTTTCCATCGCGGCGGCGGCCCGTTGCGCGCCCTCGGCCTTGGCAGCGGCGATCTGTTCGCCACTCATGCCTTTCTCGCGGCCGATCGCCTCGATGCGGCCGTCGGCGGCGCGGTTGACGTCGTCGACGGCAACATCGATCGCCTTGCGCGCATGCAGCAGCACCGCCGGGATCGCCTCGCGTGCTTCGGCCAGGTCGGCGAGGTTCTTGCGCCGGATCTGTTCGACGTCGGCGATGCTGCTCGCCTTGGCGAACGCCTTGGACTGCTTGGCGGAATTCTTGTTGTTGCTCGAGACGCCGTCCTCGAGCTGCACCATTGGATTGGCCTTGTCGTTGTTGTCGACGTGGATGACCATCTGCGCGAAGAAGAACGTCACCACGCTCAGCACCAGGAACAGGCGCAGCGGCGCAACGTAGCGCGCGCGCTGCCCGGCGAGGTAGTTGTTGGCGACACGGCCCGGGAAGATCAGGTCGCGCAGGGTGCGGAAGATGCGGCCGTCGAGGTGCCAGAACGACTCGAACACTTCCTCCAGCGCATGCCCGGCATCGCGCACCGGATTGACCACCGACTGCCCGCAGTCATGGCAGTAGTGTCCCTCGAGCTGCGCATTGCAGTTCTCGCAATGGCTGGGAACTTCGTGTCCTTTTGCGCTCATTCGCTACTTCCCTCTCCCCTGGGCGCCAAGGCATGTGCAGGCCATGGCAACGAGCCGTTCAGATCAAGCCGCTAAGATAGCGGCCCGCCGCGACCCGGCGCCAGCGCCCGACATCGGATTCGGTCGCGCGGCCGCAGTCGTGCGTCTGGTTGTAACGATGTCCCCGCCTGCTTCCCTCGCCATTCCCGCCCGCAAGGGGCTGCTCGGCGAAGTCCGCACCACCGCCATCCTCGCCGCGCCGCTGGTGGGCGGGCACGTGTCGACCGGCCTGATCGCCTTCGTCGACAACGTCCTGGCCGGTCACCACAGCACCACCACGCTGGCGTCGGTGACGATTGGCACCGCGCTGTGGTGGCTGCCGATGATGGTGCCGATCGGCACGCTGCTGTCGGTGCCGCCGTCGGTGTCCCAGCTCGATGGCGCCGGTCAGCGCGAGCAGATCGGCGCGCTGTTCCGGCAGGCGCTGTGGCTGGCGCTCGGGCTGGGGCTGGTGCTGTTCGCGTTCCTGACCTTCATCCCGCTGGCGCTGGGGCCGATGGGCATCACCGCCGAGATCATCCCCGGCGCGACCGCCTTCCTGCACGGCATCCGCTGGGGCGTGGTGGCGCTGACATTGTTCTTCTGCATGCGCTATCTCAGCGAAGGCCTGCACTGGACTTTGCCGACTCTGGTGTTGAGCGCCGGCGGCCTGCTGGTGTTGTTGCCGGTCGGCTACGTGCTCACATTCGGCAAGTTCGGCTTGCCGGAGATGGGCGCGGGCGGACTTGGCGTGGCCTCGGCGATCATGCTGTGGCTGCAGGCGATTGGTTTTGCCGTCGTGCTGTGGCGGTCCAGGCGTTTCGCCGATCTCAAGCTGTTCGAGCGCTTCGACCTGCCCGAGTGGTCGATCATTCGCGGCCTGCTCGCCACCGGCTTGCCGATCGGCGTGACGGTGCTGATGGAAGGCGGCCTGTTCATCGCCACCGCGCTGCTGATGGGCCGCCTGGGCGAAGTGCCGGCAGCCGCGCACCAGATCGCGATCAACCTGGCATCGCTGTGCTTCATGGTGCCGATGGGCCTGGCCGAAGCCACCACCGTGCGGGTCGGCCATGCCCTGGGTCGTGGCGATTTTGCCGGCGTGCGCCGTGCCGCCTATGCCGGCTACACGATCGTCATCGGCACCCAGCTGTTCTCGGGACTGGTGCTGCTGACCGGCAACGACCTGCTGGTCAGCTTCTACACCAGCGATGCCGCGGTGGCGTCGCTGGCCGCGTCACTGTTGCTGTACGCGGCGGCGTTCCAGTTCCCGGACGGCGTGCAGGTCCTGTCCGCCGGGGCACTGCGTGGCCTCAAGGACACGCGCGTGCCGATGCTGCTCGCGGCGATGGCCTACTGGGGCATCGGCATGCCGCTCGGCGCCGGCCTCGGTCTGGGGCTGGGCTGGGGCCCGAAGGGCATGTGGATCGGCCTGATCGCCGGACTGACCGTGGCCGCGCTGCTGCTGTGCACCCGCTTCCTGCGTTCGAGCCAGCCCGACCGGCTGGTGATGCGCGGCCCTTGAGCTTCTCCGCGCCCGCCGCCATTTCCTTTTCGCCACTGCTTGTCCACTAGTCCAGGCCCGTTACATGCCTCTCACGCCGAGGGCCGGTGGGCCGTGTTACGAATGGCGGGTGAATTCCAAGCTGCCTGCCATTAGGCTGGAAACGTACGCCAGGAGCCTTTGCAATGAATGACACTGCCCGTCGTGGCCCGATCGCCCGGTTCTTCGTCGGGCTGTGGGATGCGATGAACTTCACCCGCCGGTTGGTCTTCAACCTGGTGTTCTTCTTCTTGTTGTTCCTGTTCCTGGCGATCGTCTTTTCCGGTCCACGGACCAAGCCGCTGCTGGACCGCACGACCCTGGTCATCGCCCCGGAAGGCACCCTGGTCGAGCAGTACAGCAGCGATCCGCTGACGCGCGCGCTGGGCAAGGCCCTGGGCGAGCGCGGCGGCGAAGTGCAGCTGCGTGATCTGGTGCGCGCACTCGATGCAGCGCGCCAGGACAAGCGGATCGAACGCGTCGTGCTCGACCTCGACGAACTGCAGGCCGGTGGCTTCGCCTCGCTGCGCGAAGTCGCGCAGGCCGTGGCGCGGGTCAAGGCCAGCGGCAAGCAGGTCGTGGCCTTCGCCGAGATGATGGACCAGAAGCAGTACCTGCTGGCCGCGCAGGCCAACGAGGTCTACCTCGACCCGATGGGCGGGATGCTGCTGGAAGGCCTTGGCCGCTACCGCACCTATTACCGCCAGGGCCTGCAGGACAAGCTCGGCGTCGACGTGCATCTGTTCAAGGTCGGCGAGTACAAGTCGGCGGCGGAACCCTACGTGCTCGACGCGGCATCGCCGGAAGCCAAGGAAGCCGACCTGTTCTGGATGAGCGACGTCTGGCAGCGCTACCTCGGCGACGTCGCCAAGGCGCGCAAGCTCGACGCCGCGCAGCTGGCGCAGGGCATCGAGCAGATGCCGACCGGCATCGCCAGTGCCCAGGGCGACCTGGCCAAGTTCGCGCTGCAGACCAAGCTGGTCGACGGCCTGAAGACGCGCGAAGAGGTCGACGACCTGCTGGTGCAGCGTGGCATCGCCGACGACGATGCCGAAGGCGGTTTCCGCCAGGCCTCGCTCGACGAGTACCTGGTGCAGCTCGACAGCGGCCTGGACGCGGTCGACCTGCGTCGTCCGCAGGTCGCCGTGGTCGTGGCAGAAGGCGAGATTCGCGGCGGCGAGCAGCCGCCGGGCACGGTCGGTGGCGAGTCCACCGCGGCCCTGCTGCGCGAAGCCCGCGACGACGACAACGTGAAGGCGGTGGTGCTGCGCGTGGATTCGCCGGGCGGCGAAGTGTTCGCCTCCGAGCAGATCCGTCGCGAAGTGGTCGCGCTGAAGAAGGCCGGCAAGCCGGTGTCGGTGTCGATGGGCGACCTGGCCGCTTCGGGCGGTTACTGGATCTCGATGGATGCCGACCGCATCTACGCCGATGCCTCGACCATCACCGGTTCGATCGGCATCTTCGGCCTGATCCCGACCATTCCGCGCGCGCTCGACAAGATCGGCGTGCATTCCGACGGCGTCGGCACCACGCGCTTTGCCGGTGCCTTCGACATCACCCGTCCGCTGCAGCCGGAAGTCGGCCAGGTGATCCAGTCGGTGATCGACAAGGGTTACCGCGACTTCACCGGTCGCGTCGCCACGGCCCGCAACAAGCCGGTCGAGCAGGTCGACTCGATCGCCCGCGGCCGCGTCTGGAGCGGCGAGCAGGCCAAGGAACGCGGCCTGGTCGACGAGCTCGGCGGCCTGCAGCAGGCGATCGATTTCGCCGCCAGCAAGGCCAAGCTCGACAAGGACAGCTACCACGTGCGCTACATCGAGAAGGCGGCGACGCCGTTCGAGCGCTTCTTCACCGGCTTCGTCGGCAGCCGTGCCGGTGGTGCCTGGCTGCGCGAGTCCGACATTGCCCGCAGCCTGCTGGCGAAGGCCTCGCCGCAGGCCGCGGCCGACCTGCGCTTCCTCGAGAGTGCGATCCAGCCGACCAGGGGCGTGCCGGTCAAGGCGCTGGCGTACTGCTTCTGCGGGTTGTGATGCGGCAGGGTTGAACAGAAAAACGCCCGGCCATGCCGGGCGTTTTTCGTTGCGGACTGACGGTCGCCGCGCCTAGTTCGAGGCCGCGTCCGTGGCCGCTTCGATCGCCTTTCGCTGCTCCTCCGCAGCCTGCTTCGCCTCTTCCTGGGCCTGCTTTGCCTGCTCCAGCGGCGCCTGCATCGCGTCGCGCAACTGCGTCGCCTGCGGCTCGGGCGGCCGGTCCTTGTCCGGCGGCTTCGGCTTGGAGCACCCGGCCAGCAATGCCAACGCCATCAACGCGCACAGCAGCGATCGCGACATCCGGGCACCCTCGATTGGTCTGCCGGCTATGCTACAGCGGCGGCAACGTGCCCAGCCGCGACCACCTTCACGCAGTGCGATACGGAGAGCGGCATGGACCCGAAGCGTTGGCGCCTGGACGGACAACTGGCCCTGGTCACCGGCGGCAGCGCCGGCATCGGGCGCGCGATCGCGCGCGAACTGCTCGGCTTCGGTGCCGACGTGCTGCTCGCCGCGCGTGACTCGACCGCGCTCGACACCGCGCGCAGCGAGCTGGTCGAGGACTTCCCCGACCGCGACATCCAGGGCTTCGTCGCCGACGTCGCCGACGAGGAGCAGCGCCGCGAGCTGCTCGACTGGGTCGAGGATTTCGGCGAAGGCCTGCATATCCTGGTCAACAACGCCGGTGGCAACATCAGCAAGGTCGCCACCGATTACACCGAGGACGAGTGGCGGCAGGTGTTCGAAGTGAACGTGTTTTCCGCGTTCGAGCTTTCGCGCTACGCGCATCCGTTGCTGACCCGGCACGCCGCGTCGAGCATCGTCAACGTCGGCAGCGTCTCGGGCATGACCCACGTGCGCACTGGCGCGCCGTACGGCATGAGCAAGGCGGCGATGCACCAGATGACGCGCAACCTCGCGGTGGAATGGGCCGAGGACGGCATCCGCGTCAATGCGGTGGCACCGTGGTACATCCGCACGCGCCGTACCTCCGACAAGCTGGCCGATCCGGACTACCTCGACGAGGTGTTGCTGCGCACGCCGCTGGGGCGTATCGGTGAGCCGGAGGAAGTGGCGGCGGCGGTGGCGTTCCTGTGCCTGCCAGCTGCCGGGTATGTCACCGGCGAGTGCATCGCGGTGGATGGCGGGTTCCTGCGCTACGGGTTCTGAGGCACGTCGTTCCCGCGCAGGCGGGAATCCAAGGACGTTTCCCCCTCACCCCGTCATTCCCGCGAAGGCGGGAACCCATGGACGTTCCCCCTCACCCCGTCATTCCCGCGCAGGCGGGAACCCATGGACGTTCCCCCTCACCCCGTCATTCCCGCGAAGGCGGGAACCCAGTGACTTTGCTCGGGTTCTCGCTGCGTGATCCGAATTGCACAGCTGACGACGCTGGGTTCCCGCCTTCGCGGGAATGACGGCTCCGGGGCCACGTCCTTGGATTCCCGCCTGCGCGGGAATGACGGGTCCGTGGACGTTTGCCCTTCGGCCGGCCCGGCCTTTAGAATGCGAATCATTCCCATCTCTTGCCGAGCGGAATGTCTACCGGTTCACCCGGTGGCCGCCGCAACACCCCATGGACGGGGTGCCCACCTCCCTGCCTGGTCTCCAAATGTCCCTTGCACGCACCGCAGCTGTCTCCCGCCATGCCCTCGCCCTGGCCCTCGCAACCGCCATGGCCGCGCCGGTCGTCGCCAGTGCCCAGGCTGCGTCGCCCTCGGCCACCGAACTGGACTCGGTCGAGGTGCATGCGCCGCTCGCCCGCAGCAGCGGCAGCGCGACCAAGACCGATACGCCGCTGCGCGAGATCCCGGCCTCGGTGTCGGTGATCACCGACGAGCAGCTGCGCGACCGCGCAGTGCACGGCGCCGAGGAAGCGGTGTGGTACACGGCCGGTACCCAGGGTGGCGGTTACGGCCCGGATCCCCGAAGCGACTGGCTGCTGGTGCGCGGCTTCACCCCGGCTCGCTATCTCGATGGCCTCGCCCTGGCCGATGGCTCGGGCACCAGCATCACACGCGTCGAGCCGTTCGGCCTGGAGCGCATCGAAGTGCTGAAGGGGCCGGCCTCGGTGACCTATGGCGCGATGCCACCCGGCGGCCTGATCAACTACGTCAGCAAGCGCCCGGTCACCGAAGCACTGCATGAAGTCGAACTGCAGGTCGGCAGCTACGACATGGTGCAGGCCGCGTTCGACTTCGGCGGTGCCATTGGTGGCAGCGGCGAGTGGTCGTACCGCCTCACCGGCCTGGCCCGCAACAGCGACGACGTCGTCGACTACGTCCATGACGACCGCTACTACGTCGCGCCGGCGCTGACCTGGAAGCCGGACGAAGCCAACACGCTGACCCTGCTCGCGCGCTACCAGCGCAACGACACCGTCGCCGGTGGCGGGTTCCTGCCGTCGCAAGGCACGCTGCTGCCGAACCCGAACGGCAAGATCCCGATCAACCGCTTCACCGGCGAGCCGGGCTACAACGGCTACGACAAGACGATGAAGTCGCTTGGCTGGGAATACAGCCATGACTTCGGCGGCGGCACGGTGTTCAAGCAGAACGTGCGTTACGGCACCACCGACATCGATCCGGCGGTCACCGTCGGTGCGTTCGGCCTGCTCGCCGACCAGCGCACGCTCTTCCGCTACCTGTGGGCGACCGAGGAAGAGTCGAAGAACACCGGCATCGACAACCAGCTGACGTTCGCCTTCAACACCGGTCGCGCCGAGCACACGCTGCTTGCCGGGCTTGATTACCGCGACTCGCGCAACGAGTACGCGCAGGCATTCGCCTTCACCGCGCCGACGCTGGACATCTTCAACCCGGTCTACGGCAGTCCGATCGTCAAGCCCGACTACACCTCGCGCACCGTGCAGGACCAGGACCAGACCGGCCTGTACATCCAGGACCAGATCAAGCTCGATCGCTGGGTGGTAACCCTCGGCGGGCGCCAGGACTGGGTCGGCACCGATACGCGCGAGCTGATCGGCGGCACCCGCGGTCACCAGAGCGACGACGAGTTCTCCGGTCGCGTCGGCATCAACTACCTGTTCGACAACGGCCTGGCGCCGTACATCGGTTACTCGCAATCGTTCCAGCCGACGGTGGGCACCGACTTCAACGGCAACGCGTTCGTGCCGACCACCGGCGAGCAGATCGAGGCCGGCGTGAAGTACCAGCCGGCGCACAACCGCGTCCTCGCCACCGTGGCGGTCTATCGACTGGTGCAGGAGAACACGCTGACGGTCGATCCCAACCACACCCTGTTCTCGGTCCAGCAGGGCGAGACCGAGGTCAACGGCATCGAACTGGAAGGCCGCTGGAACGTCGGCAACGGCTTCAGCGTCTACGGCGCCTACACCTACACCGACTCGGAAGTGACCCGCTCTAACGACCCGCTGTCGCTGGGCAAGGAAATCGCGCTGCAGCCCGAGCAGGTGGCTTCGCTGGGTGCGGACTACACGATCACCTCCGGCGCGCTCTCGGGCCTGGGCTTCGGCGGCGGCGTGCGCTACACCGGCGATCACTACGGCGATGCCTACAACCTGTGGCAGACGCCGTCGTACACGCTGTTCGACGCCGCCGTGCACTACGACATTGGCCAATGGCGCCTGCAGCTCAACGCCAACAACCTGACCGACAAGGAGTACATCAGCGCCTGCAACAGCGCGGCCTGGTGCTACTACGGCTATCCGCGCACGGTCACCGCGACTGCGCGCTTCCACTGGTAAGCACGCAGGCATGAAACACGCATGGTGACGACCGCACTGGCATTGTCGGCCCTGATCAGCACGCTGCTGTCGGCGCTGGCGCTGTATGCCGGTTCGCGCAACTGTCGCTGGACGCCGAAGCCGAAGCATCCGCATCGCTCCACGCGCATTGGCCTGGCGCTGGCGGTGGTCGGGCTGGTGCTGTGGATGCGCCTGCTCGGCGGCGGCGCCGGCCTGTGCGCGATGCTCGGCACGTGGATGCTGGGCATGATGGCGTTGCCGTACCTGGCGCTGCGCTCGCCCGCGCAAGCCACGCCGTCGCAAGCCGCGCCGTCGCAAACCACGCCGTCGCAAACCAGGAAGTCGCGCTGATGTGGGGCCGTGCCACCGCCGCTGCGATTCCCGGCTTCCTGCTGTCGGCCGGCGTGACCGGCCTGGTCTGCTGGCTGCTGCCAGGCCCGTGGCAGTCGACGCTGGTCGCCGGCATCGTTGCTTTCCTCGCGGTGTGGATGGCGGCGATGGCGCTCGCCTTCCAGTTCCGCGACGGCAAGCGCGCGTGGGCGTGGTTCGGTGGCGGCGCGGTGGTCAGCCTCGCCACGTTGTGGCTGCTGCAGACGCTGCAGTGGGTGCGCTGACGTGATCAAGCTCAAGTCCAGCACCCTGCGCACCTTCACCAGCGTGCATACCTGGGTTGGCCTGGTCGCCGGCTTCGCACTGTTCGTGGCGTTCTACGCCGGCGCGATCACCGTGTTCCACCACGACCTGCAGGCCTGGCAGACACCGCATGCGCCGATGTCGACGCAGCAGGGCCTGAATGATGCGCAGCGACTGCTCGACGAGACGCTGGCCCGCCACCCCAAGGCGCGTGAACACGTCGGCATGGTCTTCCCCGGTGGCGAGTACCCGCAGGCGGCCAGCTACTGGCAGGACGAAAGCGGCACGTGGCGCTACGCCACGCTCGACAACCTCGACGGCAGCGACAGGATGCCGGGAGGCGCATTGTCGGAACTGGTCAATGCGCTGCACTACTCGCTCGGCATCCCCGTTGCCGGCCAGTACCTGATGGGCATCGTCAGCCTGCTGTACGGGCTGGCGCTGATTTCCGGTGTGGTGATCCACCTGCCGAAGCTCGCCGACGATCTGTTCGCGCTGCGCCCGGGTCGCAACCTCAAGCGCTTCTGGCAGGACGCGCACAACGTCATCGGCGTGCTGAGCCTGCCGATGCACGTGATGTTCGCGGTCACCGGCGCGCTGCTGTGCCTGGTGATGGTCGTGATGATGGCGCTCAATCCGCTGATCTATCGCGGCGAACTGATGGCCGCGCTGGGACCTGCGATGGACACCGCACCGGTGGCCTCGGCCGCCGGTCGCGAACAGCCGATGGGTTCGCTGGCGATGCTGCATGCGCGCTCCATGGAGATTGCGCGCGCGCAGGGCCTGGCCTCGTTCGAGCCGGCCTACTTCAAGCTGGCGCATGCCGGCGATGCCAATGCCACCATCGAGATCTCGGGCGAATCGCCCGGCTCGCTCGGCCCGATCGGCGCGGTGGCGATGAATGCCAACACCGGCGCGCTGCTGGCAACGCAGTTGCCCGGAAGCCGCGATGCCAACCACGCCACGCTGGCCTCGGCCTACGCGCTGCACTTCGGCGAGTACGGCAACACCTGGGTGCGCGTGCTGTACTTCGTGCTCGGCATCGGCGGTGCGTTCCTGTTCTACTCCGGCAACCTGCTGTGGGTCGAGTCGCGCCGCAAGCGTCGCCAGCCCGGCCAGGGCGCGGCGCAGCTCGGCATGGCGCGGGCCACGGTCGGCGTGTGCATCGGCGTGTGCGTGGCGATCTCTGTGGCGTTCGTCGCCACCCAGCTGGCGCAGTGGCCGGCGTTGCGCATAGCCGGCGACGTCGAGCTGACGATCAAGACCGCCTGCTTCGTCACCTGGGCGCTGTGCGCACTTTGGGCGGCGCTGCGGCCGCCGGTGCGGGCGGCGCAGGAACTGCTGTGGGCGGCGGCCGTAACCACCGCCTTCGTGCCGGTCGCGCACGGCCTGGTGACCGGGGCCTGGCTGTGGGTGGCGGCGATGAAGGGCGAATGGCCGCTGTTTGCCATCGATGCCGGCGCATTGGCCATGGCCTTTGGCTTCGCCTGGCTGGCACGCGCCACTGCGCGACGCGCCCGCGATGGCGAGGCCAACAGTGTCTGGGCGGACCCCCGCGCACGCGCCGCGCAGCCGACATCGAAGCTGGTTACGGACCAGGAATAGAGCGCCGGTCCGATGCTAGAGTCGGCGCGTCCCCGCGGCGCGCACCTGGTAACCGGCCATGAAACTCAACCCCGGCGTCTTCGATCTGTGGGTCTTCCGGCGTGATGCCGATGCGGTCCGCTACCTGCTGCTGCACAGCTCGCAGTTGAAAGCCGACCGCTACTTCAACGGCGGCCGTTTCTGGCAGATCCCCAGCAATCCGCGCGGCGACGACGAGTCGATGACGCAGGCCATCGACCGCGTGCTCGCTTCGTATGGCCTGGCAGCGCTGGCGATCTGGGCTGCCGAGCACACGTACACCATCTACAACCGCCGCTTCGACGAGATGCAGCTGTTCAGCGTGTTCGCCGTGCAGGTCGAGGCCGATGACGTCCGACTCAATCCGGACGAGCATGGCGAGCATCGCTGGGTCACGGCGGAGGAGGCGCTCGCGCTGGTCCACTACCGCGGCCTCAAGGACGGCCTGCGCTCGGTGGTCGAGTACGTCACCGGCGTGGCGTCGCCGGCGCGCCAGCTGTGCCTTCGCGGGCCGGACTGAGCAGGACCTGAGCGGGGCCACCGCAACGTCCGATCCGTTAGCATCGACATCCGCACCCTGCGACTTGCACGAGCCTGATGCCGACCGCCATCGAGGAAATCGCGCGCGATGCGCCACCGATCAACACCGAGCGCCTCGTCGACGGCGGCCGGCCCGTGGTACTGCGCGGCCTGTGCCGGGACTGGCCGCTGGTGGCACTCGCAACGCAATCGGACACGGCGTTCGCGCAGGCACTGGTCGGCTACGACAACGGCACGCCGGTCGACGCGCTCGTCATGCCGCCCGACGCCGGCGGCGTGGTTGGCTACGACGCGCAGCTGGAGGGCTTCAACTACAAGCGGTTCCGCGTGACCGTGACCCAGGTCCTGCAGCGACTGGCTTCGTATAGCCGGCAGGAGGAAGGGCAGACGCCGGGCGTTGCCATGCAGAGCGCGCTGATCGCCGACAGCCTTCCGGGAATCCTGGACGAGCATGCGCTGCCTCTGCTCGGCCCATCTGCGCGACCGCGACTGTGGATGGGCAACCGCGTCACCACGCCGGCGCATTTCGACAGTTCGCACAATCTCGCCGTCGTCGTCTGCGGCCGGCGCCGCTTCACGCTGTTCCCGCCGGAGCAGGTGCGCAACTTGTACGTGGGTCCACTCGATTTCGCCCCCACCGCGGCGGCGATCAGCCTGCCGCGATTGCAGGACCAGGACGATCCGCGCTTTCCGCGCCTGCGTGACGCGATCGAGCACGCCCAGGTGGCCGACCTCGAACCCGGTGACGCGATCTACATCCCGCCGGTGTGGTGGCATCACGTCGAATCGCTGGAAACGCTCAACGCCCTGGTGAACTACTGGTGGCGGCCGGAGGCGTATCCGGGCCATGTCGCCGAACCGGGACTGGATGCGCTGGCGCACTGCATCCTCGCATTCAAGTCGTTGCCGCCGGCCGAACGTTCGGCGTGGAAGGCGATCGTCGACCACTACGTCTTCGCCGACGAAGACCCGGCCGCACACATTCCAGCAGCCAGGCGCGGCATCCTCGGCCCGCTGACGCCCGAGGTGGTGGCGAAACTGAGGAAGATGATCGGCCGCTGATCCGATGGCAGCGTGCTGCGGTCGCGACGATTGCGGCCCAGGCCGAATCCCCCTACTGTCCACTCGCCGGCCAGGAAGGGGAGTTCCACCGTGACATCCGGATCGTTGCTGACCGTGCTGCTGCCACTGGCCCTGGGCGTGATCATGCTCGGGCTGGGCCTGTCGCTGACCCTGGAGGACTTCCGCCGCGTTGCCCGCCAACCTGGTCCGATCCTGGTCGCGCTGCTATGCCAGACGGTGCTGCTGCCGCTGCTGTGCTTCGCGCTGGTGAAGGCCTTCGGTCTCGCCCCGGCGCTGGCCGTCGGCCTGATGCTCTTGGCCGCCTCGCCGGGCGGCACCACGGCCAACCTCTTCAGCCATCTCGCGCATGGCGATGTCGCGCTCAACATCAGCCTGACCGCGGTCAACTCGGTCCTGGCCGTGGTGACGCTGCCGGTGCTGGTGAACCTGTCGTTGCAGTACTTCATGGGCGACAGCCATGTATTGCCGCTGCAGTTCGACAAGGTGCTGCAGGTGTTCGCGATCGTGCTGGTGCCTGTGGCGATCGGCATGGCCGTGCGTGCGCGCCGCTCCGCATTCGCGCAGCGCATGACCCGTCCGGTGCGGATCGCGTCGGTGGTGGTGCTGGTGGCGATCATCGCCGTGGCCGTGGCGCGCGACTGGACGACCCTGGTCACCTACGCGCCGGTCATCGGATTGGCCGCGCTCGCCTTCAACGTGGCCAGCCTGCTGGTCGGTTACTGGGTGCCCCGGCTCATCGGCATGGACAAGCGCCAGGCCATCGCCATCGGCATGGAGATCGGCATCCACAACGGCACGCTGGCCATTGCCGTCGCCTTGAGCCCGAGCCTGCTCGATAATCCGACGATGGCGATTCCCGCGGCGATCTACAGCCTGATCATGTTTGTCACCGCCGCGGTCTTCGGCTGGCTGGTCAGCCGCGACCGGGCGCGCGGCGTCGCGTCGCCATGACAGCGTCACCTTCGATTCCGCGGCGGGCCTGGCAGGCGCTGCTGAAGCTGGTGCTGGGACTGGCCGCGGTCACCCTGTCGATGCTGCTGTTCCGCTCACTGCTGCTGCCCGCGCTGACGGCGGTATTCCACCTGGCCGAGCCGGCGACGGCCGTGCTCAGGCGCAGCGGCATCCTGGCGTTCGCCCTGCTCGGCTACTGGCTCTACGTCCGTTTCCACGAGAAGCGCGCGGCCACGGAGCTGCGCATCGTTCCGCTGGGCATCGTCCTTGGCGCGCTGTCGGGCGCGCTGCTGATCTCGATCACCACACTGTCGCTGTTCGCAATGGGCAACTACGAAGTGGTCGCGGTCCGCGGGATGCAGGGCGTGCCGCCGATCGCGGGCGCGATCCTGGCGGCGGCGGTGATCGAGGAGATCGTGTTCCGCGGCATCGTGTTCCGCGCCCTCGAAGGTGCGATGGGAACGGTCGCGGCGGTGCTGCTGCAATCGCTGGCTTTCGCGGTCATGCACTGGTTCAACGCCGGTGCCGACGTGGCGATGGTGCTGGCGTTGACGCTGATCGGCGCGTTCTGGACCTGCGTCTTCATCGCCTCGCGCAACCTGTGGGTCGTCGGCTTGCACCACGCCGCCTGGAACTTCGCGATCTTCGCCACCGGCATCCCGCTGTCGGGCCTGGAAGACTGGCGCGCGAAGGCGCCGCTGGAAAGCATCTACCACGGACCGGCCTGGCTGACCGGGGGCGAGTTCGGGCCGGAGACGTCGATCATCACCGCGGTGGTGGTGCTGGCGAGCATGGTGGCGCTGGTGCAGTGGACGCGGAAGCGACAGGCCGCCAGGGCCTAGGCGTATTTCAGCGCAAGCTCCGGGATCTTCGGCTGCAGCGCATAGAACAGGTCCTGGAACTCTTCTTCGGTGAGTTCGTCCGGCGCATAGACGGCCACCGGCTCAGGCTCGCTGCCGTCGGTCGGCACGGGGGCGCGCGGGCCGGCGCGCAGCGAAAAGGGCTTGCCCTTGTAGTCGACCACGTCGGGGGCCTGCTCCCAATGCACGATTGCGTAGTCGTCCTTGCCCAGCAGCAGGATGATTTCGATCACGGTGTTGCTCCTCTCACGATTGCTTCGGGCGATGGCGCGATGAACGGAATACGCGCGCTATCGCCGCAACGCTGCGCTCCGCGTCGTCCTCGGTCGTGGCCCAGTTGGACACCGAAATCCGCATCGCCGCCTGGCCTTGCCAGTTGGTGCCGCCCAGCCAGCAGGTGCCGTCGGCCTGCACGCCGGCGATGACGGCGCGGGTGGTGTCGTCGTCATCGTCGAAGCGGACCAGCACCTGGTTAAGCACCACCTCGTTGAGGATGCGCACGCCAGGTTCGCGCGCGAGCAGTTCGGCCATCTGCCTTGCCCGCGCGCAACTGCGCTCGACCAGGTCGGCGATGCCGTCGCGTCCGAGCGCACGCAGCGTCGCGTAGACCGGTACGCCGCGGGCACGGCGCGAGAACTCGGGCACCCAGTCGACGGCGTCGCGTTCGGCGCCCTGGGTCTGGATCAGGTAGGCGGCGGCCGAGGTCATCGCGGCGCGATGGTCCTGCGCATGGCGGACCATCGCCACGCCGCTGTCGTAAGGCACGTTCAGCCATTTGTGCGCGTCGGTCGCCCACGAGTCGGCCAGCTCGATGCCGTCGGCGAGGTGGCGCTGCGCGTCGCTGGCGCGCGCCCACAGGCCGAACGCGCCGTCGACGTGCAACCACGCGCCGGCATCGTTGGCGATGCGGCCGATCTCGCGCAGCGGGTCGCAGGCGCCGGTGTTCACGTTGCCGGCCTGGGCGCAGATGATGGTCGGGCCCTGCAACGATGCGATCTTCTCGCGCAGCGCATCGACGCGCATGCGCCCTTGTCCGTCGCTCTCGACCCGCTGCAAGGCACGCGTGCCAAGGCCGAGGTAGCGCATCGCCACGTCGATGGTGATGTGCGACTCGGCCGAGGCGATGACGTTGATGCGTGGCGCGCCGGCCAGTCCGTCGGTCTCGACATCCCAGCCGACGCGTCGCAGCACGCCATGGCGCGCCGCGGCCAGGCAGGTGAAGTTGGCCATCTGGCAGCCGGTGACGAAGCCGACACCGGATTCGCGCGGCAGGTCGAACAGTTCCAGCAGCCACTGTGCGGCGACTTCCTCGACCACCGCCACCAGCGGCGAGATCGCGTAGATGCCGGCGTTCTGGTCCCAGGTCGAGACGAGGCAGTCAGCGGCGAGTGCGACCGGGTAGGCGCCGCCGATGACGAAGCCGAAGTAGCGCGGCGAGTTGCAGGCGACCGCACCGCGTGCAACCTGCGCGGCGAGCAGGTCGATCACCTCACCGCCCTCGTCGCCTTTTCGGGGCAGCGGCACGCTCAGTGCCTGCAGCAGTTCTTCGCGGCTCGCACGCGCGCCGACGTGGCGATCGGGCAGCGTGCGCAGGTAGGCCGAGGCGTGCCCGGCCGCCTTCTCCAGGTATTCGTCGAACACGGCGGACGCAAAGCGGTCGGTAGCCATGGCGCTGTATCCCGTGGGAACGCGCAAAGCATACGGGACACGTTGTCGTCACGCAGGGAACGCAGTGTTCCCGCGTGGCTGCGCCTGTCAGCCGCCTTCGCGCAGCGTCCGGTTGAACAACGCGAGCGTGCGCTCCCAGGCCTGCTTCGCTGCGGCTTCGTCGTAACGCGGCGTGGTGTCGTTGTTGAAACCGTGTTGCGTGCCGGGTGGCTGGAACAAGGTGTAGCGCACGTTGGCAGCCTTCAGCGCCGCCTCGTACGCGGGCCAGTTGGCGTTGATGCGTTCATCGCTGGCCGCGAGCACCACCAGCAGCTCGGCCTTGATCTTCGGCACGTCTTCCAGCGGTGCGGCTGCGCCGTAGAACGGCGCCGCGGCTTTCAGATCGGGCAAGCGAGTCGCAAGGAAATTGGCGATGCCGCCGCCGTAGCAGAAGCCGACCGCACCCAGCTTTCCGTTGCCACCTTCGATACCTGCCAGCATGCCGGCCGCGGCGACGAAGTCCTCGCGCGTCTTGGCCTGGTCGAGCTGGCCGAACAACGTGCGCGCCGAATCCTCGTCACCCGGATAGCCGCCCAGCGGGAACAACGCATCGGGTGCGAAGGCGATGAAGTCGGCCAGCGCCAGTCGCCGCGTGATGTCTTCGATGTGCGGATTGAGGCCGCGATTCTCGTGCGCCACCAGCACCAGCGGCAGCGGGCCGCGCGCCTTGGCCGGGCGCACCAGGTAACCGCGACCGGTGCCGTAACCCTTGGGCGAAGGGAACTCGATGTGCCTGGCGAGCAGGCGCTTGTCGTCGGGCTTGACCTGCTGCGCCGCGGCGAACTGCGGGCTCAGCGCGGCGAGCAGTCCGGCCGCACCGGCGGCGCCGGCGGCGAATCGCGCCGCGCCGGCGAGGAAGCCGCGTCGGTCGATCGCGCCGTGGACATACTGGTCGAACAGTCGCAGCACTTCGGGATCGAAGTCGGTGGCCTTCAGGCGAGGAGGGTTCGGCATGACGGTCTCCACAGGTTGTCGGCTGGGGCGTCCGCGCCACCAGCGCTTCGGGATGCCGAGCATACCTTTCCGACGTGCAGGGAGGATGGACCGCTATTCCTCCGGCTCCGGCGTCGCCAGCACGGGAAGTTCCAGGTAGGAGCCGCTTTCGCCGCCGAGGTGGACGCGATTGAGCGCCCGCGCCGGCACGGACTCGTCGAAGTTGAGGCCGCCGGTGTTGAGGTTGCGCTCCAGCCGCGGAAAGCTGCTGCTGGTGACATCGAGGCGGATGCGGTGTCCGCGCGGCACCAGGTAGGCGATCGAACGCATGTCGACGGTCAACTGGTAGGTCTGTCCGGGCTCCATCCGGGTCGGACAGAAGATGCCGTCGCGATAGCGTGCGCGCAGCGCCCCTTCCTGGATGTTGGTGGCGCGCCCGTCGGGCCATACGTGCACGAGGCGGGCGACGAAGTCGGTATCGGGCGCCGAGGACGAGACCGTCAGGTGTGCACGCAACGGTCCGACGATGCGCATCGGCGCCTCCAGCGGCTCGGAGGTGTAGACCAGCACGTCGTTGCGGGTTTCGACGTCGCGCTGGTCGACCGGCCCGGACAGCGCATGCGGATCGGCGCTGCAACACAGCGGCCCGCCGCGCGAGGGCGCCGGATCGAGCGGGTCGTAGAGGTAACCGTCGGAATGCTCGCTGCCATCGGGTTGCGCACCCAGCGTGCCATCGCCGTCGCGGCCGTTGGCCTTGCCGCCACTGCGCAGGTACCAGCGCTGGTGCCGTGACTGCACCGGCGGCCAGGTGGTCGAACTCAGCCAGCGCTGCTCGCCGATGACGAAGTACAGATACGGCGGCAGGCTCGCCAGGCCGTCGCCCTTGCCGAGCAGCCAGTAGTCGAACCACTTCAGGTACCACTCGCGGTACGGCTGTTCGGCATTGCGAACCGGCAGTTCGCCGAAGCGGCCCGTGTCGGCGATGAGTTCGTGCTCGCAGTGGTTGCCCGGGGCGATGATGACGTGCTGGTTGGCTCCCGCCTGCGCGGATCCGCGGCGCGTTGCTTCGCTGATCGCCAGCGTGCCGGCGATGGTCGGGTCGCCCCAGGTGTTGATCACCAGCGCCGGCGTGGTGATGCGGTCGGCGTCGGTGACGTAGTCCAGGTCGTTCCAGCCGGCGTCACCCAGGGGCGTGGTGACGACGTCGACGTAGGAATTCGGGCCCGGCCGCGCGCGCTGGACCAGGTCCGCCACGGGCAACTGCCCCAGCATTCCGGCCATGCCCGGCACTTCCGGAGATCCCGAGTGCGGCAGCTTGCTGCCGTGCCGCGAGAACCAGCCGGCGGTGCCCGCCAGCTGCATCACGCCGCCCTCGTACGAGCCGAAATAGTCGGCGTTGCCGGCGAGCAGTCCGGCGGCCCCGCCCGCTGCCTCGGGGATCATCGCCGCATGCGCGGGATGGTTCGCACGAGCCAGCGAGTACTGCAGTTCGCCCAGAGCCGAACAGCCGATCGTGCCGACCTTGCCGTTCGACCACGACTGCTGCGTGATCCAGTCCAGCGTCGCCACGCCGTCGCCGGTGGCATGGCGCCACGGCACGAAGCCTTCGCCCTCGGATTCGAACTTGCCGCGCACGTCCTGCACCAGCACCGCATAGCCGTGGCGTGCGAAGAACATCGCATCGCCCAGCGCCTCGCCGTAGTGCCTGCGGTCGTAGGGCAGGCGGATGAAGACGGTCGCCAGCGGTCCGCTCGCGCCGCGCGGCCGGTACAGCGTGCCGGCAAGGCGGACGCCGTCGGGCATCGTGACCCAGACGCGGTCGTCGATGCGCACGTTGAACAGCAACGCACGCACCGGCACCTGCCAATGCGCCGGGATGTAACCGCGCAGGGTGTAGACCAGGCCGGCAGCCACCGACGCGACCATCAGGCTCGTGATGATCAGCAGCCACCAGAAGGAAGCAGGACGGACCGCGGACAATTCCATCTCCAAGTCGGCGTTCCTTGCGGCACACGCGGTAGTCGGGATAGTCGCCGGACAGCGCGCGCGACGCTTGGGGAAACGCATTGAGCCGCTGATTCAGGCCAGTGTGGCCAGGCCAGTGTGGGCAGGCCAGTGTGGGCAGGCCAGTGTGACCAGGCCAGCGTCGCGTGCTCACGGAGCCGCGCAACTGCTCCCGTCGATGATCGCGCGCAGGCGCTTGGCCTCGGCCTGAGCGTACGCGCGATTGTCGCCGCCACCAACCGACTGCGACTCGACATCGTTCAGCCGCTGCGTCCAGCCTTGGCAGAGCAGGGCATCGGGCACCGCCTGGCACTGGTCGTCGACCATCTGGCACGCCGAGCCGGCGGCGGCGGTCGCACTGGTTCCGTCCAGGCCGGTCACCGCCACGGGTATGCAGCGCGGCGGCGGCTGGGCGTCGTCGCCGAGGTAACGGCGGCCTTCCCAGGTGCGGCATTCGAACAGCGGCGGAGGTGTCCGCAGGCCGCGGTCAGTAGCAGGCACTGCTGGCGCGGATGCCGACGCAACCGGCGCAGCCACAGGTGCAGCAGCAGCCGGCGTTGCCGGCGGAGCCATGGGCACTGCGGGCGGTGCGGCCCGGGCCGGCGCGGTGCTACCGGAGAGGAACTGCTCGCGAGACTGCGAGGGTGCCGCCTCGACCACGCGCTTGACCTCCTTGCTGCCCTTCGGGCACGGGGTGCCGTTCTGCAGCGTCACCTCGCCGCTGGCATCGGTGCAGCGATAGATCACCACCTGCGCCTGCGCGAGCGGCGCCGCGGCAAGCAACAACAGCAAGCAGATCAGTCGTCGACGCGCGACGCTCCCCCCGGTCAACCGCATCAGGCATCACCGCAATCATTGGCCAAGCGTGCATCGATGCCGCGCTGCTCCACGTCGATCTGCTGACGCTCGCTCTGCAGGGCACTGTTGTAGGCGCGCCCGAGTTCCCAGCGGCGATCGCGCAGGCGTGCGCAGACTTCCTGCTGTGGCAGCTCGCTGCACGCGTCGCGGACCCAGGAACCGGGGCCATAGGGGTCATAGACGAACTGGCCACCCATCGGCGGTCCGGGTTGCGTGCCCGAAGGCCGGCCGGGACGTCCGCCGATGTTGTCGCCGAGCGAAGTGCGCGAATCCACCACCGGGTAGCCCAGCGCCCACAGCGGCATCCAGCGCGGGTTGCCCTCGGCGGTGTCGCTCATGTAGCTGGTGCCGTCGGGCGTGGTGCATTCGTACATGGGCTTGGGCGGTGTCATCACGATGTAGCGCGTGGTGGCGACAGGCGCCGCCGCCGTGGCGGCCGTGGCTGCCACGGCGCGCGACGAAGCGCGCGTCGTCGTGGCCTTGGCGCGCTTGGGTGGATCCTTGGGCCGCTGCATTTCCTTGGCCTGCTGGGTCTCGCCCTTGTGGCACGGCGTGTCGCGCAGGGTCAGCTTGCCGTCGGCACCGGTGCAGCGATAGATGGTGATGTCGCCGGCGCTGACGATCGCCGGCGCGGCCAGCAGCGAAGCGAGCAGGAAAGCGGAGGGGATGGCACGGCGCGACATGCGTGCAGCATGCGCCGTCGACGGCATCGGCGATAGGTGCGAGTGGGCGGTCATGGCCGCTGCTCCTTCATTTCTGTCGCGTGTAGTCGATCTGCATCGTCTTGGCTTCCTTGCCGCCACGGGTCTCGTACATCTCGAACACCTGGTGATCGTTGTCCACCACGTGCACGACCTGGCGCACCGGGACCTTCGCGCCCTTGGACGCCGGATCCGCCATCTCGCCCAGGTAGGTGTAGGTCTTCGTCGCCGGATCGTAATCGCCGTGCGAAACGAAGATGCCGGTCGAGCCGCTGTCCATCCAGGTGCTGTAGTACTTGCCGGTGACGTTGTCGTAACCGATGAAGCCGACGCCCTCGAATGGCTGGCCCATCCACTTGCTGCTGAAGTCCTGGCGGATGTGGCGGCCGCCGAGCACCAGCGTGTTGGTCGCCGTGCCGGTCTCGGTCAACGGCGGTGTGGCCGGATCCATCCACATCGTCTGCTTCGTGGTCCATTTGCCGACCATTTCGGCCAGCTGCTTGTGCTGTTCGCCCGGCTTCGCCGCCGCTTCCCAGGCCTGCATCATCGCCTGCTGCTCGGGCGTGAGCTGCGCTGCCCTGGCCGCCTTGTCCTGTGCCGCGAGTGGAACCGCGACGAGCAGCGCCAGCGTCAGCAGCGAGATCTGCGAGATCTTCATGACGGCCTCCTGATGGGCCTGGTCCGCGCGGCGTTGCCGATCAACGCCCGGCGCCGGGACGCTACGACCTTGGCCGTTAAGCCGGCGTGCCGGTGCCCGTGACGGCTACGCGCGCAGTTGGGCGCCGCTGGAGGCGTCGCGGATGGTGGTGGGCGAGCCGAGCCCGCCGGTTTCGCCTTCGGTCACGCCGTCGAGCTGCGCGAGCAGGCGCGGATCCAGCGCTTCGCGGGCGTGTACGGGCGGCTCGCCGGTGAGGTTGGCGCTGGTGGAGACCAGTGGCCCGCCAAACGCAGCGCACAGCGCGATGACCGTGGGATGGGCGCTGACGCGCACGGCGACGCCGTCGTGGGCGCCGGTGATCCAGCGCGGCACGCGCGCGGTGGTCGGCACGATCCAGGTGTTGGGACCCGGCCAGGTCGCCAGCACGGCCTCGCGGCGCGGCGGCGATAGTGCCTGCCAGTCGAGCAGACCGTCGATCTGATCCAATGAACCGGCGATCAGGATCATGCCTTTCTCGACCGGCCGCTGCTTGATCGCAAGCAGTCGCATGACCGCGGACTCGTCGAAGGGATCACAGCCCAGGCCCCAGACCGCTTCGGTCGGGTAGGCGATGACGGCGCCCCGATGGAGCGTGCTGGCGGCTTCGTTGGGGGTCAGCAGCGACATGGAACAAGCATAGCCCGAGCGCAATGCGCCCGGGCCAGGCTGCTGGCAGAACTCAGGCCTTGGCGACCTTCTTCACCACTTTCTTCGCAGGCGCTTTCTTGGCCACGGCCTTCTTCGCCGGTGCCTTGCTGGCTGCCGTCTTCTTGGTGGCCTTCTTGGCAGCCTTCTTGGCCGGCGCCTTCTTCGCGACGGCCTTCTTTACCACTGCCTTCTTGGCCACCTTGACCGCCGGTTCCTTCTTCGCCGCCGTCTTCTTCTTGCCGAAGCGGCCGCGCACCGGCTTGCCGGTATCGGCCAGCAGCTGGGTGACTTCCTCCAGCGTCAGCGATGCCGGCTCACGGTCCTTGGGAATCTTGCCGTTGAGCTTGCCGTCGCTGATGTACGGACCGAAGCGGCCGTTGAGGACCTGGATGTCGCTGTCGTCCCACTGCTTGATGATGCGATTGCGCGCGATTTCTTCCTTCTCTTCGATCAGGAACACCGCGCGGTCGAAATCGATGGTGTGCGGGTCGTCTTCCTTCGGCAGCGAGGCGTACACGGTGCCGCGCTTGGCGAACGGACCGAAGCGGCCGATGCCGACGCTGACTTCGTGGCCGTTGCTCTGGCCGAGCTTGCGCGGCAGCTTGAACAGCTCCAGCGCGTCGGCCAGTTCGATGGTGTGCATGCTCTGGCCCGGACGCAGCGAAGCGAATTCCGGCTTCTCCTCGTCCTCGACCGTGCCGATCTGCGCGTACGGCCCATAACGGCCCAGCCGCACGCTGACCGGCTTGCCGCTCTTGGGATCGGTGCCCAGTTCGCGCGCGCCAGTGGCTTCGCTGCGATCGACCGACTCGGTCTTGTCGAGCACCAGCTCCTTGAACGGGCCCCAGAACTTCTCCATCAGCGGCACCCATTCCTCTTCGCCGCGCGACACCGCGTCGAGCTCATCCTCGAGCTTGGCGGTGAAGTCGTAGTCGACGTACTGGGTGAAGTGGCTGGAGAGGAACTTGCTGACCGCGCGGCCGACGTCGGACGGGCGGAAGCTGCGGCCTTCCATCTCGACGTACTTGCGGAACAGCAGGGTCTGGATGATCGAGGCGTAGGTCGAGGGACGGCCGATGCCGTATTCCTCGAGCGCCTTCACCAGCGCCGCTTCGGTGAAGCGCGGCGGCGGCTGGGTGAAATGCTGGTCGGCGTGGATGCGCTCGAGCGGCACGCGGTCGCCGATCTTCATCGCCGGCAGCTTGCGGCCCTCGTCCTCGTCCTCGCTGGTCTTGGTGTCCTTGCCTTCCTCGTAGACGGCAAGGAAGCCCGGATCGACCACGGTAGTGCCCGAGGCGCGGAAGCTGTGTTCGCTGCCGGCGGCCAGGTCGACCGAGACGGTGTTGAGCGTGGCCGGGACCATCTGCGAAGCGACGGCGCGCTTCCAGATCAGTTCGTACAGACGGCGCTCGTCGTCGCTGAGGAAACGCGACACCTGCGCCGGCGTGCGCAGCGCCGACGTCGGGCGAACCGCTTCGTGCGCTTCCTGCGCGTTCTTGGACTTGGTCTGGTAGGTGTTGGGCTTGTCCGGCAGCGCGCGCGTGCCGTAGTCGCGGGCGATCACGTCGCGGATCTCGCCCAGCGCTTCTTCCGACAGGCTCACCGAGTCGGTACGCATGTAGCTGATCAAACCGACCGTGCCCTCGTCGCCGAGGGTCACGCCTTCGTACAGCTTCTGCGCGACCTGCATGGTCTTGCGCGTGGTGAAGCCGAGCTTGCGCGAGCCTTCCTGCTGCAGCGTGGAGGTGGTGAACGGCGGCGACGGGCGGCGCTTGCGTTCCTTGCTGGCCACGTCGGTGACATGCAGGGCGCCGTTGGCGGCCTTGACGATGCGCTGGCGCGCCGATTCGGCGGTGTCGCCGTCGGTGACGGTGAACTGCTCGAACTTCTTGCCGTCGAGCTTGTTGAGCTTGGCGGTGAAGGTCTGGGTCGGATGCGCGCACTCGGCTTCGATCGACCAGTACTCGCGGGCGATGAAGGCTTCGATCTCTTCCTCGCGCTCGACGATCATGCGCAGTGCCGGCGACTGCACGCGGCCGGCGGACAGGCCGCGCTGGACCTTGCGCCACAGCACCGGCGACAGGTTGAAGCCGACCAGGTAATCCAGCGCGCGGCGTGCCTGCTGCGCATCGACCAGGTCGGTGGCGATCTGCCGCGGCTGCGTCATCGCTTCCTTGATGGCGCGCGGGGTGATCTCGGTGAAGACCACGCGCTGCAGCGTCTTGCCCTCGAGCAGGCCGCGCTCGCGCAGGATCTCGGCGATGTGCCAGCTGATCGCTTCGCCCTCGCGGTCCGGGTCGGTCGCCAGGTACAGCGCGTCGGCGCTCTTGGCGGCCTTGGCGATGGCGTCGACGTGCTTCTCGTTCTTCTCGATCAGGTCGTAGCGCATCGCGAAGCCGCGGTCGGGATCGACCGCGCCCTCCTTGGGCACCAGATCGCGGACGTGGCCATAGGAGGCCAGGACGGTGAAGTCCTTGCCTAGGTACTTGTTGATCGTCTTGGCCTTGGCAGGCGACTCGACGATTAGGAGATTCTTGGCCATGGGGGCTCCGCAGGACCTGTTCCGGCGCTGCTGGCGGTTGTAACGGTTGAGGTCTGAGGAAGGCTGGGCCGGCAATCGGGGCGGGCGCAGGGGGGCTTCCTTTTATTTATTGAGGGCACGCGCCTGCCACGGCTGTCAAGCGCGACTGCGTGAAGTCGGGATCGCCGGCGCATGCGGCGGCGCTGCGTTCAGCCAGGAACTCGCGGCGGTCGTTCCGCCGCGGCAGCACCGCGAGGCGCTCTGGCGAGGCCCCCGGGTGGGGGCGACTGTCGGTTCGGGCAGGCGCGGGCCGGCTCAGTGCACCGGCTCGGGCTCGTCCTCGAACATCTGGGTTTCCATCCAGGCGTAGGCCGCCTCGGAACCGGGCTGGTTGAACAGGACCATCAGCACGACCCATTTCAGGTCGTCCAGGTCGAGTTCGTCCTGGTCCAGCGCCATGGCGCGGTCGAGCACCAGCTCGCGCTGGCCGGCATCGAGCACGCCGTGCTGCTCCAGGAACATCAGGAAGCCACGGCATTCGACATCGAGCCGGTCGAGCTCGGGGCCGAAATATATGCGGGTCGGGCCGTCGGCGCGCGGCGTACTTGCACTGGGCCGTTGCTGGGCCAGCGCATCGAGCCATTCGAAGGCTTTGTTGATCTCGGCGGGGCTGAACCCGGCTTTGCCGAGCTCGTCAAAGAGAGGACCGCTGCGGAGCGAATCGTGGTCGCGGACAAGGTCCGCGTCTTCAGTGAAGTAGTGCTCGAACAGGTACAGCAGGACGTCCAGAATGCTCTCTTTCATTTCCCTCGGCCTGCGCCGCATGCGGCGCGGTGGGCAGAAACTTGCGGGTGACCCGCGGGTCGCTGACGAAGACGCATTCAGCGATTGCGGAAGTACCGGCCGTGTTGTGCCTGAACACGACCATCAAGCTCCATGAGCAGCAGCATGGAGGACACTGCTGCGGCCGTCAATCCAGTCCGTGTGACAAGTTCATCCATATTGGTGGGGTCGTGACCCAGTGCCAGCCACAACTGCTGGTAGTCGGGGTCACTGGCGGCTGAATCACTCGCCGCCCCTCCAACGATTTCGTCACGGGGGTGAATTGGGGCGTTCAGGCGCGTCCTCAAGTCCTGCGCCAGCACCTGTGCCTGCGGCGCCAGCGCGGCAATGACCTCGGCCGGGTCCTCGACCAGTCCGGCCCCTTCGCGGATCAGCCGGTGGCAGCCGCGGGCCATCGGGTTGCGGATCGAGCCGGGCAGGGCGAAGACATCGCGTCCGGCTTCGGCGGCGAGGCGGGCGGTGATCAGCGCGCCGGACTGCCAGGCCGCTTCGATCACCAGGGTCGCCAGCGACAGGCCGGCAATGATCCGGTTGCGGCTTGGGAAATGGGATGCCAACGGACCCGTGCCAGGCAGATGCTCGCTGACCACCGCGCCGCCGGACGCGATTCGCGCCAGCAGGCGGGCGTTGCCGCGCGGGTAGGCGACGTCCGGACCGGTGCCCAGCACGGCCACGGTGATGCCATCGGAGGCGAGGGTGGCTTCATGGGCCGCGGTGTCGATGCCCGCGGCCAGGCCACTGGTCACCGCCAGCCCTGATCGCGCCAGTGCGCGGGCGAACTCGGCCGCATGCGCGATTCCCGCAGGCGTGGGCCCGCGAGTGCCGACGATGGCGACCGAGGGATGCCAGAGACGGGAAGGATCGCCGGCGACGAACAGCGCCAGCGGCGGGTTCGGTGCGCGCAGCAACAGCGCCGGATAGTCCGGGTGATGGCAGCCGAGCAGATGGTGCCCAGGCTGTCGCAGCCACTGCTCGGCATTTGCCAGGCGTGGTGAGTCGGGCTTGGACAACTTGCTTGCCTGTGCAGCCGTCAGGCCGCATTCGCGCCAGGCGGCCGCACCCGCAGCCAGCGCCCGTGCGGGGCCGCCATGGCGTTCGAGCAGGTGTTGCCGTGGAGCGGCCGCGCCCCCGGCAAGCACGAGCCGTAGCAGGGCGTGGAGGTCGTCGGCAATGGCAGGGGGCGCTGGCGTGGCGGGCGGCATCGCCCAAGCCTGGGCCGGAAACGACGACGGCGCCCTAGGGCGCCGTCGGCTTGGTACGTAGGACCAGTGCCGCGATCAGTTGGTCGCGTCCGGATGCTTCAGGCGGTAGCCCAGGCGGGTCGGGCGGATGCCGTCCATGACCAGCGCGTAGCTGACCTTCTCGAAGGTGCGGAAGACCATGACGTGGCTGGCGAACTCGTCCGGCAGCTTGACCTGGCTGCTACCGGCGGTGGCGTCGTAGCTGCGGTCGAGGCCGACCTTGACGCGGTCCACTTCGACGCTGCCCTGGCGCCAGGTCGACAGCACGGTGCCGTTGTCGATGCCGTCGGCGGTGCCGACCGACAGCGCCACGACGTCGCGGCTGCCGCCGCTGGTGAGCATGTCGGCCACGGCGATCACGCGGGCCTTGTCGATCGCCAGCTCCTGGCTGGGAGCGTGCGGCATGAACTGCAGGTCGTAAGCCTGGGCCTCGACCGGGATCAGGCGGTCGCCGACGCGGACTTCGCGGCCGTTGCCGTCGATCACCAGCGTGGCGGCCTCGGCGTCACCGGTGATGCCGCGGCTGATGGTGCCGGTGGTCTGCTTGGTCAGCTCGTAGCCCAGGAACTCGCCACCGCCGGCCGGCATCTGGTAGTTCCACAGCGACTCCAGGCCGATGTTGCGCTTGCCGCGGAAGTCGAGGTCGGCGGCGCGGCGACCGGAGTTGTCGCAGCAACGCTCCGGATCCATCGAGAGGTAGCGGTTGGTCGGGCGGACGACCGCGTAGCGCTGGCCCGGCTGGGCGTCGGCCAGACCCTTGATGTAGGCCACCTGGTCGAGGCTGCCGGCGAGGCGGTCTTCTTCCAGGCCGACCACGTAGGGCAGGCTCTCGAACTCCTCGACCACGCGCATGTCCTTGAGGAAGGCCTCGACGTCGGACAGCGGAATGGCGTTGATCGGCGCCTCTTCACGCGGACCTTCCTGCACCGCGACGCGGTCCAGGTAGGCCAGCGAGAGCACGTCGCCGGGGTAGATCAGGTGCGGGTTCTTGACCTGCGGGTTGGCCTGCCAGATCTCCGGCCACAGCCACGGCTTCTGCAGGAACTTGCCGGCGATGTCCCAGAGGGTGTCGCCTTTCTTGACCACGTAGGTGTCAGGATGGTTGCCCGCGACCTCGGCGGCCACGCCGTAGGTGGCGACCGTCAGCAACGCAGCGGTCAGCACCGTGCGCAACGGTTTGAAAATGGTGACCATCTGGTTTTCCCCTAAATGAGCCTGGTTCGACGGCCCCGTGACGTGCTGCCCCAAGGCAGCTTCCCCATCCGCCGGTAAAGGCGGGGCCCCGCGGCAATATAGCCCAGAAGAACCGCACGGTTGCAAGCGTGGCAGCCCCCCAACGGGGTTACAATCGCACTACTTGTTGTGGTTGTGACACACGCCCCCATTTAATTCGCTGTCCCAGAACACTGTCCGCATTCGCCATGGCCCTGCTACCGATTCTCGAATTCCCCGACCCGCGCCTGCGCACCGTCGCCGCGCCGGTCGACCCTGCGCGCATCACCAGCGCCGAATTCCAGAAGCTGCTCGATGACATGTTCGAGACCATGTACGAGGCCCCGGGCATCGGCCTGGCCGCCAGCCAGGTCGACGTGCACCAGCGCTTCATGGTCATGGATATCAGCGAGGAGCACGACCAGCCGCGGGTGTTCATCAATCCGGAGATCACCGCCCGCGATGGCGAGCAGGTGTACCAGGAAGGCTGCCTGTCGGTGCCCGGCATCTTTGCCGACGTGACCCGCGCCGACCGCATCACCGTCAGCTTCCTCGACCGCGACGCCAGGGCGCAGACCCTCGAAGCCGAAGGCCTGCTGGCGGTGTGCATCCAGCACGAGATGGACCACCTGGCCGGCAAGCTGTTCGTCGACTACCTCTCGCCGCTCAAGCGCGAGATGGTGCGCAAGAAGCTGGCCAAGCAGAAGCGCCAGGCCGCGGCCTGAGTCGCGGGAATCGTGAAGCGGGAAGGGGGAATGGGGAACGATGGCGTGCCGGTGATTCGCCGCACTGGCCTTCGTAACGCTCCCCGTCCGGCTCCAGTAGCCCGTATCCGGTCTGGCGCGTCAACCTGACGCTCCCCATTCCCCCTTCCCGCTTCACCACTCCCGCCCCTGGCCCCCAAACCCCGATGAGAATCGTCTTCGCCGGCACACCCGACTTCGCCGTGCCGTGCCTGCGCGCGGCCTCGCAGCGCGGTGAGGTCGTCGCCGTCTATACCCAGCCCGATCGCCCGGCCGGACGCGGTCGCGAACTGACGCCGTCGCCGGTCAAGCGCGAAGCGCTGCTGCGCGGCATCGAGGTCTTCCAGCCGGAGAACTTCAAGTCGGTCGTGTCCAAGGACGCACTGCGCGCGCTGAAGCCGGACCTGATGGTGGTGGTGGCCTACGGCCTGATCCTGCCGCAGTCGGTGCTCGACATCCCCACCTACGGTTGCTGGAACGTCCACGCTTCGCTGCTGCCGCGCTGGCGCGGTGCGGCGCCGATCCAGCGCGCGATCGAAGCCGGCGACAGCGAGTCGGGCGTGTGCCTGATGCAGATGGAGAAGGGCCTGGACACCGGGCCGGTGCTGCTCTCGCAGTCGCTGCAGATCGGCGAACAGGAAACCGGCGGCCAGTTGCACGACCGCCTGTCCGCGCTGGGTGCGCAGGTGCTGGCCGATGGCCTGGGACTGCTGCGCGCCGACATCCGGCCGGTGCCACAGCCGCAGCCCGAGGAAGGCGTCACCTACGCGCACAAGCTCGACAAGGCCGAGGCCCGCCTCGACTGGTCGCAGCCGGCGACGGTGCTGGCCAACAAGGTGCGCGCGTTCAACCCCTGGCCGATGGCCGAAGCGGTCGTCGCCGGTGAGCGGTTGCGCCTGCACGGCGCGGTCGCGCTGGACGAGGCCCACGGCGCCGCGCCGGGAACGCTGATTCGTGCCGGCCGCGATGGCCTCGATGTCGCCTGCGCCGCCGGCGTGCTGCGCATCCGCGTGCTGCAGCGCGACGGTGGCAAGGCGATCACCGCGGCCGACTACCTCAACGGCCGTCCGGACCTGCGCTGACGGCCGCCATGGCACGCCCAGACCAGACATCCGGCACGAGCCACAGTGGCGCTGCATCGCGCGCCGCCGCCGCACGCGTGCTCGACGCGGTGCTCAACCACGGCCGCTCGCTGAAGGCCGAACTCGCGCTGGCCTTGCCTCGCATTGCCGATCCGCGCGATCGCGCGCTGGTCGAAGCGATCTGCTTTGCCGTGCTACGCCAGCCTGCGCGTTTTGAATCAGCGCTGCTGGCATGGGTGCCACGGCCGCTGCCCAAGCGCGACAGCGAACTGAAGGCGCTGCTGTTCGTCGGCTTCGCCCAGCTGGATCCTCTGGGCCTGCCGGCCCATGCCGCGGTTGCGGCCACGGTCGAAGCCGCGCGCACGCTGGGCCGACGCCACCAGGCCGGCATGGTCAATGCGCTGTTGCGCCGCGCCCAGCGCGAAGGCTTGCCGGCGGGCGAGCCGCACGCGCACTGGCCGAAATGGCTGCGCGACCAGATCAATCGCGACTGGCCCGACGACGCCGAGGCCATCCTCGACGCCAGCGCCGCCGAACCGCCGATGTGGCTGCGCGTGAACCGTCGCCAGCAGTCGCGCGATGACTACCGCATCCGCATGCATGAAGCCGGCATCGAGGCGCAGGTCGACGAGCGCTTGCCCGATGCACTGCGCCTGGACACGCCGGCCGCGGTCGCGGCGCTGCCCGGCTTTGCCGAAGGCGCCGCGTCCGTGCAGGACGCTTCCGCGCAGCTGGTGGTCGAGGCATTGGCCGCGCCGCCGTCCGGGCGCGTGCTCGATGCCTGCGCCGCACCCGGCGGCAAGACCGCGCACCTGCTCGAGCGCGATGCATCGCTGCGCCTGGTCGCACTCGACATCGACGCACAACGCCTGGATCGCATGCGTTCGGGCTTCACCCGCCTGCGCCTGGGTGATCGCGTGCAGCTGCTCGCCGCCGATGCCGCCGACACGCAGGCCTGGTGGGACGGCACGCCGTTCGATGCGGTGCTGCTGGATGCGCCGTGTTCGGCCACCGGCATCATCCGCCGCCAGCCCGACGTGCTGCAGCACCGTCGCGCCTCCGACCTGACCGCGCTGGTGGCGACGCAGGCGCGCCTGCTCGATGCGTTGTGGGCGACCGTCGCGCCGGGCGGCGTGCTGCTGTACGCGACGTGTTCGATCCTCAAGGCCGAGAACGAAGCGCAGGTCGATGCGTTCCTGGCGCGCACGCCGGATGCGGTCGCCGAGCCACTGGACGATCGTTTCGGGCGACCCAGCGGCGTGGGTCGCCAGCGGCTGCCGGGCGAACTGGGCTGCGACGGGTTCTTCTACGCACGGTTGCGCAGGAAGGGCTAAAACCTCCGTTCGCCCCGTGCCCGTCATCCCCGCGAAGGCGGGGACCCAGTGTCGTTGCTTGTGCGGGCGGCCTGGCAAAAACGAAGTCGCTGGGTCCCCGCCTTCGCGGGGATGACGGGACTCGCGCCTGTGATGACGGGATTGACTCCTGTTCCGACATCGTCACGACGCCCGCCCGTTATCATCCGCCGCATGCTCAAGCCGCTCGCCTCGCGCCCGACCTGGCGCAACGACACCACGCTGTTCTGGATCATCGCCGTGCTCGTGCTCGGCGCGGGCCTGGGTCTTCGCGATCCGTGGCCGGCGGACGAACCGCGCTTCACCCTCGTCGCCAAGCACATGATCGAAAGCGGCGACTGGTTGTTCCCGCATCGCGGCAGCGAGCTGTACTCGGACAAGCCGCCGTTGTTCATGTGGTTGCAGGCGATCGCATACACGGTGTTCGGCAACTGGCGCATCGCCTTCCTGTTGCCGTCGCTGCTGGCCGCGCTGGGCACGCTGTGGTGCGTGGTCGATCTCGGCCGCCGTTTGTGGACCCGTCGCGTTGGCCTCTACGCCGGCTACGCGCTGCTGTTCGCGCTGCAGTTCACCTGGCAGGCGAAGAAGGCGCAGATCGATCCGCTGGTGGTGTTCTGGATCACGCTGGCCAACTACGGACTGCTGCGGCATGTGTTGCAAGTGTCGCGAAACCAGGGGCCAAACTGGCCGATGTGGATGCTCGGCTGGGCCGCGGCGGCGCTGGGCACGATCAGCAAGGGCGTGGGCTTCATCGCGCTGCTGATGCTGATTCCCGCCGGCATCGCCTCGCTGCGCGGCTGGGACGTGAAGGTGCACGCCGGCCGTGCGAAGTTCTGGCTCGGTCCGCTCGCCTTCGTGCTGGCCGCATGCGTGTGGCTGGTGCCGATGCTGATCGCGGCGCTGGGCAATTCCGGCCCCGAGTACCGCGCCTACATCGACGACATCCTGATCCGCCAGACCGCCAAACGTTACGGCGCCTCGTGGGACCACGGCCAGCCGGTCTGGTACTTCCTGGAAGTGATGGCGACGATGTGGTTGCCGACGGTGCTGGTGCTGCCGTGGGCAATCCCGGCATGGTGGCGACGACTGCGTCGTCGTGATCCGCGCTACCTGTTGCCGCTGGCATGGTGGGCACTGGTGCTGGTGTTCTTCACCCTGCCCAACGGCAAGCGCGACATGTACATCCTGCCGGCACTGCCGATGATGGCGCTGGCGCTGGGACCGTTGCTGCCGGGCCTGATCCGGCGCAAGGGCGTGCGCCGGCTCGCCTTCGGCTTCAGCGCGGTGCTGGCCGTGGGCCTGCTCGCCGGTGGCCTGGCGATGCTGCTGGGCGATCCCGGATTCGAGCGCCGCTTCGTCGCCGAGCGATCGATCGAAGACGTATCCACCGCGCTCGCCGCCAGCATCACCGCACTGGGATTTTTCTGCGTCGGTTGCCTGCTCTGGTTCGGCCGCGCGCGTCCGATCGCGGCGATGCTGGCGATACTCACGGGTCTGTGGGTGTGTTTCGGTCTGGCGTTGGCGCCGCTGCTCAACGATTCCTCGTCGGCACGCGGACTGATGACCGAAGTCGGTCGTCGCATCGGCCCGCAGGCCGAGCTCGGCCTGGTTGCATGGCGCGAACAGAACCTGCTGATGGCCGACCGTCGCGTCGCCGAGTTCGGCTTCAAGGTCGACTTTGACGAACAGATGCTGCGCGGCCTGGCCTGGCAGCGCGAGGCGCCGGCGACGCGCTGGCTGCTGGTGCAGGACGTGGCCCTGGCCGAATGCATCGACAGTGGCAAGACGCAGCACCTGGGCAACGCCAACCGGCGCGGATGGACGCTGGTGCCCGGTGCCGCCGCGATGGCTTGCCGCTAGGCCGGATCAGCCTGCGCGCAGGTCTGGCAGGGGATTCGCGGCGAACTCGGCGATATGCCGGTCCAGTCCCTGCGGGCTGCGCACGCGGCCGGTGGCGCGGGTTTCGGCGAGCAGGCCGTCGTTGGGGCTGGCGCCTTCCTCGTGCCGCTCCGGGTGGTACAGGTGCGTGGCCAGTCCGGCGAAGCGCAGCGAACGGCGCTCCAGCCCGGCATGGAACGCGCGCACGGCCAGGTCCTTGTCTTCGCGGCCCCAGCCCTCGAAACGCTCGTCGAAGCCGTTGAGCATGACAAGGTCGTCGCGCCACCAGCCCTGGTTGCAGGTCTTGATCGCGCTTTCGCTCTGGCCGCGCGTGCTGCGCAGTGACAACGCCGCCAGCGGCGGAATCCGCAGCGTGTGACGGCGGCGGGTGAGGCCGCTGTCGAAGAATCCCAGCTGCGACACCTCGTGCCTGAGCAGGCGGTCGCGGCCTTCCTCGTCGGTCAGCACGCGCATGCCCTGGACGAAGCTGCCGCGTTCGGCGGCGTGCAGGTGGTCGGCGACGAACATCGGGTGCGGCAGCATGTCCCCGTCGAGCAGCAGCACGTAGTCGCCGCTGGTCGCGGCGATGGCGCGGTTGCGCGCGAGCGAGACGCGGAAGCCGCGGTCCTCGATCCAGCTGTGCCGCAACGGCACCGGGAAGGCGGGCGCGATGCGTTCGAGCATGGCGCGGGTGTCGTCGCGCGAGCCATCGTCGGCGACCACGACTTCAGATGGAAGCGCGTGCTGGCGCGCCAGTGCTTCCAGCGCCAGTTCCAGCGCCTGCGGCCAGTTGTAGGTGGTGATGACGACGCTGGCGTTCATCGGTCGGGCCCGCTCACCGGCTGCCCGTTCTGCAGCATCCACAGCATGATCGTCTTCTGCCGCACGTAGTTGGCGCGGACGTAGGCATAGACCAGGCCATGCCAGCCGTCGCGGAAGCCGCCACGCAGCAGGTAGCCGCGCCAGAACCGCCACGCCGGCGACAGCACCAGGCCGGTCAGCGTCGCCCGCTTGCCGCGGGCGAAGTCGTGCTCGGCCATCATCCGCGCATAGCGCTGGGTCTTGAGCAGCTGCTGCTCGAGCGAGCGGTAGGGGTAGTGGATCAGGTCGCCGGCAATGGTCCGCACCGGACCGTCGACGCTGGCGGCCTCGTGCACCTCGCGCGTGCCGCGCCAGCCGCCGCGACGGCGGTCGAACAGGCGCAGGACCCGGTCGGGATAGGCGTTGCCGTGGCGCAGGAACTTGCCGAAGTACTCGCTCAGGCGGGAGAAGCGAAAGCCGGCGGCATCGCCGAACGAGCTCGCACGTTCGGCCTCGATCGACGTGCGCAGGGCGTCGCTGACGCGCTCGTCGGCATCCAGGCACAGCACCCAGTCGTGCGTGGCCTGCTCGATGGCGAACTGCTTCTGGCTGCGGAAACCCTCGAACGGGCGCTGGATCACGCGGGCGCCGAGGTCGCGGGCGATCTGCGCGGTGGCGTCGGTGGAATGCGAGTCGACCACGACGACCTCGTCGCAGAACGCCAGGGAGTCGATGCAGTCGCCGATGCGGTCGGCCTCGTTGAACGCGATAATGCAGCCCGACAACGGGCATGCTGACGCTGGCTGCGTCCTGCCCGGCGTGTCCTGCGTCGATGGCGTATTCGAGGAAGCGTTGATGGCCGATTACCTGTTGTTCGCGAGCGAACGCTATGCGCTGCCCATCCTGCAACCGCTGGCGCAGGCGCTGCAAGCAGCGGGGCACGGCGTGCACGCCTGGTTCGTCGACGGCGCCGCCGGCGCCGAACTGCCGGCGCCGGTGCGAATGATAGGCCTGCACGAGGCGGTCGCGCTGAAACCGCGCGCGGTGTTCAGCGCCGCCAACTGGGTGCCGCCCTTCGTGTCCGGCGCCAAGGTGCAGCTGTTCCATGGCTTCAATGTCGAGAAGCGCTCGGACGAACGCGGCCATTTCCGCGTGCGCGGGCTGTTCGACCTGTACTGCACGCAGGGACCGGCGACGACGGCGCCGTTCCGGGCGCTGGCGGCGCAGGCCGGCCACTTCGCCGTGGTCGAGACCGGCTGGCCCAAGCTCGATCCACTGTTCCGCGACGATGAAGGTGCCTCGGCGGCGCTGCGCGCGCCGGCCGGTTCGCGGCCGGTGGTGATGTTCGCCTCCACTTTCACGGAACGCCTGAGCGCCGCCCCCCACCTGTTCGACGCGATCGCCGCGGAAGTGGCCAGGGGTGACCGCTACTGGCTGCTGACCCTGCACCCCAAGTGCCCGCCGGAACTGTTCGCGCGCTATAGCTCGCTGGCCGGTGCCAATGCCGCGTTCTTCGAAACCGAGCAACTGGTCGCCGCGCAGCGTGCCGCCGACGTGCTGCTGGCCGACACGACCTCGGTGGTGTCGGAGTTCGTCGTGCAGCGCAAGCCGGTGGTGACGTTCCGCAATCGCGCGCCCAAGCCGCACATGCTCGACTTCGACGACCCGGCACGACTGCCGCAGATGCTCGAGCGCGCCTTCGCGCCGGAGCCTTCCTTGCTCGCGGCTTTGTCGGCCTACGCCGATTCGATCCATCCCTACCGCGACGGTCACTCTTCCGAGCGCGTGATGGCTGCGACCGAGGCGCTGCTCAACGGCGAGCTCGGCACGCTGCGGCGCAAGCCGCTGTCATCGTGGTGGCGCGCGCTGCAGATCCGCAAAGAGCTGGGCTACTGGCGCCCCTGAACCTGTAGGAGCGAGCTTGCTCGCGAACCACGTCTCCTGCGCCCATCGCGAGCAAGCTCGCTCCTACCCAGGCAGTCACCAGCGCAAGGGCCGCTGCGCCAGCGTCCGCGACAGCCGCGCATACAGCGCCCGTGCCTGCGCCTCGGGCAGGAAGCGCACGCGCAACGGCGGTGCCAGCGCGCCGGCGCCGCTCGTGTCCATCCACAGCGTGGCCGTGCCGCAGCGGCGGTCGATCGGCGAGCGCGTCAGTTGCAGGGCCTGCAGCTTGTCGATCTCGGCGAAGCGCCAATGCCGGGTCCACCAGCCTTCGCGCACCGCGATGATGTCCGCGCCGACGGCGTAGGCGGCTCGCTGCGCGCGCCGGCGTGCCTTGTACGCCGACCACGGCAGCCACAGCAGGACCAGCAGGCCCCACGCGCCGAAGCGCACGCACAGCACCGCCGACACGATCAGCACGAACGGCACCGACGGCAGGAACAGCCGCCACCAGCTCGACACGGGCAGCGGATTCCACGTCAGCTGCAACCAGTCAGCGCGCGGCAGCAGGTGTTCGATCAGGCCGTCGCAGGCGGCCGGCGTCGCGATCGGCGCCAGCTCGCGAAGTGCGCGCTGCTGCCGTCCATCCTCGGCCACCGCGGTATCGACCTCGAGGCTGCGGCGCTTCAGCAGCCGGTGCAGCACGCCTTCGCGCAGCGTCCAGGCCTGGATGCGCCGGCGCGACGCGCTGGTGCGCCAGCGGGCGAGCAGGCCGCGTTCGACCGTGAGCCGGCGACCGTGCTCGCTCAACTGGAAGCCGTAGTACTGCAGCAGCGAGAGCATCACCGACAACAGCCGCAGCGCGCCGACCAGCACCGCGAACACGGCCAATCCGGCGGCGGCATATTCGACCGGGCCGAAGCCGTGCTCGCCGGCATAGCCGAACAGGCGCATGCCGAAGGCTTCAAACACGTTCGGGATGAGCTTGGGATTGAACTGCGCCGAGCCGGCGAACGCCGCACCCACCACGATCATGCCGCGGTTGGAAACCAGGCCCAGCCGCAGCACTTCGCCCAGCGGCAGGGTCAGCAGGGGGTGGGCAGCGGGCTCATCGACGACCGCATCGGCGGAAACGGCGGCGCCGCGACGTCGCACCAGTGCTTCCAACGCAAGCGCATCGTCGAGCTTGAGCACGCGCATCTGCGCCTCGGGCTTGGCCCCGCCGGCCGACTCCAGGCGCACTTCGGCCACGCCGAACAGGCGGTGCAGCAGCGACTGCTGCAGGGCGACGTTGTGGATGCGCGCGAACGGGATCACCCGCAGGCTGCGCTCGAGAAGGCCACTGCGCACCACCAGGTGGTCGCCGGCAACGCCGTAGCGGTAGGTGAAGTACTGCCACAGCGAGGTCACCACCAGCACGGCGACGCCGATCAGTGGCCACAGTTCGTTGCGGTCGCCTCGACCGAAGAACAGCAGCACCGCCAACGGCACGATGAACTGCTTGAGCTGCTGCAGCAGCACGAACAGCCACGACATCGGATGCAGGCGGCGCTCGGGCTCGGTAGCGGTCACGGGTCCGTTCATGGGGTCCCTCCGTGCGCGCGGCGGCCGTTACTGGTCGTCATCGTGGTCGATCTGGCGGCCGAGACGGTCGCGCAGTCGCTCTGCGTCGTCGGCGTCCAGATTGGGCACCGACACCGAGCTGTGGCGCGTGCCGGCGGTGTGCACCACCAGCGTCGCCAGGTTGCGCCGGCGCTGCAGCGGGCCGCGCTTGAGGTCCAGGTGCTGCACGCGCGTGGCCGGTACCCGCGTCTCGCGCTGCCACAGGCGGCCGCGGCGGAGCCCCAGGCCGTCCTCGTCGAGGCGCCAGAAGGTGTGGCGGTACTGCTTCAGGCCCAGCCAGATGCCAAGCGCCAGACCGATGATCAGACCCAGCGGGGCAAGTAGCGGCGACAGATTGAAGACCCGCGTGAAGATGAACCCGCCGAACGCAAACGGGATCGCCACCGGCACCGTTGCCAGCAGGAACAGCGCGCGGGAGCGGGGCGGCAACGGCTGCCAGTCGGCGGCGGAATCGGCGCCAGTGTCGGTTGAGGCTTGCGGCGGGTCGGGCGTGAGCATGGGCATCCGTCAGCTGTCAGGCGTCGGCCGCGCCAGCGATGCCCGTGGTTCGACGGCGTCGCCCGGTCAGCGGTTCCAGTACGGGTTCTCTTCCCCAGAACCCGGCGGTCGCAGCGTATAGCGTTTGTAGGTCCACTGGTATTGCGCCGGGTCGCGGCGGGCGATGTGCTCGACCGCGGCGTTGAGCGCGGCCACGGCCACCTTCGGATCCGGATCGGACATCGCCGCAGGTGCCGCCTCGATGTGCAGGGCGAAGCCGGGGTGGCCGGTATGCGTGTCCACGCGCTCGCACCAGGCGAACAGCACGGTCGCGCCGGTGCGCGAAGCCAGGCGGCCGAGCAGGGTCATCGTCAGCGCCTGCACGCCGAAGAACGGCGCGAACTCGCCGTCGCCGGCCTTGGGTTGCTGGTCGGGAAGGATGCCGACCACGCCACCGTCGTTGAGGCGCTTGAACAGCTGGCGGATCGCCGGCCCTTCGGCGCGGACCTGGGTGACGCGCTCGCCGCTGCCGCTGTCGTCGTGCCCTGCGTCAGCACGCACCAGGTTGAGGAACGCCTCGACCACCGCCGACTCCGGCGGCCGGTACAGGATCGCCAGCGGCGTGCGCCAGGCCAGCCACTGGTTGAGCAGCTCCCAGTTGCCGTGGTGCGGGGCGGCGATGATCACGCCGCGGCCGGCCGCGATCGCCGCATCCATCAGTCCGGTGCCGTGCTGCTCGCGCAGCAGGCCCAGGTTCTCGGCGTGCGGGCGGGTCCACAGGCGTACGGTTTCCAGCACCTGGCGCGCGGTGGTGCGCAGGATCGCGCGGTGCAGCTCGTCGCGCTGCGCCGGCAGCAGGTCCGGGTAGGCCAGTTCCAGGTTGATCCGCGCCACCCGGCTTTCGCGGACGTCGCGCCAGCGCCACCACGCCGCCAGTGCATCGCCAAGGCGCAGCAGCCACGACCAGGGCAGGCGGCCGAGCAGGGCAGCGGAGGCGTAGAGCAGGCGGGCGGCAAAGCCGGTCATGGCAGGGTTCGGCGAGGAGGGGGAAGCGCGCCGGGGTTCCGCCCGGAGCGCGCATTAGGCTACAACAGCCCCGAATCCTGCTTCCGCCGACCGGACCGACCAATCGCATGCTGGCCCTGATCCAACGCGTGACCGAGGCGACCGTCCGGGTCGAAGGCGAAACTGTCGGCGCCATCGGCCCCGGCCTGCTGGCCCTGGTGGGCGTGGAGCCGGGCGATGGCGAAGCCCAGGCGCAGCGGATGGCCGAACGTCTGCTCGGATACCGTGTATTTGCCGACGAGGCCGGCCGAATGAATCTCGGTCTGGCGGACACCGGTGGCGGGTTGCTTCTGGTCAGCCAGTTCACCCTGGCGGCCGATACCCGCAGCGGCATGCGTCCGGGCTTCAGTACCGCCGCCGCGCCCGAGCTGGCTGAACCTTTGTTCAGCAGGCTGGTCGAAATCTGCAGGCAAAAACACACAGGGGGGCTGGAAACGGGGCGCTTCGGTGCCCATATGGTGATCAGCCTGGTCAACGACGGCCCGGTCACCTTCCTTCTGCGTTCCTGAGTCCGGCCCCGACCCCTCCGGCCTGATATACTGGAACGTTCCCAACCCTCTCATAGCGCGGTGGCGCAGCACATGGCCAACGAACGTCAGCCCCCCTCCTCCGATATCAAGCAGTTGATCAGCAAGGGCCTGGAGCAGGGCTACCTGACCTATGCCGAGGTCAACGATCACCTGCCCGACGACCTCGTCGATGCCGAGCAGATCGAAGACATCATCGGCATGATCAACGGCATGGGTATCGAGGTCCACGAAGTGGCCCCCGATGCCGAAACCCTGCTGCTCGCAGACGGCGGCACGGGCAACCGTGAAGTCGACGACACCGCCGCCGAAGAAGCTGCCGCAGCGCTGACCGCGCTCGACGGCGAAGGCGGTCGCACCACCGACCCGGTGCGCATGTACATGCGCGAAATGGGTACGGTCGAGCTGCTTACCCGCGAAGGCGAAATCGCCATCGCCAAGCGCATCGAGGAAGGCCTGGGCCAGGTCCAGGCATCGCTGGGTATCTTCCCGGCGACCATCGCCTCGATCCTCGAAGACTACGAGCAGCACAAGGCGGGCAAGAAGCGCCTGGCTGAAATCATTGTTGGCTTCAACGATCACCTCGACGACGTGCCGGAACCGCCGGCGCCGGTCGTGGTGGTGGATCCCGATGCAGAAGTCGACGACGACGAGGAAGAAGCGCCCGTCGCCGAGGAAGCCGAAGAGGTCGTCAGCGGCCCCGATCCGGTCGAGGTCGCCTCGCGCATGGAAGCGTTGGCCGACCACTACAACAAGTTCCTCAAGGCGCATGCCAAGCACGGTGCCGGCCACAAGACTGCGCTGAAGCTGCGCGAGGACATGGCCGCGGTGTTCGTCACCTTCAAGCTGCCGCTGCCGCTGACCGACGTGCTGGTGCGCAACCTGCGCGAGGTCGTCAACAAGATCAAGGACCACGAGCGCCGCATCCTCGACCTGTCCACGCGCGTCGCCAAGATGCCGCGCAAGGACTTCATCCGCGCCTGGGAAGGCAACCAGACCAACCTGGAGTGGGTGGACGAGCTGCTCAAGCGCAAGCAGAAGTGGTCGTCGGGCCTGCGTGACGTCAAGGACCAGATCATCTCCGAGCAGGAAGCCACGATCGCGGTCGAAACCGCATCGCTGCTGACCCTGGCCGACATCAAGGACATCTCCCGCCAGATGGCCTATGGCGAAGCCAAGGCGCGCAAGGCCAAGAAGGAAATGGTCGAGGCCAACCTGCGCCTGGTGATCTCGATCGCCAAGAAGTACACCAACCGTGGCCTGCAGTTCCTCGACCTGATCCAGGAAGGCAACATCGGCCTGATGAAGGCGGTCGACAAGTTCGAGTTCCGTCGCGGCTTCAAGTTCTCGACCTATGCGACCTGGTGGATCCGCCAGGCGATCACGCGTTCGATCGCCGACCAGGCGCGCACCATCCGTATCCCGGTGCACATGATCGAGACGATCAACAAGCTCAACCGCATCAGCCGCCAGATGCTGCAGCAGTACGGCCGCGAAGCGACTCCGGAAGAGCTGGCGAAAGAAATGGACATGCCGGAGGACAAGATCCGGAAGGTCATGAAGATCGCCAAGGAACCGATCTCGATGGAAACCCCGATCGGCGACGACGAGGATTCGCATCTGGGCGATTTCATCGAGGACACGAACATCGAGTCCCCGGTCGAGGCCACCACCAACATCAACCTGACCGAGACGGTCCGCGACGTGCTCGCCGGCCTGACCCCAAGGGAAGCCAAGGTGCTGCGCATGCGCTTCGGCATCGACATGAACACCGACCACACCCTCGAGGAAGTCGGCAAGCAGTTCGATGTGACGCGTGAGCGCATCCGCCAGATCGAGGCAAAGGCGCTGCGCAAGCTGCGTCACCCGAGTCGTTCGGAACAGCTGCGCAGCTTCCTCGATATCGATTGATTGGTTGTCGAGAGTTGTGACGAAAAAGCCCCGCATTCGCGGGGCTTTTTTTTTGCCCGGCATTTGCTCGTCATCCCGGCGAAAGCCGGGATCCAGTGACGCTGCCTCACGCCGTCATTCCCGCGTAGGCGGGAACCCAGTGTCTTTGTCCTTGCCTTGACGTTACGGGCCTGGGTCCCGGCTTTCGCCGGGACGACGGGAACTGCTACTTCCAGGTTTTACGCAACGGATGCGCCTCGGTGTTGAGCACCACCTTACCCGGGTCCAGCGTCTGCGCCGGCGCGAACAGCAGGTAGAAGTACTTGAACGTCTCGGCCAGCACGAAGCTCTCCATGTCGTCCTCCTTCTCCTTGGTCACCACGCTCTTGAGCGTGGCGAAGCCCGAATCGGTGCGGGTGTAGCGGACGAAGTCCTCGAACATCTCCTGGCCCATTGCCTGGTACTGCTTGTCGCCGGTCAGGCGGTGCAGGTACCACGCCGATTCGATGATCTCCGGCCGCAGCGGGTAACCGGCATGCGTGACCTCGCCCTTGCGGTAGTCGTACTGCTCCGGCTCGATGCCGTGCACGCGCCACATCGCGAACGATGACGCCTGCAGGCGGCGCGCGCGGTCGACGTCACCCGAGTACGCCAGCAGGCCCGGGTAGAACGCATCGAGCGCGCCGTACAGGCTGCCCGTGCGCTTGCCGGTGTTCATGTCGACGTGGCCGACCCACAGCGCGCCGTTGACCTCTTCCGGGTAGTAGCGGTTGGCCGCGGCGATGCTGGTCTTCCACATCGCCAGGCAGTCGCGGTCGCCGAACAGCTTCCAGCACTTCCACAGGTACTCGTAGTACGAGTCGATGCGGGCGCCGACATGGCTGCGCGTCTGCGTCCACTTGCCGCTCTCGACATCGAAGCGCTCGCCGACCAGGCCGATCTTCGAGCGGCGCTCGTAGGTTGCGACCAGCGCACGCTTGGCCTTCTGGTAGAACACCGGATTGCCGGTGAGCTTGCTGAGCGTGCCGTATTCGAGCAGCAGCGTGCCCGACTCGGCCGGGTTGCTGTCGTTGCCGTGGGCCTTGCCGGTGCGCAGGTTCACGTAGACGTAGGGCAGGCCGGTCGGTGAATCGAACGCCGGCAACAGGCGCGTGCCGAGGTCTTCGGCCAGCTTGAGCAGGCGCTCGTCGCCGCTGAGCTGGTAGCCCGACAGCAATCCACCCAACAGGCGGATCGTGATCTCGAAGTGCTTGACGTCGATGTCCTTGTCGAACGACAGCTGCGTGGCGATCAGTTCGCGCGCGTCGCGGGCTTCGTCGTCCAGGCCCATCAGGATCATCGTGTCGAGGGCGTCGACCGGCGTCATCAGCAGCGACTGGCCGTACCAGTCGTGCGGCGCGTTGCTCAGCGGCTTGAGGCCGTCATGGCCCCATGCGTACTGGCGATAGCCGCGCCACGCATGCAGGAACTCGGCCTTGACGCGCTCGGCGCTCTGCGCGGCCTGCGCCTGGGTAAGTACGGGCGGCGTCGCGGGTTTCTTCGGGGAGGGAGGAGCCGCGACGCCGACCGTGGGGAACAACAGAACACTCAGAAGCAGGGGACGAAGGTTCATCAGACAACAGGCTCCGGCGCGTGCGCGCGCAGCAGGTGGAGGACGTCGTAGCACGCGCCCATGGTGTGGTAGTCGGTCTTGCCGGCCGGGCTCTTCTCGTCGCTGTACTTGCGGTTGTTGCGATCGAGGATGCGGTACCAGGCGCCGTGCTCGTGATCGATGAAGAAGCGCCACGAGTAATCCCACAGGCGCTGGTACCAGTCCCAGTAGCGCGCGTCACCGGTGGCCTGGGCCAAACGCGCCGCCGCGGCGAGCGACTCGGCCTGCACCCAGAAGTACTTGTCGTGGTCGCAGACCGGGTAACCGGTCTCGGGCGAAAAGCCGTAGAACAGACCGCCCTGGCGCGAATCCCAGGAGGCAGCGACCGCAGTGTCGAACAGATGCGCCGCGCGCTCGCGCAACCACGGCGCGAAGACGCCGCGCTTGCGCAGGTGGCCATCGAGGATCAGCAGCAGCTTGCTCCACTCGGTCTGGTGGCCGGGCTGGAAGCCCCACGGGCGGAACAGGTGCCTGGGATCGTCGCGGTGGTAATCCCAGTCGATGTTCCAGTCGCGGTCGTAGTGCTCCCACACCAGGCCACCGGCGTGTGCGGCCTGGCGACGCGTCATGTGGTCGGCGAGCATCAGCGCACGCTCGAGGTAACGCGGCTGGCCGCTGGCCTCGAACGCAGCCAGCATCGCCTCGCACATGTGCATGTTGGCGTTCTGGCCGCGATAGCCGGAGAAGTTCCAGTCGGCGTCGGCCTCGTCGCGGTAGAGGCCGTGCGCCGGCTCCCAGAAGCGCGATTCCAACAGCTCCCAGGTTTCGTCCATCCACGGCGCGGCTTCGCTGATGCCGGCCTTGAGCGCGGTGGAGTAGGCGAGCAGCACGAAGGCGACGCCGTAGCAGTGATTGGTGCGGTCCTCGGCGACGCCGTCGCGGATGGTCCAGGCATAGCCACCGCTGCGCGGGTCGCGGTGGACCTCGCGCAGGTAGCGCAGGCCATGGCGCGCCACGTCCAGGTACTCGGCATTGCCGAACTCGCGCGCTGCCATCGCGTAGTTGAAGACGAAGCGCGTGCTGCTCACCAGGTGCCGGTGGGAGGCGTCGTAGACGCTGCCGTCGTCGCGGAAGTAATGGAAGAAACCGCCCTGCGGATCGATCGCGCGCGGGTGGTAGAACGCCATCGTCTCGGCGATGTGCGAACGCAGGAAGTCCTGGCTGCGGAAGTCAGGCGATGAAGGGGGGATGCGGCTCATGGTTCCGTCCGTGAAATGGGGCGCAGTAGTTGGTCGAGGTCGTCGCGGCCTGGCATCGCGGCGAACGCGCCGTGGCGCGTGGTCGCCAGCGCGCCGCCGGCCGCGGCGTGTCGGAGTGCATCGGTGAGTGCGACGCGGTCGTCGAGCAGCGTCACCAGCGAGTCCACGCCGGCGCCGCGTTCGACCAGACGGTGCAGCAGCGCGCCGACAAAAGCATCGCCGGCCGCCGTGGTGTCGATCACCGTCACGGCGAAAGTAGGTGCCACGCCGTCGGCATCGCGTGTGAACCAGCGCACCGGCTGGCCGCCGTCGGTGATGAGCACGCACTTGGCGTGCCCCTGCCACAGGCGGCGCAGCATCGCCTTCTCATCGCCGGCGCGACGGATCAGGAAATCGGCCTCGCTGCGGCACAGCTTCACCAGGTCCGCCTGCCCGAGTGCGTCCCACAGGCGCGGCGCCGGGTCGACGCCTTCCGGCCACAACGACGGACGCAGGTTCAGGTCCATGCTCACCATCGCACCGGCCTCGCGCGCCAGGCGCATGCCGGCGAGCGTGGTGTCAGCGATGTCGGCCTCGGTGAGACTGTTCGAGCACACGTGCAGCACGGCCGCGTCGTCGAAGCAGGCCGGGTCGAAGTGTTCCTCGCGGAACAGCAGGTCGGCCGCCGGCGGGCGGTAGAAGCTGAAACTGCGTTCGCCGTCGGCGTCGAGCGAGACGAAGGCCAGGGCCGTGCGCGCCGCCGACGTGTGCACGGTGTAGCGCGTGTCCACGCCCATCGCGCGCAGCTGCGACATCAGGAACTCGCCGAACATGTCCGCGCCGAGCATGCCGACGAAGCGCGCGTTGCCACCCAGCCGCGCCACGGCGGCGGCGACATTGGCCGGCGCGCCGCCGGCGTACTCGGCGAACTGGCGCGGCTGCCCGGCCACGGCCGGCACCGCGAGGAAATCGATCAGCGCCTCGCCGAAGCAGGCGATCGCGGTGCGGCCCTGCGTCGTGCTCATGGCGTGCTCACTGCCGGTTCCAGTACCGGTACCGGCTCGCGCCGCGCACCGCGGAAGCCGTACCAGGCGACGTAGACGTAGCACAGCAGCGGCAGCACGAAGGCGTGCTGGATGCCGATGCGATCCGCCAGAACGCCCTGCAGCAGCGGCACCACCGCGCCGCCGACGATGGCCATCACCAGCAGGCTCGACGCCTTGCTGGTCAGTGGGCCCAGGCCCTCGATGCCGAGGGTGAAGATGGTCGGGAACATGATCGAGTTGAACAGGCCAATGGCAATCACGCTCCACATCGCGACCGGGCCGCCGGTGGCGATGGTGGTCGCAAGCAGTGCCATCGCGACGATCGCGAACAGGCCCAGCAGGATCCGCGGCTCGATCTTGCGCAGCAGCGCCGAACCGACGAAGCGGCCGACCATCGCCGCGCCCCAGTAATAGGACACGTACTTGGCCGCGGCCGACTCGTCCATCGCGCCGATGCCCGGGCTGGCGATGTAGTTGATCAGGAAGCTGCCGATGGCGACCTCCGCGCCGACGTAAACGAAGATCGCGACCACGCCCAGGCGCAGGTGGCGATGGCGCAGGGCTTCGGCAAAGGTGTGGAGCTTGTGGTCGGCACCCTCGGTGGCCTCGGTCAGCGTCGGCAGGCGGAACAGCAGCACGAACGCCGCCAGCGCGAACAGGCCCACGGCCAGCCCGAGGTAGGGCAGCTGCACCGATTCGGCCTGGGCGATGCGGTAGGCGGTCTGCTCGGCCACCGGCATCTGCGCCAGCTCGGCGCCGCCGATCACCGCGACCGACAGGATCAGCGGACCGATCAACGCCGGCGCGATCGCATGGCCGAACGAATTCAACGCCTGCGCCAGCGTCAGCCGGCTCGACGCACTGGGCGCATCGCCGAGCAGCGCGATGTACGGATTGGCCGAGACCTGCAGCAGCGTGATGCCGCTGGCGAGCACGTACAGCGCGAACAGGAACAACGGGTATGACGGGATCCTGGCAGCCGGGAAGAACGCCAGCGCACCGATGCCGGCCACGACCAGGCCGATCACGATGCTGCGCTTGTAGCCGAAGCGCGCGACCACCTTGCCGGCCGGAAGCGACATCACAAGGTACGTGCTGAAGAAGGTGAACTGGATCAGCATCGTCTGCGCGTAGTTCATCTCGAACACGGCTTTCAGGTGCGGGATCAGCACGTCATTGAGGCTGGTCAGCGCGCCCCAGGTGAAGAAGATCGTGGTCAGTACCGCGATGGCGGTGGCGGGCGACGAGGTGGATGAAGTCTGGTCATTTCGCATCATGCGATGGTTCCTCCTTGGGGTTGCGTGGTGGTGCTGCTGCTACGAACTTGCAGTTGAACCGGCGCGACGACGGTGGCGACGTTGGCGGACGGGTCGCGCAATCGCTGCAGGATCAGTTCGGCCGCCTGCCGCCCGCGTGCGCGCGGGTCGACGGCGATGGTGGTCAGCGGCGGCGCGCTGACGGCGGCTTCGGGGATGTCGTCGAAACCGGTGAGGGCGAAGTCCTGTCCGGCGCGACGGCCACGCGTGGCCAGCCCTGCCATCAGCCCAAGCGCGACCGCGTCGTTGTAGCAAACCGCTGCCGTGGGAGCGGGATCGCGCACGAACAACGCGCCGGTCTGGCGTGCCGCTTCCAGGCGCGTCGGCGCGCATTCGACCAGCCACTGCGGCTCAGGCGTGACGCCGGCCGCGATCAGCGCCTCGCGGTAGCCCTCGCGACGCTGATGGCACGAACTGGAGTCCTGGTGCCCGCCGAAGAAGGCGATGCGGCGATGGCCCTGCGCCAGCAAGTGTTCCGTCGCCATGCGCGCGCCGCGCACGTTGTCGAGCGAGAGGAAATCCCAGTCGGCGCCGAGCTCGCGGTTGAACACCAACGTTGGCGTATGCAGGCCGAGCAGGCCGCGCAGGCGCGCACCGTCGCTGCCTTCGGCGGGGGAGAGGATGATGCCGGCCGGGTCGTGCTCGAGCAGGGAGGCCAGCACCGTCTGCTGGCGTTCGGCCGACTCGCCGGTGCTGCCGAGCAGGGTGACGTAGCCGGCCGCGGCCAGGGCCTCGTCGACGCCCGCCGCGAACTCGGCGAAGAACGGGTTGGACAGGTCGTTGATGACCAGCGCCACGGTCGAGGACACGTTGCGGCGCAGGTTGGCGGCGCCGCGGTGATAGACGTAGCGCTGACGCTTGAGTTCGGCCTCCACCCGCGCCCGCGTCTCGGCGTTGACCAGCGGGCTGCCGCGCAGGACCAGCGAGATCGTCGCCCGCGACAGGTCGCAGGCGCTGGCGATGTCGGCCAGGGTTACCCGGGCGCGGGTACGCACCGGTAGGGTCATCGCGGAAGTCCGGAAGGCATCTGGTTGGATTTGGATCGTTCTAAATTGCGTACATCCTGCCCCCGGGGCCCGGATGGCGCATTCTGCACCGCAGCATGAACTTGGGCGCGGTCGCGTGCTAGGTTGCGGCGGTTTAGAACGATCCAAATTTTCTGTCCGCCAACGCCGCGGACCCCAGGAGCGACCATGCCCCGCCTTGCCCGCCAGACCACCTCATCACCCGTCCCACCTCGCCTGTTCCTGCTGGCGGCGGTGTGCACCTGGGCGATGGCCGGGATGGTCGTCGCCGCCCCCGCGCCCAAACCCGATGCCGCCGCATCCCGCGCCTACGCCGCGGTCGATCCCTTCATCGGCACCGGCGGCGAAGGTCACACCTTCCCGGGTGCGGTGGTTCCGTTCGGCATGGTGCAGCTGAGTCCGGACACCCAGATCAAATCGCGCAAGGAAGGCTACGGCTGGGCCGCCGGCTACCGTTACGACGACAAGACGATCACCGGCTTCTCGCACACGCACTTTTCCGGCACCGGCCACTCCGACCTCGGCGACGTGCTGGTGATGCCGATCGCCGGCGAAGTGAAGCTCGAGCGCGGCGACGTCGCCAAGCCCGGCAGCGGCTACATGTCGCGCTTCAGCCACGACGGTGAGATCGCCCAGCCCGGCTACTACGCGGTGACGTTGCAGGACTACGGCATCCGCGCCGAACTCACCGCCAGCCCGCGCGTCGGCGTGCACCGCTACCAGTTCCCCAAGGGCAAGCCGGCGCACGTGCTGGTCGACCTGCGCACCAGCATGTACGACTACCCGGGCAAGGTGCAGTGGTCGCGCATGCGCCTGCGCGCGGACGGCACCGTCACCGGCTTCCGCGAAACCCGCGGCTGGGCGCCGGGCCGCCAGCTGTACTTCGCCATGCGTTTCTCGCAGCCGGTCAGCGGCCACCAGTTCAACGACACCGAGCAGGACGTTCCCTACAAGGGCTTCCCGCCGCCGGGTGAAAAGGACCCGCGCCAGCGTGCGCAGATCGAAGGCCGCCAGTTGGTCGGCGCGTTCGACTTCGACGGTGCCGCCGGCAAGTCGATGGTGGTGAAGGTCGCGATCTCTCCGGTGAGCGAGGACAGCGCGATCGCCAACCTCGACGCCGAAGTGCCGGCCTTCGATTTCGACGGCGTGCGCAACGCCGCGAAAGCGCAGTGGATGCAGGCACTCGGCGCCGTCGATGTCGACGCGCCCGAAGCCCAGCGCCGCAGCTTCTACACCGCGCTGTACCACACGCTGATGGGCCCGAGCCTCTTCATGGACAGCGACGGCCGTTACCGCGGCCCGGACAACGCCGTCCACCAGGCGAAGGGCTTCACGAACTACTCGACGTTCTCGCTGTGGGACACCTACCGCGCGCTGCATCCGCTGCTGACGCTGGTGCAGCCGGAGCAGCGCAACAACGACTTCATCAACTCGCTGCTGGCCTCGCACGAGCACAGCCCGTACGGCGTGCTGCCGGTGTGGGCGTTCCACGGCCAGGAGACGTGGTGCATGATCGGCTACCACGCCGTGCCGGTGATCGCCGATGCCTACATGAAGGGCATCCGCGGCTATGACACCAACAAGGCGCTCAAGGCCATGGTCGACAGCGCCAGCTACGGCCCCTACGACGGCATCGCCCAGTACATGCAGCTGGGTTACGTGCCGATCGACGAGGAAGGCGAAGCCGCCTCGAAGACGCTCGAGTACGCGTTCGACGACTGGACCATCGCGCGCATGGCCGAGTCGATGGGCAACAAGGACGTCGCGGACAAGTTCGGCAAGCGCGCCGCCAACTGGCGCCACGCCTTCGACGAGAAGACCGGCTTCATGCGCGCACGCAAGCGCGATGGCAGCTTCCGCGAACCCTTCGACGCCACCGCCAGCGGCTACGGCAGCGACTACACCGAAGGCAACGCCTGGCAGTACTCGTGGTACGTACCGCAGGACGTCGCCGGCCTGGCCGCCGCGCACGGCGGCGAGGACAAGCTGGTCGCGCGCCTGGACGCGGTGTTCGACGCCAAGGTCGACCCGAAGATCTTCGAGCACATGGAAGACATCACCGGCCTGATCGGCTGGTACGCGCACGGCAACGAACCCAGCCACCACGTCGCCTACCTGTACGCGTACGCCGGCCAGCCTTGGCGCACCCAGGAACGCCTGGGGCAGATCATGGCGACGCAGTACGCCGCGCGGCCGGATGGGCTGGCGGGCAATGACGACCTGGGGCAGATGTCGGCCTGGTATGTGTTCACCGCGCTGGGCTTCTACCCGGTGGCGCCGGGCAGCAACGAGTACATCATCGGCCGACCGTTCCTGCCGCGTGCGAGCCTCAACTTGCCCAATGGCAAGCGCTTCACGGTGGTGGCCAAAGGGCTTGATGCGGCGCATCCGTATATCGGCCGGGCGATGCTCAATGGCAAGCCGCTGGAGCGCGCTTTTATCCGGCATGAGGAGATCATGGCTGGCGGGGAGTTGCACTTCACGATGCAGGCGCAGGCGGATAAGGCGTGGGCTACGGGGGCGGCGGAGCGGCCGTATTCGATGTCGGGCTCTGCGGGGCGTTGAGGGAGCGGCGGGCTCGCCCGGGAGGCGAGCCGGCTGAAAGCGTGGGCTGGTAAGATGCGCAGCCCACGGGCCTATAGCTCAACGGTTAGAGCAGGGGACTCATAATCCCTTGGTTCCAGGTTCGAATCCTGGTGGGCCCATATCTGAATCGTTGCCAGGGCGACGACAGCCTTGCTTCAGAACGGTCTTCAGACCAGACCTGACGGCTGCCCAATACAGGCAAGATGAAGGTCGCAATCGCTGACCCGATTGAGAGGATCTTATGGCTTTCTACGAGGTCGAAAGCGGTCGATTGGCGCGAGTTTCGCGGATCAGTCTCGCGCGCGCGGAGGTTCGTGAACGACGCGATCTTCAGGCGCTTCTGCGAGAGCAGATTTCCGACCTCATTCCTGATCTCCTTGTGATAGCCGAGGAGTTCGGAGATTGGGACGAGTCGAAGCGGCGAATCGACCTGCTGGCGCTGGATCGTAAGGCAAACCTGGTCGTCATCGAGCTGAAGCGCGGTGACACGGGAAGCCATATGGAACTCCAAGCCATTCGCTACGCATCGATGGTTTCGACCATGACCTTCGATCAGGCGATTTCCACGTTTGAAGGATTCCTCGGGTCAGAGGAAGCGCGATTTGCCCGCGAGCGAATTCTCGAGTTTCTCGGGTGGGCTGAGCCGAATGAAGACGATTTTGCCGCGGATGTAAGGGTCATCCTGTTCTCTGAAGATTACTCTCGGGAACTGACGTCATCGATCCTATGGCTGAATCAGAAGGGGCTCGATATCACCTGCTTCCGGATGGGTGCTTACAAGCTTGACGAGCGCCTGCTCCTGGAGTTTCAGCAGATCATTCCGCTGAAGGAAGCCGAGGAATACCAGGTCAAGGTTCGCAACAAGCAGCATGAAGTCCAGACTGCGCGGCGTGAGCGCGTGCCTTGGAATGGTGAGCTGTACGCGAACTATGGCGACAGCCAGCGATCTTGGGATGACGCGCAGAAGTACGGGTTCATCAGTGCTGGCGGCAGCGAGTGGTATAGCCGCACATTGCGCTTGCTTGTCCCCGGGCGACGGGTCTGGGTCAATCGCCCCGGCACTGGATACCTTGGCGTCGGAATCGTTACCGGCGAGCCTGTCATTGCCGCGGACTTCCTGGTTGAAACGCCGGATGGGCCAATGAAGTACTTGGATGTTGGCAGTATTCACGCGGATATCCGCGCGGACGCGCACGATCCAGTTCGAGCCGATCGATTCGTACCGATAAAGTGGCTGGCGACAGTCCCGTTGACCAAAGCCGTTCGTGAAGCCGGGCTATTCGGAAATCAGAACTCCGCAGCTCAGCCGACGACTCCGCTTTGGCCTGAGACCGTAAAGAGGCTGAAGCTGGCCTTCCGAATCGAAGACTAGGCTTCGCCGACGGCGGTACTCCGCTACACCTTGGCGGGCCTGCATAGCACCGGCGATCAACGCGCCACACGCGGTCAGATCAACCCGTTGCGGCTCCATATCACCAGCAACCCGATTCCCACGATCACGTCGATCACCACGCACCACGGCACGTACCAGCTCGGGATCCTGACCAGCGACAGGCGCGAGCGGTTGTGGTGGGCGAAGTCCCAGGCGGCGTGCGCGAAGTAGGCGATGGCCACCAGCACCGGCCACAGCAGCAGTCCGAGCAGGCCCGCGACAGCGAACAGGCCGGCGACGTTGAACTCCACCATCTGGTCGCGGCTGGAGCCGTTCATCACGGCGAAGCCGAAATAGATGCCGGCGATGAGTGCGATGAGTATCGCGGCGAAGCCGAGCGAGGCCTGCGGCGTCAGGAAGAAGTGAGGCAACAGCGAGCCGATGCCGACGGCAACGCCAGTGGCCAGCGGGCGCCTGGCGAAGACCGAGGAGTTGGGGCGTTCGTGGGCGTGCGTCGTCGTGGCCGACATGGTGCCTCCGGAACGGTTCGGGGCCACCAATTTCGTCCAGCATGCGCTCGTTTTCTGTGAATGCCAGGCGGGGCAGGCGGCCTCTTCACGCCTTGCTCCTATAATCCCGGCTCTTCGATTTGGCAGGCAATTGGGGAAGTGACAACCACCATGAAGAGCGGCTCGAAGGAAGTAGGTGAAGGAACGGTCTCCGAGCAGATCGATGCGCAGATCAGGGATCTGGGCGATTGGCGGGGCGAGACGCTCGCCAGGGTGCGCGCCCTCGTCAAGCAAGCCGATCCCGACGTGGTCGAGGAATTGAAGTGGCGGGGCGTCCCGACCTGGTCGCATGACGGCATCATCTGCACGGGCGAGACGTACAAGAAGGCGGTGAAGATGACCTTCGCCCAGGGCGCTTCGCTGGATGACCCGTTGGGGCTGTTCAATTCCAGCCTCGAAGGCAACACTCGCCGCGCGATAGACATCCACGAAGGCGACGAGATCGACGAGAAGGCGTTGAAGGCACTCATCCGCGCCGCCGTTGCCTTCAACAAGAGCAAGAAGAAGTGATCGTGAGCGCCTATCGCGAGGGCCTGAAGGCGCGGTAGCCTGCCGCGATGGACTCCCTCATTGCCGCCGCCGGTCGCGCGCTGGTCGCCGGCGATGCGCTCGGTGCGCTCAAGCGTGTTGCCTTGCGCGATGACCCGCCGGCCCTTGCCCTGCGCGGTATCGCGATGGCGCAGCTGGGTGAGTATCCGCGCGCACGGGAACTGCTGCGGCGTGCGGCACGTGGCTTTGGTGCGCGTGAGGCGCTGGCGCGTGCGCGCTGTGTCGTCGCCGAGGCCGAGGTGGCGCTGGCCATGCGCGACCTAGGTGGCTCGCCGCGCACGCTGGCCGAAGCCGCCACTGCGCTCGATACACGCGGCGACCGTGCCAATGCATTGCAGGCGCGACTGATCGCGGTACGGCGGCTGCTTCTGCTGGGGCGTCTCGACGAGGCCAACGCCGCGCTGATCGGTCTCGACGCAAAAGGCCTGCCGCCGTCGCTGGCGGCGATCACCGAACTGGCCACGGCGGAACTGGCGTTGCGTTCACTGCGCACGGCGGACGCGCGCTCGGCGCTCGATCGCGCCTTTGCGGCGGCGCAACGCGCAGCCATCCCCGCGCTGCTGGCCGAGGTGACCGAGGCACGCGCCGCACTCGACCGCGCCGCCGCCAGGCGCATCCACGCCGGACATGAAGAGCCGCTTCGCCTTGAGCAGATCGAGACGCTGATGGGCTCGCACGTGCTCGTCGTCGACGCTTGCCGTCGCGGACTGCGCTCCGGTGACGCATGGCTGCCGCTGGCGCGACGCCCCGTCCTGTTCGCGTTGCTGCGTGCACTCGCCGAAAGCTGGCCCGGCGACGTCGAGCGCAACACTCTGATCGCCCGCGTCTTCCGCACGCGCCAGCCGGACGAGACGCACCGCGCGCGATTGCGCGTCGAGATCGGTCGCCTGCGCTCGCTGGTTGCGCCGATGCTGGACATCCAGGCAAGTGCGCGCGGATTCGCGCTCGTGCCTACCGACGACCGCGGCATCGTCGTGCTGGTACCGCCGATCGATGGCGACCAGGCCTCGTTGTTGGCATTGCTCGCCGATGGTGCGGCCTGGTCCACGTCGGCCCTGGCGCTGGCGCTGGGCGACAGCCAGCGCACGGTCCAGCGCGCACTCGCCGAGCTCGAAGCCGCCGGGCAGGTGCGGTCGATCGGCCGCGCCCGCGCGCAGCGCTGGCTGGCCCCGCCACTGGTCGGATTCACGACGACCTTGTTACTCCCTGCCGCACTGCCGCCTGAGTAGATTGGTCCCACGGCGCCGCCACGCGCGCCACCAGGAGCCCCCGATGAGCCGCAATCCAGCAACCAGCACGTCAGCACAGGTACCCACGCGCGCCGCCGAGATCGTGCGCGAGTACGGGCCGTTCGACGGCGCAAGGAACGTCGCCGGCGTCACCTTCGATGGCCACCATGTATGGACCGCGATCGGATCGAAAGTGGTCGCCTTCGATCCCGCAAACGGTGAGGTCGAACGCTCTGTCGAGTGCGCCGCCGACGCCGGCACCGCCTTCGATGGCACGCACCTCTACCAGATCGCCGAAGCGCGAATCGACAAGATCGATCCGTCCACCGGTGCCGTTGTCGCGTCGATCCCCGCGCCGGGCAACGGTGGCGATTCGGGGATGGCGTGGGCCGAGGGCAGCCTTTGGGTTGGCCAGTACCGCGACCGGAAGATCCATCAGATCAACCCCGACACCGGCGCCATCATCCGCACCATCGAGTCCAACCAGTTCGTAACCGGTGTGACCTGGGTCGACGGCGAGCTTTGGCACGGCGTGTGGGATGGGGACGAGAGCGAACTGCGACGCATCGATGCCGACTCCGGCGCCGTGCTCGAGCGGCTCGAGATGCCGCAAGGCACCGGCGTAAGTGGCCTCGAATCCGACGGCGCCGGAACGTTTTATTGCGGTGGCGGACCGAGCGGAAAGGTCCGCGCCGTCCGCCGACCACCGCGCTGATCCCGAGCGGCACAGCGCCCCTCCTGCTGCATTCAACCTCCGGTCGACCGACCGGAGACGGGCGCGGCTTGCTCTGCGACTGGGCAGCCGCCCATCCGCAACCCCGGAGAACATCATGAACACCGCACTCAACGAACCGACCATCGACCTTTCACCCGCTGACCACCCGGTCGTCGGCAGGGAACAATGGCTCGCCGCACGCAAGGCACTGCTGGCACGCGAGAAGGAACTCACCCGCCTGCAGGACCAGATCGCCCGTGAACGCCGCGCACTGCCGTGGGTGCGCGTGCAGAAGGACTACGTCTTCGATACGCCCGAAGGCCTGAAGACGCTGGCGGAACTGTTCGATGGTCGCAGCCAGCTGCTGGTGCAGCACTTCATGTTCGCGCCTGGCTGGGAGCAGGGTTGCAAGAGCTGCTCCTTCATGGCCGACCACAACGACGGCGCCAACCTGCACCTGGCGCAACGCGACGTCACGCTGCTTGCTGTCTCGCGCGCTCCGCTGGCCGAGATCGAACGATTCCGCCAGCGCATGGGCTGGAAGTTCAAGTGGGTGTCATCGCACGGCACCACCTTCAACCATGACTTCGGCGTCAACTTCAGCCAGGACGAGATGTCGAGCGGCAAGGTCGACTACAACTACACGCGGCAGCCGTTCCCGCACGAGGAGGCACCGGGCATCAGCGTGTTCCATCGCGACGAGGCCGGCCAGGTCTTCCACACCTACTCGCGCTACGGTCGCGGCGTGGAGGTGATGATGCATGCCTACAACCTGCTCGAGCTCACGCCCAAAGGCCGCGACGAGGACGAGTTTGACTACCCGATGGCATGGGTCCGCCACCACGATCGCTACGAGGCCGCCGCGCCCGCCGCGTCGTGCTGCGCGTCGAAGGCCTGAGCCCGGGCGGCGATGGAAACCTGGTGGCCTTGGCTGGCTGTTGCCGGACTCGGCGTGTTGCATGGGCTGAGCCCGGTCAACGGCTGGATGTTCGCCGCACGGCGCGGCGTGCATGCGCGCGATGGTGACCAGGCGTGGCGAGCGCTGCTGCCAATCGCGATCGGTCACTTCGCATCGATCGCGATCGTGGTCGCTGCCGTCTACGGTGGCATCCTGGTGGAGCGCACGCGGGTCCAGGGCCTGGCGGGCGCAATGCTGATCGGCGCGGCGACGTATCGCTGGCTGCGCGTCGCCGGTCCGCATCGCCTGGTCACGAGTCTGGGCTCGCGTGCGAGCGACGCTGGCATCGCGCTCTGGTCCTGCCTGATGGCCACCGTCCACGGCGCCGGACTGATGCTGGTCCCGGCGCTGGTGCCGCTGTGCATCAGCGACAGCCCGGCCCGGGCGATCACCGCCTCCGGCTCGATCACGCTCGCGTTGGCGGCGGTTGGAGTGCACATGGCGACGATGTTGGGCACGACAGGTGCCATCGCAAGCGTCGTCTGCCGGGGCATCGCGATGACTCCCGGCCTGTGGATCGGCGCCGCGGCGCGCAACGCATGGACCGCCGCCTTGGCTTTGGCAGGTGCGGCGCTGCTCCTGCTGCGATAGCAACGGGCAGGGCAGGATTCGCCGAGCGGTCAGCGTCCGGTTCCATCGTTGACCGCGCCTCCACGCACGCGGGGCCATGGTCTGCCGACCAGCGAGGTCCTCCCATGCGCACGCACAAGTCCTGGTACACGCGGTTCGCCAAGGCCGCCGCACATTTCGCCGGCCGGCCCCGTGTCTTCGCCCTGGCCGCGCTGTTGATCGTGGTCTGGGTGGTGACCGGGCCGATCTTCGGCTTCAGCGACACCTGGCAGCTGGTGATCAACACCGGCACGACCATCATCACCTTCCTGATGGTCTTCCTGATCCAGAACACGCAGAACCGCGACACCGAGGCGATCCAGGTCAAGCTCGACGAACTGATCCGGGCCACGGCCGGCGCGCACAACGCGCTGCTCGACCTGGAGGAACTGGAGGAGATGACCCTGGACGAGTTCAAGGCCAAGTACCAGGCGCTCGCCACGCATGCGCGCAAGGACCTCGACCGGGGCGGGAAGGACACCGGAACGCCGGAGGCGTAACGCGCGGGGTAGCGTTACAGCTTGCCTTCCGACCCGGTGTAGCTGACGTTCCAGACCTTGCCCTTCTGGTCGGTCATGCAGGCCCAGGGCGCGTCCGCGCCAGGCACCTGCACCGAGACGGAAATGCCGGCCTCACTGAACTCGGACCCGGCCACGGAAAGTTTGCTGCTGGCGACATTGGTCTTTTTGGACACCGCCGCAAGGCAAGCCTTCTCCGAGGCAGGGTGCGACTGCCCGGACGCAGCCGCGGGCGCGGCCGCAGCCGCCGGAGCGGCCGTCGCATCGCTGGCGATCGTGCACACACCATTAGCGCGGTTCTTGCCCGTGTACGAAACGTCGGGCGAGCCATCGGGGTTGATGGAAATGGAGATGGTCGTGCCCGTCGCCGCATCCTTGGCTTCGTAGTAGTTCTCGTTGACTGCGTTGAGCTTGGCTTCCTTGCCGTTGACATAGACCGGCCCGCCCTGGTCGACGTGCACGTCCAGCTTGCCAGGACAGGTGGCGTTGATCAGCGGCAACTTCGCCTGCGCGCTGAATGCGCACAGGGACGACACGACTACCACGATGGGGAGCAGGAGCGATTTCATGACGGGGCACGCCAGCCGGGGGACGGCGCTCATTACAGCCGCCTGCGGTGATGCCTGCGTGACGGGCAGGAGGCACTCCACCGGTCCGCACGCGCAACACAGTGTCGCGGACCGCGCGGCATGCGGTGGGCATAAGATGTCGGCCTGATCGCGGCAGCACTGTCGCATCGCCACCGGAGCTCCCATGCCGCAGACCGCAAACGTGAATCGCCGCATCGTCCTCGCTTCGCGCCCCAAGGGTGCGCCCACGCCGCAGGACTTCCGCCTCGAACAACTCGATGTGGCCACGCCCGCCGAAGGCGAGGTCCTGCTGCGAACGCTGTATCTGTCACTCGATCCCTACATGCGAGGTCGCATGAGCGAGGCGCCGTCCTATGCGCCGCCGACCGCGATCGGCGAGGTGATGGTCGGCGGCACCGTCAGCCGCGTGGTCGCATCGCGCAACCCGAAGTTCGCCGAAGGTGATCTCGTCCTCGGCGGCTCCGGCTGGCAGGACTACTCGCTATCGAACGGCCGCGACCTGATGGCGCTTGGCAATGCCGCGCGTCCTTCGCTCGCGTTGAGCGTGCTCGGGATGCCGGGCTTCACGGCGTACCACGGCCTGTTGAACATCGGCGAGCCCAAACCCGGCGAGACCGTGGTCGTTGCCGCAGCCAGTGGCGCGGTCGGGGCGGTGGTCGGGCAGATCGCCAGGATCAAGGGCGCGCGCGTTGTCGGCGTGGCCGGTGGTGCCGACAAGTGCCGCTACGTGCTAGACGAACTCGGCTTCGATGCCTGCATCGACCGCAATGACCCGCAGTTCGCGCAGAAACTGGCAGAGGCCTGCAAGGACGGCATCGACGTCTACTTCGAGAACGTCGGCGGCGCGGTGCTCGATGCCGTGCTGCCGCTGCTCAACGATGGCGCACGCGTGCCGGTGTGCGGACTGATTGCCCACTACAACGACCAGAAGCTTCCTGCCGGGCCCGATCGCCTGCCGCTGCTGCTGGGCCTGGTGCTGCGCAAGCGCATCCGCCTGCAGGGCTACATCATCATGGATCACTACGCCGATGGCTTCGCGCCGTTCTACCGCGACATGAGCGCCTGGGTCGCGGCGGGCAAGGTGAAGCTGCGCGAAGACATCGTCGATGGGCTGGAGAACGCGCCTGCGGCCTTCATCGGCCTGCTCGAAGGCAGGAACTTCGGCAAGCTGGTGGTCCACGTCGCGGACTGAGCCGCCCGGTTTCACGGCTTCACAACCGCCTAATGGCGGCTCGCCAAGACTGCATGGCCGGGCGCCGGCACCTGGCGCCGTGGAGCGACGAGCGTGGGCTTCGCAGCGCAGGTACTGCTGTTCTCGGCCGGCCTGTTCGCGGGGATCGTGCTGTGCATCGAGCTCGGGCGACGGCTGGGCATCTCCCACCTTGTCCGCGAGAACCGCGGCCTGACCAAGGGCGCCGAGGCCGCCGAAGGGGCCGTGTTCGGGCTGCTCGCGCTGCTGATCGCCTTCACCTTCTTCGGTGCGGCGTCGCGCTTCGACGATCGCCGCCATCTGGTGGCCGAGGAGGCCAACACCATCGGCACGGCCTACCAGCGGCTCGACCTGTTGCCTGACGAAGCACAGCCGGAACTGCGTGCGCTGTTCCGCCGCTACCTGGAAGTGCGCCTGGCGACCTACCGCGACGCCGAGAACCGCGAGTACACGCAGCAGGAACTGGACCAGGGCTCGGCACTGCAGGACGAGATCTGGCGCAAGGCCGTGCAGGCGACCCGTCGACCCGATGCGTCGCCGCCGGCGACGTCGCTGGTGATCAACTCCTTGAACGAGATGTTCGACATCACCGACACCCGCGTCGCGGCGACCCGCAACCATCCGCCGCGCATCGTCTACTGGCTGCTGGCGGGCCTGTGCCTGATCGCCGGGCTCCTGGTCGGCTACGGCACCTCGATCAACCCCGATCGCAGCTGGCTGCACCGGTTCGTGTTCGCCGCCATCCTGACGTTGACGGTGTATGTGACGATCGAGATCGAATACCCGCGCATGGGCCTGATCCGCGTGGATTCGGCCGACCAGGCCCTGGTCGACCTGCGCAAGCGCCTGCGCTGAGCCCCAGGTGCGGCACTTCCGGCGGCAAGTTGACGTCCAAAGGCAAGTATTGGGGTCCGGCCCCCGTCCAATTGCGGGATAATCGCCTGTGCCGGATCTCCCCGGCCCCAGCGCACTCGCCCGACCGGGCTCCGCATGGCCACACGATGCGAAGTCCGCGCCCGAGTGTCGCTGCCGCACTCCGATCAAGACCACAGCAGCCGCCATGAACAGCCAATACCGCAAGCCGCTCCCGGGCACCGCGCTCGACTACTTCGATGCACGCGCCGCGATCGAGGCGATCGCGCCCGGCGCCTACGACCGGCTTCCGTACACCTCGCGCGTGCACGCCGAGAACCTGGTGCGCCGCGCCGAACCGAAGATGCTCGACGCCTACCTCACGCAGCTGATCGAGCGTCGTCGCGACCTCGACTTCCCGTGGTTCCCGGCGCGCGTGGTTTGCCACGACATCCTCGGCCAGACCGCGCTGGTCGACCTGGCCGGCCTGCGCGATGCGATCGCCGAGCGTGGCGGTGACCCGTCGCAGATCAATCCGGTGGTGCCGACGCAGCTGATCGTCGACCACTCGCTGGCAGTGGAGTACGGCGGCTTCGACAAGGACGCGTTCGCCAAGAACCGCGCCGTCGAGGACCGTCGCAACGAGGACCGCTTCCACTTCATCAACTGGACGAAGAAGGCGTTCCGCAACGTCGACGTGATTCCGCCGGGCAACGGCATCATGCATCAGATCAACCTGGAGCGGATGTCGCCGGTGGTGCATGCGCGCGATGGCGTCGCCTTCCCCGACACGCTGGTCGGCACCGACAGCCACACCCCGCACGTCGACGCGCTCGGCGTGATCGCAATTGGCGTAGGCGGCCTGGAAGCGGAGAGCGTGATGCTCGGCCGCGCCTCGTGGATGCGCCTGCCCGACATCATCGGCGTCAACCTCACCGGCAAGCCGCAGCCCGGCATCACCGCCACCGACATCGTGCTGGCCCTGACCGAGTTCCTGCGCCAGTCGAAGGTGGTCGGCGCGTACCTGGAATTCCACGGCGTAGGCGCCTCGGCGCTGACCTTGGGCGACCGCGCGACGATTTCCAACATGGCGCCGGAGTACGGCGCGACTGCGGCGATGTTCTTCATCGACGACAAGACCATCGACTACCTGCGCCTGACCGGCCGCGAGGACGCGCAGGTCAAGCTGGTCGAGACCTATGCGAAGCAGGCTGGCCTGTGGGGCGATGCGCTCGAGACCGCCGAGTACGAGCGCGAACTCACCTTCGACCTGTCGTCGGTGGTGCGCAACATGGCCGGCCCGTCCAACCCGCACAAGCGCCTGCCGACCTCCGACCTGGCCGCGCGCGGCATCGCCGGTGCATGGGAAGACGTGCCGGGGCAGATGCCCGATGGCGCGGTGATCATCGCCGCCATCACCAGCTGCACCAACACCAGCAACCCGCGCAACGTGATTGCCGCCGGCCTGATCGCGCGCAACGCCAACGCCCGTGGGCTGGTTCGCCGGCCGTGGGTGAAGTCGTCGCTGGCACCGGGCTCCAAGGCCGTGCAGCTGTACCTGGAAGAAGCCGGCCTGCTGTCGGAGCTGGAGAAGCTGGGCTTCGGCATCGTGGCCTTCGCCTGCACCACCTGCAACGGCATGAGCGGTGCGCTGGATCCGGCGATCCAGCAGGAAGTGATCGATCGCGACCTGTACGCAACTGCGGTGCTGTCGGGCAACCGCAACTTCGACGGCCGCATCCATCCGTACGCCAAGCAGGCCTTCCTTGCCTCGCCGCCGCTGGTCGTGGCCTATGCCATCGCCGGCACCGTGCGCTTCGACATCGAGCGCGACGCGCTCGGCCACGACGCCGATGGCAACCCGATCACGCTCAAGGACATCTGGCCGAGCGACGAGGAGATCGACGCGATTGTCGCCAGCAGCGTCAAGCCGGACCACTTCCGCCAGGTTTACGAGCCGATGTTCCGCATCAGCGAAAAGCACGGCGAGAAGGTTGGCCCTCTGTACGACTGGCGCCCGCAGAGCACCTACATCCGTCGTCCGCCGTACTGGGAAGGCGCGCTGGCCGGTGAGCGCACGCTCAGCGGCATGCGTCCGCTGGCGGTGCTGGGCGACAACATCACCACCGACCACCTGTCGCCGTCGAACGCGATCATGGCGTCCAGCGCCGCCGGCGAGTACCTGGCGAAGATGGGCCTGCCGGAAGAGGACTTCAATTCCTACGCGACCCACCGCGGCGATCACCTCACCGCGCAGCGCGCCACGTTCGCCAACCCGAAGCTGCTCAACGAGATGGTGCGTGACGAGGCCGGCAACGTTAAGCAGGGTTCGCTGGCGCGGATCGAGCCGGAAGGGCAGGTCACGCGCATGTGGGAGGCGATCGAAACCTACATGGAGCGTCGCCAGCCGCTGATCATCATCGCCGGCGCCGACTACGGCCAGGGCTCGTCGCGCGACTGGGCGGCCAAGGGCGTGCGCCTGGCGGGTGTCGAGGCGATCGCCGCCGAGGGCTTCGAGCGCATCCACCGCACCAACCTGATCGGCATGGGCGTGCTGCCGCTGGAGTTCCTGCCGGGCACCAACCGCACCACGCTGGCGATCGATGGCACCGAGACCTATGACGTGATCGGCGAGCGCACGCCGCGCGCGCAGCTGACGCTGGTCATCAACCGCCGCAACGGCGAGCGCGTCGAGGTGCCGGTGACCTGCCGCCTCGATACCGCCGAGGAAGTGTCGATCTACGACGCCGGCGGCGTATTGCAGCGCTTCGCCAACGATTTCCTTGAGTCCGCGCAGGCCGCCTAGGCCGCCTGCAACCTGCAGTCCCCCCAGGAAGGAGAGAAGGCAATGTCAGCAGCTACCGGAACCGTGCGTCTCCATCGCGTGCTTCGCGCGCCCGCCGAACGCATCTACCGTGCGTTCCTCGATCCCGATGCAATGGCGAAGTGGCTGCCGCCGCACGGTTTCACCGGCAAGGTGCACCACATGGACGCCAAGGTCGGCGGCAGCTACCGCATGTCGTTCACCAACTTCGCCACCGGCAAGAGCCATTCCTTCGGCGGCAAGTACCTGGAGCTGGTGCCCGGCGAGCTGCTGCGCTATGTCGACGAGTTCGAAGACCCGAACATGCCCGGGCAGATGCAGGTCACCGTGAACCTGAAGACGGTCGTCTGCGGTACCGAGATCAACATCGTGCAGGAAGGCATCCCGGCGATGATCCCGGTCGAGTTCTGCTACCTGGGCTGGCAGGAGTCGCTGACGCTGCTGGCGCAGCTGATCGAAGCCGAGATCCCGGACGAGCCCGCTCCCTGACAACCCCTGACCGCACCAAGGCCGACGGAATTCCAATGTCCCATCTCCCCCAGATCCGCATCCCCGCCACCTATATGCGTGGCGGTACCAGCAAGGGCGTGTTCTTCCGCCTGCAGGACCTGCCCGAAGTGGCGCAGGTCCCCGGCCCGAAGCGCGATGCGCTGCTGATGCGCGTGATCGGCTCGCCCGATCCCTACGGCAAGCACACCGATGGCATGGGCGGCGCGACGTCCAGCACCAGCAAGTGCGTGATCATCTCCAAGGCGTCGGTGCCCGACCATGATGTCGATTACCTCTATGGCCAGGTCCTGATCGACAAGCCTTTCGTCGACTGGAGCGGCAACTGTGGCAACCTCAGCTCCGCCGTTGGTCCGTTCGCGATCAGTGCAGGCCTGGTCGACGCCAGCCGCGTGCCGGCCGACGGCATTGCCGTGGTGCGGATCTGGCAGGCGAACATAGGCAAGACCATCATCGCGCACGTGCCGATGAGCAACGGCCAGGTGCAGGAAACCGGCGACTTCGAACTCGACGGCGTGACGTTCCCGGCAGCCGAGATCGCGCTGGAGTTCCTCGATCCGGCTGACGACAGCGACGGTGGCTCGATGTTCCCTACTGGGAATCTTGTCGACGACCTGGAAGTGCCGGGTGTCGGCACGCTCAAGGTGACGATGATCACCGCCGGCATCCCGACCATCTTCGTCAACGCCGCCGACCTGGGCTACACCGGCACCGAGCTGCAGCCGACCTTCAACGACGACCCGAAGGCGCTGGCGCGCTTCGAGGCGATCCGCGCGCACGGCGCCGTGCGCATGGGACTCATCAAGAACATTGAGGAGGCCGCCACCCGCCAGCATTCGCCCAAGGTCGCGATCGTCGCGCCGGCACAGGACTACGTCGCCTCCAGCGGCAAGCACATCGCCGCATCCGACATCGACCTGCACGTGCGCGCGATGTCGATGGGCAAGTTGCACCACGCGATGATGGGCACCGCGTCGGTTGCGATCGGCACCGCCGCTTCCGTCCCCGGCACCCTGGTCAACGTAGCCGCCGGCGGTGGCGAACCCGATGCGGTGCGCTTCGGTCATCCGTCGGGAACGCTTCGCGTCGGTGCGCAGGCCAAACTGGTCGACGGCGAGTGGGCCGTCACCAAGGCGGTCATGAGCCGCAGTGCGCGCGTGCTGATGGAAGGCGCGGTCAGGGTTCCCGCGGACTCGTTCTGACGGCCTTGGCCGTGTTGGCCGGACGCTGGTCCGGCCGACCGTGCCATGTCGCACTTCTCCTCGGGCAAGACGAGGCGCTAGGCTCCGGCTAAGTCCCTTCCCCGCAGACAAGGAGCAATGCGTGTCCATGATGAGCCTCGTGCTTGCCGCAGCATCGGCAGCGACCGCCGCGTCGCCTGCAGTGTCGCCCGCCGCAATCGACCCGACCACCCGTGCCGCCATCGAGGCGACGTGCTTCGACTATGTCGACGGGCAGCTTGAGGGTGATCCGCAACGCGTCGCGCGCGCGCTGCACCCGGATCTGGCCAAGCGGCGCGTGCTGGGCGATACCCCGGACGAGCGCCTGGGACTGCGGCGCATGAGCAAGGAAGAACTGGTCGAACTGACGCGGCAGGGCGCGCTGAAGACGCCGAAAGAACAATGGAACCGCGCCTGCACCGTGCTGGACGTCGCCGGCAATACCGCGGCAGTGCGCGCGGAGACGCCGTGGTTCGTCGACTTCTTCCACATGGGCAAGTTCGACGACCGCTGGATCATCGTCAACGCGCTTTGGTACTCCAAGCCGAAGTGACCTGGCGGTCTTGAAAGGCCCGAGCGCCATGCGCCCGGGCCCAGGAGCAGATCAGAAGCTGGCGCGGACGCCGAGCGTGTACTGCGAGTAGCCGCTGCCGCTCTCGAGTTCGCCGGTGATGCCCCAGTTCGGGGCGAAGCGGAACTGCATGCCGACGCTGGCGCTGAGCTCGGAATCGTAGAAGTCTCCGCTGGTGTAGTTGCCCTTGCCCCAGATCTCCAAAGCGTCGGTCAATGCCGAGCGCGCGCCAACCGAAACACGGCCACCGAAGCCATTCGGGTAGCGGCTGTCGTCTTCGGCCTCGTCCTCGATGTCCAGGTCGGTATCAATAGCCGAGACTTCGGCAAGCAGGTCGGTGCGATCCGACAGTCCGTAGTGATAGCCGGCACCCAGGTTGACCCGCGTCACGGTGACGTCGACATCGTACGTCCGGGAAACGACTCCCATGAACGTGTCGTGGACCTGCACCTCCACGGTGTCAGTGCCTCGGCGGACACTGCCAAAACCGTAGAACGACTCTCCCACCGCCACCGAGACGACGCCGAAGAAGCCGTCGCTCTTCACTTCCCCCTGGGGGCGCCCCGAGAGAAATCTCGCAATCCGGAACGAGGGAACATCATCTTTCGCCAGGTGCGCGTAACCGCCTTCGATATACGAGTAGTTCAACGAGCCGGCAAACGCGGTAAACGGTGCCGCCGCCAGCAATGCCGCCAGTACGAGTTCCTTCTTCATTGCATCCCCTGGTAGTGAATTCATCCCTGCCGGTGGCCATTGCGGCCGACCTTGCGCTCAAGCTGCGACGGCTCCCCAAGAGCGTCCCGGGTGCTTCCGGGAATCACACAGCGGCGAGAGTATGCATCGGCCTGCGCGCGCAAAGCTGCGCGTTGCGGCCGACATGACGAGACTTTTTCTCAGCGCACTGGCAGGGCCGCTGTCGATCGTGATGATCGTCACGCACTGCCGTCGATCAGGCCCGCGATCTCGATGTGCGACGCTGCTCCGAACGGGGCCTGGACATCCTCTTGCCAGCCTTGCCCGGCATTGTTGCCAATGGGGCAACACGGGGTGTCCACCCCCCGGTCTACCGGCGGGACTCGAAACCGGGTCTGCTGTAGCCGGCCGCGAAGCCGGCTGCAGAAGGAATCGGCGCAATGAAGATCGTAGTAGCCGGCGGCCATGGCCTCGTCGGATCCAAGCTCGTCGCGCGATTGAAGGCCCGCGGGCACGACGTGCTGGCCGCTTCGCGCAGGTCTGGCGTCAACACCGTCACCGGCGAAGGATTGCAGTCGGCGCTGGACGGCGCGGACGTCGTCGTCGACGTGACCAACGCGCCCTCGTTCGACGAGCCGGAAGTTACGGAGTTCTTCACGCGTTCGAGCGAGCGGCTGCTGGCCGCCGCCGAGCGCGCCGGCGTCTCGCATTACCTCGCGCTTTCGGTGGTCGGCACGCAACGGCTGCAGACCAGCGGCTACTTCCGCGCCAAGGATGCGCAGGAGCGTTTGGTGAAACGCTCCGACGTGCCGCATTCGCTGGTGCAGGCGACGCAGTTCTTCGAGTTCATGGCCAACATCATTCCGCCAGGCAGCGGCAAGGACATCGTCCATCTGTCGCCAGCGCTGGTGCAGCCGGTGGCGGCGGACGACGTAGCCGTTCGACTGGCCGACCTGGTGGCCGGGCGACCGTCGAATTCCACCATCGAGATCGCCGGTCCGGAGACCTACCGGCTGTGCGAACTCGTGCAGTGGGTCATGTACAGCTACCAGGACGACCGGCCGGTGATCGCAGACCCGGCAGCCAGCTACTACGGCGCGATCCTCGACGACCACACGCTCACGCCCGACACGCAGGCGTTGATCGCGAACACCTACTTCAAGGACTGGCTCGACGGTTACCTGACCGGCGCCATCGAGATCCCGCACGTCCATCACCCCGATCCGCTCGCGCACAAGCCGTAGTCACGCGGACCGGGCCGCTGACGATTGGGAGTCTGCTCGCCTCCCGGAACGAAGAGGAATCTCCCCATGTCCAAGATCGAGAAAGTCCTGTTCACAGGCAAAACCCACACCGCCTCCAGCGCCCGCGATGCTGCGGCGCGCGGCGGTCACGGCCGCATCGACATCAAGACCTCGGCGTCGGGCTCCGGCACCAGCCAGGAACAGTCGTTCGACGCAGTGCTGCCGCATCCGACGGCGGAGCAGCTGTTCGCAGGTGCCTGGTCGGCCTGCTATCACTCGGCGATCGGCGTGGCGGCACAGGAGAAGAAGATCAAGCTGCCCGATGGCCTGGCCGTGGAGATCGAGATCGACCTTGGCCAGACCGGTGATGCCTACTTCATCGAGGCCCGTTTCAACGTGATCCTGCCGGGCATGTCGCAGGCCGATGCCGAAGCGCTCGCGCACAGGGGGCACGAGATCTGTCCTTACTCGAAGGCCACCCACGGCAACATTGACGTGGCCGTCAAGGTCACCGTCTGAGCTCACCTGCGAGTGCGCTTGTGGCCCCGATTTGAAGCAGGCAGCATGGACGCTGTCCGATCGATCCGGGGCCACGATGTCGCATCCGCTGATCTCGCCAATGATCCTGCCCATGGCGGCGCACGTCGCGCTGGCCGCATTCCTGTACGTGGTGCTCACCTTGGCGCGCGCGCCCGCGATCTGGGGCATCGGCCGTCGCGCCGATGGCAGCAATCCGTGGGCACGCATCGAACCGCGCATCAGCGCCAACCTTTCCAACCAGTTCGAATGGCCGCTGTTCTTCTACGCGGCCTGCATCATCCTGCTGCAAACAGACGCGGCTGACCACGCGCTGGTGCTGGCATGGATCTTCGTCGTCGGACGCGTGCTGCACAGCCTCGTGCAGATCCTGACGAGCAACATCCGCCTGCGCGGCGCTGTCTTCACGATCAACTTCCTGGCCGTCATCGGCCTTTGGGCGATGGTGGTCCTGGGATAGTTGCCAGCGCGCCGGCTGATCTGCGGCGCACTGGCAATGCCTGTCACCTCAGTTCGCACTTGGCCGGGTCGCTGAGGCAGCGCTCCAGGCGCGCCTGGCCGGCGATCTCGTCTGCCTGTTGGTTCATGCGCTCAGCGCGTTCGGCTGGAGTGTCAGTGATGCTGTCCGCCAGCGACGTGCCGCCTTCGGCAAGGGCCGCTGCGCCGCCGGTGCTGCCATAGGCGATGCCGGTGAGGCTGCCGTCGGCAGCGAAGACGAGCCCCGCGGTCTGCTTGCCAAACAGGCGAGGGGCGGGCAGCGGCAGGTCATAGATCCGTCCGGCCTGTGGCACGGCAACCACGCCGACGGAGCGCTCGCGGTCCTTCTCCAGCAGTCTTACTTCGTATTGCACGGGCACGCGTGCGCGGATCACCGGATAGTCCGGGCAACGCGCACCTTCCTTTGCCGTGCAGACGGTCAACGCCGCCGTCGGCGCCTGCGTGCTCTGGGCATGTGCGGAAGCGTGCATCTCGCCGGCCAGGCGTGCCAGCGCCCGCTCGGCCCACGTGTCGTCGAACGCGGGCTCCAGGCGCCAGGTCTCGCGCGGATACTCATAGACCGGGAAGTCGTCATCGACCGCACCCTTGTCCATGGGATCGTCGAATTGCAACCGCGCCTTGTACGGGAACACGGCCACACCCTCCGGCGCGTCCTTGGCAAGGCCACAAAGCAGGCGGCGAGCCTGGGCTTCCTCCCCTTCGGTCGCCAGCGGGCCACCCATCTTCGCCACCGGTAGTGCCGGCACCGTTCCCAGCGAGATCGCCATTCCCGCCAACGACGCCGCAGTCTTCGCCCAGGCCGGGCCATCGCCCTGGTTGGTGCTGTTGATGGACGCGAGGCGACCGTCCGCGGTGAGCGCTATCGCCAGCTCCGATCCGGCATACCAGCGGTCCAGCGCCGCCAGGTCCAGCTGCATCGGACCGCGCGCGGGATCGGCCGAGTAAGCGGAGGTCAGCGTCGCCATCGGCCACATCCGCAACCTATCGTTCTTGCAGGTGACATAACGCTCCACCTTGAGCACGACTTCCGCTCGCGGCAGGTAGTAATTGACGCGCGCGTCCGGTAGCGAAGCGCAGCCCGTTGCCAAGCCCATCGTGGCGCACACAGCCGCCATCCTCCATGCCTGCATTGGATTCCCCCTGTTGATCGTCGATGTCGCCGGGAACTCCCCTCCGGCGTGCCCAGAGCATAAACGTGACCGTGGTCGCGCGCCGCCACCGTCGCGCACGCGCCGGGGGTGGTGCGATCATTGGCGCGCAGACCGCCTGTCCATGCCAGCCGAAGGAGACGCTGCGTGAAAATTGTCGCCGCCACCTATGGCACCGAGGGCGATACCCGCCCGTTGGCCGCGCTGTGCCACGCGCTGCGCAACGCCGGCCATGACACGCTGCTGCTCGCGGATGCCGGGACACTCGGCAGCGCGCATGCGCTGGGGGTGCCGAGCAAGGCCCTGGCAGGCGACATCCGCGGGGCGCTCGAACCCGGCCACGGCATCGGCACCGTGGTCGGCGGCAGCAGCGATCTCAATGCCACGGCCAAGGCCCTGGCTGCGATCGCCAATGCCCACGCGTCATCGTGGCTGCGCACGATCCTCGATGAGGGCAGGGATGCGGACCTGTTGCTGGTCTCCGGCCTGGCGGCCTTCGTCGGATTGGCCGCCGGTGATTGCCTGCGGATCCCGGTGATCGGGGCCGGCATGATCCCGCTGTCGCCAACGCGTGCATTTGCGTCTCCGTTCCTGCCGCCATCGCTGGTGCCAGGCTTCCTCAATCGCGCCAGCCACAGCTTCGTCAGCGCGATGATGTGGCGGGCCTTCAAGGGATCGACCAACGCGGCGCTCACCCAGGTCGGTGGCCTGCCGCCGCGCAAGCGCATGTGGGAAGGTCATCCGATGCTCTACGGCGTGTCGCCGTCATTGCTGTCGAAACCGGATGACTGGCCGTCCAACACATTGGCCTGCGGCCAATGGTTGTTGCCGTCACCGGACTGGGCGCCGCCGCGCGAGTTGCAGGACTTCCTCGCCGCAGGCGAAGCACCGGTGTACATCGGCTTTGGCAGCATGACCGGCTTCGATACCTCGCGCCTGAAGCAGGCACTGACCGCAGGACTGCGCGGCCGGCGCGCGCTGTTCTATCCCGGCTGGAGCGGCGTGGATACCAGCGACCTGCCGGACAACGTGCTCGTGGTCGGCGAGACCGCGCATGACTGGCTGCTGCCGCGCACCGCGCTGGCGATCCACCACGGTGGTTCGGGTACGTCGCATTCGGCATGCCGTGCGGGCATTCCATCGGTGGTGGTGCCGTTTGCCGGCGACCAGTTCTTCTGGGCGGCGCAGATGCAGCGGCGCGGCGTCGCTCCCGATGCGGTCAAAGGGCGCGACATCACCGCAGATGTTCTTGCACGGCGTATCGACGAGGCATTGGCCGCACCGGTGCGCGAGCGTGCGCGCGAACTGGGTGCGCGCATGCGCGAGGAAAACGGCCTGGCAACGGCGGTCACGGCGATCGAGCAACTGGGCACGCAGCTGCGTACGCGCAACTGACCGGCACGACTACCGCCTGACAAGTTTCAGGCCAACAATGCGGGAGCGCGCCGTCGCGATCTGCCGAAAAAGCAAGCACGCATAGGGGCTTGCGGACGTAATTGCCGCGGCGTAGAACTGATGGCGGCAGACACGCAGAAGACGGTCACCTGGCAACCGCAACGGTTGCCCTGGACTCGGTGAGCCGCACAGCTTCCAGGGCCTTGCGCCCACGTGTCGCGTACGGAGTACGCGCGCCCCGATGGACGAAACGCATCTGCGAGCAGGACGCTCGCGGACGGCCGGTGTTTTGCCGTTTTGGCCATATCCGCATTGAAGCGGGAAATTCCGAGCCTTGAGAACTTCGCGTGGAGCCAGCTCCACGTGGCGGGTAACTGCACGCCGAAGGAGGCTGCATGCCAGACACCGAAAGTTCGACTTTCCAAACCAGACGCAGATTGTGCGTCGCCACGGCGACCACGCTTGCTGCTGCCCCATTGGGTCTGATCGGTTGCTCAGAAAGGAAAGAAGCCATGAACGAAGTTGCAGAGAAGAAAGCAGCGCCGGCCGCAGGTTCGGCCGAGCTGCGCCCATTCACCTACAAGGCATCCGACACCGACCTGGCCGACCTGCGCAGGCGCATCGAGGCAACGCGGTGGCCGGACAGCGAGACGGTCAAGGATTCCAGACAGGGTGTCCAGCTGGCCACGATCCAGAAGCTCGCCCAGCACTGGGCCACCAAGCACGACTGGCGCAAGGTCGAAGAACGGATCAACGCCGTTCCCAACTTCATCACCAACATCGATGGGCTGGATTTCCACTTCATGCATATCCGCTCCAAGCACGAGAATGCATTCCCGTTGCTCGTCGCGCACGGCTGGCCGGGCTCGATCATCGAGCAGATGAAGATCATCGGCCCGCTGACCGATCCCACCGCGCACGGCGGGACCGAAGCGGACGCGTTCCATCTCGTGATCCCGTCGATGCCCGGTTACGGGTTCTCCGCCCGGCCGACCACGACCGGCTGGGACCCGGTTCGCATCGCCGCCGCCTACAACACGCTGATGCCACGCCTGGGCTACAAGAAGTGGGGCGCGGCCGGTGGCGACTGGGGCGCGATTGTCGTCGAACAGATGGCGTTGAAGACGCCGCCTGGCCTGGTCGGAATCCACACCAACATGGCCAATGTGGTTCCGCCGGACCTCGACAAGAAACTCTTCATCGGCGAGCCGGTGCCCGCGGACCTGACCGGCGACGAGAAGAAGGCCGCCGACCAGCTCCACGAGTTCTACCGGCACATCGGCTATGCGCTGCTGATGGGCGACCGGCCGCAGACGCTGACGGGCCTGACCGATTCACCGGTCGGCCTTGCCGCCTTCATGATCGACCACGACCCGGTCAGCTACGACATGATCGCCCGCTCGATCAACGGCACGCCGGAAGGGCTGACACCGGATGACGTGCTCGACAACATCACGTTGTTCTGGCTGACCAACACGGCGATCTCTGCGGGCCGCTTGTACTGGGAGAACAAGGTTCCGTTCTTCGCGGTCAAGGGCGTGACGATTCCGGTTGCCGTCAGCGCCTTCCCCGACGAGCTGTTCCAGGCACCCAAGAGCTGGGCCGAGAAGGCGTATCCGAAACTGGTGCACTACAACCGGCTCCCCAAGGGCGGGCACTTCGCCGCCTGGGAGCAGCCCAAGTTCTACTCCGAAGAGATCCGTGCGGGATTCAAGACCCTGCGGTAATGCGACCTCCCCGCGGGTTCCTGCCGGGACCCGCGGGGCCCTCGCCCAGAGGAACTGCGACATGAACCAGCTTGCGGGCACGAGCTCCGCCGGGATGCGTCCGTTCCGGTTCACCGCATCGGATGCCGAGCTGGCCGAGCTTCGCAGGCGAATCGAAGCCACGCGTTGGCCCGATGGCGAGACAGTCAACGACTCCAGCCAGGGTGCAAGGCTGGCGACGATGCGCAAGCTCGCGCGGCATTGGGCGGGTGGCTACGACTGGCGCAGGTTCGAGGCGCGGATCAACGCCGTGCCGAACTTCCTCACGACCATCGACGCACTGAACTTCCATTTCATCCACGTGCGGTCCATGCATGACGACGCGCTGCCATTGCTTCTCGCGCACGGATGGCCCGGCACGTTCGTGGAGCGGATGAAGGTCATCGCGCCGCTGACCGATCCAACCGGACACGGCGCGGATGCATCCGATGCCTTCCACCTGGTGATTCCGTCGATGCCAGGCTACGGCTTCTCGGCCCGGCCCGCCGCGACCGGTTGGAATCCGCCGCGCATCGCCGACGCCTACGCGGCATTGATGGATCGGCTCGGCTACCGCCGATGGGTGGCTTCGGGGACGGACTGGGGCGCGATAGTCGTCGACCTGATGGCGTCGACGAATCCGCCGGGATTGGCCGGCATCCACACCAACATGGCGGGCGCGGTGCCGGGGCACATCGATGCTGCGGCCTCGCGTGGGGAGCCGCCGCCGACTGGAATGTCAGAGGAGGAATCGCACGCGTACGACCAACTCGCGCTTGCGTACAAGCACATCGGCTACGCGCGGATGAACGGCGATCGGCCGCAGACGATGACGGGTCTGGCCGATTCGCCGATCGGCCTGGCCGCGTACCTGATCGATCTGTATCCAAAGAGCTACGAGATGATCGCGCGCTCGATCGACGGCCATCCGGAAGGGCTGACGCCGGACGATGTGCTCGACAGCGTCACCCTGTTCTGGCTGACCGGCACCGTCATTTCCGCGGCGCGCCTGTACTGGGAAAACAGGACGGCGTACTTCAGCGTGAAAGGCGTGACGCTGCCGGTGGCGGTCAGTGCCTTTCCAGACGAGCTCTACCAGGCACCCCGAAGCTGGTGCGAGAGGGCGTATCCGAACCTGGTGCGCTACAACAGCCTTTCGCGGGGAGGGCACTTCCCGTCGTGGGAGCAGCCGGAACTGTTCTGCGAGGAAGTCCGCGCCGGTTTCAGGACCTTGCGGTGAGAATCAAGATCACGCGTCGCGCTGCTCGGTGGCATCCAGCACGTTGTTGCGCAGCGTGACGATTTCCTTCTGCAGCCGGTTGAAGTCCTTCGCGGTCAGTCCGGTCGCATTGCCGAGGTCGACATCGGCGCGCTCGCGCAGGCGATGGCCGGCGCGGGTCACCCGCACGCGCACCTGGCGCTCGTCGGCGGGATCGCGCGCGCGCTCCACGAAGCCCATCGCCTCGAGCTTCTTCAGGATGGGGGTGAGCGTGTTGGACTCCAGGAACAGCTTCTCGCCCAGCCCGCTGACGGTCTGGTCGTCCTGCTCCCACAGCGCCACGAGCGTGACGTACTGGGTGTAGGTGAGGCCGAGCGCGTCGAGGATGGGCCGGTAGGCCTTGCCGAAGGCGAGGTTGGCCGAGTAGACGGCGAAGCACAGGAACTCGGACAGCTTCCGGTCCGCGGCCCGTTCATTCTGTTTGGCTTTCATGGATGCCTCCGAATCGATGGCCGGGATCGTATCACGTATGCGATGCAATCGCTAGCGTGGTATATTCCGACCGGAGTCAGCCCGACCATGGCCGGGCCCCATTGAATTCCACCGCACCGGCTCCATCTTGTACATCGCGTCCGATCAACCCGCATGCGATTAACATAGATTGAACACTTGGAGAGTACCGATATGACCACTGCAACCGAGACCGCCATCCTGGCCGGCGGCTGCTTCTGGGGAATGCAGGACCTGCTGCGTCGTTATCCCGGCATCGTGTCCACGCGCGTCGGGTATAGCGGAGGTGATGTCCCCAATGCCACTTATCGCAACCACGGCACCCATGCCGAGGCCATCGAGCTGGTGTTCGACCCCGCGGTGATCAGCTATCGCAAGATCCTGGAGCTGTTCTTCCAGATCCACGATCCGACCACGAAGAACCGCCAGGGCAACGACGTCGGCCTGAGCTACCGCTCGGCGATTTTCTACACCAGCGAAGAGCAGAAGAAGACGGCGGAAAACACCATCGCCGACGTCGACGCTTCCGGGTTGTGGCCCGGCAAGGCCGTCACCGAAGTCGCCCCGGCGGGTCCCTTCTGGGAAGCGGAGCCGGAGCACCAGGATTACCTGGAGCGCTACCCCGAGGGCTACACCTGCCATTTCATCCGGCCGGACTGGGTGCTGCCGGAACGCGCGTGACGCGCTGAGGCCATGCCGCAGCCGGGGTGCCTCACCCCGGCTGTTTGTCTGTTCGACGGTGGATGGCCGACACTGGCCAGCACCGCATTCCAGCAGGCAGCCATGGCATCACGTCCCAAGGATGGAACCGGCGCATTCCGGCGCGCCCCGTGGCTGGTCCTGGCCTGCGTGCTTTCATTGTTGCCGTTGTCGGCCGCTACCGCCATGGCGCCCGTCCAGACACACGCCCTGCAAGCGACCATGGTGGACCAGCTGCGAAACCAGCAACTGCAGGGCGCAGTCTGGGCGCTGGTGACGGAAGGTCGCACCGTCACCGACGCAGCAGGCATCAGGGATGCTCGTGGCGGTGCTGCATTGGCCGCCGACGCTCGAGTGCATGTCGGTTCGATCGCCAAGACCCTGCTTGCCACCGGCGTGTTGCATCTGGTCAGCCAGAAGCGACTCACGCTGGATACGCCAGTATCGGCGCTGCTGCCCGGGATCGCGTTCGATAACCCGTGGCAGGCGAGCGATCCGGTGCGCGTGCGCCATCTGCTCGACCACACCAGCGGCCTCGACGACGCCCGCTTCTCGCAGGTCTTCAGCCTGGAGGCGGACGCCAATGCGCCATTGGCGAAAGCCTTCGCGCGAACCATGCCGTTGCAGGTGCGCAGTCGCCCGGGCAGCAGGCATTCCTACTCCAACAGCGGCTACACCTTGCTGGGGATGGTCGTGGAGGCGGTGGTCGGGTCGCGGTACGAGGACTACCTCGATGCGCACCTGCTCAGGCCGCTGGGCATGCACGACAGCACGTTCGCATTCACCACCCAGCAAGGCGCAGGTGCCGACCCGCGCCTGGCGATGGGGCACTTCGAAGATGGGGAGCGGCAGTTCGCGGTGCCGATCGACCTCAGGCCGGCGTCGCAGTTCACGACGACCGCCGACGACATGGGCCGGCTGGCGCGCTTCCTGATGGGTGATGGGCGCATCGACGGTGAGCCCTTCATCGACGCCGCATTGCTGCAGTCGATGGGGCAGCCCGTGGCCACCGAGGCAGCGCGGGGCGGATTGCGCGTGGGTTACGGGCTTGGCCTGGCGACCCGCGATCGCCACGGTGCCGTCGGCAAGTGCCATGGCGGCAGCACGGTCGGGTACCGGGCGATGTTGTGCCTGTTCCCCGCGCAGCAGCGTGCCTTCTTCGTCGCCGTCAACGCCGATGTCGAAGGCGCGGACTACGGCCGACTGGATCGCGCGCTGGTGGACGCACTCGGTGTGCGAACGCCAGGAACTCCGGCCGCATCCGCACCGGTCGATGCCTCACGCTGGAACGGCTACTACATTCCGGCACCAAACCGTTTCGCATCATTCGCCTGGCTGGACACGACGCTGAACTTCGTCCGTGTTCGCGGCGACCGCGGTGGCCTGAGCCTGAAGCCGTTCCAGTCGCCCGAAGTGACACTGGTGCCGGCGGGCGGAGCGCTGTTCCGCGCCGACGATCGCACGATCGCTTCGCACGTGGCGCTGACCCTCGGCGATGGCACGCGTGTCATCAGCACCGGGTTGCAATCGTACGAGCAGACGTCGCTGCTGAAGCTGGCATCGCTGTGGACGAGCCTTGCCGCAGGCCTGCTCGGACTGGCCTGGTTGCTGCTCGCAGGCATGACCAGACTGGTGACCGCGCCGCGCGCGCTGGTGCCGCGGCCGGTGTTCGTTCCATTGCTCGGCGTGCTGGCATTGCTCGTGCCGTTGCCCTTCTTCCTGCGACAGTCGTTCCTGCAACTGGGTGACCTGACTGTCGCCAGCGGCCTGCTGTTCGCAGTGACGCTGCTGTTGCCGGTGACGATGCTGATCGGTCTTGCGACGGGTTACCGGCGGCGGCCGTTGTCGGCAGCAACCCGGGTCGACCTGCTGGCGATGCTGGCGGTGCTGCAACTGACGTTGGTGCTGGCGTACTGGGGACTGTTGCCGCTGCGGCTGTGGGCCTGAACCGGGACGCCGCATGGCGTTGTCCGCGTCGCGGCAGCGGCAGCGTTCTTCCATCATCACGTCCAGCGGGAGTGCAGCGCATGCCCAACGTGCCCAAGGTGCCCGAGGCGCCGAGTCCGCGTCGATACCTGCTCGGTGCAATCGCGGGCTTCGTCCTGGCGTCGCGCTGGGGCGGCGCCCTGGCACGGAACCTGCTCCCGGCCACGCCCGCGCAGACCAGCGGCCCGTTCTACCCCACGCTGCGACCGCTCGACCAGGACATGGATCTGACCGTTGTCGCCGGACGTTCCGGGCGCGCAAAGGGGCAGGTCATCCATCTGACCGGGCGCGTGCTGGACAGCAACGGCAAGCCCGTGCCGGGAGCCCGCATCGAACTGTGGCAGGCCAATGCCGGTGGTCGTTACGACCATCCCGACGACGCCAATCCGGAACCGCTGGATCCCGACTTCCAGGGTTTCGCCACGCAGCTGACCGACGCGGAAGGGCGCTACCGGTTCAAGACGATCAAGCCGGGCGCCTATCCGATGAACCCGGCCAACCCGGTCAACGTCCGTCCACCGCATATCCACCTGGACGTGGTCGCGGCCGACGAGCACCTGGTGACGCAGATGTACTTCCCGGGCGAGAAGCTCAACACCCAGGACCGCATCTTCAACGCGATCAAGGGAAGCAAGGACACGGTCATCGCCAAGGTGATCGCGCCGACGCCGGACATCGAGCCCGGTGCGAGCCTGCTTCACTTCGACATCGTGCTCGCCTGAAGTTCCGGAGGTCGCCGGAGGCCGGGAGCGGCCTTGCCTGTTGCCCGCGCGGGGCCGCAGCCCTTAGGCTTGGCCCCGTCCTGCGCATGTGCAACATCGGCGGGACCGGCGGTGGGGACCGCTGGCTCGTGCGAAACCACATCAACCAGGGGAAGAACGAATCATGCGGAAGCATCTGTTTTCCGTGCTGGCGGCGATTGCGCTGACGCTGGCAGCCGGGCTCATGCCTGCGATCGCGCAGGAATCGGACGGCGACTCGGAAATTTCGAATCTGCCGTGGCAGGTCGGTCCGAGCAAGGGCGTGATCGCCGGCAAGGCCACCATCGACGTTCCGAAGGGCTATGCCTTTCTCGGCGCGGCAGGCACGCGCAAGCTCAACGAGATGATGCACAACCCCTCCGGCGAAGGCGACGAGTACACGCTGGCGCCGGAAGACCTGAGCTGGTTCTCGTTCTTCAGCTTCGACGAAGTCGGCTACGTGAAGGATGACGAGAAGCTCGAGCCCGACGACATCCTTGCTTCGATCAAGGAAGGCACCGAGGAATCCAACGTCGAACGCCGCCAGCGCGGCTGGGAGACGATGCACATCGAAGGCTGGAGCTTCAAGCCGCAGTACGACAAGAACCTGCAGTTGCTGGAATGGGCGGTTCTCGCCGAGGTCCAGCCGTCGCGCCACAAGGTGGTCAATTACAACACCCGCCTGCTGGGCCGCCACGGCGTGATGGAAGTGATCCTGGTCGCCGATCCGGAAGGCCTCGATGCCGCCATTGCCGACTTCAAGGGCCTGGTGCCCGGTTACTCGTTCAACGCCGGCGAGAAGTACGCCGAGTTCAAGGCCGGCGATCACGTTGCAGAGTACGGCCTGGCCGCGCTGATCACCGGCGGTGCCGCGGCGGTGGCCTCCAAGAAGGGCTTCTTCGCGGCGATCGGCTTGTTCCTTGCCAAGGCCTGGAAGCTGGTCCTGGTGGGCGTGGCCGGTGGCTGGGCGGCGTTCCGCAAGTTCTTCGGCAAGAAGGACGGCACGGTGCAATGAACCTGCCGATGGAGGTCCTGCTGGTGGTTGGCGTCCTTGCGCTCTACCTGCAGGACTCCATGCTGTTGCTGCACTACGACGAAGTGGTGCTCGAACGTTCGGGCTGGCGCTGGCGGGCTTCGACTGGTTCGGGCTTCGAACTGGCCGGTCGGCGCCTTTACGTTCCCAATCCGTGGCGTCCGACCGTCGTGTCGTTTCGGCTGACCTGGCTCGACGATGATGCCGACGTGCGGCCGGAGCACTGGGCCGGACTGAATCATTTCGTCGCCGGGCTGGCGGCACTGAAGGGTGGTTGCCGGCTGCTGTGGCTGTTGCTGCTGCTGGCGCTGCCGTTGCTGTTGTGGCGATTTGCGCATCCGCTGGCGCTGCTGGCATTGACCGCGATGGTGTACGCCACGTGTGCCTGGCTGGTGCTGCAGCTGTGGCGGTACCGGCGTGTGCTGGGGCTGAGCGGCAGCGAGGTGCGCTCGGTAGGTTTCGAAGTGATGTGTTGCCCGCCGCATGCGATCAACCTGATTCGGCGCTTGTCGCTGCGTAGGGGCTTGCGTGGCAATGCCATCGACGTGGCCAGCCGTGTGCTGCCCGCCGAGGATGCCGCGCGCACCGGTCGCGCCATTGGCGAGCGCATGGAACTGGCCCTGGATTTTGCCGAAGACGATGTGCGGTTGCTGAAGGCGAAGCAGCGATTGGAGGTGTTGCGATGACGACGACCGAGCTGATGGTGATCGTGGGCGCAGGTGCGCTCGGTTACTGGCTGGTGGCGGTGATGTGGCCCAACCTGCGCCAGGGCGGCCGCGCGGGGCCGCCTCCTGTTCCGCAGGGGCAGGTGGTGATGTGGCATGAGGAGCTGGGCGTGCCCGCCAATGCCAGCCGCGAGCAGATCGAGGCGGCGTACCGGGCAAAGAAGGCCGAATACGATCCGGCGCGGGTTGCGCATCTGGCAGCCGATATCCGCGAGATGAGCCGATACCGCAGCGAACAGCTCGACCTTGCCTACGACGCGGCGCTGCGCGACCTGGAGTGGCTGCGTCCGCGCGGTCGCGAGGTGTAGGAGCGAGCTTGCTCGCGAGGCGGATCTGCCGAGGGCAGGTGGTTCGCGAGCAATCACGCTCCAACGGCGCCCGGGACTACTTCCAGGCCACCGCCGCGCTGGCTGGCCCGCCCAACGGAATAACCTCGGTACGCTCGAACCCCGCTTCCCGGCACCAGCCGTCGAAGTCGCGCGCGGTGAAGTCGAACGCGTCGCCGAACTCGATCAGCATGTTCAGCGACATCATCAGGCCGAAGGCATTCTCGCGACGCGCGTCATCGATGAGGTTCTCAATGACGACGAACGCGCCGCCCTTGCGCAGCGACTCGTAGGCGGCGCGCACCAGGTGACGCTTACCTTCAAGGTTCCAGTCGTGCAGGATCATGCCCATCGTGATGATGTCGGCGCCGGGCAATGGCTGGGTAAGGAAATCCACCGACTGCGCGCGCACCTGGTCCGACAGCCCGGCCTTGGCGATCTCGCGCTCGGCGATGGGCGTCACCACTGGCAGGTCGGCGCTGATGCAGCGCATGTGCGGGTGGCGCCGGGCCACCGCCATCGACAGCTGGCCGGTGGCGCCGCCGACGTCGCACAGCGTGGTGCAGCGCGAGAAGTCGAAGGCCTCGGCGAAGGCGCGGAAGTTGCCGGCCGAGATGCCCGCCATCGCACCCATGAACTGCTCAAGCCGGGCCGGATCGCGGTACAGCTCGTCGAACATCGAGGCTCCGGTGCGCTTGATCTCGTTCTGCGGCTGTCCGCTGCGCAACGCTTCGCTCAGGTCGCCCCAGAACGGGTAGAGGCGGTCATTGGCCATCGACAGGAAGCCGCCGACGTAGCCCTTGCTGGCGCGGTCGAGGAACAGCGCCGTCTCGGCGGTGTTCCGGTAACGCGCTAGCGGGCCGTCGCCGTCGCGCTCGAGGAAGCCCAGCGCCAGCAGGGTGTCGAAGAAGTCGGGGTTGGCGCGCGGGCTCAGTCCCAGCGCGGCCTGCAGTTCGGCGCCGGTCATCGCGGCCGGGCCCAGGCGCGTGAACAGGTCCAGGTCCACCGCCGAAAGCAGGGTCTTGGCCGGCCAGAAACCCATGCCGACCTCGATGATCCGGGCAGGAGTCAGCTCGTCGTTCATGCGGCACCTCGGCAAACCGGAGTCTGCTGAACAACGTGGCCGGGCAGGGTGCGCGGCCAGTGTGGGAGCGAGCTTGCTCGCGAACTGAGGGTCTGAAGCGGACCTTTCGCGAGCAAGCTCGCTCCTACAGCGTCAGCGGGCCGTTTCGTCCCCGTGCAGCGTCATCAGCGACTGCATCAGCTGCTCGTCGCTGCTGGAGCAAACGCCGAGCAGGACGACTTCCTCGCAGCCTTCGGCGGCGACATAGGCGTGGCCCATGTTGGAGTCGATGTACACCGACTCGCCGGCCTCCAGCACGATCGGGTCGTAGAACTCGGTGTGCACTTCCGCGCGCCCTTCGAGCACGTAGATGTACTCCTCGCCCGAATGCCGGACCAGGTCGCCGAACTCGCGGATGTTCTTGGCGCGTACGCGCGTCACCACCGGAATCATGCGTTTGCGGCGCAGTTCCGGGCACAGGTAGTAGTAGTCGTAGTTGGGCGTGTTGACGCGGATCGAGTCGTCGATGCGGCCGATGCTGCGACGCGCGGTCACCGCCGGCTCGGAGGCCTCGTCGGTTTCGGCGAACAGTTCGGACATGCGCATGTTCAGCCGCTGGCTCAGCTGCAGCAGCTTGTCGTAGCTCAGCGTCAGGCGGTCGTGCTCGATCTTGGACAGCGTCGACAGCGGGATGCCGCACTTCACGCTCATTTCCTTGAGCGTCCAGCCGTTACGCGCGCGCAGCGAGCGCAGCAGGCTGCCAATCGTGGGGTGTTGCGAAGTCATCTAGCGGGGGCTCCTGCCGGGCACTTCGTCCGGATGCGCCTGGCGGCGGACCGGGGACTGGTAGCCATGATCCTGCCTTTTGCCGAGATTGGCCAGAACGGGTTGACAATTCTCTGATTAGGATCATTCTTGCCCAAACAGGTCGCGAATCGACCTGACTGCGCCCGGTTTCCCCGGATGCGCCAGTGGGAATCCGCCTTCGGGCCTGAACTTGGGGAGTACGTGTCGATGCGTCTGACTGCAGTCTCGTGCCTGATCGGGATGATCCTGGCCCTGCAAGGTTCGCCTGCGCTGGCCCAGCAGGGTCAGGAACTGAAGCCTGCGGTGCCGGTACCGGACGCCCCGGCGGCGGCGCTGTCGAATGCGCCGGCCGTGGCGACCGAGGCGCCGGTGCCCGGCGTGGCCGCGCTCAACCGTGCCGACGTCGAAGCCTGGCTCGACGGCTTCATGCCCTACGCGCTCAAGCGCGGCGACATCGCCGGCTCGGTCGTGGTGGTGGTGAAGGACGGGCAGGTGCTGCTGCAGAAGGGCTACGGCTACGCCGATGTCGCTTCGCGCAAGCCAGTCGATCCGGACAAGACGCTGTTCCGCCCGGGCTCGGTGTCCAAGCTGCTGACCTGGACCGCGGTGATGCAGCTGGTCGAGCAGGGCAAGCTCAACCTCGACGAGGACATCAACAAGTACCTCGATTTCGCCGTGCCCGCCCGCGACGGCAAGCCGGTGACGCTGCGCCAGGCCATGACCCACACCACGGGCATGGAAGAAACCGCGCGCGCGCTGATCGCCAACGAGGAAAAAGGCCTGATCCCGCTCGAGGCCTACCTCAAGCACTGGGTGCCCACGCGCATCTACGACCCGGGCACCACGCCGTCGTACTCCAACTACGCCACCGCACTGGCCGGCTACGTGGTCCAGCGCGTGTCGGGTCAGTCGTTCGACGACTACATCGACCAGCACATCTTCAAGCCGCTCGACATGCAGCACTCGAGCTTCCGCCAGCCGTTGCCCAAGCACCTGCAGCCGCTGATGGCCAGCGGTTACGCGAAGGCGTCGGACGGCAAGGCCAAGTCGTACGAGATCGTCAACCCGGCACCGGCCGGCAGCCTGGCCGCCACTGGCGCGGACATGGCCAAGTTCATGATCGCCCACCTCAACAACGGCGCTTACGGTGATGCGCGCATCCTGTCGGACGCGACCGCGCGGCAGATGCACGACACCACGCTGACGATACTGCCGCCGCTCAACCGCATGGCGCTGGGTTTCTACGAGGCCAACATCAATGGCCACCGCTCGGTGGCGCACGCCGGCGACACGCAGTGGTTCCACAGCGACCTGCACCTGTTCCCGGATGACGGCGTCGGCCTGTACATCTCGGTCAACTCCGGCGGCAAGGAAGGCGCGGCGCACGTGGTCCGCACCGAACTGTTCCAGCAGTTCGCCGAACGCTACCTGCCCGGCCCGAACGCCGAAGGCAAGGTCGACGAAGCCACGGCCAAGCAGCACGCCGCGCAGATCGCCGGCCGTTACGACAACAGCCGCCGTTCCGAGGATGGCTTCGTCGCGCTGGCCTACCTGCTCGGACAACCGACCGTGGTCGCCAACGAAGACGGCACCATCACGGTGCCCGACCTGCTCGGCGCCAACGGTGCACCGCGCAAGTGGCGCGAAGTAGCGCCGTATGTCTGGCGCGATGTCGACGGCCCGGATCGCATTGCCGCCAAGGTGGTCGACGGCAAGGTCGTGCGCTTCAGCACCGATCCGATCTCGCCCTTCATGGTCTTCGATCGCACGCCCTGGTACCGCTCGGGCGGTGTGTTCCTGCCGATCCTCGCCATCGGCCTGGGCGCGCTGCTGCTGACCGTGCTGGCCTGGCCGATCTCGGCCCTCGTGCGCCGCCACTACCGCGTGCCGTATCAGCTCACCGGTTCCGATGCGATCTGGCACAAGCGCATCCGCATCGCCTCGCTGGCCGTGCTGGTCGCACTGGGCGGCGCGGTGGCAATGGCCATAGCCATGCTCAGCAGCCTCGACATGCTCTCGCCGGCCAACGACATATGGGTCAACACGCTGCGCCTGCTGAACCTGGTGGTGCTGCCGCTGGGCGCATTGATCGGCCTGGCCAATGCATGGCACGTGCTGCGCGGCGCTCGCCGCTGGCCGGCCAAGCTGTGGAGCGTGGTGCTCGCGCTGTCGATGCTGGGGCTGCTGTGGTTCGGCATCGCCCAGAACATCCTCGGCTACGGCGCCAACTACTGACGACGGCAGGAATACTTCAGTGGCTACTGCCGTCAATGTCGATATCCGCAATGAACTGCTTCGCCTTGCCAAGCCGTTCCGCATCTCCGGTCACGTCTTCCGCGATTCGCCGGTGACGGTGGTGACCCTGCGCCATGGCCCGCATACGGGCCGTGGCGAAGGGGCAGGGGTCTACTACCTTCGCGACGAGCCCGCCGACATGCTGGCGACGCTGGAATCGCATCGCGAAGTGATCGAGTCCGGGCTCAGCCGCGACGAGCTTCGCTCGCTGCTGCCGCCCGGCGGCGCCCGCAACGCGCTCGACTGCGCGCTGTGGGAGCTGGAAGCAAGCCGCGCCGGCATGCCGGTGTGGAAGCTCGCCGGCCTGGAATCGGCGCGGCCGCTGCTGACGACCTACACGCTGGGTGCCGACGAGCCGCAGGTGATGGGCGCCGGTGCGGTGGCCTACTCCCATGCCCGCGCGATCAAGATGAAGCTGACCGGTGAGGTCGACATCGACATCGCCCGCGTCCGCGCCGTGCGCGCTGCGCGGCCCGACGTCTGGCTCGGCGTCGATGCCAACCAGGGCTATGTCGCCGATACCCTGCAGCGCCTGGTGCCGGTGCTGGTCGACGAGGACGTCTCGCTGCTCGAGCAGCCGTGCGCGCGCGGCGACGAATCCATCCTCGACGGTCTTGATTGCTCGGTCGCCATCGCCGCCGACGAAAGCGTGCAGGGCCTGGACGAGATCGAACCGCTGCTGGGCCGCTTCGACGTGGTCAACATCAAGCTCGACAAGTGCGGTGGCATCACCGAAGGCCTGCTGATGGCCGAGCGTGCACGCGCGCTGGGCCTGCAGGTGATGGTCGGCAACATGATCGGCACCAGCTGGGCGATGGGCGCCGGCTTCGTGCTCGGCCAGCATTGCGACATCGTCGACCTCGACGGTGCGTTGTTCCTGGCGCAGGACCGCAGCCCGGGGGTGATCTACGCCGACGGCCAGGTCGACTGCCCCGGCAACGTCTGGGGCGGCCGCTGATCATGGTCGCAAACGCGCGCAGCCGGGACCTGTTCGGCCAGCCGCGTGGCCTCTCGGTGCTGTTCCTGACGCAGATGTGGGAGATCTTCTCCTACTACGGCATGCGCTCGCTGCTGGTCTATTACATGACCAAGCAGCTGCTGCTCGGCCAACAGCAGGCGTCGCTGGTGTACGGCGTGTACACCGCTACCGTCTACTTCACCCCGATCATCGGCGGCGTGATCTCCGATCGCTGGCTCGGCCGTCGTCGCGCCGTGATCATCGGCGCCTCGATCATGGCGTTCGGCCATTTCCTGATGGCCTCCGAAAGCCTGTTCTACTTCGCACTGGCCGCGATCGCACTCGGCAACGGCCTGTTCCTGCCGAGCCTGCCGAGCCAGATCGACGGCCTGTACGCCAAGGACGACCCGCGTCGCGGCTCGGCCTACAACGTCTACTACGTCGGCATCAATGTCGGCGGCCTGCTGGCGCCGCTGGTCTGCGGAACGCTGGGCGAACTCTACGGCTGGCACTACGGCTTCGGCGCCGCCGGCATCGGCATGGTCGCCGGCCTGCTGATCTACGTGCTCGGCGCTCGCCACCTGCCCGAAGAAGGGCTGCATCCGACGCGCAAGGACACGACCGCCCCGCCCGCCGTCGCGTTGCAGCGCCATGAACTTTGGCAGCGCCTGCGCGTGCTGGTCGCCATCGCACTGACGGTGATGCTGTTCCGCGGCGCCTACGAGCAGGTCGGCAACACGATCGCGCTGTGGGCCGACACCGGCATCAACCGGATGTTCGCTGGATTCCAGATCCCGATGACCTGGTTCCAGTCGCTCAATCCGCTGCTGGTGATCGTGCTCACGCCGTTGTTCGTGGCGCACTGGACGCGGCAGGCGCGACACGGTCGCGAACCCGCGCCGGCGCGCAAGATGGCGATGGGCGCGATCGGCGTCGCCTGCGCCTACCTGATGCTCGCCGCGGTCAGCGCAAGCACGCCGGCGGGGCAGGCCAGCTGGATCTGGCTGGCGCTGTTCTTCCTGGTGCTGACCTCGGGCGAACTTTTCATCCTGCCGATCGGCCTGGGCCTATTCGCGCGCCTGGCGCCGGCCGGCCACGGCGCCACCACCATCGCCGCGTGGTTCTCGGCGACCTTCGGCGGCAGCCTGCTTGCAGGCTTGCTGGGCACGTACTGGAGCGTGCTCGGGCCTTCCTCCTTCTTCGTACTCATGGGCGCTGTCGGCATCGCCGCCGGCGTCCTGCTGTGGCTGCTCGACCGTCCCACCCGCCGGGTGGAAGCGGTCGCGCAGTTGCCGGCGGCGGCCACGATCGTGGCCCCGACGACTCCTTAGTTCGCATTGACAGACCACCAGGGGAAAGACGACATGCAGCATCACGTTGACGCAAGCAGCAACCCGATGGCATCCACGCGCGCGTCGATGCGAACGCTGCGCCGCAGCCCGCTGGCGATGGTCATCACCGGCACGCTGGCGATGGCAGTGGCTGGATCGGCCTTCGCACAGGACGCCGCCTCCGCCGGCGGTCACAGCGCGACCGAGCTCGACAAGGTCGTGGTCACGGCCAACAAGCGCTCGGAGAACATCCGCGAGGTGCCGTCCTCGATCAGCGTGATCACCGAAGAGAGCATCGAGAACGCGCACGCCACCCAGCTCAGCGACTTCCAGGCCACCGTGCCGGGCCTGTACATCAGCACCAATGGTTCGCCCGGCAAGACCCAGGTCTCGCTGCGCGGCGTGTCGCCGCTGTCGTCCAGCGCGACCGTGGGCACCTACCTGGACGAAACCCCGCTGGGCTCCAGCGGCATCTACCAGGCGGCCAACTTCTTCGCCCTCGACCTGCTGCCCTACGACATCGGCCGCATCGAAGTGTTGCGCGGACCGCAGGGTACGTTGTACGGCGCCAGCGCGATGGGCGGCCTGATCAAGTACGTGTCGGTCGCGCCTGACCTGAGCGCCACCGAATTCCGCGTCGGCGGCGGCCTGTCGAGCGTCGAGGATTCCGGTGACCTGGGCTGGAACGCGCGCTTCGGCGCCAACGTTCCGCTGGTCGACGATCGCCTCGGCCTGCGCGTGAGCTACGCCCAGAACGAGCTGCCGGGCTACATCGACAACGGCGTCAACGGCGAGGAAGACATCAACTCGGGCAAGCAGACCAGTGCGCGCGTGGCGATGCGCTGGCAGGGCGAGGCTGCAACGCTCGACCTGACCGCGATGCGGCAGACCGTCGACAGCGACAACAACGCCCAGGTCGCGCTCGATCCGGAGTCGCTCAAGCCGATGTTCGGCGACCTCACCAACAACGTCTTCGTCGACGAACCGTTCTACAAGGACGTCGACTTCTACTCGGCCACCGTCAACTGGAACCTGGGCTGGGCCGACTTCGTGTCCGCCACCGGCTACTCGGAATCGCGCAGCAACCAGCGCCAGGACTCGACCATCCAGTTCGGCGGCGTCGCCGACCTGCTCCTCGGCCTGCCCGAGCCGGGCAGCTCGTCGTTCGACATCGGCCTGGACCTGGACAAGTTCACCCAGGAGTTCCGCCTGGTCTCGAAGGACAACGGCCCGTTCGAATGGATGGCCGGCGTGTTCTACACCAAGGAAGACGCCGTCCAGACCCAGGTCGCCAAGTTGAACCAGCTCGACGGCTCGCCGCTGCCGGCGCCGTACGACAGCATCGCCGGCACGCTGGCGGTGATGGCGATCCCGAGCACCTACGAGGAAACCGCGTTCTTCGCCAACGGTGCCTACAACTTCACCGACGACTTCAAGATCGGCGCCGGCGTGCGTTGGGCGCGCAATGACCAGGACTTCTCGCAGAATGTCACTGAAGGCATCCTGCTTCCGATCGGCAACACGCCCAACAGCTCCTCCGAGGACGTGTTCACCTGGAGCCTGAGCCCGCAGCTGGAGCTCAGCGACGAGGCGATGATCTACGCGCGCGTCGCCACCGGCTACCAGCCGGGCGGCCCGAACGTGCTGGTTGAAGGTCTGCCGTCGCAGGTCGATTCCTCGACGCTGACCAATTACGAGCTGGGCCTGAAGTCGCTGTGGCTCGACAACCGCGTGCAGGTCGACCTGACCGGTTTCCATATCGCGTGGGAAGACATCCAGGTGGCCTCGGTGGTCAACGGCGTGTCCGGCCTGGTCAACGCCGGCAAGGCCAGCAGCACCGGCATGGAGCTGTCCACGGTGTTCCATGCCACCGAGAACTTCCAGGTCGGCCTTAACGGATCCTACACCGACGCCAAGCTCGACGAGAGCTTCCCGGTGATCCGGGCTTCGTCGCCGCCGTACCTGGTGGAGATCACCAGCGGCGCCAAGGGTGATGCCCTCCCGTACGTGCCCGAGTGGTCGTGGAATGCGACGGCCGACTACTACCTGCCGCTGTCCAACGGCTGGACCGCGCACTTCGGCGGCGCCCTGCGCTACGTCAGCGAGCGCCGCAATGGCACCACCACGCGCCAGGACATCCTCGATCCCAGCACCACGCCGCCGACGCTGCTGATGAGCGATGTCACGCTGCCGCTGGAGCTGGACGCCTACACCGTTGCCGACCTCAACGCCTATATCAGCAACGAGAACTGGACGTTCCGCGCGTACGTGAAGAATGTCAGCGACGAGCGCGCGTACCAGTCCATCGGCGACGTCACCAGTGAGCTGACCGACGTCACCGAGAAGCTCGTCGCCGCGCCCATCCAGCCGCGGACCTTCGGCATCGAGGTCGACTACAGGTTCTGATCGAAGATGCACGCCGCCCGTTCGTTGCACCAACCCGAATCGCCCGCGCTGCCCGCGCCGTACCTGCTGTTCCTGGGGGACACGGTGGAGCCCGGTTACGCCAAGACCGCCTTCGGTCTGCGTGACTGGGCACCGGAGCGGTGCGTGGGCGAGTACCTGCTACCTGGCGCCCGTGTCAGCACGGGCCTGCCGGCGATGTCGCCGACGCAGGCCTACGCGGCCGGTGCGCGCGCGCTGGTCATCGGCGTCGCCAATGCCGGGGGTGTCATCCCCGAGCATTGGGTGGCCGCGCTGATCACCGCGGTGGAGGCCGGCCTGGACATCATCAGCGGCATGCACATGCGCCTGTCGGAACTGCCTGCGTTGCAGCGCGCCGCCACGTGCCATGGCCGCGAGTTGATCGATGTGCGGCGACCGCCGGACAAGCTGCCGATCGCCACCGGCCGCAAGCGCAGCGGCAATCGATTGCTGACCGTCGGCACCGATTGCGCGCTGGGCAAGAAGTACACCGCGCTGGCATTGGCACGCGCCTTCTCTTCCCGCGGCCTGGATGCGGACTTCCGCGCCACCGGCCAGACCGGGATCCTGATCGCCGGCGGCGGCATTCCGATGGATGCGGTGATCGCCGACTTCGCTGCCGGCGCGGCCGAGTTGCTCACGCCGGACGCGGCCACTGGCCATTGGGATGTGATCGAAGGCCAGGGCTCGCTGTTCCATCCGGCCTACGCCGGCGTGTCGCTGGCATTGCTCCATGGCAGCCAGCCCGACGTGGTCGTGGTCTGCCACCAGCCCGGCCGGGATCGCGTGCTGGGCCATGCGCACTACGCGTTGCCGAGCATCGAAGACACCATCGCGCTGAACCTGCAGCTGGGCCGCCGCACCAATCCGCGGATCCACTGCGGTGGTGTCAGCCTCAATACCGCCCACCTCGACGAGGATGCCGCGCGCCGCCTGCTGGCGGCTGAAAGCGACCGCCTCGGTTGCGCCGTCGCCGACCCGATCCGCGGCGGCGCCGAGTTCGAAGCACTGATCAACGAATGTCTGGGATGAACACTTCTGTGATGAGCACCTCCGCCAAGCGCATGCACAAGCGAACCCTGCTGCGAATCGTCCCGGCAGTGGCCGGCGTCGCCTTCAGCTTTGCCGCGTGGGCGGCGCCGCCGGCCGACCTGGAAGAGCACGTCAACGCGGTGATCCGCGAACAGGGCGTGCCCGGCATGGCCGTCACCATCGTCGAGCAGGGCAAGGTGGTACACGCCAAGGGTTACGGCGTGCGCAAACTCGGCTCGCCCGAGCCGGTCGACGCCGACACGATCTTCCCGACCGGTTCGACCGGCAAGGCGATCACCACCGCGGCACTGGCCGTGCTGGTAGACGAAGGCAAGATCGGCTGGGACGACAAGGTCATCGACCACATCCCCGGCTTCCAGATGTATGACGCCTGGGTCACGCGCGAGATGACCATCCGCGACTTGCTCGTGCATCGCAGTGGCCTGGGCCTGGGCGCGGGCGACCTGATGTTCGTGCCGCGCTCCTCGCTCAGCCGCGCCGAAACCGTGCGCCGCCTGCGCTACATCAAGCCGGCCACCAGCTTCCGCAGCGGCTACGCCTACGACAACCTGCTGTACGCCGTCGCCGGCCAGCTGATCGAGGAGGTCAGCGGCCAGGACTGGGAAACCTTCGTGCGCGAGCGCGTGCTCAAGCCGGCCGGCATGGTCACCTCGACCACGCGCGATGTCGACCGCTGGGCCACCGCCAACCGCGTGCAGCCGCATGCGCGCATGGACGGCGGCTTCCGCGGCGTCGGCAAGCAGGAAGTGCTCGACGAGCGCCAGAGCCTGGGCGCCAACGCGTCGCCTGCCGGCGGCGTGTCCTCAAGCGCGAACGACTTCGGACATTGGCTGCAGATCCAGCTCGCCCACGGCGCGCTGCCGGAAGGCAAGGGCCGTCTCTTCAGCGAGGACGCCTCGCGCGAGATGTGGACGCCGCAGGTGCTGATGCCGATCAACGCCTATCCGGCGCCGATCGCGGAAGCCACTCCGCAGTTCTCGGCGTACGCGCTGGGCTGGGACGTGCGCGACTACCGCGGCGCCAAGATCATCGAACACGGCGGCGCAGTCTTTGGCGTGCAGACGATGGTGGTGCTGATCCCGGAAAAGCAGGTCGCCTTCTCGCTGCAGATCAACTCCGAGGATGGCGTGGTCCTGCGCGGCCTCACCTTTGAGCTACTCGACCACTACCTTGGCGGACCCAAGCGCGATTGGGTCGGCGACTTCGCCGCCTACAAGAAGGCCCGCGTCCAGGGAGCACTCGACTTCCTCGCCAAGGGCAAGGCGGAGAAGAAGCCGTCACGCCCGTCCCTGCCGTTGAACGGCTATGCCGGCAAGTTTGCCGACCCGTGGTACGGGCCGATCGAGATCCGACAGGAGAAGGGCCGCCTGCGCCTGGACTTCAAGCAGACGCCGAACATGGTCGGCACGCTGGAGCACTGGCAGTACGACACGTTCAAGGTCAGCTGGGACGATCGCACGGCCGAGCCGGCTTACGTGAGCTTCGGGATCGACGCCGACGGCAAGGTCGACCGCATCACGATGAAGGCGGTGTCGCCGCTCGCGGATTTCAGCTGGGATTACCACGACCTGCTGTTCACGCCGCAAGGGGGCGGCTGAAACGGTGCGGCGCCGGATCTCTCCCCGGCGCCGCACCAGCAGGTTCTGACTTGTTACTGCGCCTGTGCGACCGGCGCGCCAGGCGGGAACGTCGCGAACATCTTGTCGACGCTGGCGAGCATGTTGATGGTCTGCTGCTGCGGTTTGGACGGTACCGTACCCTGCGCGATGCCGCGCCAGATCGCGCGCTTGCTCTGCGCATCGAACATGTCCAGCACCAGCGTGCCGTAGGTGTAGGCGCGGGTCGTGGTCGAGCCGTAGCTCGCACCCCAGCCCCAACCGCCGCAGCATCCCCAGCCACCCCAGCCGCCGCCCCAGCCCCAGCCGCCCCATCCGGGGCCGCTGTAGAAACTGTCGAGGCTGTAGCGCGTCTCGGTGGCGACGTTGGCGACGATGTCGATCTGCGCTTCGGTGGACTGCGTCCAGCCGCGCTCGCGCAGCTTGGCGTCGACCGCGGCGACCAGGCGTTGCTGCTCGAGCGGCGAATAGCCTTCCGGCTTCTGCGCCCAGCGGTAGGTCCGGTACTGGCCGAAGCTCACGCCCGGGTCGTAGTCGGTGAACACGGCCGGCGTGGTGGCGCAGCCGGACAGCATCGCGATGCCCATCGCGACGAACAGAATGATTGTGCGTTTCATGGCCGGCTCCCAGGTGGCGGCAACATCAGCATACGCCTGCGGTCGTTCGGCAAGTGAGGTGCAGAGGGAGGCTTTCTGAAGCATTCAGTGTGCTCAGTTTGCCGACAACGACGACACGTGCCTGCGGCGTCGTGGCCTCATCCGATGTCGGGCAGTGGGGTCGCATCCGGGCAGCCATGACGGTGGTTGTCCGCGTTGGACGGTGTGGGTCAGTAGGCGGGCAGCCAGGAGATCCTGGTCGCTACCGTTCGTCGGAACCCCCTCCAGGACCGCTTGCGGAGGTTTCATGTAAGTTCTACGCTCGATTACATGAAAGGTCCGCGTCCCAAGTCGTCGACTGAGTACGTGCGCGAGTTCCGCGAGCGGATGCGGGGCGAGGGCTATGTAAAAAAGGACGTCTGGATCCTGCCCGAGCACGCCCAGGAGCTGGCCGCCGTCGAGCGCCGCCTGCGCAAGACCCCGGAGGCGATGGGAGTCCGCAGCGACAGCGGCGAAACGAGCGGCTGGACCGTGCGCTCGCTGTATACGGCGCTGGCCGAGACCGCGCCGGTGCAGTCGGGCAGCGTCGGCCTGGAGGTCGTGGAGGGCACCGAGCCAAGCCTGCACCTGGTAATGCACGACCACGGCGACCTGCCGGTGTTCATCGCCGTCAGCGGCGAGCAGATCATCGTCGAGTCGCTGATGTGGCCGGTCGAGGACGTCATCGACCCGGCCACCTTCAACCTGCACGTACTGCGCACGCACAAGGTGCTGCCGCTGTCGACGATGGGCATCGAAGTCATCGGCGGCGTCGCCTGCTACATCATGTTCGGCCTGCTCGACACGCATTCGAGCCTGGCCAACGTACTGTTCGAGATCGAGACGCTGGCTGAGAACGTGCTCAGCGCCGCCGAGGCTTACCGGCCGTATCTGCGCCCGGCCGCATTCGCCGCGCAGGTGCCTGGATGAAGGCGTTCACGCGCATCTTCGGCCAGGTCCGCGAGCAACTGGCCGAGCTTGGCGAGACCATCGCCGGCCACCAGGCCCAGCGCGACCTCGACGAAGAGATCCGCGACACCGATGCGCACCTGCACGAGTGGCGCGCCAACCTCGCCGGCTTCCAGGCCAAGCGACTGACCGCGCAGGAGCGCATCGACAGCACCACGCTCGCGATCACCCAGCGCGAAGCACAGGCACTGGCCGCCTTGCAGGCGGGCAAGGTCGCACTGGCCCGCGAAGTCGCGGCGGCCGTCGTGCAACTGGAAGAAGCGCGCGACGAAGAGCACGCCTTCGTCGCCCGGCTGGACGAGTGGATGGCGAAGATGCGCCACCTGATCGACCAGGGCGAAAGCAGCCTGCGACGCCTGCAGCACCAGCTCGATGCATTGCGCGCCGCCGAAACCCTGCAGCGCGCACAGGAAACCGTGGCCGGACGCCAGGCCGGTGCGACGACGCTGCCGCAGACGGCAATTGAATCGCTGCTGCGTGCCCGCCACCAGGCCGCAGGCGCGGCAGCGCGGGACGTCGGGCGCCACGAAGCGGTCGCCGGCAATCCCGAACTGGACGCCAAGCTCGAAGCGGCCGGCATCAACGAGCGCGATGCACGAACGCAGCTCGTGCTCGACCGCATCGGTCAACGCCTGTCAGAGCCCGGACTGGCCGGGCCTGCACCTCCCACGCGCGGCGGCGGCCGTCGTGGCCGCGGCATCGACGACTCCACCAAGGGCAAGCGATGAATGCCTTCCTGCAGACCTGCCTGACCTTCCCGACGCTGCTGTACAGCATCGTCCTCGCCGTGTGCGTGGCGTACTGGGCGCTGGCCGCCACCGGACTGGTCGATGCCGACGGTCCCGACGCCCTGCTGGGCGGCGATGGCGACGGGGACGGCGAAGCGGCCGGAGTCGCCGCGATGCTGGCCAAGCTCGGCCTGGCCGGCGTACCGGTGATGCTGGTGGCCACGGTGCTCAGCTTCATCGGCTGGCTGGGCACCTATTTCGTGCAGCTGCTGTTGCTGCAGCACTTGCCAGGTGCGTTGCGGATCGTGGTCGGCATCACCGTGGCCGTGGCCATGCTGGTGCCCGGCCTGTTCGCGACCTCGCTGCTGCTGCGCCCACTGAGCCGGTTGCTGCTGAAGCTGCGGCCGCCGGCCGACCCCTCGATCCTCGGCCGCACCGCGACCGTCAGCACGCCCTCCGTCGATGCCGGCTACGGCCAGGCGACGGTCGACGACGGCGGCGCCGGGCTGGTGCTGCAGGTCCGCCATCACGAATCCGGCCGTTTCAAGCGCGGTGACCGGGTCGTGCTCATCGAGTACCTCGATGCGCAACATGCCTATCGCGTGATTTCCGAACAACAGTTCAACACCCTGTAGAGATACGGATCCAACAAGGAGAAGTTGCAAATGAGCGTGTCCCTGGTCCTCCCGTTCCTGGTCGGGGCTGGCATCTTGCTGGTCGTTATGCTTGGCATCTTCGGCCTGTTCAAGGCCTTCTACATCAAGGTCGACCAGGGCACCGCCCTGATCGTCAACGACATGAGCTCGATGCCCAAGGTGCGCTTCACCGGCGGCCTGATCATCCCGGTGCTGTACCGCGCCGAGTACATGCGAATCAGCCTGATCACCCTGCAGATCGACCGCCGCGGCAAGGAAGGCCTGATCTGCCGCGACAACATGCGCGCCGACATCACCGTGGCCTTCTACCTGCGCGTCAACGAGACCCAGGCCGACGTGCTGCGCGTGGCCAAGGCGATCGGCGCCGACCGCGCCTCGGACAAGAACGCGGTCGATGAGCTGTTCAACGCCAAGTTCTCCGAGGCGCTGAAGACGGTCGGCAAGAAGTTCCAGTTCACCGAGCTGTTCGAACAGCGCCAGGAGTTCCGCGACGAGATCATCAAGATCATCGGCAACGACCTCAATGGCTATGTCCTTGAGGACGTCGCGATTGACTATCTGGAGCAGACGCCGAAGAACCTGCTCGACCAGAACAACATCCTCGACGCCGAGGGCATCCGCAAGATCACCGAGCTGACCGCCACCCAGAACGTGATCACCAACGAGCTCGAGCAGAACGAGAAGCTCGCCATCACCAAGAAGAATGTGGAAGCGCGCGAAGCCACCCTGGCGCTGGAGCGCCAGCAGGCCGAGGCCGAGGCCCGCCAGCAGCGCGAGGTCGAGACGATCCGCGCCCGCGAGGAAGCCGAGACGCTGCGTGTGAAGGAAGAGCAGCGCCTGATCTCCGAGCAGGCCCGACTGCAGTCGGACGAGCAGATCCAGATCCGCGACCAGAACCGCCAGCGCGAAGTCGAAGTGGCCGAGCAGAACCGCCAGCGCGCCGTCGCCATCGAGGCCGAACGCGTCGAGCGCGCGCGCAAGCTCGAGCAGGTCACCACCGACCGCGAAGTGCAGCTGCAGGGCGTGGAGCGCGACAAGGTCGTGGAGACCGGCAAGATGGACGTCGCCAACATCACCCGCGAGCGCATCGCCATCGACAAGACCGTGGCGCAGGAAGAAGAGCGCATCAAGGAAGTGCGCGTGGTCTCGCTGGCCGAGCGCGACCGCCAGGCCAAGGTGATCGCCGCCGAAGCCGAGGCGCAGGAAAACCTGGTGCGCACCGTCAAGGAAGCCGAGGCCTCCGAGACCGCGGCCAAGCACAAGGCCGTGGAGATCACGACCCTGGCGCAGGCCGAGCTGGAAGCCGCGTCGAAGGATGCAGAGGCCAAGAAGCTGATCGCCGAAGGCGTGAAGGCGGAGACCGCCGCGCCGGGCCTGGCCGAGAACCAGGTGCGCGAAGCCACCGCGGTGGCCATCGAGAAGGTCGGCATCGCCGAGGCGCGCGTGATCGAGGCCAAGGCCGAAGCCAGCTACAAGCAGGGCAGCAGCGACGCCCGCGTGCTGGCCGAGAACCTGGCCGCGCAGGCCGACGGCGAGGAGAAGATGGGCCGCGCCAAGGCGACGGCGGTGGAATCGGTCGGCATTGCCGAAGCCAACGTCACGGTGAAGAAGCTCACCGCCGAAGCCGAGGGCCTGACCGCGAAATTCGAGGCGATCGATTCGCTCAGCGACACCGCGCGCAGCCACGAAGAGTTCCGCATGACCCTGGAAACCCACCTCGAGCAGGCCATGGCCGCGATCGAGGCCGGGCGCGAAGTGTCGAAGGAGAACGCGGAAGTCATCGCCTCGGCGCTGCGCAACGCCAACATCGACCTGGTCGGTGGCGACGGCGGATTGTTCGAGAGCTTCTCCAAGGCGCTGTCGCTGGGCAAGTCGATCGAAGGCTTCGCCGGCAAGAGCCCGATCGTGCAGGACCTGATGGAGCGCTTTCTCGGCGTGGCCAGGCCCGACCCGCGCGAGCGCGTGATCGACTCGGCCGCCGCGGTCGTGCCGATCAGCGCGGCCGACAAGAACAAGCACGAGCCGGTCGGCGCCTGACGCCGGCCGAAGCCTGACACACCACCCTTACCGAACGAGACCCGAGACATGAGCAAAGAGAACCGCGACTTCCTCGAGATGGCCTTCCAGTCCGTGCAGTGCTTCGGCAACGACGGCCGCCTGGACGCGACCGAGCTGGCCAAGATCATCGCCATCGCCGAGCGCGACGGCGTGACGGATCCCAACGAACTGCGCGTGCTGGGCAACATCATTGCCCGCATCCGTCCCGACGAGATCGATGCCGCGATGAAGGCGCAGCTGGCCGGAATCGCCAGCAAGTACGGCATCAAGATGCCCGAAACGGCCTGATCGCCTGCAACGGCCGGCGCCTGCGCACGCAGGTGTCCGGCCGGCGCAGCGATGCGGTTTGAGTCACGCGTTGAACCCACGCAGTCACCCTCCAGGCGCCCCGGATCGGGCGAGGTAGAACGATGTCGCAGGCCATCACAGCCAATCAGGAAGGCACCGCCGGCGAAGCCGGCCAGGTCGACACGGCCGTCGCCCAGGGTGGCGCCTACGAGGTGCTCAGCCGCCGCCTCGCCGAACAGGGCGAACGCCTGAGGCAGACCGCCGACGGACTCAACCGCCGTCGCCTGCAGGAGTTCGGCGACAGCGCGCTGGAAGTGATCGGCCGCCTGCGCATCCGCACCGAGAACAATTGCATCGGCCGCGACATCGTGCCGGTCGGCGACCAGCTGCTGTTCGGTTACAACGTCTTCATCGGCCTCAAGACCACGACCCGGGTCGAGGACGTGTTTGGGCTGTACCGGCTGGTCGAGGGCGCGGACGGCTTCGATGTCGTCGCGGTCGAGCACGCCAGCAGCTTCCTCGGCGATGCCGCGTTCGTGCGCGACTTCAACGAGCTCTACGCCTATTACAAGAATGCGCGCCTGCTGCAGCTGGACGTGGCAGGCAGCAAGCTGCTGGCCTCCTTCCAGATCGGCGAGCGCAGCACCGACGTGCGCGTGTTCCGCTGGGCGATCTCCAACCAGGGCGAGCTGACCTACATCGACGCGCGTGGCGAGCGCGACCTGGTGCTGCCGCCGCCGTTCGACTTCGAGTGGACCCGCGCCACGCGCGAACACACGGTCAACGGCCGCTTCGTCCACCTCAACATCCTCGACACCCTCTTCGTCGAGACCACCGGCGGCAACCTCACGCTGAAGGTCGAGAACAACACCGAGACCGGGCAGGGCATCTATTCCGAGCCGGTCGACGACAAGACCCAGTCGCTCGACGACGCCACGTTCGATTTCGCACGGGTCGGCTCGCTGATCCTGCTCAAGGTGCTGCCGTACCGAGAGACCGCCTGGCGCGGCCTGGTCTACAACACCCTCACCGGCAAGGTGATCCGCAACGACGCCATCGTCCAGGCCTGCGTACAGCTGCCCGAGGACCACGGCATCATCTTCCCGGGCGGCTACTACCTGCAGAGCGGCGAGCACAAGTCGTTCGACGCCAGCATGGACGGCATGCAGTTCCAGCGCGCCATCCGTTCGCCCAACGGCGAAGACGTGATGTACGCGTTCTACGAGCACGAACAGGGCCGCTCGGCGCTGTTCGTCTACAACATGATCCAGCGCAAGCTGCAGAACCCGCTGTTCGGCCACGGCCATGCCGTGCTGCCGGATGGCAGGATGGTGCTGTTCAACGCCGAGGGCGACGGTGCCACCCGCATCCACCCGATGCAGGTTTGGCGCACGCCGTTCTTCAGCGAGGAGTTCGCCGCGCAACGACCGCCCGGCACCAGCTTCATGGGCCGCATCGGCAATGCCGAGCTCGTCCGCGGCATCTCCAGCCTGTTCCACCTGGGCCGCGAAATCGAAAGCCAGGAAGTGTCGGTGCAGCGCTACCAGCTGCTGACCCACAACGCCCGACGGCTGTTCGACGCCCACCACTGGCTCGACGACGGCAACTGCGACGGCGTGGCCGGCCTGCTGCGCGAGATCACCGCCACCGGCGAATCGGTGCTCGGCGAGTTCGAGAAGGTCGAGAGCATCCGTCGCCAGTCCGATGCGGCGATGGCCAAGGCGCGCGCTGAGCACAAAACGTTGCTCGCGCGGCTGTTGCCCGAGAACTGGACGCAGGTGCAGGAGTTCGTCGATGCACTCGGCGAAATAGGCCGCCTGCGCGGTCACCTGCTGACCATCCGCGAGAATCGCTACATCGACACCGTCGCCATCGACGCGATGGGCGTGGAGCTGCAGGCCGCGCACGAGCGCATCGGTGCCGCGACCGGCAGCTTCCTCGGCAGCGACAAGTCGCTGCAGCCTTATGCGGCTCGCGTGGCCGAGCTCGATGCGGCCGCGCAGAAGTCCGCCACCGCGCGAGAGCTGGCGACGCAGTTGCAGGCGCTGCAGGCGATCTCCGCCGACCTGGACATGCTGTCGGAGCTGATGGCGGGCCTGAAGGTCGACGACGCCAGCCAGCGCACGCGCGTCGTCGAGTCGATCTCGACCATCTACGCGCGCCTCAACCAGGCCCGCGCGCGCGCAGAGCAGCGCCGCAAGACGCTCGGCTCGGCCGAGGCGGTGGCCCAGTTCGGCGCGCAGTTCACCCTGTTCGGCCAGTCGATCACCAGCGCCCTTGGCCTGGCCGGCGACCCGGAGAAGGCCGACGAGCAGCTATCGCGCCTGATGGTCCAGCTCGAGGAACTGGAGAGCCAGTTCGGCGAGCACGAGCAGTTCCTCGGCGACATCCTCGCCAAGCGCGAGGAACTTCTGGAAACCTTCGAGGCGCACAAGCAGGCGCTGCTCGACGACCGCCAGCGCAAAGCGCAATCGGTGCTCGATGCGGCCAACCGCATCCTCGATGGCCTGGGCAGGCGCGCGGAGAAGTTCACCAGCGCCGACCAGCTCAATGCCTTCTTCGCCGGCGATCCGCTGATCCTCAAGATTCGCGAACTGGCTGACCGCCTGCGCGGCTACAAGGACAGCGTCAAGGCCGACGACGTCGAAGCGCGCCTGAAGGCCGCGCGCGACCAGGCCGTGCGCGCGCTGCGCGACCGCAGCGACCTGTTCGAGGAGGGCGGCAATATCATCAAGCTCGGCCGCCACCGCTTCAGCGTCAACAGCCAGCCGCTCGACCTGACCCTGTTGCCGCGCGGCGACGAACTCGCGCTGCACCTGACGGGTACCGACTTCATCGAGCCGTTGCGCAGCGACGAGCTGAACTCGTTCCGCGAGTTCTGGAACACCGGCCTGGAGTCGGAGTCGACCGCGCTGTACCGCGGCGAGTACCTCGCCGGACAGGTGCTCGAGGCCGCCGACGCCGGTCGCGAAGGCCTGTCGCTCGAATCGCTCCAGCGCCAGCCTGGCGACATCGACGCGCTCACGCGGACCGTGCGCGACTTCGCCGCACCGCGCTACCGCGATGGTTACGAGCGTGGCATCCACGACCACGATGCTGCGCTGATCCTGCGGATGATGCTCGGCCAGCGCGCCGCCGCCGGCACGCTGGTGCATGCGCCGCTGCCGCGCGCGCTGGCGGCGATGTTCTGGGCTGCGCGCGGCAAGGACGCAGCCCCGGGCGAGTGGCCGCAGCGCATTGCCAGCGCCCAGGCAATCGCCGCCATGTTCGGCACCCGCACCGGGCTGGATGCGCTGCAGGCGGAGATCGCCGGCGAGATCGCCGCGTACGTCCAGCAGACGGCGCTGGCGATCGACGCCGCGCGCGTGCCCGAAGCCGCCGGTTACCTGATGGACGAACTGGCCGGCGCCGACGCCGGGCTGGTGCTGTCACGCCATGGCCGCGAGTTGCTGGTGGCGTTGGAAGGCCGCATCAAGGCGGCCGGCACGCAGGACGCCTTCAAGCGTTCGATGGCCCAGCTCAAGGACCGTCCGGCCGTGCGCTGGCTGCACGCGATGCATTGGCTGGAAGGCCTGTGCACCGATCCCGCCTTCGCGCCGCTGGCCGGCTATGCCGCCGAAGCCGCGGCGTTCCTCGCCACCGAAGGTCAGCTGAAACGACGCGACAGCGATGCCGTGCTGCACGCGACGGTCGAGGGCCTGCTCGGCGAGCACGCCCGCATTGCCGGTGGCCGCATGACGCTGGCCATCGACGACCTGATGGCGCGCCTGCGCGGACACCATCGCGACGTGCTGCCGCGTTTCCGCCGCTACCAGGCGCTGCGCCAGGAGATCGTGGGGCGCGAACGCGAGGCGCTGCGGCTGGGCGAGTTCCAGCCGCGCCCGCTGACCTCGTTCGTGCGCAACCGGCTCATCAACGACGTCTACCTGCCCGTCATCGGCGACAACCTTGCCAAGCAGATGGGCACCGTCGGCGAGAACAAGCGCAGCGACCTGATGGGCCTGCTGATGATGATCTCGCCGCCGGGCTACGGTAAGACGACGTTGATGGAGTACGTCGCCCACCGCCTCGGCCTGATCTTCATGAAGGTCAACGGCCCGGCGCTCGGCCACGAGGTGCGCAGCATCGACCCGGCGCAGGCACCGGACGCGACCTCGCGCCAGGAACTCGAAAAGCTCAACCTCGCGCTGGAGATGGGCAACAACGTGATGCTGTATGTCGACGACATCCAGCACACGCATCCGGAGTTCCTGCAGAAGTTCATCTCGCTGTGCGACGGCACGCGCCGCATCGAGGGCGTGTGGAAGGGCCAGGCCAAGACCTACGACCTGCGTGGCAAGAAGTTCTGCGTGGTGATGGCCGGCAACCCGTACACGGAGTCCGGCGAGGTGTTCAAGATCCCGGACATGCTGGCCAACCGTGCCGACATCTACAACCTCGGCGACGTCCTGGGCGGCATGGAGGACTCGTTCACGCTGAGCTACATCGAGAACAGCCTGACCTCCAACCCGGTGCTGGCACCGCTGGCGACGCGCGAGATGGCCGATCTTTACCTGCTGGCCGACAAGGCGCGCGGCAAGGAGGTCTCGCTCAATGGCCTGTCGCACGCCTACAGCGGCGCCGAGGTCAACGAGATCGTCGGCACGTTGCAGCGGCTGATGCAGGTCCGCGACGTGGTGTATCGCGTCAACCAGCAGTACATCGCCAGCGCGGCACAGGCCGACAAGTACCGCACCGAGCCGCCGTTCAAGCTGCAGGGCAGCTATCGCAACATGAACAAGCTGGCCGAGAAGATCTCACCGGTGATGAACGAAGCCGAGCTGCAGCAGCTCATTGGCGACCACTACCTCGGCGAAGCGCAGTTGCTGACCACCGGTGCGGAGGAGAACCTGCTGCGCCTGGCGGAGCTGCGCGGTGGTATGAGCGCCGACGACAGCGCACGTTGGGCGCAGATCAAGCGCGACTTCCTGCGCAACAAGGCGATGGGGTCCGACGACGCCGACGTCGGTGGCCGCGTGGTCGCGCAGCTGGCCGACATTGCCGGTGGCCTGCAGGAGATGGGGCAGGCGATGGAGCACGCAACGTCCAGCGCGGTCGCGGCGCCGCCGGTGCCGGCAGCCGAGCCGGCACCATGGCACGAAGTGCTCGCATTGCTGCAGCGCGTGGCCGAGCAGCGCCGGGAACCGGCTGTCCAGCCGCAGCCGACGTCGCGGCCCGACGCACTGCCGTCGGCGATGCACGCGGCGATCGCGCCGTTGCTGGAGGCGATCCGCGCCAGCCACGACCAGCAGGAGAAGATCAACGCCGCGGTGCTGCACCTCGCGAATGCTTTCCGCGAGGACATCGTGACGCGCACGAAGCCGGCCACGGCCGGTCGCAGGCAGCATCGGCCGACGCCGATCGAGAAGCCGCTCGACGAAGCGCTGCAGAACCTTGGCGACAACGGCAAGGACATCTGGCCGCCGCGATGACGTCACTCCGGGCCGACAGTGATGCGAGCCAGGGTGCTTCCAGCCCGGGCGTGCGCGAGACCGCCGATGGCGGCCTTGGCGCCGCGCTCGTCGCCCAGGCGGACCTCGACGCGATCACCGCATTGATCCAGGGCCTGCCGACCGTGCCATTGCTGGAGCAGCTCGATGCCGCCGTGGCGGCACTGGACAGCTCCGATCCGATTCGGGCACGGCGGCGCGTCGGCTGGTTCGGGCGCCTGATGGGTCGCGACATCGTCGCCCAGGCGCAGGTCGATCCGGTCGAGCAGCGGGTGCGGGTCGCGTTGTTGTCCGCACAGTCGCTTGCGGACGAGCTGTCTGCACAGCTGGTGAAACTGCAGGCCGCGGCCGACGGCCTGCAGCGCCAGCTAGGACTGCTGGATGCGACCGTCAGCGATACCCGTGCTTCCGGGCCCACAGATGACGTGTCGGCGCGCCGGCTGGTTCATCTGGACCTGATCGCTGCCTCGTGGACGGCAACGCTCGCGCACGTCGCGATGGTCCGCGGCCACGCCCGCCGCCTGATGGAGCGCCACGAGCAGGTGCGCGACGTACTCGTGCCGCTCTGGCGGCAGCACGCGGCGGCCAATGCGGCCGGTAGGCAGCTGCGCTCCGACACACGGCCCGATCGTTTCAGCCAGTTGCAGCGCGAGCTGCGCATCGGGCTGGCATCACTGCACGACTCCACACACGTTCTCCCGCCGCCGCAAACCAAAGCCAACGCCTCACCCAAGGAGCCTTTGCCATGAACACGTCCGCCACGGATGTCGTGACCTCCGAGACCATGCCCGACGAGGCCACGCTGCTGGCCATGGGCCTGACATCGGCCGACCATGGTCGCATCGCCGAGATCGGCAAGTCGTTGCAGAACGTCGAGCCGGCCGATTTGCAGGGCTTCGGTCGCGAGGCCGCGACGCGGACTACGCAGTTCTCCAGCCAGTTGCTCGACCAGGTCCGCAACCGCGACCTCGACGCGACCGGCAGCAAGCTCGGCGAAGTGGTGCGCATCGCCCGCACGCTGAACCTGCAGAAGCTCGGCCGGCGCTCGAAGCTGCCCTTCGTCGGCCCTCTTATCGATCGCCTGCGATCGTCCAAGGGCGAGCTGGTGCAGAAGTTCAGCAACACCAACCAGCAGATCGAACAACTGATGGGCGATGTCTCGCGCCAGCAGGACGACCTTGCCGCGCGTGTCCGCGACTTCGACCGCATGCACGAGATCGTCCGCGAAGAGCGCCATGAACTCGCCCTGCACGTGGCCGCAGGAAAGCTGCGACTGGCCGAACTCGAACGGGAGCGTCGTGGCCTGGAGGGAGCCGAGGATCCGCAGTCGCGCACCCGACGCGCCGAACTCGACACCGCCACCCGCCTGCTCGACAAGCGCGTCGGCGACCTAGGCCTGCTGCAGCACTCGGCCGACCAGACGTTGCCGATGATCCGCATCATCCAGGCCAACGCCATCCAGCTGATCGAGAAGTTCACCGCGGTCCGCGACATCACCATCCCGGCCTGGAAGCGCAGCTTCGCCATCCAGCTGTCGCTGCAGGAACAGAAGGGCGCGGTCGAGCTGGCCACCGCCATCGACGACGCCACCAACGAGATGCTGCGCAGCAACGCCGACCTGCTGCACCAGAACTCGGTGGCGACGGCCAAGGCCAACCAGCGTGGCGTGATCGACGTGGAGACGCTGCAGTTCGTCCATGACCGCCTGATCCAGACCGTCGAGGACGTGCGCGCGATTCATCGCGAAGGCATCGAGAAGCGTCGTCAGGCCGAAGTCGAACTGGCGCGGATGCGCGACGACGTGCAAAAGCGCCTTGCCGCTCCGACCGTCGAAGTGCGCTGACCGGGGCCGACATGGATTTCACCCAGCTCGACCGGACCCTGCGTGACTACGCGACGGACCTCAACCTGGACAACGAGGAGCGCTTCGAACTGCGCGAGCTGGGCGCGCGGATCGACGCCGAGCGCATCCGCTACCTGCGCAACCGCGCCTTCGACATGGCCCGCGAGATGATGCAGGCCGATCCGGCGAAGGTGCTCGACGCGCTGCGCTGGCTCGAACAGGTGGTCAAGACGCTGGACCTGTCCTTCGTCACCGCGGCGGCCGGTACCACCGCATTCTTCACCCCGGGCGACAGCTGCCTGCGCAAGCTGCGCGAGCTGTGCCGGGGCAGCAAGCGCGCGATCGACGTCTGCGTCTACACCATTGCCGACGACCGCCTCACCGACGAACTGCTCGCTGCCCACCGTCGCGGCGTCAAGGTGCGGATCATCAGCGACAACGACAAGCGCTTCGACACCGGCAGCGACGTGCCACAGCTGGCCGCTGCCGGCATCGAGGTGCGCATCGACGACACACCGTTCCACATGCACCACAAGTTCGCGTTGTTCGACGGTGAGCAGCTGGCCAACGGCAGTTTCAACTGGACGCGAAGCGCGAGCTCGTCGAACCAGGAGAACCTGGTGGTGAGTTGCGACGGTTACCTGGTGCGCTGCTTCGGCGGCCAGTTCGATGAGCTCTGGGGCCGCTTCGGGCCGTTGTAGGAGCCAGCCACCCGCCAGTTCGCCTCTGGCTTTTTTTGTGCCGGAGCGGCGGCGAGGCCGTTCTCCGCGGGCTGGGGCGACATGACTACGCACGGTGACGCCGCGTTCACCGTCGTTGCGTTACCACTTCGGCCCTGCTCGCGCCCGTGGGCGCGCCGCCGCCGGCCACCAGGGAAGCTTTTGTCGGCCGGTGTCCACGCATAAAGGAGCGTGGCCATGTTGGATCCGTCCAGGCACGATCTGGCGGGCACTTGTCGCAAGGCTCGCCTGCGTCGACTTCCCCTTGCCCTTGGCATCGCCTCGGCGCTGCTGTCACCTGTCCGTGCGCAGACCTGCCCGACACCGGTGGCCGTCGACGGCACCACGTGCGTCGTCGCCACCGGCACTACCATCACCGTCGCCACGGCGAACGGGGCCGGCGTAAGTGCCAGCGGCCCCACGGGGCAGGTAACCGCCGACGAGGTCAACGTGCGTCTGGGCGCGGCGGGGACGACGGCGATCTTCTCGCAACTGGGCGCCGATATCTTCTTTCGCCGCAGCGCGACAACCACGACGTCCATTGGTGCCGCCGCAAACGGCCAGTTCGGCCTGCGCGCAACCGGCGGTGGCGGCTTCATCGAGTCCGCGAGCTCGGACATATCGCTGGCCCCGGCATCGGGCACGACCAACAACCTGCGCGGTGTCAGTGCGGAAGGCGGTAGCGTCATCGCATTGGGCGACACCCGCGTGACCGTGCGTGGCGGCGCCAACGGCACCGGCAACTACGGCGTGCAGGCGCTCGGACCGGGTAGCCTGGTCTCGATTTCCGGAGGCGCCATCGACACGTCGTCGCGCGGCGCCTTCGCCGTGCTGGCGCAGGACGGTGGCAAGGTCGACCTCAGCCATGGTACGCAGGTCACCTCTGCAGGCGCGCAGGTCGTCGCGTCCAGTACCGGCAGCCATGCGCTGGTGTCGATCGGCAGCGGCAGCCAGGTCAATGGCATCCTCATTACCGCCAGCACCTCGGGAACGCTCGCCAATGCCGCCAGGGCAGAGGCCGGTGGCACCCTCGGCCTGATCAGTAGCCAGCTGTCCAGCACAGGCGCAGGCAGCGCGCTTGTATCGTCGGCCGGCATCCGCGTGCTTTCCGGCGGTTCCTTGAACATGAGCGGCGCCGGCAGCGCGGTGACCGCCACCGGCCTGTGGGGCAACGGCCTGCAGATCGAGGACGCCGGATCGACTGCGACCGTGTCCGACACCGCCATCCGTGTGGAAGCCGGGCGCGCCATGGGCGTATTGATCAGGAACGGCGGCGTTGCGCAGATCAGCACCAGCAGCGTCGTCAATGCCGGCGTCACCGCTGGGCCGTGGGCCCCAGGGGTCCAAGTCGAAGGCGCCGGGTCCCGTCTGGTGATGACCGGCAGCCAGGTCAGCACCGTGCAGCAGACGTCATTCGGCATCCGCGCCCTGGCCGGTGCCGATATCGACGTGTCGAACACTTCGATCACTACTTCCGGCGCCTACTCCGCGGCGCTGCACGGAGGCAGTTCGACGATCACCGGCACCGACCTCACCATCGTCACCACCGGCGACAACAACGCGATGGGGGCCCTGTCGGACGGCAACAACGTGTTGACACTGATCCGCGGCACCATCGATACCAGCGGCAATTCGGTGGCACAGGCGGCCTACGCGCATGCGATGGGCGCCCGCAATCCCGGTGGCGTGCTCAATGCCGACGGCACGATTGCCCACACCCGCGGTTTCATCGCCATGGGCGCCTGGGCCGACGACGGCGGCGTCACCAACATCGCCAACGTGCGCATCACCACCGAGGGCGAACGCGGCATCGGTGCATTCGCCATCGTCGAACAGCAAGGCGATCAGTTCGTCGCGAGCCTGACTGGCAACACTTCGACCATCGAGACTCTCGGCGTCAACGCCCACGGCGCCGCGGCACAGGCGCGCAACGACCTGCCTGGCCCCACCGCCACCGTCACGATCAGCGACTCGGCCATCACCACCCACGGCACAAGCGCGCAAGGCCTGCGAGCGGTGCTGGCCAACTACGGTTCGCCGCCAACCGGGCGCGGTCAGGCGGTCGTCGTCGCCAATCGCAGCACGGTCGTCACCGGAGGCGATTCGGCGCATGGCGCGCTGTCGAAGGACGCGCCTACGTCGGTGACGATCAACCAGACGTCGATTCGCACCAGCGGTGCGGCTGCACATGGCGCGGTCTCGGCGATCGGCGGAAGCATCATTGGTAACGGCGCGGACGTCGCAGCCTCGGGCGCCTTGTCGATGTCGCTGTTCGTCCTGGGCGAACCCGGTGCAGTCTCGAACGCAGACTTCACCGGCAGCACGCTGGCCAACGCCAGCGGGCCGAACGTTGGTGTCGCCGGCAACGGCGTCATCGCGCTCACCGACTCCACCGTTGCCGGATCGGACCAATGGCTGCGCGTGGGCACCATCGACGACTTTCCCCCGCCTGTTACTTCGAACCCTCCGGAGCTGGGCCCGGGCGAGTTCCCAGACGATGAAGGCAACCCGCCCGGCGTCGTCCAGCCGCCGCTGACAGCGCCGCCATTCGCCGTCACGCCCGGGCTCGCAGACATCACGGCGACACGTTCGACGATGACCGGGTCCGCGTCTACCGCCGCCGGCAGCGTCTCCAACCTCACCCTGGTCGACGCGACGTGGAACCTGACCGGCAGTTCCAACCTCACCAACCTGGTCAACGATCCGAGCCTGATCGACTTTTCCGCGCCAGTCGGCGGCGCGTTCAAGACGTTGACGGTGGTCAACTACAGTGGCGACGGGACCATCGCACTCAATACCGTGCTCGGCGACGACAGTTCGCCGTCGGACCTGCTCGTCGTCGACGGCGGCAGTGCATCCGGTGCCAGCCACCTGCAGATCAAGCAGGCCGGCGGTGCCGGCGCAGTAACCGTCGCCAATGGCATCCTCGTCGTGGATGCGATCAACGGCGCGACGACAACGCCGACTGCCTTCGCGCTGGCGGCCCCCGTCTTCGCCGGGCCGTATGAATACACACTGCAGCGGAGCAGCCGCGATGCCAGCGGGCCGCAGGACTGGTTCCTGCGTTCGACGATCGACTGCTCCGGGGCGAATGCACCATCGCCGCCGTGCCCGGCGCCGCCTCCGCCTCCTCCTCCGCCACCGCCACCGCCGCCTCCGCCTCCCCCTACTCCTCCGGATCCGCCGCCGGTTCCGCCTCCGGTTCCGCCGTCGCCCGACCCCGGCCCGCCCATTCCAAACGTCCGGGCCGAGGTGTCCCTGTACGCCGCGCTTGCACCGACCGCACTGAACTACGGCCGCGCGCTGCTCGATACGCTGCACGAGCGTGTCGGCGAGCAGGAGTTGCTATGGGCGCGCAGCGACCTCGACGAGGACCGCAGCATGGTCGATGGCATGTGGGGCCGGTTGATATACGTCAACGGCGATCGCGATGGCGCCGACAACGGCATTCTTGGCCGTGGCCCGAGCTACGACTTCGTCACCGGCGCAGTGCAGATCGGCTACGACCTGTACCGCCATGAGGAACCCGACGAACACCGCGACCACGCCGGTCTCTACGGCGCGGTGGGCTATGCCGAAACCGAGGTCGAGCATTTCGACGGTCGCCGCGCCGGTGACGAGCGCATCGACGGCTACACGCTGGGCGGTTACTGGACGCGGTATGGACGCAAGCAGTGGTATGTCGACTCTGTGTTGCAGGCGACCTGGTACGAAGCGTCGGCCAATCCGCAGCGCGGACGCATCTTCAAGCGCATGCGCACCGACGGATTGGGGCTGGCAGCGTCGATCGAGGGTGGCTACCCATTCCGCAGCAAGCACGACTGGGTACTCGAGCCGCAGGGGCAGCTGATCTACCAGTGGATCGATCTGGACGACGCCTCCGATCTGGCGGCGGACGTCAGCTTCGACGATGTCGATTCGCTGGTTGGCCGGCTGAGTGCGAGGCTCTCGCGCGACTGGTCGCACGACGAAACGAGCGCGCCGTTGTTCAGCACCGGCTGGGGCCGGGTGAGCGTGTGGCACGAGTTCCGTGGCGACCCGATCACGAGCTTCTCGTCACAGGCCGGATTCGTCCCGTTCCACGCCGACCTCGGCGGCAGCTGGTGGGAAGTCGAACTTGGCTTGACCCGCGAGATCGACCGCAACGTCTTCTTCTACGGCAATGCAGGTTATGCGCAGGGCTTCGATGACGATCGACACTCCTGGGAGGGCAAGTTCGGGCTGCGCGCGAACTGGTAGGCCGTGCGCGGCGCCGCTTACGGCATCGCCTGCCTGCGGTAGGCGACGATGATCACCAGGTCGTCCTTGCCGCGCTGTGCCAGGGCGTGCGTGCTGCCATTGCGGGTGAGGATCGCGTCGCCGGGCCCGACCTCGCGGCGCTTGCCGTCGAGCAGCAGTTCGCCGCGGCCGGACAGGACGTAGTAGATCTCGTCCTTGTCGTTGCGGTGCTCGCCGATCGTCGCGCCCGGGTGCAGGGCGCGCTGGCGAAAGACCAGGTCGAAGTCGGCGGCGTCGGCAAAGAACGGATAGGCCGTCGTGGTGCCCTCGCCCTCGTGCGGGCCAGGCTGTTGCACCGCGATGTCGCGCGCCTGCTCGACGTAGGAATCACGCCGTGGCTCGCCGGCAGCAGTGGTGCCGCAGGCGAGCGTGACGACGAGGATCACCATGCTGAAGATGTGTGCTCGCATCGTCGCCTCCAGTGATCGCGTGGGTTAGCGCGCCAGCCAGCCGCCATCGACGGGGATGATCGCGCCGTTGACGTAGTCCGAAGCACGCGAGGCCAGGAATACCGCCGCGCCACCCAGGTCCGACGGTTCGCCCCAGCGCCCGGCCGGGATTCGGCCGAGGATCTGCGCATTGCGGTCCTCGTCGGCACGCAGCTGCGCGGTGTTGTTGGTGACCATGTAGCCCGGCGCGATCGCGTTGACGTTCAGGCCCTTGCTTGCCCACTCGTTGGCCAACAGCCGGGTGATGCCGGCGATGCCGCTCTTGCTGGCCGCATACGACGGCACGCGGATGCCGCCCTGGAACGACAGCATCGAGGCGATGTTGATGATCTTGCCGCTGCCCTGGCCGATCATGCGCCGGCCCGCCGCCTGGGCGAGGAAAAACGCCGACTTGAGGTTGACGTTCATCACGTCGTCCCAATCCTGCTCGCTGAAATCGACCGCATCGGCGCGGCGGATCATGCCGGCGTTGTTGACCAGGATGTCGAGGCCGCCGAGCCCGTCGATGGTCTCGCCGACGATGCGGTCGACCGGCTCCAGGCTCGACAGGTTGGCTTCGATCGCGATGAAGCGGCGGCCAAGTGCACGCACCTTCTCACCGGTTTCGGTCGGCGCCGAGGTGCCGGCCGCGGCGATGTCGGCGCCGGCCTGCGCCAGCGCCAGCGCGATGCCCTGGCCCAGGCCGGTGTTGGCGCCGGTGACGATGGCGACCTTGCCCTGCAGGTTGAAGATGTCCGTGCCCATGCGTCCCCTTACTTCAGCTGGCAGATGTCGAGCTGGTTCATGTCGGTGTAGTCGAGGTTCTCGCCACCCATCGCCCAGATGAAGCAATAGTTCTTCGTGCCCGAGCCCATGTGGATCGACCACGGCGGCGACACCACGGCCTCGTCGTTGGCGATGACGATGTGGCGCATGTCCGCCGGCTCGCCCATGAAGTGCATGACGCGCTCGCTGCCCAGGTCGAAGTAGAAATAGACCTCAGAGCGACGGTCGTGCAGGTGCGGCGGCATGGTGTTCCAGACGCTGCCGGTCTTGAGGATGGTCAGGCCGAGCAGCAGTTGGCACGACTTGACCGTCGCGGGAACGATGTACTGGTAGATCGTGCGTTCGTTGGAGGTCTCCAGCGAACCGCGCTCGAGCGGAACCGCCTGCGAGATCGAGATGTGCTTGGCCTCGTAGCGCGTGTGCGCCGGCGTCGAGGCAAGGTAGAACCTGGCCGGGTTGGCGGCATCGTTCGATGCGAACTCGACCTTGTCGCTGCCCATCGGCACGTACAGGCCGTCCTTGGGTTCGAGCGTGTAGGCGGTGCCGTCGACGGTGACCGTGCCGGTGCCGCCACCGACGTTGACCACGCCCAGCTCGCGACGCTGCAGGAACGGCTGGCCGGCGGCCGAGGCAGGCTCGGTCTGCGCGGGCAGGGCGACCGGCGCGGTGGTCGGGGCGGCGCCGCCGATCACGAAGCGCTCGTTGTGCGAGTAGTTCAGGACGACCTGGCCGGCGACGAACAGGTCCTGGATCAGGTAGCGCTCGCGCAGCTGGTCGTTGCTGGCCCCGTCCATCATGTCGGGGTGGGTGGCGTGGTAGGTCTTGCGGAACATCGGGCCTCCGAAACGTACTTTTGCCGGGTGCCAACGAGGCGCGCGGCGGGATGATGGGACGATGATAACGGGGTTTTGGTAACCGGTGTCAAAAGGGGTGGAGCGGGAATCAGGAGCGGGAGTGATGAGGCGGGAATGGGGAACTTGGGCGTGAAGGAGGTGCGGCGGATTCGCTTTGCTGGGAGGCTCGAGGGACACCGATCAGTGGCTGGGAGTGGCAGCCCGCGTCAAGCGCAAGTTCCCCATTCCCGCCTCATCACTCCCGCCCCCCCATTCCCGCTTCTGCTTCTAGCCCTTCGGCCGCTGGCTCGAATCGCGCACGACCAGCTGCGGCGTCACCGTGCGCGGCACCGCCGGTGCGGCGGACTCGCTGGCCAGCAGCATCTGCGCGGCCTGGCGGCCGAGGTCGCGGATCGGCGAGTGGATCGTCGTCAGGGCCGGCCACAGCTGCGAGGCCAGCGGGCTGTCGTCGTAGCCGACCACCGACAGATCGCCGGGGATCGACAGGCCGCGACGCATCGCCGCCTTGTACACGCCGGCGGCCATTTCGTCGTTGCAGGCGAAGATTGCGGTCGGCCGCGGCGACTTGGCCAGCAGGTACTCGGCGCCGGCGACGCCGGATTCAAAGGTGTAACCGCCTTCGAACATGTAGTCCGGCGACAGCTCGATGCCGCGCTCGGCCAGGCCGGCGAGGAATCCGCCGCCGCGCTCAATGGTGGAACGGTAACGGCGCGGGCCGGTGATCAGGCCGAGCGTGCGATGGCCGAGCGATTCCAGGTAATTGGCCGCTTCGGTGCCGGCGCGGCGGTCGTGGGTGACCACCATGTTGCTGGCCTGGTCGAGCGGGATCGAGGCGATGCGCACGTAGCGCACGCCGATCTCGCGCAATGCTGTCGCCAGCTGCTCGTCCTCGGACACGCGCGGGATCAGGATCACGCCATGCAGCTTCTGCTGCTGGGCGAAACGGCGCACACCGTCGATGTAGTCCTCTTTCGAGCTGTCGCACGGGTGCACGACCAGTTCGTAGCCGGAGTCGCGCAACGCATCCAGCGCGCCGTACTGCATGTTGACGATGAACTGCGCGGTCGGGTTGTCGTAGACCAGGCCGATCAGGAACGAGCGCCGGAACGCCAGGCCGCGCGCCTGCGGGTCGGGCGAGTAGCCCAGCTGCTTCATCAGCGCCAGGACCTTCTCGCGGGTCTCCGGATGGACCAGCGGGGAGTCGTTGATCACCCGCGACACGGTCTTCTTCGACACGCCGGTGAGGCGGGCGATGTCGTTGATGGTTGCCTTGCCCGCCAGCGTCACCGGATCCGATGGCGCCGCCGTGGCGGTGGCCGAGGTGGTGCGGACGCGGCGGCGGGGGCGGGAAGAGGTGTCGGTCATGGGCAGCCCGTGGGTTGGCCCATTCTAGCCCTCACTTCATCATCGCCGGCAGCCACAGCGACAGCTGCGGTACGAAGGTCACCACCAGCAGCACCGCGAACGCCGCCAGCCAGAACGGCCAGATCGTCTTCAGGGTATCGCCGATGCTGATCTTGCCGATCGCCGTACCGACGAACAGCACCGAGCCCAGCGGCGGCGAGATCAGGCTGATGCCGCCCTTGAGGATCAGGATCACGCCGAAATGCACCGGGTCCACGCCAATGGCCTTGGCCAGCGGCAGGAAGATGGGCGTGCAGATGATGATCATCGGCGCCAGGTCCATGAAGGTGCCCAGCACCAGCAGGATCAGGATCATCAGCAACAGCAGCAGGTTCTTGTCGGTGGTGATGCTGGTCAGCCCGTCGACCGCGGCCGACGGCACCTGCAGGTAGGCGAGCAGCCAGCCGAACGAGGCCGCCGAGGCGATCACGAACAGGATCATGCCGGTGGTGCGCGCCGCGCCCGTCACGGTCTCGAGGAAATCGCGCCAGTTGAGGTTGCGGTAGACCAGTGCCGTCACCAGCAGGGCGTAGACCACCGCGATCGCCGCGCTCTCCACCGCGGTGAAGATGCCGGCGCGGATGCCGACGAAGATCAATGCGACCAGCAGCAGGCCCGGTGCCGCCGCGACCAGGCGTCGCAGCACCACGCCGAAGCCGGGGAACGCCTCGATGGCGTAACCGCGGCGGCGGGCGATGATCCAGCAGGTGACCATCAGCGTGGCCGTCATCAGCAGCGCCGGCAGGATGCCCGCGGCGAACAGGTCGGCGATGGAGATGCTGCCGCCGGCCGAGGCCGAGTACAAAATCAGGTTATGCGAGGGCGGCACCAGCAGCGCGACCATGGCCGCGGTCATGGTGACGTTGACGGCAAAGTCGCGGTCGAAGCCGCGGCGCACCATCTGCGGGATCATCGCGCTGCCAATGGCCGAAACGTCGGCAATGGCCGAGCCCGACACGCCGCCGAAGAACAGCGACGACAGCACGCTGACCTGGCCCAGGCCGCCACGCAGGTGGCCGACCAGCGACGACGCCAGGCCGATCAGGCGCTCGGAAATGCCGCCGCGCAGCATGATCTCGCCGGCGAAGATGAAGAGCGGAATGGCGATCAGCGAGGCCGAGCCGGCACCGGCGGCGGTCTGCTGCACCATCACGATCGGTGGCAGGCCGATGTAGAGAAGCGTCGCCAGCGCGGCGGAGGCAAGCGAGAAGGCGACTGGCACGCCAATGATGAGCAGCACGCCGAACACGACGAACAGGACGGTGACTTCCATCATTTACTCCGCATCGAAGCAGCGGGCGCGGTGACCACCGCGATCAGGCGCTGCAGGGCAAACAGGACCATCAGTGCACCGGCGATCGACATCGGCGCGTAGACCGCGCTCTGCGGCATCGGTGCGCCCGCCATGGGGATGTCGATGCCGTCGAGCAGCAGCTCACCGCCCCACAGCGCCAGCACGAATCCGATCCCGGCGATCACCAGGTTCGTTATCGACAGCAGTACCTTGCGCACCGTCGGTGGCGCCCAGTGCACCAGGATGAAGAAGCCGAAGTGCGAGCCGCGGTGGACGCCGGCGGCCGCGCCGAAGCTCATCGCGGTATTGAGCAGCAGCAGGGCGACCGGCTCGGTCCAGCCCGGCGAATCGTTGAGCACGTAGCGCGCGAACACCTGCAGCGCCTGCACCGCGACCATGCCGACCAGGGCCACGCCGGCGACGCCGGTGGCGATACTGGCTACGCGGTCGAGCCAGGTGCGCGGGCCGAGTTCGGCCTCGCTGACGTGTTCGGCATCGACATCAGGCGCTACTGCAATGGGAGCTTCTGCCATCGTGATGCCTCAGGCCAGTGAACGGATTTCGCGGTACAGCGCTTCAATCGCCGGATCGCGGTGGTAGTCGGCCAGCAGCGGCGCCACGGCCTGGCGGAACGCACCCAGGTCGCAGTCGTTCATGCGCACGTTGGCGGCGATCAGTTCCTGGCGCGCGGTGGCTTCCGACTCGTCCCACAGCTTGCGCATCACCGCCACCGAGGCGCGCGAGATGTCCAGCAGCAGTGCCTGGTCGCGCCTGGACAGCGACTCCAGGCTGCGACGCGAGATCAGCAGCACGTCGGGCGAATAGGAATGCTCGGTCTGCGACCAGTAGTGCGCGGCCTCGAACTGGCGGCTGGAATGGAAGCTGCGCAGGTTGTTCTCGGCGCCGTCGATCAGGTGCGTCTGCAGTGCCGAGAACACCTCGCCATAGGCCAGCGGCGTCGGGTTGCCGCCGAGCAGGCGGATCATCCGCATGAAGATGTCCGAGGCCGGCACGCGGAACTTGAGGCCGTGCATGTCGGCCGGCGTGTGGATCGGGCGGCGCACGTTGTAGAAGCAGCGTGCGCCGCAGTCGTAGATCGCCAGGCCGACCAGGTCGCGCTTCTCGAAGCCCTGCAGCACGGTCGCGCCGACCTTGCCGTCGAGCGCGGCGCGCAAGTGCGGCACCGAGTCGAAGACGTACGGCAACGACAGCGCCTGGGTCAGCGGAAACGCGTTGTTGAGCGCGCCGGAGTAGACGCGGGTGATGTCGATTGCGCCGAAGCGGGCCATGTCGATGGCCTCCGACTCGCGGCCGAGCTGGCCCGAGTGGTACACGCGCAGGCGCAGGCGGCCGCCGGTTTCCTGTTCGAGCTGCTTGCCGATCCACTGCACGGCGGCAACGGTCGGGTAGTCCTTCACGTGGACGTCGGTGGCGGTAAGGATCCGGACATCAGGGCTGGCGCCAAGCGCCGGCAGCACCGACGCGCCGCACGCGGCGGCCATGCCGGCAAGGAAGCGGCGTCTTTCGATCATGCGCGGCCCCCCGTCAGGCTGCCTTCTTCAGTGGCTGTGGTGGTCCGGCACGTCAGTTCGCCCCAGCTGCCGAAACTGATGCGCGAGTCCTGTCCGGCGAGGATGTCGTGGATTCCCGTTGCCGCGCCGGTGGTGACCAGCATGCCGGCCTTGAGCGGATGACCGCGACTGGCGCAGCGCGACAATGCGAACGCGAGTGCGGCGAGCAGCCCGCCCGGAATCGAGTCGGCGCCGCCGGTGCCGACCGAGGCACCGTCAATGAAGGTTTCGCAGCGCAGTTGCGCGCTGTCCACGGCCTGCCAGTCCGGCACTTCCGCGCCAAGGATCAGCCCGGTGTTGTTGCCGAAGTCGGAGACCACGATCGGCGGGCCCAGCACGTTGATCATCGGCAGCGGGCTGCCGGCCAGCTCGACGCCGATCAGCAGCGCATCGACGAGCGCCGCGGCTTCGGCTTCGCTGTATGCGGTCTTGCCGGCGGGCGCGTCGGCACGCAGGCGAAAGACGTACTCGGCCTCGACGGCCGCGAAGCCGCCCGTGATCACCTCGAAGTTGCCCGCACCGTCCGCAGGCGACTGCACCGCACCTTCGAAGATCGGGCCGACCAGGCGTTCCTCGCCCAGGCGCGCTTCCCAGTCGGCCGGAATGCGGCCGACCTTCCAGCCCACCACCGGCCGTCCCCACAGCGCGATGGCGTGGTCCTGGATCGCGTAGCCCTGGTCCAGAGTCGCCGGCAGTGCGCCCGGGTAGTCCGGCAGCGCCGCCGCCTGGCGCCGTGCCGTGACCAGCCGCTGCGCGATCGCTGCGCTGTCGGCGCTGTCCCCATCCGGCGCGAGTCTGTCCATGCGGTGCGATTTCCCCTGGTGATGTCTCTTCGATGAAGTTGTATAGGAAACCGGTGTCATTGACAATCGGGGCCTACACTCGGATCACGACTCGGGGAGAGGTACGGATGGGGATCAAGGGGAAGGGGCACGTTTTTCAGGGGCTTGGGCGTGGATTCGCAGTCACCGCACTGGCCCTGGCCATGGCCGGCCCGGGACTGGCGGCCGAACCGTCCCCCGACCCGGCGGTGTCCCAAAGGACAGGTGCCGCAATGGCCGGCCTGGCCTTCCCGGGCGCCCAGGGCTGGGCCGCGCATACGCCGGGCGGCCGCGGCGGCCGGATCATCCGCGTGACCACGCTGGAAGCCTCCGGGCCTGGTTCCTTCGCCGAAGCGCTGGCGGCGAGCGGGCCACGCATCATCGTGTTCGAAGTGGGCGGCGTGATCGACCTGGGCATGAAGGAGCTGCGCATCACCGAGCCGTTCCTCACCATCGCCGGCCAGACCGCGCCGCAGCCCGGCATCACCTTCATCAAGGGCGGCCTGACCATCGCCACCCATGACGTCGTGGTTCGCCACATCCGCATGCGCCCGGGCGACGGCAACAAGCCCAAGTGGTCGGGCGACATCGATGCGATCACCACCGTGCGCGGCGCGCGCGACGTGATCGTCGATCACTGCTCGCTGACCTGGGCCACCGACGAAAACCTGTCGGCGTCGAGCACCCGCTTCTTCGGCGAGAGCGAAAAGGACTGGATGGAGGCCGCCTCGCGCCGCATCACCTACAGCAACAACATCATCGCCGAAGGCCTGGCCAACGCCACCCACGCCAAGGGCGAGCATTCCAAGGGCTCGCTGATCCACGACCACGTCAACGACGTGCTGATCATCGGCAACCTCTATGCCCACAACTACGAGCGCAACCCGCTGTTCAAGGGCGGTGCGCGCGGCCAGGTGATCAACAACCTGATCTACGACCCGGGCCAGCGCGGCGTGCACTACAACCTGATCGCCGAGGAATGGCTGGGGCATCCGTACTCGCGCGGGCAGGTGATCGCGCGCGGCAATGTGATGCGCGCCGGCATCTCGACCGAGCAGGTGGCGTTCTTCAGCGTCGGCGGCTCGGGCGATGTCGATGTGTATCTGGACGACAACCTCGCTGTCGATCGCCTCGGTGCGCAGCTGCCGCAACAGGGCCGCTACACCACGACGCCGATCAAGGTCGATGCGCTCAAGCGGCCGCCGGCATTGCCGTTCGGCGTGACGGTGCTGCCTTCGGCGCAGGTGCAGGATGCGGTGATCGCCAATGCTGGCGCGCGGCCGTGGGATCGCGACGATGTCGACCGCCGGATCCTCGCCGACACCATCGAAGGGCGCGGTCGGATCATCGACAGCCAGGAGCAGGTGGGCGGGTATCCGAAGCAGGAAAGCACGAAGCAGGGGTTCGTACCGGCGGACTGGGACCTGGAGACGATGGAGCCGTTGAAGCCGCTGCCGCGGCGCGCGCCGTTGAAGTAAGCAGGCGCCACCCGGCGAACGAAAACGAACGTCATCCCGGCGAACGCCGGGATCCAGGCCATCAAGCCCGACGTTCGTGGTGCTCTGATGCCGTGACGCTTCGACACTGGATCGCGGCGTTCGCCGGGATGACGGTGTCATGGGGATGACGGTGTCCGCGCTAAGACGGTGTCAGTGCATCACTTCACCAGCAGCGCCAGCGGCAGCCCCGACTGCCGCAGCGCGAACGCAAACTCTTCCGCCATCCGTTCCGCGCCGGCTGGCGAGAAGTGCGTGTTGTCTTCCACGCCCTTGGGATAGTTCGCGCTCTCGCCAACGCCCACCCACAGGAACAGCCGCTTCGACGGCTCCACGCCGGCTTCCTGCAACACCGCCGCACTGCGCCGCTCCATGTCGATCAGCACCACCTGCTCGCGCGCCGCCAGCGCACGCACCAGGTCCGGATACTCGCCGTGGCTGTCGAGCACGTGCCCCGCCTCGTCGAAGCGCCGGCGCGCCACCGGCGTCAGCAGCACCGGCGTGGCCTGTCGGGCGCGGACGTCGGCGACGAAGCGTGAAAGGTTCCGTGCATAGTCCGGCGGCGGCGTATAGCGGTCCTTCTTCTCCACCGACTGGTCGTTGTGGCCGAACTGGATCAGCACGACGTCCCCCGGCCGGGTCGCCTCCAGCAGTTCCTGCCAGCGGCCTTCCTCGATGAAGGTGCGCGTGCTGCGACCATTCTTCGCACGGTTGTCGACCTGCACCGTCCCCGGTTTGAACTGCGCGGCCAGGAACTCGCCCCAGCCGGTCTCCGGGCGCTTCTCCGGCAGCTTTTCGGCCATCGTCGAATCGCCGGCAAGATGGATCGTCACGGTGTCGGCCGCGCGCACAGGCGCGATCAGCAGCATCGAAAGGCAGAGCGCCAGTCCCAGCTTCAACATTGCATTCCTTCAGTCACAGGTCGGGCTGCCAGCCGGACAGCACGCGATCGCGCGAGTAGAGCGCCAGCTGGCCTGCATCGAGCTGGCGACGCGTTGGCGACTCATGTCCGCCCGGTCCCCGGCTGTCATGTTCGAACAGCCGCGCCAGTTCCGGCTCCAGCATCACGCGCTGGCCGTCGCGCGCGGTGTAGCCCATCGCGTCCCAGCCCTTGGCATCGATGTGGGAATCCATCCAGCACGACACGTATACCGCCGCACCCAATGCCTCCGGGTCGCCGTACTTGCCGTCGGCGAAGGTTCGCCCCGGCCGCCATGCGCGCCCGAGGGCAACGCTGCCGTCCGGAATTTGTGCATCGCGGCTGAGCCGGCAGCGCAGGAACGTCAGTCCGTGGGTTTGCGAGACCTTCGTGGATGGCACCGCCACGTAGCCCTGGCGGTCCTTGCCGGGACGGAAGCGCGAATGCAGTTCGCACTCCTCGAACAGTGCGTTGCCGCCGCCGAAGATGAAGTCGACGCTGCCGCTGACCCGGCAGTTGCGGAACAGACTGCGTCCGGCATCGGCGAACAGCGTGTCCTGGTGGCCGATGAGATCGACATCCTCGAACAGGCAGCGGTCCGCGCCGGCATCGAGCATCAGCGCCACGGCCTGCGCGCCATTCGGGCCGATCGGCTCGAACTTCGGCGCGGCGAGGTTGCCGACGTAGTCGAACGCGTTTTCAATCGCCAGGCGCTGCACGCGGAAATCCGGTGCACGCACGGTCACGCTGGCGCAGCCCCAGGTACCCCAGGGTTCGCCGTCGGGGCGCTTCATGCCGGCGGCGGCATCGAAGCTCAGCACGCTGGCGCTGCGATCCTCGCCGACCAGGTGGATCCACGGCCTGTCGACCACCAGCTTCTCGTGCCAGCGCCCGCGCGCGACCAGGATGCGGAACGGCTGTCGCCCGTCGACAGGCGCCGCGGCGATCGCTTCGCCGACGCTGGCGAACGTGCGCACGCCCGGGTAGGGCGTGCGCGCCACGACAGCATCGAACGGTGGCGCGGTGGCTGCTGCGCGAAGCGGTGAGATGGTCGCCACGGAAGCGGCCAGCGACGCCTGCAGCAGGCGTCGCCGTTGCATCCACACGTCATGACCTCTGAAGTCGTCGCGCATCAAGCTCCGCTCCCCAACGGTTGCCGTCTACTTGTACGGACCTGCCCCCAGGATCACCGTCAACGGCACCGACCAGGTCGGATCGATGCGTCGATACAACGTCGGCGTCCATGTCACGGTCGGCTGCAGCGGCGTGGCGCTGGTCGCGTTGAAGGCGGCGACCACGTCGACTTCGCTGTGGCGGGTGAATCCGTTCAGCAGCGTCCCCTGTGCCTGCAACGCGGTGCCGTTGAAGCGTTCCACGAACAGGTCCGGCGTAACCGCGACGGGCATCAGGAAATGGTTGTTCTGGGCGAAGATCTGCCCCTCGATGCCGGCGCCCCAGCTGTAACCGTAGGTCTGGGCGCCATCGGGGGTCAGGCTGTACTGGTTGTTGTAGACGTGGACCTGGCCGTAGCGCACCCGCGGCACGCGCTGGCCCAGGTCGTGGAACAGGTTGTGGTGCAGCGTCACGCGCAGCTTGCCGCGGTCGGCCACGGCGCTGTCGGACGAACCGAACAGCATCGCCTTGTCGTGGTTGGCCAACAGGTTCCAGGACACCGTCACCAGGTCCGATTCGTTGGTCACGTCGACCAGGCCGTCGTGCACCTGGTATAGCCGGCCGAAGTAGCTGGGCTGGGTGCTGTCGGCGGTATCGATGTCGAGGAAAGCGTTGTGGTCGATCCAGACATGGGTCGAGTTGCGCACCGAGATCGCGTCGTACAGCGAGTTCCAGTTGCCTTCCGCGCCATCGGTCGGCGCCCACTGCGGGAAGCAGTCGTAGGTGTCGACGAAGCTGAGGTTGCGCACGATCACGTTCATCGGCTGGTTGCCGCTGGTGCTGCTGGGGCGGATATCGACCCACGCACCGCGCAGGCCGGCGCCGCGACCGACGCCAACGATGGTCGTGTTGGCCGGCACGCGGATGCGCACGCGCGCCTGCTGCGCCGCGGCCGAGGCCACGCGCGCGCGCTCGAGCGGACCGCTGGGATTGACGCGTCCCCACACCGCCGGGTCATAGGCAGCGAGGAAGGCATCAAGCGAGTAGGGCGTGGCGGTCTGCGGATCCGGACGCGCGTAGTCGGCGCAGGTCAGCGGGTTGCCGGCGTCGTCGACATTGGCGTCGATCATGCCGGTGATGCGGATGATCTTCGGCGTGGGATCGGGAAAGGCGAGTGCGGCGACCAGCGCATTGCGATCGCTGACGTCGTGGACACGCGTGGTATCGGCGGCCGAGCCACCGATGGTGCCCTGCGGCAATGCCGCGGTCGGCAGCGCTGCCCAACCGTCGTTGGCAGGCAGGGTCTGGCGTTCAAGTGGTATCGGCGGCGCGGCGATAGCGCCGGGGGAAAACAGCGCCAGCGACAGCGCGGACAGCAGGACGGACTTGCGAGTGCTCATCGGTACCGCTCCTTCGTGGTGTGGACGGAGCGGACGTCGGCAGCGAAGGCGGCACGGCGTCCGCTGATGGGACACGACATGCGACTGCGGCAGAAAAAAACGCCCCCCTCCCGGACGGGAGAGGGGCTGTAGCAACCATCAGAACTTGTAGCGGGCGCCCAGGAAGTACTGGCGACCGGTGTGGTGGTAGACCGAGGCGCGATCGCCGACCGAATCCACCCACTGGTCCTGGAACTCGTCGGTGAGGTTCAGGCCTTCCAGCGTCAGCTCGAAGTGATCGTTGATCTTGTACGAGGCCGACATGTCGAAGGTCAGCGTTTCGGCCGTGCCTTCCACGTCGTTGCCGTTGCGGCCCGGCACCGTGGTCAGGTAGTCGTCGCGGTAAGCCGCCGAGACGCGCGCGCTGAACTTCTCGCCTTCGTAGTAGAGCGTTGCGTTGTAGGCGTTCTTCGACAGGCCGGTCAGGTCGGTGCGCAGCGACGGCGCGCCGGTCGAGGTCACGTACTGGATCTTGGAGTCGACATAGGTGTAGTTGAGCTGCACACCGAAATCGCTCCAGAAGCCCGGCAGGAACACGAACGGCTGCTGGTAGGTGAATTCCAGGCCCTTGAGCGGACCGCCCTTGCTGTTGATCGGGACGTTGAACTGGAAGTCGTCGTTGGCCGTGGCGCCGGTGCCGATCAGCAGGCTCTCCGGCAGGCCGGAGGTGTAGTACGGGCGGATCTCGCGCGAGGTCAGGACGAAGCTGTCGATGTCCTTGTAGAACAGGCCCAGCGCCAGCAGCGATTCTTCGGCGAAGTACCACTCGAAGCTCAAGTCGGCGGTCTTGGCCCGGAACGGATCCAGCATCGGATTGCCGCCAGTGACGACGCGATTGCCACCGCTGACGTTGACGGTGACGCCCGGGGTGAGGTTGCCCAGGCCCGGGCGCGCCATGACCTTGGAGGCGGCCAGGCGGATCAGGAAGTCCGGGGTGACGTCAGCGACCAGGTTGAACGACGGCAGCGTGTCGTCGTAGCTGCGCGTCACGGTGATCTGCTGTGCCGGGCCGCTGGCGGGCGTGGAGAATCCGGTCGAGCTCTGGCGGGTATCGACCTGGCGCACACCGACGTTGCCGCTCAGCGGCATGCTGCCGATCTGGGTGTTGAAGTCGGCCTGGATGAAGAAGCCCTGGTCGCGCTCTTCCACGCTGCGGTTGTTGCCGAGCACCGCCGCCACGCGATCGCTGGTCGCGAAGATGCCCTGGTCGCTGTAGATGTTGAAGGCGCGGTTGAAGGCATCGATGTCCGGGATCAGCCAGGTGCCATCACCGATGTTGGAGATGTCTTCCAGCCCGATCGGCCTGGTCAGGTCGGCCAGGGTGGTGCCGGCCGGAAGACCCGGCACGACCAGCTCGGAAGCGCGACGCTCCTCGCGCGTATCGAACGTGTACTCCTTGAACTGGCCGCCGGCCTTCAGGCGGAAGCCGTCCGTCAGCTGCCAGGCGAAACCGAGCTGGGCGTTGTCGATGGTGTTGTCGGCGAACTGCGGACGCAGGCGGATTTCAGAGCCCGGATTCTGCGCATTGCCGCTGATGAAGCGCCACTGCGCCGGGTCGTTGACGTCGAAGCCGTTGGTGATGACCGGCAGGCGGTTGTCGCCACGGTAGTCGTAGACGTAGCCCTGCGCGTTGAGCTTGTCGATCGTGATGGTGGTCTGGATCGGGTTGGCGAACTCGGACTTGGCGTGACCGGCCTCGAAGTTCAGGCTGAAGTCGTCGGTCAGTTCGTGGTCGGCGTAGAAGTTGAACTGGGTGAACTTGGTTTCAAGTTCGTCATAGCGCGCTTCCGAGCGCACGTCGACGTTGTTGAAGCGGCCATAGACCAGGTTGCCGCGGCCGTCGACTGCGCTTTCCAGCACGACCGTCTCCGGCTTGCCGCCAGCACCGGCGGCGCGACAGGCGTTGCCGGCCGCGCCCGCGACGCAGGCGCCGCGACTGAACGACAGACCGTTGAGGAAGTTCTCGCCGCGCGTGGCATCGAGGTCGGCGTACATCACGTCCAGGCCCAGCGAGGTCTTGTCGCTCGGGTCGAACTGCAGCGACGCGGTGATGCCCAGGCGCTCCTGCTCATGCTCGAGAACGCCGTAACGCGGAATACGCGGGTGGAACGTGGCGGCGTTTTCCACCGAAGGCGTGCCGGCGAAACCGCCGCTGCTGGTGCCGGTGTCCCAGCGCACCGTGCTGTGTCCTTCCTCGACCAGGCGACGCTTGGTGTAGGCCACCGAGAGCAGGGCGCCGAACTTGTTGTCGAACCAGGTATTGCTCATCAGCATGGTCGCGCGCGGGTCGAGATCCCCGGCCAGGTCGTTGTAACCCAGCTGCGCACCGGTGACGAAGGTGAAGCCGTCGTAGTCGAACGGACGCGCGGTCTGCAGGTCGACGGTGGCGCCGAGCGCGCCTTCCTCGATGTCGGCCGAGGCGGTCTTGCGCACGGTGATGCTGTTGAACAGCTCCGAGGCGAACACGTTGAAGTCGAAACCGCGGCCGCGGTTGGCGCCGCCGGAACTGTCGGTACCGCCGGTGGTGGTCAGCGCTTCCATGCCGTTGATGCGCACGCGGGTGAACTGGCTGTCGAGGCCACGCACCGAGATCTGACGGCCCTCGCCGGCATCGCGCGCGATCGACACGCCCGGAATGCGCTGCAAGGATTCGGCGAGGTTGAGATCCGGGAAGTCGGCGATGTCTTCTGCGACGATCGCGTCGACCACGCCTACTTCGCTGCGCTTCTTGTCCAGTGCCTTTTCCAGGCTGCCGCGGAAGCCGGTGACGACGACGGCATCGAGATCGGTCGCGTCCTGGCGCTGCTGTGCGGCAGTATTGGCGACGGCTTCGGTCGCTGCGGTGGACTCATTGGTCGTGGACGCATCCTGGGCAAGCGCGCTGAGCGCTGCCATCTGGAGCGCCAGGCCTATAGAGGCCGCCAATAAGGTAACCGGTGTCTTTTTGGTGGCACGCTGAAATTGCATAGGTTCCCCTCCCTAATGACTAAGACAGCTTGTAAGGTGCTTGTTGACTGGCTTGCGACGCTTGCTATCGTGATCCGGCGGTGTTCGGCGGTGCAAATGACACCGATGGCCAAAACCCTAACAAAAGGGACAGCGGTTCGCATGCTGCGGTGCGCCATAACCGCCGGGGCGGCGGGGCAGGCGCTATCAATAGGGACAATTCCATCCTCCGGGAGCAGGGCGTGAGTCAACGGATCGTGTGTTTTGGGGAGCTGCTGCTGCGCCTGTCGGCGCCGGGGCGCGAGCGTCTTCTGCAGTCGCCGGGGCTGGAAGTCCACATCGGCGGGGCCGAGGCCAATGTCGCCGTATCACTGGCGCGCCTGGGCCATGACGCTGCGGTGGCAAGCACCGTGGCGGACAACGCGTTGGGCGAGGCGGCGATCGGCGAACTGCGCCGATACGGGGTCGACACGCGCCATGTGCGCACAGCGCCCGGACGGATGGGGTTGTACTTCCTCTCCAACGGCGCGATGCAGCGTCCGAGCGAAGTGCTCTACGACCGCGCCGATTCGGCGTTCGTCCGATCCACCGACTACAACTGGGACGCGCTGCTCGACGGCGCCAGCTGGTTGCACCTGTCCGGCGTGAGTCCGGCACTGGGCGCCGCCACGGCCGAGGCGACCATCGCCGCGGCGCAGGCGGCGCGCCGGCGCGGGGTCAAGGTGTCCTTCGACGGCAACTTCCGCGGCAAGCTCTGGCAGGCGTGGAACGGCGACGCCGCCGCGATCCTGCGCCGCATCTTCGCCGAGGCCGACCTGGTGTTCGCCGACCACCGCGATATCGAAGTGGTCCTGGGCCAGCGCAGCGCCGCCGAAGGCGAGGACGCGGTGGCCGAGGCCGCCGCGCATGCGTTCGCCGCGTTCGAGCACCTGCAATGGCTGGCCTGCACGCTGCGCCGCCAGCACAGCGTCGACCACCACACGCTGTCGGCGGTGATGTGCGGGCGCGATGGCGCGCGCCATCGCGCGCCCGCCTACGAGCTGGAGGCGATCGTCGACCGTATCGGCACCGGCGACGCCTTCGCCGCCGGCGTCCTGCATGGACTGATCACCGGCATGGCGCCGCCCGAGCTGCTCCACTTCGGCCTCGGCGCGGCCTGCCTGAAGCACTCCCTGCCGGGCGACTTCAACCTGGTCTCGCGCGAAGACGTCGAGGCTTTCACCGCACAGGCCGGCTTCCATGTCCGTCGTTGACGCCCGGGCGCTGCTGCGCGGCAGCCGCATCATCCCGGTCTACACGCCCGGCAGCGTCGATGAAGCCGTGGCGGTGGCGCAGGCGCTGCTGCGCGGTGGCATCGATGCGATCGAGGTGACGTTGCGCACGCCGGTGGCGCTCGACGCGATCGCCGCGGTCGCCGCGCAGGTGCCGGGGATGAAGGTCGGCGCCGGCACCGTGCTCGATGCCGCGCAGATGCGCCAGGTGCAGCGCGCCGGTGCATCGTTCGCGGTCTCGCCCGGGTCCTCGCCGCAATTGCTGGCCGCCGCGCGCGAGGAATCGATGGCCTACCTGCCGGGTGTCGCCACCGGCAGCGAGGTGATGGCGGCGATGGCCGCCGGCTTCGACCTGCTCAAGCTGTTCCCCGCGCAGGCGATCAATGCACTGGGTTTGCTGGCGGCCTGGCGCGGGCCGTTTGCCCAGGTCCGCTTCTGTCCGACGGGCGGCATCGACGCCGCACGCGCGCCCGAATACCTGCGTCAGCCCAACGTCGCTTGCCTGGGCGGATCGTGGCTGACACCGGCCGATGCACTGGCGCAAGGCGACTGGGAGCGCATCGAAAGCCTGGCGCGCGAGGCCGCGGCACTGTCGATTGTCTGACGGACAAACGGCCAAAGTGGGCCGTCATGGCGGTCGTTGGCGAAGAAAGTAGCAATTTCCCGCATTTTTTCGCCTCTTACCACTTGGCGGCGCACTTGCCTTGCCCTACATTCCGCTTGCCTAGCGGGGAAATCCGGGCACCCATCAACTAATCGAGTATTACGAGACACATATGGCGAAGACGAAGAAAGTGGCAAAGAAGGCCGCGCCGAAGAAGGCCGCCGCCGCCAAGCCGGCTGCACCGAAGCCGATCAAGGAAGCGCTGACCAAGTCGGGCCTGGTTGCGCACATCGCCGAGGCCGCGGGCGTCGCTGCCAAGGACGTGCGCGCTGTCCTGGCTGCACTGGAAGGTGCCGTGCACGGCTCGGTCAGCAAGAAGGGCGCTGGTGCGTTCACCCTGCCGGGCCTGCTGAAGATCACCGCCGTCAGCGTTGCGGCCAAGCCGAAGCGCAAGGGCATCAACCCGTTCACCAAGGAAGAAGTCTGGTTTGCCGCCAAGCCGGCTTCGGTCAAGGTCAAGGTCCGTCCGCTGAAGAAGCTGAAGGACGCAGCGGCCTAAGCCGTTGTGATCTACCGGGATGCGGTGCGCGCAAGCCACCGCATCCTTTCCCGGTCGCCGCCACGCCGGCGGTCGGTCTGTCTCCCGCCGATCCGCGCTCAGCGATCGAGCAATCCCGACGCCACTGCCACCGCGACGTCGTCTTCGCGATCGATGTCCAGCCGCAGTTCCGGCGCGTCCGTCCGCCACAAAGCTCCGCCTAGCGCCGTCAGTTGCGCGCCCAGTCCGCGGTCGCCATCCAGCCGCGCCGACGCCTCCGTCAGCATCGCCATCGTGACCAGCGCCGGAATGCCGGCGGCTTCGCCATGCGCGGTCGCCGCGCAGCCCGAAGCGGATTGGCTGGCGCCGTCCAGCAGTGCCTGCAGATGATGTGACTCGAGCGCGGGCTGGTCGCAGCCAAGCACCAGTACCTTGCCTTCGAAGCCAGCCAACGCCGATGCCGCGCATTTCAGGCTGCTCGACAGCCCCTGCGACCAGTCCTGGTTGACGGTGCACTCGGCATCGAAGCCGGCGCCGGCTTCGGCAATCCGCATCGCATCGGCCCCGGTAATCAGCAGCAGGCGCTGCGGATGCGTTGCCGCGGCCAGGCGCACGGCGCGATGCACCAGGGTCTCGCCATCGCGGCACAGCAGCTGCTTGGGGCGCCCGAGCCGGCGGCTGCCGCCGGCGGCGAGCACCACCGCGGCATGCGCCGCTTCGCTCACGCACGGCCTCCGTGCAAATGGTTCTGCAACTGCGCGGCGATGCTCAGCGCGATCGCCTCCGGTCCCGTGCCGCCAAGCGCGAGGCCTACCGGCGAGTGCAGGCGCGGCAGCAACGCCTCGCGAACGGTGGCGGGCAGCACGCGGAACAGGTCTTCGCGACGCCGCACCGGACCGAGCAGGCCGACGAAACGTATAGCGCAATCGGCCAGCGCCACCAATGCTTCGCGATCGAGTTCGAAATGGTGGTGCATCACCAGCGCGGCATCGAACTGGCCTTCGGCGGTCGGCAACACCTGCGCTGGCGACTGGGCGATGGCGACATCGGCATCGGAGCCGACGGATTGCCAGCGCGGACGCCGCTCGACCAGCGTGGTGGTGATGCCCAGCAGGCGCAGCATGGGCAGCAACAGCGGTGTTTCCGGCCCGGCGCCGAGCAGCAGCACCGCCGGCGGGCGCGCGATGCTGAGCGTCCATGTCGGCGGCGGGTCTGGCCACGGCACGCTGGCGGCCTGGAAACGGTGCACGCTGCGCTGCATGCCGATACTCGCGATGGCGCCGCCGCCCGGCTCCAGGATGACTTCGAGCGGACCCTGTCGCGAACGCCATGCCGTGATCAGCGCCGGCCACGGCGCCAGCGACGCCAGCGGCAGCAGGGCGATGCGCAGGCGGCCACGACAGCCCACGGCGGAACCGGAAAGCAGGTCTTCATCGTTGCGCGTGTCGATCTCCAGCCACTGGATCGTCTGCGTGCGCACCGCTTCTTCGGCGCGCAACGCGATCTCCGGCTCCAGGCAGCCGCCGCTGAGCCAGCCGACCTGGCGGCCTTCGCTGCCGAACAGCGCCAGCGCCCCGGCATGGACATAGGTCGACCCGGACGTTTCCAGCACCAGCGCGAGCGCGGCCGGCTCGCCGTGTGCGATCGCGTCGGCAGCGGCTTCGAGCACGCCACGGGTGGCGCCGGGCAGGAAGGGTTCCATGGCGGCAGTCTAGGGCTTGTGCGGGCAGTGGTGCCGTGATTGCCCGGCGGCAATCGCGCGCCGGTGCCGCCAGTTGTAGGAGCGAGCTTGCTCGCGAAGGGCATTTCCGACGCCGGTCGCGAGCAAGCTCGCTCCTACCCGGAGGAGCGGGAGTCAGCTCCTGGCCGAGCCGCCGCGATGCAGCCAGCGATACAGCACCGGCAGCACCAGCAACGTCAGCAGCGTCGACGACACGATCCCGCCGATCACCACCGTCGCCAGCGGTCGCTGCACCTCGGCCCCCGCGCCCTGGTTGAACGCCATCGGCACGAAGCCCAGCGATGCCACCAGCGCCGTCATCAGCACCGGCCGCAAGCGGCCGAGCGCGCCGTCGACGATGGCCACGTCCAGCGCCGCACCCTGTTCGCGCAGCTTGCGGATGAAGGCGATCATCACCAGGCCGTTGAGCACGGCCACGCCCGACAGCGCGATGAAGCCGACGCCGGCGGAGATCGACAACGGAATCCCGCGCAGGGCCAGCGCCACCACGCCACCGGTCAACGCCAGCGGCACGCCGCTGAAGACGATGGCGGCATCGCGCACCGAACCCAGCGACCAGAACAGCAGGGCGAAGATGATCGCCAGCGTCACCGGAACCACCACCGACAGGCGCTGGCTGGCAGAGATCAGCTGCTCGAACGTGCCGCCATAGTCGATCCAGTAGCCACTGGGCATGCGCACCTGCGCGTCGACGCGTTCACGCAGTTCGCTGACGAAGCCACCCAGGTCGCGACCGCGCACGTTCGCCGTCACCACCACGCGCCGCTTGCCGTTCTCGCGGTTGATCTGGTTGGGGCCGAGCACGGTTTCGATCCTCGCCACCTCGCGCAGCGGAACCGTGCGTGGCGTGCCGGCGCTCCAGCTGCCGGGCAGGCTGGACTCGTCGTGGCCGGCGACATTGGCAGGCAACGGAATCGGCAGGTCTTCCAGCGCCGCAGGATCCTGTCGCAACCGTTCCGGCAGGCGCACGACGATGTCGAAGCGGCGGTCGCCTTCGAACAGTTGCCCCGCCACTTCGCCACCGACCGCCGTCGCCAGCGTGGCCTGCACGTCGCCCGGGTTGAGGCCGTAACGCACCAGCGCCTGGCGATCGGGAACCACCGTCAGCAGCGGCAGGCCGGTGGCCTGTTCGATCTTCACGTCGGCTGCGCCCGGAACGGATCCGGCGACTTCCTCGATGCGTTGGCCGAGCTTGACCAGCGTGTCGAGATCGTCGCCATAGACCTTGACCGCGACATCGGCTCGCACGCCCGATATCAGTTCGTTCATGCGCATCTGGATCGGCTGGGTGAACTCGTAGTTGTTGCCCGGCAGGCTGCGCGCCGCCGCCTCGAACTCGGCCAGCAGTGCCGCCCTGGGCTTGCCCGGGTCGGGCCAGTCCTCGCGCGGCTTGAGCATCACGAAGGTGTCGGTCACCGACGGCGGCATCGGGTCGTTGGCAATCTCGGCGGTACCGATCTTGCTGAAGACGCGCTCGACCTCGGGCAGGCTGCCAAGCGTGCGCTCCAGCGTCGCCTGCATCGACACCGCCTGGGTCAGGCTGGTGCCGGGAATGCGCAGCGCGTGGATGGTCAGGTCGCCTTCGTCGAGGTTGGGAATGAACTCGCTGCCCAGCCGCGTTGCCAGCAGGCCGCAGCCCACCACCAGCGTGACCGCTGCGCCGAACACCCAGGCGCGGCGGCGCAGCGTCCATGCCAGCAACGGCGCATAGCGACGGCTGCACCACTGCATCACCCGGTTCTCCTTCTCCTCCACGCGACCGCCGAGGAACAACGCGATCGCCGCCGGCACGAACGTCAGCGACAGCAGCATCGCCCCGCTCAGAGCAAGCACCACCGTGATCGCCATCGGATGGAACATCTTTCCCTCGATACCGGTGAGGGCGAAGATCGGCAGGTAGACGGCGGTGATGATGCCCACGCCGAATAGGCTCGGCCGGATCACTTCGGCGGTGGCCTTGGCGGTCAGCTCGAAGCGCTCCTCCTTCTCCAGCGTGCGGCCCAGGGCATGCTGCATCTCGCCGAAACGGCGCAGGCAGTTCTCGATGATGATCACCGCACCGTCGACGATCAGGCCGAAGTCGAGCGCGCCCAGGCTCATCAGATTGCCCGACACGCCGCCGCGGACCATGCCCCACACGGTGAACAGCATCGCCAGCGGGATCACCGCCGCGGTGATCAGCGCCGCGCGGAAGTTGCCGAGCAGCACGAACAGCACCACCACCACCAGCAGCGCGCCCTCGGCGAGGTTCTTCGACACGGTGGCGATGGTGCGGTCGACCAGCGCGGTGCGGTCGTAGACGGCAGTGGCGACCACGCCCGGTGGCAGGCTGGCGTTGACCTGTTGCAGCCGCGCCGCACTGGCCTGTGCGACATCGCGGCTGTTGGCGCCGACCAGCATGAACACCGTGCCCAGCACGACCTCGCGGCCGTCCTGCATGGCGGCACCATTGCGCAACTCAGGGCCTTCGCCGACGCTGGCGACATCGCGCACGCGGATCGGCACGCCATCGCGGCGGTCGAGCACAATCTCGCCGATCGCCGCGGCGTCGGCCACCTGGCCCGGCACGCGCACCAGGAACTGCTGGCCGTTGCGCTCGATGTAACCGGCCCCGATGTTCTGGTTGTTGGCAGCCACCGCCGTGACGAGGTCGCGCAGGGTGAAGCCGAGCGCGACCATCCGCGCCGGCTCCGGGGTGATGTGGATCTGCCGGGCGAAACCGCCGATCGTGTTGACCTCGGTCACTCCCGGCGTGTTGCGCAGCTGCGGCCGAACCACCCAGTCCTGCAGGGTGCGCAGGTCGGTGGAGGTCCAGGGCGTGCCGTCCGGCTTGCGTGCCTCCGGGTTGGCCTCGACGGTGTACATGAAGATCTCGCCCAGGCCGGTGGCGATCGGTCCCATTTCCGGCTCGATCCCCGGCGGCAGCTGCGAGCGCGTCTGCTGAAGGCGTTCGGCGACCTGCTGGCGGGCGAAGTACAGGTCGGTGCCGTCCTTGAACACCACCGTGACCTGCGACAGGCCGTAGCGCGACAGCGAACGGGTGTAGTCGAGCCCGGGCAGGCCGGCCATCGCCGTCTCGATCGGAAAGGTGATGCGCTGTTCCGACTCCAGCGGCGAGTAACCGGTGGCTTCGGAGTTGATCTGCACCTGGACGTTGGTGATGTCCGGCGTGGCGTCGATCGGAAGCTGGCGGAAGCTCCAGATGCCCAGCAGCACCAGCGCCAGGGTGAGCGCGAGCATCAGCCAACGGTGGCCAATGGCGAAGCGGATGATTTTCTCGAGCATGTCGGCGTCCTCAGTGGTCGTGCGAGGCGCCGGACTTTTCGATGTCCGCCTTGATGAGGTAGCTCTGTTCGACCACGACCTGGTCGCCGGGCTTCAGGCCCGAGAGCACTTCCACCCGTTGCCCGTCACGTTGGCCCAGCTCGAGCGGACGCACCTCGAAGGTGTCGCCGACGCGGATGAACACCACGTCCCAGTCGCGGAAGGTCTGCAGCGCCGACAGCGGCACCACCAGCGCGGCCGGCTGCTGGGCGACGGTGATGCGCGCCTGCACGGCCGAACCGGGACGCCACAGGCCGTCGGCGTTGTCGAGCGTGGCGCGGGCGACGGTGCTCTGGCTGGCGGTGGCGGTGTTGGGCAGCACGCGTTCGAGCTGCGTGTCCACGCTCACGCCATCGCTCAGGCGCGTGACCCGGACCGGAACACCCGGGCGGATGTGCTGGGCGTCGGCGCCGAAGATGTGCAGGTCGACCCACAGCTTCGACAGGTCGGCGATCTCGAACAGCGGCGCGCCTTCCGCCGCGACGTCACCGACCGAGGCATTGCGCGCGAGCACGACGCCGTCGATGGGCGAGGTGACCGTGTAGGTGCTCAGGCTGAGGTTGCTTTCGATCGTCGCCAGCGCCTGGCCGGCGCGGACGCGATCGCCGAGGTTCGCGCGCAACGCGCGCACCGGGCCGGGGAAGCGCGCGGCGACCTTGGCCTGGCGTCCTTCGACCGGCGTCAGCAGGCCCTGCACCTCGTGTTCGTCGGCGATCATGCCGGCCGTGGCGGGTGCGGCCCGGATGCCCGACGTCCGCGCAGTTGCCTCCGCGATGCGCGTGCGTCCCTCGTAGCTCGGGTAACTCCAGCGCAGCGCCTTGCCTTCGATCGTGGCGAGCACTTCGACGTCGAACGAATGCGGCTCGGCGACGACGCTGGTGGCGATGAGGCTGCCATCCGGACGCGGCTTCAGGGCGTGGCGCTCGCTGGCACCGTCCAGACGCCGCAGGCGCACTTCGACGGTGCCGGTGGTGGCCGGCAGCGGTGTGTCGCCGCGGTACAGCCACGCCTGGTAGCGCGGCGGCATGCCGGCTTCGGCTATGGCCAGTTCGACGCGATAGCCGGACTGCTCCAGCACGCGACCGCCATGGGCACCCTTGCGTGCTTCCTCGGCCTGGCCGTGTTCGTCGCCGGCGTCATGTGCATGCCCGGCGTCGGCGGAACGCTCGCCGCCACAGGCGGCCAGCAGCAGCGCCAGCGCAAGTGCGGTGGTGTTGATCAAAGCATTCATGGGAGCTGGCCTTGTGCGGGGGCGGCGGCAACGACGAGCGGTTCGCCGGTGAGTCGCTGGATCTCGATCAACGCGCGCTGTGCCGACAGCGCGGCATCTAGTTGCTCGCGCCGCGCGCTGGTGGTTTCCGATTGCAGCTGGGCGATTTCCAGGTAGCTGATCGCGCCAGCGCCGAACGCGCGCTCGGCCGCGGCCTGGGCACGCGCCAGCTTGGGCAGCACGTCGTCGCGAAGGCGCAGCACTTCCAGCTGCGCGACGCGGTAGCGTCCGTGCGCTTCGACCAGGGTCGAGTACAGGGCCAGTCCCTGCGCCTCCTTTTCGACTTCGGTGACCGCCAATTCCGCCTGCGCGGCGCGGATCTGCGGTTGCGCACGGCGTCCGCTGGCCAGCGGCAGCGACAGGCCACCAATCAGCGCGACGTCGTTGTCTTCCTTGAAACCGCGCACGCCGACCTGCCATTCGAGGTCGGGCGAGGCTTGCGCGCGTGCCAGCTGCAGGCGTGCTTCGCCGATTCGGCGCTGGTCGGCGAAGCGGGCCAGTTCCGGCGTGCCTTGCAGCAGCTGCGCGAGAGCGCCGAAGTCGGCGATGTCGGGCAGGTCCAGCACGTTGGCGCCGGCAAGCTCGAAATCGGGCTCGCGCTCGCCCCACAGTGCCGCCAGGTGCTGGCGCGCGGACGCTTGTTGCTGGGCGGTGCGGCGCCGCTCGAGTTCGGCGCGCGCGAGCGCGGCCTGTGCCGTCAGCACCACCGACTCCGGCGACGCACCGGCATCCAGTCGTCGTTGCGCGGCCACGACCGTGCGCCTCCGCTGGGCGATGTCCTCGTCGGCGATTGCCAGCTGCGGGCCGGTGGCGACGACGGCGAGATAGCGCCGCGCGGTTTCCGCCAGCAGGTCCAGGCGGCTGGATTCGCGCTCGATGCCGAGCGCATCGATGCGGCTTTGCGCCAGGGCACGGCGCGCGTCGCGCTTGCCGCCGCGTTCCAGCACCGACGCCAGCGTCAGCGTCAGTTCGGCGCGATCGACGCCACTGTAGGTGTTGCTGCCCAGCACGTTCTCGAGTTCGGCGCCGGCCACGAGCGCCGGCCGTTGCGCGGCGACCTCGAGTTCGGCGGCGAGGACGTCGCCACGGGCACCGCCCAGGCGCAGTTCGGGATGGGGAGGCAGTGATGCAGTGCCGACGACGCGTGCGAACGCATCGTCCAGGGTCAAGCGCTCGCCGGCCTGTGCGGGCGGGGCCGCAGCAAGCACGACGACCAACGCGGCACGGGCCGCGAGTCGCGAATACATGGGAGAAGCTCCGAAGTAGAGGGGACGGACAGCCGGCACAGGGGCCGGGCAGGTCACGCCGCGATCGGAGGACGGAACGGAGCGGTCAGGCGCGTCGGCGCGAAGGCGACCGACAGCGTCGCCACCGGTGAGGCGGATACGGCGGTCGGAAGGTCGAACTGCATCCGTGGCAGCATCGCTGCCTGCTGGCCGCAGCAATGGGTCAGATGCCAGTGGTCGTCGTCGTGGCCGGACTGGCCGTCGTCGGGTGCCGGTGCGTGGTCCACAGCATGCTCACCGAACTCATGGCCATGCCCGTGACTGCCGGCCGCCGCATGCTCGACCAGCTCATGCACTTCCTCGGCGAATGCCAGCGCCGGCTTCAGCGTGAAGCTGACCAGCAGCAGCCCGAGCAGCAGCAAGCGCACGGCAGCGTTGAGGGCGGAGGACGCGGACATGCCGGCAAGGGTACGCGCCGACCCTGGCGATACACAATTTCGCTGGCGCGGCGGCCCGGGGCGGCAGGCATGGCAGGGCAGCGCCGCAGCGGCGACAATGCCGGCATGGATTCCAACGCCCCCCTGCTCGAGACCGTCGAGCACGAAACCGCCCCTTCGCCGACCTGGACCGTGCTGTGGCTGCACGGGCTGGGAGCCGACGGCCATGACTTCGCCCCGATCGTGCCCGAGCTGGTGCGCCGCGACTGGCCGGCCATTCGCTTCGTGTTCCCGCACGCGCCGGTGCGGGCGGTGACGATCAACAACGGCATGCGCATGCGCGCCTGGTACGACATCGTCAGCTTCGACTTCGACGCGCTGGCCGCCGGCAAGCGTGCCGACGAAGCCGGCGTGGCCGAGTCGGTGGCGCAGGTCGAAGCGCTGATCGCACGCGAAGTCGCGCGCGGGATCGCGCCCGAGCGCATCGTCCTGATCGGCTTTTCCCAGGGCGGCGCGATCGCCCTGGCCTCGGCCCTGGGGCGCGAGCAGCCCCTGGCCGGCATCGTCGGACTGTCGACTTACCTGCCGCTCGGACCACACCAAGCGGCAACGAAACTCAAGCCGGCGGCCTTGTCGCAGCCGGTGTTCATGGCCCACGGCCAGTTCGATCCGGTGGTGCCGGCGGTGGTCGGCCAGATGGGCGCGGCGACCATGAAGGACCTGGGTTTCGCGCTGGAATGGCACGACTACCCGATGGCCCACCAGGTCTGCGCCGAGGAAATCCAGGCCCTGGGCGACTGGCTGGCCAAGCGATTTGCGGCCTGAGTCGCATCCTTGTCGATCAAATCCGCCTGACCGATTGGTAGCGGGCGCTGCCGGGGGCTACCATCAGCCCGAGGCAATGCCCAACGGGTAGAGGCGCCAATGAGGATAGTGATCGCCGACGACGAACCGCTGGCGCGCGAGCGCTTGCGGGGACTATTGGCCGAGCAGCGCGGTGTCGAGGTCGTCGCCGAGGCGGCCGACGGCCAGCACGCGCTGCACGCCTGCGCCGAACACCATCCCGACCTGGTGCTGCTGGACATCGCGATGCCGGGCATCGACGGACTCGAAGCCGCGCGCCACCTGGCCGCGTTTGAACCGCGCCCGGCCGTGGTGTTCTGCACCGCTTACGACGCGCATGCGCTGTCCGCCTTCGAAGCCGAGGCAATCGACTACCTGGTCAAGCCGGTGCGCGCCGAACGCCTGGCCGCCGCGCTCGAGCGCGTGCGCACCTTCGCCGCCGGGCGCGAGCGCTCCACCACTTCCGCCGGTCCCGGCGCCGGGCAGCGCCGCAGCCACCTGTGCGCGCGACTGCGCGGCAGCCTGCGCCTGATCCCGATCGAGGACGTGCACTACCTGCAGGCCGAGGAGAAGTACGTCGTCGTGCATCACGCCCGCGGCGAGGACCTGATCGAGGAGTCGCTGAAGTCGCTCGAAGACGAGTTCGGCGAGCGCTTCGTCCGCATCCACCGCAATTGCCTGGTCGCTCGCCACGAGATCGTCGAACTGCGCCGTGCCGCCGACGGCCACGTGCAGGCGGTGCTGCGCCATGGCAAGCAGCCGCTGGAAGTCAGCCGCCGCTGCGTGGCGGGGCTGAAGGAAACGCTCAAGCACCTCTAGCGCCGGGCGCGAAGCTCCCGCAGGGGACGTGGCGGCATCGGGTTCGCGAAGTCGCCTGAAAAAAAGTCCTTCGTCCAAGTGCGGGAAGCCGGCAGATCCGGACGTCCGGCATCATCTGCGGGATGGTTGCGTCAGGCTGCGGGGTGGCGTCGTCCGCCGGGCCGGGGATTGCTCCGCCCCTTAGTCGAACATCCTGTCCGAATGCGGGGCGTGGGCCATCCATGGCCCACTGCTGCGCAATCCCCGACCCGGCGGACGACGCTCCGGTAATTCATTGCCCGGTCTACGGCTCCTGTCCGTCATTCCCGCGAAGGCGGGAATCCATGGACGTTGCTCCCACCCCGTCATCCCCGCGAAGGCGGGGACCCAGTGACGTTGCTTTCGACGTCAGAGAAAAAGCAAATGCATCCCGGCGTTCGCCGGGATGACGGTCGAAGACAGAACCAAAAAAACGGCCCCTTGCGGGGCCGTAAGGTGCATTCACACACCGAGGAGATCAGAACTTCTGCGAGTAGCGCATGTAGAAGAAGCGGCCCGGCACCTCGTACTGCGGATCGAACGAGTTGGCGAACGCACTCAGCGCGATCGGCGGGTTCTTGTCGAACAGGTTATTCATGCCGAGCGTGACCGTGGCGTTCGACGGCGAATTCCAGTAGACGCTGGCGTCGTGGTAGGTCGTGGCGCCGATGTGGTGCGTCGACTCCTTCCTCGGATCGACGCTGTCGCCGCCCGCAACACCGTCCCACACCCCGTTGTTGTTGGCGTCGGTCGGAATACCGATGTAGCGGTTGCTCTCGGTGCACAGGTAACCAAATCCGTCGGCCTCGAACTGCGGATCGCACACCTCGTCCTGCGACGAGAAGTAGCGGACATTCCAAGTGGCCCCGAAGTCGCCCTTCTGCCAGCGCGTCGCCAGATTGGAGCGGATGCGCCACTGGTTGTTCCGGTCTTTGTACTCGCCGACCCTGTTCCCGCCTTCGTCGTGGTTGATCGGCTGGCCTATCGCCGGCTGCCGCTGCTCGTCTTCGCCGTAGATGCCATCGCCATCCAGGTCGTCCTCATACTGAGCCAGGTATGTGGTGTCCCAGGCCAAGCTGAGCTTGCCAAAGCTGGTCTCCGGCAGGCGGTAGCCCAGCGTCAGGTCGTAGCCCTCCACTCGCGTGCCGCCGATGTTTACATTGGTGTCGAGCAGGGTGGAGATTTCGCCGCTGGGCTGGCGGGTGTACAGGCGGCAGGTCGGACCGACACCGCCGGAGTTCAAGCACTGCTGGATGATGTCTTCAGCGCCGATGGTCGTGATCGCGTCCTCGATCTTGATCTTCCACCAGTCAAGCGAGATATCCAGGCCCTGGACCTGATCCGGGCTGTAAACGAATCCGAACGTGGTCGACTCCGACGTTTCCGGTTTCAGCTTGGTATTGCCGCCTACGGTCGTGCGGATCTGGTTGCCATCCTGAACATAGCCTCCAGCAGGCACGCCTTGTGCCACGCAGGTCTTCTTTGCGACCGTGCTCTGCACCGGGAAGCTGGTGCTGTTGCACGGATCGCTCAGGCTCGGGAAGGAGTCCGCCTGGCCGGCGAACAGCTCATCGATCGAAGGTGCGCGGAAGCCCTGCGACCAGTTGCCGCGGACCAGCAGGTCGTCGATGGGCTTCCAGCGGAAGCCAAACTTGCTGTTAAGCGTGTCGCCAAAGTTGCTGTAGTCCGAATAGCGCGTGGCCAGCGAGAAATCCAGGAGCTTGGCGAACGGCAGGTCGGCCAGCACCGGCACCGACAGCTCGAGATAGGCTTCATCGAGATCGTAGCCACCGTTGGTGGCCCGGCGCGCGTTTCCGGTCGTGTTGCCCGAGTTGATCAGCGCGTCCGGAGAGTCGTAACCGGACTCCTCGCGATGCTCAGCACCCAGCGAGAAGCCAAACGCGCCGGCCGGCAGATCGAACAATTCGCCACCAATGTTGGCGTAGTAGCTCTTCTGGGTGTACTTGAATTCGTCGTGCGCGGTGAAGGTCGAGAACTCCAGCATCTCCGGCGTGATGCTGCCGGCGCCGCCGAGGAAGTTCAGCGGCACGCATCCCGGAATGGGCAGCGCGGCGGTGCCGCAGCGCGCAACACCCTCGGCATCGCGGAACGACGGCCCGAGTGCCTGGCCGAGTGCGGTCAGGTTGAACAGACCTTCGGTCGTGTTGTTGGCCTTGTTCTCGCCATAGAAGTAACCCGCCTCCCAGTCGAAGCTCCTCTCGCCGGCGTGCAGGACACCATCGAACGCTGCGTCCATGGCGAACGTGCGGACGTCGCGGTGGAACTGGCGCCCACCGGTCTCGTTGGTGCGGCGTTGGACGCGCGAAACGTCGGCGCCGAACGGGTTGTAGAGGTTGTCCTTGCTGATGAAGACCTGCGCCTGCTTCGCCGGGACGGTAGGCGCCGTGCCCAGCGTCACCGGCATCGCGGCCAGCAATTCCGCCGATTCGCGCTGGTTGTAGGTGACCGTGGTCTTGAAGCTGACATCGTCGGTAATGGCAACCGATGCGTTGCCGAAGACCGAGCGTCGTTCCTGCGGTGTCAGCAGGTAGTTCTCGGGCGCGAAGTTGTAGGCATCCTGGCCGACCACGTAAGGACGCGGAGCGGAACCGGCGCCGTCGTACGTGAAGGTGCCAGCACCGCCGTTGAAGTTGGTCTGGGCGCCGTTGCATGCGCCCTTGGCAGAGTTGTATCCGCCAGGGCACAGGGCGAAACGCCCGTCCGGGCTGGTGCCGCTGCCGTAGAAGTTGCCGGTGGTGTAGGTAGGCTCTTTGGATATGTAACGGTCACCGGCGAGGACCGGGTCTTCCTTCACGTAACCGAAGCCGAGCATGGCCGAGAAGCGGTCCCCGGTGCTGCCGATCGTGAAATCGTAGGACTGCTTGTTGCCGTCACCCTTGTCGAACTGGCCGAGATAGGCGTTGGCTTCGGCGCCATCGAAGTCGTGGCGCAGGATCACGTTGACGACGCCTGCGATCGCGTCAGAGCCGTAGATCGTGGATGCGCCATCCTTCAGTACTTCGATGCGCTCCACCGCTGCAGTGGGAATGGTGTTGAGGTCGACAGCCCCACCCAGGCCAGTGCCGCCGACCCAGCGCTTGCCATTCACCAGTACCAGGGTGCGGTTGGAGCCGAGGTTGCGCAGGCTGACGCGCGTCTCGCCGTTGCCGCCATTGTTGTAGGTGGAGTTGAGGGTCGAGCCGCCCGCGGTCAGGTTCTGGATGACATCGCCGATCGACGTCAGACCCTGCGAGCTGATGTCCTCCCGGCTCAGTGAGAAGATTGGCTGGGATGTTTCGATATCCGCATGCTTGATTCGCGAGCCAGTGACCTCGATCTTGTCCAGCGTCGTGGCTTCCTTGCCACTGCTTTCCTGAGCGCCGGCAAACCCGGGCGACAAGGCGATCGCGATGCCTGCCGGCAGCATGCCGACGCGCATCGCCATGCGCAGACTGATGTGATTCATATCTCTCTCCAGATAAGTGTTATTGAGGCGTTAAACGCCGCTAAACCTTATGACGGAGAGAGAAGAATCATCCTGCTGCGCTGTGTTGATGATGCGTGCGGTCAGCGGCTACGTGGCTTGCACGTGACGTTCCGCAGGTTTGCGTAGTGTGTTCAAACCGGTTCGGACTGTTCCGGTACTCGGTTGCCGTCATGCCGAAGCGGGCGCGGAAGCTTCTGGCAAAGCTGCAGTTGTTGTCGAAGCCGCTCGCCATGCCGACTTCGCTGATGGTCATCGGCGTTGATGTCAGCAATGCGGCTGCATGCTCCAGGCGAAACGAGGATGCGGCTTCCTGCGGCGTCCTGCGATACAGCTTGACGAAGACCTTGGAGAAGTACCAGGAAGAGAACTGCGTCCGCTCGGCCAGTTCGGTGATGCGGACGATGCGATGGCAGTTGCCTTCCAGGTACAGATGTGCGCGCTGCATGCGATCGAATACCTGGCGCTTTCGCGCGAGCGCGCTGCCCGGACACAGCAGCAGCGCCTCGCGCTGATCGCTCTGAAGCGACTCCAGGCGCGCAAGCATCGACCGCAATGTCGGGTCGACCCGGAGCGGGCCGTCGCATTCGCCCGCGCGGCGGGCGGCCCGACGCCACAATCGGGCGAACGCCCCGGCCTCTTGCGCAGACATTCGTCCGCGGCCGACGTGCAGGCCGAAGTCGGAGAAGTGCGCCATGGCCTTGATGGCCTCTTCGCTCACCGTCAGGCCGATGCAGATGCCCTGTTGACCCGCTTGCAGGACAGGCATCGAGTCCTTCGACAGGATCATCCAGTCGCCGGCGAGAAGGCGGAATCTCCCTTCTTTCGATTCAAGCCAGGATGCGCCTCGAACCTGTTGCCAGATGGTCATCTCCTGGCATTGGAACTCGATGCTGCCCATGCGCGATGCGCCAAAGAACCTCGCGCACTCGCGCTTGGCGCCACCCAGCTGCAGCAGTTGCTCACGATCCGCCCAGTTCTTTCGTTGCATGTATCCGACCGGTGTACGACACAGTTCGTAAACTGCCGCGGCTCATGGAGGAAGTACATAAGACAAGTCCCATGTTCGGTGGCTGTGGTCGAACCCCGCCGGTGGTCCAGTTCAAGGCAGACCGCTGCGCGGCTGGGCTAAACTCCGGCGTCTGGCCGCTCGTTGGCATCCCGTCATTCATTGAGAGAATTCAGATGATTCTTGGCCTGCGAACCACGATCTACCCGACCCCCGACCTGGCCGCTGCAAAGCTCTGGTACGCGCAGGTCCTTGGCCAGCAACCCTACTTCGACGAGCCGTTCTACGTTGGCTTCAACGTCGGAGGTTTTGAGCTTGGCCTGATCCCCGATGGTGAACCCGGCGTTGCCGGCCCGCAGGCCCTTTGGGGCGTGGCGGACGCATCGCAGGAACACGCCAGGCTGATCGAGCTCGGCGCCACGTCGATCGACCCGGTCACGGACGTCGGTGGCGGCATCAAGGTCGGTGCGGTAGCAGATCCGTTCGGCAACCGCTTCGGCATCATCGAAAATCCCCACTTCGATGCGGCCAGCGTCAGATGACGCGGCCTGGCAAATGATCCAGGCCGGAGTCGCTTTGCGGCCCGGCACGATTCATTCCTTCGGCGCCACCGGCCCCGTTTCCCGGCGATAATGGCGCCATGACCACGCTCCGCATCGCCACCCGCAAAAGCCCGCTTGCCCTGTGGCAGAGCGAGCACGTCGCCGACCGCCTCCGCGCCGCCCACCCGGGCCTGGCCGTGACCCTGGTGCCAATGAGCACGCGCGGCGACGAAGTGCTGGACCGTTCGCTGGCGGCAATCGGTGGCAAGGGACTGTTCCTGAAGGAACTGGAGCTGGCGATGCTGCGTGGCGAGGCCGACTGCGCCGTGCATTCGCTCAAGGACGTGCCGATGGAGCTGGAACCGGGCTTCGCCCTTCCGGCGATCCTGGCTCGCGCCGACTACGCCGATGCCTTCGTCAGCAACCACTTCGCCGACATCGCCGCGCTGCCGCAGGGCGCGCGCGTGGGCACGTCATCGCTGCGGCGCCAGGCGCAACTGCGCGCGCTGCGGCCCGACCTGCAGTTGCTCGACCTGCGCGGCAACGTCAATACGCGCCTGTCCAAACTCGACAACGGCGAGTACGACGCGATCGTGCTGGCCTGCGCAGGCCTGGAGCGATTGGGCTTCGACGACCGCATCCGCTCGCGCCTGCAGGCACCGCAATGGTTGCCGGCACCGGCACAGGGCGCGGTGGCGATCGAGTGCCGCGACGATGACGTCGCCACGCGCGAGTTGTGCGCGCTGCTCGACGACAGCGGCACGCGCGCGTGCGCCGAGGCAGAGCGGGCGATGAACCGCGCCCTGCATGGCAGCTGCCATGTGCCGGTGGCGGCCTATGCGCAGCTGGATGGCGAGCATCTCTACTTGGCCGGCCTGGTCGGTTCGGCCGCCGACGGCCGCGTCGTGCGCGCGCAAGCGCAAGGTCGTGGAGATGCTCCGGAATGCCTCGGACTGGAAGTCGCGCAGATGCTGCTGGCGCAGGGTGCCGGCGACTTCATCGCGGCAAGCTGAGGCCTCAGAACCGGCGTCGCAACTCCAGCTTGCTCTCGGCGGTCTCACTGCCACCGCCGTTCTGCGTGTCGTGGCGGATCGCGAAGTCGCTCTCAAGCGACCAGTTCGGCCACAGCGCCACATCCAGGCTCAGCGACTGCTTGACGAAGGCCTCACCGCGTCCGCTCTCGAACTGCACGCGCTGCGTCCACACCGCGCGTTCGCCGATCTTCTGTCCGAAGTTCAGCTCGCCACGCAGCACCGGACCGGCCTGGTTGATGCCGTCGTCGTACAGCGGCGCCAGCCGGTAACCGGCACCGAGGGTCAGGCCAAGCTGCGTCGGGCCATCGCGCATCGCCTGCACGCCATAACGCGTGCCGATGCGGAAATCATTGGAGTAGTTGCTGCGGCTTTCGCGCGGCGTCGCCGGCGCACTGAGCTGCGCGTAGCGCTGGCTGCCGGGAAGTCGGACCGACTTCGCGCGAGCGGCCGTGGCGGGAACGGTCGGGGTCGACGACGACGTCGCCACCTGCCACTCCTCGTCGCCACATCGCGTGGAAAAACAGTACAGCCGCATCTGCGCCGGATCGCTCGCAATGGCGATCAGCGTCGGGTCGCCATTCAAGGCTGGCGAGGGCAGGGTGAGGATGGAGCCGCCCAGCAGGGCGAGTCCGAGCACACCAAGCATGGTCGGTCGCGGCAGTGGTGGAGGGACCGAATGATGCAGTGAAACCGGTTACAGGTCCACCCTGAACCTCGCAAACTGCTGAATTCGTTCAGTAATAGAGCGTGACCATGTGCCGGGCCTGGGCAAAGAACAGCCAGCGTTCGACGAAGGCGCCGAGCAGCACGGACAGCGCCGCCAGCGGCATCGCCACCGCGGCGGCAGCGGGGAATGCCCACACCAGCACTGCCGCGATGACCGGCACCAGGCCGAACAGGATCAGCGCGATGGTGCGCAGCTTGTGCGCATGCTTGCGCGCCACGACGAAGCCCATCTCGCGCGTCAGGTAGTTCTGCTCGCTGTGCGGCCGCTCGAACACGCTGACATCGCGCCCGGGCAACCCGACCGCATCGCCGCGCGTTGCGGGCAGCGCCAGGACGTCGATGTCACGCCAGTAGCGGATCTTGATTGCCACCAGGACCAGGCTGACCAGCCCCAACGCCAACGCCAATCCACCGAGAAGTTGTTCAACGGGCGCCTGCGGGATCGCCGGCCACTTCATCAGCGCGATCGCCGCGGTCACTATCGCCAGTCCGCCCTGCAGGGCGAAACCCAGATATGCCGGCATCACCAGGCCATGCCGCCAGGCCGGGATGGGCACGAGCGAGGCATAGATCATCGCCGTGCAGGCCACCGTCAGGGCGGCCAGCACTGCGGCGGCGATGCCAAGTGCCGGTGCTACCGTTGCAAGGATATTCCGGCTTGCCTGGTCGCCGAGCATCACCGCAAGCGCCAACGCAAGTAATGCCACCGTCGGCACGTACGTCGCAAGTGCAAGCACGCCCTCGCGCGACAGCCAGGACGTTCGCCACTGCGAGAATGCCCGCCATGCACGCATCGGCTTGCCGAGGTGGAACGTCGAGCTGAGCAGGCCGATGGTGACCATGGCCATTGCCAGCACCAGCAATACAGCCGCCAACGCTGCCAGCAGCACCAGCTGCTTTGCCCCGAGTTCGCCACCGTCGACCAGGCGACCCAGCGGCGCACCCGTCAGCAACACGCCGATCAGCGCGAGCACGCCATAGCCGGCGCCGGACAGCGTGGTGAAGAAGATGACGGAAAAGGCAGGATGCATGTTCAGTTCGCTTCAGGCGGCCATCAGCGCGACAGCACGCGGTCGACCCAGCGCAGCAGTGGCGAAAGCGCCGCCGTGTCGAGCTTTTCGGCCGGGGCCTCCGCCGCAGCCGGCTGCGATTCACTGGCACGACGCGGCCGCGGCGGCAGGTACTTGTTGACCGGCTGGTAGCCCAGCTGCGGCAGCAGGTCCAGGCCGCCGCGCTCTGCCACCAGCTTCGACACCTTCGACTCCGGATCGCCGAGGTCGCCGAAATGGCGGGCGCGGGTCGGGCAGGCCTGCACGCAGGCCGGCTGGCGCTCGGCCTCTTCGAGGTTCTCGTTGTAGATCCGATCGATGCACAGTGTGCATTTCTTCATCACGCCTTCGACCGGGCTGTACTCGCGCGCACCGTACGGGCACGCCCACGAACACAACTTGCAGCCGATGCACTTGTCCTCGTCGACCAGGACGATGCCATCCTCGGCGCGCTTGAAGCTGGCGCCGGTGGGGCAAACCGTCACGCAGGCCGGCTGCTCGCAATGCAGGCACGAACGCGGGAAGTGCAATGTCATCGCCGGCAACGGCGCGGCGCTGCCGCAGGAACCGGGCTCGGTCGCCGCCACTTCATAGCTGTGCACGCGATTGAACCAGACCCCGGTCGGGTCCTTGCCGTAGGGCTGCTCGTCGGTCAGCGGCGCGGCGAAGCCGCCGGCGTTCCATTCCTTGCAGCTCACCGCGCAGGCGTGGCAGCCGACGCAGGTGTCGAGGTCGATCACCAGGCCCATCTTCTTCTTCGACGGCGGTGGCAGACCGGTCATCGCTGGTTGTCCTTGAGCAGCAACCACACGCCGACGGCGAACAGCGCGATCGAGAACGTCGTGCTCGGCAGCAGCCCCATCAACGTTGGCACCAGCGAAGTCGATCCGGTCGGGGCAATGAACGGCAATTCAAACGCGCCAAAGCCAAGCAGGACCACCAGCGCGAAGCTGAGCAGGATGCAGGCCCAGCCGGCGATCAGGCGCAACGCTTTCATCGGAGCCTGTGATTTCATTCGGAGCGTTTCCTGCGGAACTGGGCGCCGTAGCGCAGCGGTCTGTCGTCGGCCTGGCCGAGTTCGAGCGGCGCGAACTGCGGTTCGCTCATGCTCACGCCGGTGTCGGCCGCCTTGGTGATGCGCACGCGCAGGTCGAACCAGGCTGCCTGCCCGGTCACCGGGTCGGCATTGGCGTAGTCGCCGCGCGGGGTGATGTCGGAAATCAGGTGGTTGAGCAGGAAGCCCTTCTGGCCTTCCGGCGCGTCCTTGCCCAGGCGCCAGGCACCGCGGCGCTTGCCGATCGCGTTCCAGGTCCAGACCGTGTCGGGCTGGACGTTGGCGGCGAACTTGGCCTGCACGGTGATCGTGCCGTTGTGCGAGGTCACGTCGATCCAGTCCTCGTCGCCGATGCCATGGCGCGCGCCGGTTTCCGGATGCATGTACATCCAGTTGCGCGCGGCGATCTGGCGCAGCCAGGCGTTCTGCGAACCCCAGGCGTGGTACATGAACATCGGCCGCTGGGTGACCGCGCTGAGCGGAAACGCGTCGCGTGAAGTCTGCGCGCCTTCGAAAGGCTCGAACCACATCGGCAACGGATCAAAGTACGTGGCCACCCGCTCGCGATGCTCATCAGGCGGCTGCGAGGGTCCATGCCCCTGCGCCGCCAGACGGAACTTCTGCAGCGTCTCCGAATACAGCTGCAACACGATCGGCTCGGCATGGCCGAGGAAACCCATGCGCTGCGCCCAGTCCAGGTAACCGCGGTTGGCCATCTTGAAGTAGCGCGCGTCTTCGGGAACCTCGCTGCGCCAGAAGCCGCCGTTGTCGATGTAGCGCTGCAACTGGTCCGGGTTCGGCGGTCCCTTGGCTTCCAGTTCGCCATCGGCGCCACGCCAGCCGGCGAGCAGGCCGACGCCCGGCGCCCGCTCGTGGCGGGTGATGTAGTCGGCGTAATCGCGGTACTTCGCCGAACCGTCTTCGTTGACCAGGCCGGGCAGGCCGATGCGCGCACCCAGATCGATCAGCACCGACTGGAACCCGCGCACGTCGCGCCCGGGACTCTGCTCGGCGGCATCGAGGACCGGATGGCGGATCGCGTCGGCGGCGCCGTCGGCATCGGAAATCGGCCGGTCGAGCAGGCTGATCGCGTCGAAGCGCTCCAGGTAGGTCGTGTCGGGCAGCACCAGGTCGGCGTAGGCGACCATCTCCGATGCGTAGGCATCGGCATAGATGATTCGCGGGATGCGGTACTCGCCCGACTCGTCCTTGTCGGTGAGCCACTGCATCGTCTGCGCGGTGTTCATCGCCGAGTTCCAGCTCATGTTGGCCATGAACATCATCAGCGTGTCGATCTTGTACGGGTCACCCGCCCAGGCGTTGCGGATGACGGTGTGCATCATGCCGTGCGCGGACAGCGGGTAGGCCCAGGAGAACGCATGGTCGATGCGGCGCGGTTGCCCGTCGGCATCGACGACCAGGTCTTCGGGCGAGTGCACGAAACCCAGCGGTGCCGCATCGAGCACGCCATTGTCCTGGCGGCGCTTGCCGGGCCGGTTCGGCGGCGGTATCGGCTTGGGAAACGGCGGCTGGTAGCGGAACGAGCCCGGCGTATCGATCGCGCCGAGCAGCAGCTGCAGCAGGTGCAGCGCGCGGCAGGTGTGGAATCCATTGCTGTGCGCGCTGATGCCACGCATGGCGTGCATCGCCACCGGCCTGCCGCGCATGGTCTTGTGCTCGCGGCCCCAGGCATCGGTCCAGGCGATCGGCAGCTCGATGGCGTGATCGAACGCCGCTTCGGCCAGTTCGCGGGCGATGCGGCGGATGGTGTCGGCGGGAATGCCGCAACGTTCGCTGACCGCGTCCGGCGAGTACTGCGGGTCGAGGTAACGCTCGGCGACCAGATGGAAGACCGGAACGGCACGACGTCCGTCGGCAAGGACAAACTCACCGACCACGGCAGGCGACACGTCGATATCGTTGGCATTCGCTTCGGCGCCGGCCTGGCGATCCCAGCACAGCGCATCGCCCCCGCCATTGCGCGCGAACAGCCCGTCGTCTGCGCCACCGGGATTGCGAACCACCAGCCAATGCGCATTGGTGTAGCGCACCAGGTAATCGAGGTCGATGCGATCGGCCTTGAGCAGTTCGTGGGCGAGGGCGAATGCAAACAACCCATCGGTGCCCGGGCGGATGCCGATCCACTCGTCGGCAATGGCGCCGTAACCCGAACGCACCGGATTGACCGCGACGATCTTGGCGCCACGCCCCTTGAGCTGACCCAGTCCCAGCTTGATCGGATTGGAGTCGTGGTCTTCGGCCACGCCCCACATCATCAGATAGCGCGTGTGCTCCCAGTCGGGTTCGCCGAACTCCCAGAAGCTGCCACCGAGCGTGTACAGACCGCCGGCGGCCATGTTGACCGAGCAGAATCCGCCGTGCGCGGCGTAGTTGACCGTGCCGAACTGCTGCGCCCACCAGCCGGTCAGCGCCTGCGACTGGTCGCGGCCGGTAAAGAACGCCAGCTCGTCGGGATTGCGCGCGCGGATCGGCGCCAGCCACGAGCTGGCGATGTCCAGCGCCTCCTCCCACTCGATCTCGCGGAACTCGCCGCTGCCGCGCTCGCCCACGCGCAGCAGCGGCTTGTCCAGCCGCGCCGGCGAGTAGTGCTGCATGATCCCGGCCGAGCCCTTCGCGCACAGCACGCCGCGGTTGACCGGATGCTCCGGGTTGCCCTGGATGTAGCGGATCTGTCCGTCGCGCAGCCAAACCTTGATGCCGCAACGGCACGCGCACATGTAGCACGTGGTGGTCCTGACCTCGTCGGCGGTCCGGGGTGACAGATCGATGGCTGGCTCAACGGGCGCGCGCATCCGGGCATTGTGCCTGCGACGCCGCAGGCAAAGCGACCGTTCATGGCAGGTGGCCGGGCATCACCTGATCACGGGCGGCACAGCCGCTTCTCGAATTCGAGTTGTTGTTGCAATGCCGCACTGTCACCGGCGGCGGCGAGTTCGCCAATGTTCCTGCGGTTCTCGCGGCACGGCGCACCCGCATCCTCCGCGCCGAACAGCTTGCCGACACTGGCGACCACCCCGGCAACGCCGGTCGGCGGTGGCTTCATCCGGAAGCGACCTGCGCCAGAGCCGGGCAGCGCGGCGACGCGATCGGCCAATGGATCGGCGACCTGGACGGGAACCGCACCGAGCTGATCGCGTGCCTGCATCAGGTAGACGGCGGACATCGGGCGGGACGACTGCGGCGTTTCTTTGGTGACGATCGCGGACGCCTTCGCGGACAGGGAAGGCGTGCGGTGCGCTTTCGCCGGGCTGTCGACCCGTTCGGGACGGGCGAACGGCTCCACGGCATTTGCCGGCGCCTCGTGCCGTGGCACCCAGACGATCTGCAGCGGTTTGTCGACGGGCGGGGGCAGCACCGGGCGCATCGCCCGCGACAGCCCCCAGACCAGGGCCGCATGCACCACTACCGTAATGATCAATGCCAGCGCGGCTTCCAGCCGCCTTACCCCGGTCGAATCCATTCGGCCCCCTGTCGCTCCGGCGGCAGTATGGTCAGCAGGCGGTTAAGCAACGGTTATCGAGGTAAACCGGCGCCCGCACCCGCCAGCGGCCGATGGCGAGGTGGCGCCGACCTTGACGGCAGGCCCGGTTGTCGCGGTCCGTGCTGGCGGCGGATGCGCCGGCAGTGCGATCCTTGCACCTGTTTCCCTGCCGCCAAGCCAATGGAACGCATCGAACGCATCCACTCCCTGCACCGAATCCTCAGCGCTTCGCGCTACCCGGTCACGGTGCAGCGTCTGCAGGAGGACCTGGAGTGTTCGCGTGCCACGGTCTACCGCGACCTGGCCTACCTGCGCGATTACCTGATGGCGCCGGTGGTCGGCAACGGCGAAGCCGGTTTCCGCTACGACCACAGCGAAGGCGAGCGGTTCGAACTGCCGGGCCTGTGGCTCAGCTCGGAAGAGCTGCATTCGCTGCTGGCCGCGCAGCAACTGCTGGTGCGCAGCGGTGGCGGCGTGCTGTCCAATGCGCTGGCGCCGTTGCAGCACCGCATCGAGAAGCTGCTCGACGAGCATGCCGGCGGCCGTCGCGTCCCGGTCGAGCGCGTGCGCGTGATTCCGCACCGCACCCGCAAGCTCGATGAAACCTCGTTCCGGATCGTCGCCACCGCGGTGCTCGATCGCAAGCAGCTGAGCTTCGAATATCGCGCACGTTCCACCGACGAGCAGACCCGCCGGCTGGTGTCGCCGCAGCGCCTGACCCATTACCGCGAGAACTGGTACCTCGACGCCTGGGACCACAACCGCGAAGCGCTGCGCAGCTTTGCCGTCGACCGCATCAGCGCGGCCAAGCTTGGCGAGCAGCCGGCCCAGGACGTCGCCGACGAGCAGCTCGACAGCCACTTGGCCTCCAGCTACGGCATCTTCTCCGGCACGCCCAAGGGCTGGGCCACGATCCTCTTCAGCCCCAAGGCCGCGCGCTGGGTGGCCGACGAGCATTGGCACTCGCAGCAGCAGGGCCGCTACCTGCCCGATGGCCGCTACGAACTCAAGGTGCCTTACAGCGCCGGTCGCGAGCTGCTGATGGACGTGATGCACTACGGCAGCGACGCCGAGATCGTCGAACCGCCGGTGCTGCGCGAGCAGGCACGGGCGCTGCTGCAGCTGGCGCTGTCGAACTACGACCGCTGAAGCCCGTCGTTCCCGCGTAGGCGGGAACCCATGGGCGTAGCTCGCATTCCCGCAATAGCCCTCCACCCGTCATCCCCGCGCAGGCGGGGACCCAGCGTCGTTGATTCGGCGTCACGCGTTCAACGTCCATGGATTCCAGCCTTCGCGGGAATGACGAGCAAAGTCGCTGGGTTCCCGCCTGCGCGGGAATGACGGGTAACTGTCGCAGCCCCTGAGACCCCGCCCCAGCACGCTCGCTCCATCCACCCAGGAGCCAGCGCCATGAACCGTCAAGACCGCATCCCTGCAGACTCGACCCGCCAGGACGTCGAGGCCATCGGCCCCGGCCTGGACGACCTGCTCCGCCATGCCGTCGCCATCGGCGCGGTGCTGGTGCTGCTGCTCCCGGCCGCGCGCGGTTTCAGCGACACACTCGGCTGGATGCCGCTGTGGCTGCTGGCGATGCCGCTGTGCGCCTGGTGGGCGCTGCACCGCTTCCGCCTGCCGGCCAACGAAGCGGGCGTCGATGTGCAGCCGCGGCTGCGTCGCCGCAGCGGCGAGCAGGCCCGCCGCCGGCGCACGGCCAGCCCGCGCCGGAAGCACTCGCAGGCCGCCTGAGTCCGTTGGCTTTCGGCACGGTGCCCGCCGCGGGCCCTGTGCTAGCGTTTGGCCTGATTGGTTGCGGCGCCACCGGCGCCGGCGCCACGCCAACCCGCCAAACACGGACCGCCCATGCCGACGCTGACGCAGGCCTGCCACACCTTGTTGATCACCGCAGGACTTGCCGCCTCGTCGGCCGTGGGCGCCGCCCCCAAGGAATCCCCCAACGTGTCCGATGACCCCTATGCCTGGCTCGAGGATGTCCAGGGCGAGCGCGCGCTGACCTGGGTCAAGCAGCACAACGCCCAGTCCGAGGCCGAGCTGACGACCACGCCGCAGTTCAAGCAGCTCGAGTCCGACATCCGCGCGATCCTCGACTCCGACGCCAAGATCCCGGGCGTGGAGAAGATCGGCGACCACTACTACAACTTCTGGAAGGACAAGCAGCATGAGCGCGGCCTGTGGCGCCGCACCACGCTGGCCGAATACCGCAAGGACAAGCCGACGTGGGAAACCATCATCGACCTCGACGCGCTGAACAAGGCCGAGGGCGAGAACTGGGTCTGGCACGGGGCGGACTGCCTCAAGCCCCAGCTCCAGGGCGAGATGCCCACGCGTTGCCTGATCGCGCTGTCGCGCGGCGGTGCCGATGCAGACGTCACCCGCGAGTTCGACCTGGCGACGAAGACCTGGGTCGAAGGCGGCTTCTTCCGTCCCGAGGCCAAGGGCGGCCTGCAGTGGATCGACCGCGACACGGTGTATGTCTTCACCGATTTCGGAGCCGGCTCCATGACCAGCTCCGGATACCCGCGCATCGTTAAGGAATGGAAGCGCGGCACGCCGCTGGACCAGGCGCGCGTGGTCTACGAGGGAGAGGCGACCGACCTGTACATCGCCGCCAACCACGACCACACCCCGGGTTTCCCGCGTGACTTCGTCAGCCGCACGCTGGCCTTCTACAACGACGAGCTCTACCTGCGCGATGCCGACGGCAAGCTGCGCAAGGTCGACGCACCGAACTCGGCAAACAAGTCGGTTCATCGTGAGTGGCTGCTGCTGGAACTGCGTGATCCGTACAGCGCAGGCGGCCAGACCTGGGCCGCGGGCAGCCTGATCGCCACGCGCTTCGACGATTTCATGGCCGGCAAGCGCGACTTCACCGTGCTGTTCGCGCCGAGCGACAGCACCTCGCTCGCCGGCTTCAGCTGGACCCGCCACCACCTCGTGCTCAACGTCCTCGACGACGTCAAGAACCGCCTCAGCGTGCTCACGCCCGGCGACAAGGCCTGGGAGCACAGCGAGTTCACCGGCGCGCCGGGCTTCGGCACGCTCGCCGTGTCGGCGGTCGACGAGGACGACAGCGATGCGGTCTGGCTGACCGCCACCGACTACCTCACCCCGACCACGCTGTCGCTGGCGCAGGTGGGCGAGCGTCCGGAAGTGCTCAAGACCATGCCGGTGTTCTTCGACGGCGCCAATAACCTGATCGAGCAGCACTTCGCCACGTCGAAGGACGGCACCCGCGTCCCGTACTTCCTGGTGCGGCCGAAGAACCTCAAGCTCGACGGCAAGGCGCCGACCCTGCTGTACGGCTACGGCGGCTTCGAGATCTCGCTGACCCCGGCCTACTCCGGCAGTGTCGGCAAGGGCTGGCTGGAGAAGGGCGGCGTATACGCCGTGGCCAACATCCGCGGCGGCGGCGAGTACGGTCCGCGCTGGCACCAGGCCGCGCTCAAGGCCAACCGCCACAAGGCCTACGAGGACTTCGCCGCGGTCGCCCAGGACCTGGTCGCGCGCAAGATCACCTCCAGGGAGCACCTGGGGGTCCAGGGCGGCAGCAACGGCGGCCTGCTCACCGGCAACATGCTGACCCAGTACCCGGAGCTGTTCGGCGCGGTCGTGGTGCAGGTGCCGCTGCTCGACATGAAGCGCTACAGCCACCTGCTGGCCGGCGCGTCGTGGATGGCCGAGTACGGCGATCCGGACACCGCCGACTGGGACTACATCCGCACCTTCTCGCCGTACCACCTGTTCGACGCAAAACGCGAGTACCCGCCGGTGATCTTCATGACCTCCACGCGCGACGACCGCGTCCATCCGGGCCACGCCCGCAAGATGGCGGCGAAGATGCTGGAGGCGAAGAAGGACGTGCGCTACTACGAGAACATCGAGGGCGGCCACGGCGGTTCGGCCAACAATGCCCAGGCAGCGCACATGAGCGCCCTGGCATTCACGTTCCTGTGGAATGAATTGAGCCAGCAGTAGCCGACCCATTGTGTCGCCCTCATCCGGACCCCATCCATGAACCCGACTTCCCTCCTGCTTTCGGCTGTCCTGACCATGACCCTCTCCACCCCCACCGTCGCCGCGACGGCCGCCACCCCGCCCGATGCCGCCAGGAAGCCGCACGTGGTCAAGGCGCCGCACGGCGCGCAGCGCAACGACGAGTACTACTGGCTGCGCGACGACAAGCGCAAGAACCCGGAGATGCTGGCGTACCTCAATGCCGAGAACGCCTACGTCGACGCGCTGATGGCGCCGCTCAAGCCGCTGGAGAACAAGCTGTACGAGGAGATCGTCAGCCGCATCAAGCAGGACGACAGCTCGGTGCCGTACCGCGAGCGCGGCTATTACTACTACAGCCGCTTCGAGACCGGCCAGGACTATCCCATCCATGCTCGCCGCAGCGGCAACATGGACGCACCCGAGCAGGTCCTGCTCGACGTCAACGCGATGGCCAAGGACAAGGACTACTTCAGCGTCGGCGATTACGAAGTCAGCCAGGACAACCAGATTCTGGCCTGGGCCGACGATGCCGTCGGCCGTCGCCAGTACACGATCCGCTTCAAGAACCTCGCCACCGGCGAGGTCTACGCCGACGAGATCCCCGGCGTGTCGCCCAACATCGTCTGGGCCGACGACAACCGCACCTTGTTCTACGTCGAGAACGATCCGGAAACCCTGCTCACCGTACGCGTGAAGAAGCACGTACTCGGCACGCCGGCGTCGAAGGACGTGCTGGTGTACGAGGAGAAGGACGACAGCTTCTACATGGGCATCGACCGCTCGCGCGACGACAAGTACATCTGCATCGGCGTGGAGAGCACGGTGTCGAGCGAAATGCGCTGCGCACCGGCCGCCAACCCCGACAAGTTCGTGGTGCTGGCGCCGCGCGAGCGCGACGTCGAGTACCAGGCCGACCACCTCGACGGCCGCTGGGTCATCCGCACCAATGCCGACGGTGCCGCCAACTTCAAGCTCGTGACCGCGCCCAGCGATGCGACCTCGCGCAAGCAGTGGAAGGACTGGGTGCCGCACCGCGAGGACGTCTTCGTCGAAGGCTTCGAGCTGTTCGACGGCTTCACCGCCGTGGCCGAGCGTTCCGACGGCCTCGAGCGCCTGCGCCTGCTCAAGAAGGACGGCAAGGAAGAGTTCGTCAAGGCCGACGAACCGGCCTACGCGATGGGCCTGTCGGTCAACTCCGAGCACGACACGCCGTGGTTGCGCTACAGCTACACCTCGCTGACCACGCCGGGCACCACCTACGAGGTCAATGTCGACACCGGCGAGCGCAAGCTGCTCAAGCGCGATCCGGTGCTGGGCTACGACCCTACGAGGTACGTCACCGAGCGCGTCTGGGCGACCGCCCGCGACGGCGTCAAGGTGCCCGTGTCGCTGGTCTACAAGAAGGGCTTCGAGAAGAACGGCAAGGCAGCGATGCTGCAGTACGCCTATGGCAGCTACGGCAGTTCGACCGATCCGCGCTTCAACGGTCCGGTGGTGAGCCTGCTCGACCGCGGCATGGTCTACGCCATCGCGCACATCCGCGGCGGCCAGGAAATGGGCCGCAAGTGGTACGACGACGGCAAGCTGTTCCACAAGAAGAACACCTTCACCGACTTCATCGACGTCACCGACGACCTGGTCAAGCAGGGCTATGCCGCCAAGGATCGCGTCGCGGCCTACGGTGGCAGCGCCGGCGGCCTGCTGATGGGGGCGATCAGCAACATGGCGCCCGGCGACTACCGGGTGATCCTGTCGCAGGTGCCGTTCGTCGACGTGGTCACGACCATGCTCGATCCGAGCATCCCGCTGACCACCAACGAATACGACGAGTGGGGCAACCCGGAGAAGAAGGAGTACTACGACTACATGCTGTCGTACTCGCCCTACGACAACCTGTCGAAGCAGGCCTATCCGGCGATGTTCGTTGGCACCGGCCTGTGGGATTCGCAGGTGCAGTACTGGGAGCCGGCGAAGTACATCGCGCGCCTGCGCGACCTCGATGCCGGCACGCAGCCGATCGTGTTCCGCACCAACATGGACGCCGGCCACGGCGGCAAGTCGGGACGCTTCCGCCGCTACCGCGAGTTGTCGGAGATGTACGCATTCATGCTCGACCAGCTGGGCCTGGCCGGCGCGGGCACGACGGCCACCGCCGCCAAGTGATGCCGACGCCAGGCCGCTGGCGTTGGGCCTGGTGGCTGCTGGCCTACGTCAGCCTGGGCCTGGGGGTGATCGGGATCGTGATCCCCGGGCTGCCGACGGTGCCCTTCGTGCTGCTGTCGGCCTTTGCCGCTGCGCGTGGTTCGCAGCGGCTGCATGGCTGGCTGCTGGCGCACCGGCAATTCGGCCCGATGATCCGCGACTGGCAGGCACACGGCGCGGTCAGCCGTCGCGCCAAATGGCTGGCCGTGTCGACGATGTCCGCCTGCGCGCTGATCATGTTCCTGACCGCGCCACGCTGGTGGATGGCGGCTGCCGGGACCGCGATCATGATCGTGGTCGCAGTCTGGCTGTGGGCACGGCCGGAGCCGCCGCGGCCGCCGCGCTGACCGTCTCGCAGGCGCACGTCGAATCGTTCATCGCCGCGGGCTACACTGCGGCCATGAACGCAACTCCCGCCCCACGACAGATCCTCATCGCGCTGTCCCTGGTCGCGCTGCCGCTGGTCCTGGCCGGCTGCGGCAACAAGGGTCCGCTGATCCTGGCGCCCAAGTCGATCCCGGTCGACCCGTCGACCCTGCCGCCGATGACGCCGCCGGCCGAGCCGGCGCCCACCAGCGACGAGCCGACGAGCGAAGAGCCGGCCACTTCCGTGCCCGCCACGGATGCCGACGACATCGACGGCAAGAAGAAGGGCACCGCCGAGCCGACCACGGTTCCCGGCACGCTTCCCAAGCAGGCCGACGAAACCGATGGCTGAGCCCGTGCACGCGCGCAAGCCCGTACGGTTCAGCAAGATGCACGGCGCCGGCAACGACTTCGTCGTGCTGGATCTGCGTGGCGCCGCCGCCGCACCTTCGCCGGAACTGTGCCGCGTGCTCGGCGATCGCCATGTCGGTGTCGGCTGCGACCAGATCCTGACAGTCGAGGATGCCCAGGGCAGCGACGCCGTCGCCCGCTACCGCATCTGGAATGCCGACGGCTCCTCGTCGCAGCAGTGCGGCAATGGCGCGCGCTGCATCGCCGCCTGGCTGGTGCGCGACGCGCAGGGCAATGGCCGCGAACTGGCCAGGGACTTCCTGCTCGACAGCCCGGTCGGCACGCACGCGGTGACGCAGCTCGGCGAGGGCCGCTACCGCATCGTCATGGGCACGCCGCGTTTCGCCCCGGCCAGCATCCCGCTGCACGGCTTCGCCGGCGCCCAGGACGAGTACGTCGTCGAGCGCAACGATTCGGTGTTCACCTTCGGCGCGGTATCGATGGGCAACCCGCACGCGGTGATCGAAGTCGAGGACGTCGATGCCGCGCCGGTGGAGACCGTCGCGCCGGTGCTGCAGTCGCACACCGCATTCCCGGAATCAGTCAACGTCGGTTTTGCCCAGGTGGAGTCGCGCCAGCGCATCCGCCTGCGCGTGTACGAGCGCGGTGTCGGCGAGACGCTGGCCTGTGGCAGTGGCGCCTGCGCCGCCGCGGCGGTGCTGATGCGGCGTGGCCTCGTCGATCGTGACGTCACCGTGGCCTTGCCCGGTGGCGACCTGCAGATTTCCTGGCCGGCCGACGACGTGCCATTGACGATGTCCGGACCGACCGCATTCGTGTTCGAAGGGGAGTGGAACCAATGAACGAGACCCAGGAAAAGCTTGGCGCGCACGAAATCGCGGCCTGGCTGCGCCGGCACCCGCGGTTCCTGCAGCAGTTCCCCGACCTGGCCGTCACCCTGGTGGTGCCGCGCGAGGAAGGCTCGGCGGCGTCGCTGGCCAGCTATCAGCTGGAAGTGCTGCGCGACAAGAACCGCGAACTGTCGCGGCGCCTGCAGGAACTGTTCGGCAACGCGCAGGAGAACGAACGCCTGTCCGTTCGCACGCACCAGCTCACGCTGGCGCTGATGCGCCAGGACAGCGCGGCCGACACGCTGCGTGCGATGGCGGCCAGCCTGGCCGAGGATTTCAACGGCGACCTGGTGCGGCTGGTGGTGTTCAAGCCGGTCGACGGCATCGCCGACGTCGACTGGATGCAGGTGATCGCGCAGGACGATGCGCGCCTGCAACCGTTCCGCGATTGCCTGGGCGATGGCGAACCGCTGTGCGGCCGCCTGCAGCCGGAGAAGCACGCAGTGCTGTACGGCGTGCGCGCCGAGGAAGTGCAGTCGACCGCGCTGCTGCCGCTGCCGGGCGTGGGCATGGTCGCGGTGGGCAGCCGCGATGCGAACCGCTTCTTCCCGGGCATGGGCACGCTGTTCCTGCGCATGATGGGCGAGTCGCTGGTGACGGCATTGAAGCGGTTCGACGGCTGAGTCGATGAAGGCGAAGGCAAAGTCCCCCGATCCCCGCCTGCGCGGGGAAGACGGGGTGGGTGCCGATCCGACCGTCGAGCAATACCTTGCCCACCTGCAGGTCGAGCGGCGCATGTCGGCGCATACGCTCGATGCGTATCGCCGCGATCTGCTGGCGCTGGTGCAGTGGGCGCGGACGCAGTCCGTCGACGTCACTGCCTTGCACGCCGAACAGGTGCGCGCTTTCGTCGCATCCGAACACCGCCGCGGTCTGTCGCCAAAAAGCCTGCAGCGCCGGCTCTCGGCCTGCCGCAGTTTCTACGCCTGGCTGGTCCGCCAGGGCCGCTTGAGCGCGAGTCCGGCCGCCGCGATCCGCTCGCCGAAGGCGCCGCGCAAGTTGCCGCAGGTGCTCGATCCGGACGAAGCCAAGGCCTTGGTCGAAGTGCCGACCGATGCACCGCTCGGGCTGCGCGATCGCGCACTGCTCGAACTGTTCTATTCGTCCGGCCTGCGTTTGTCGGAGTTGTGCGGCCTGCGCTGGCGCGACATCGACCTGGCCGACGCGCTGGTGAACGTGCTCGGCAAGGGCAGCAAGCAGCGCAGCGTGCCGGTCGGCCGGCATGCGCGCGCCGCGCTGCAGGAATGGCACGCGTCGACCGGCGCCGCAAATGACGCTGCGGTATTCCCGGGGCGCGGCGGTGGACCGATCACGCCGCGCGCGGTGCAGCTGCGTCTGCGCCAGCTCGCGCAGCGCCAGGGGTTGTTCAAGCGCGTGCACCCGCATCTGCTGCGGCACTCGTTCGCCAGCCACATCCTGGAATCGTCCGGCGACCTGCGCGGCGTGCAGGAACTGCTTGGCCATGCCGACATCGCCACGACGCAGATCTACACGCACCTGGATTACCAGCACCTGGCGAAGGTGTATGACGCGGCGCATCCGCGGGCGAAGCGGAAGCCGTAAGGGCGTCCCCTCTCCCGGGCCGCCTTGAAAAGCCGCCCCGCCAGACCCCATCTCGTTCCGGTCCCCCCCGGAGGTCCCCATGGACCCGAGCCAGAACCCCAACGTCTTCCACGCCACCACCATCGTGTCGGTGCGCCGCGACGGCCGCGTCGCCGTCGCCGGCGACGGCCAGGTCACCCTTGGCCACACCGTGATGAAAGCCAACGCCCGCAAGGTCCGCCGCCTCGGCCGCGACGGTCAGGTGCTGGCCGGCTTCGCCGGCGCTGCCGCCGATGCGTTCACCCTGTTCGAACTGTTCGAGGCCAAGCTCGAGAAGCACGGGCAGCTTGCCCGCGCCGCCGTCGAACTGGCCAAGGATTGGCGCACCGAGCGCCGCCTGGGCAAGCTCGAAGCGCTGCTCGCGGTCGCCGACCGCGACACCTCGCTGATCATCAGCGGCACCGGCGACGTGATCGAGCCGGAGGACGGCATCATCGCCATTGGTTCGGGCGGCATGTACGCGCTGTCGGCCGCGCGCGCGCTGATCGCGCACACCCAGCTCGACGCCCGCACCATTGCCACCGAGGCCATCAACATCGCCGGCGACGTGTGCATCTACACGAACCGCAACGTCGTCATCGAAGAGCTCTGATCCCCCATGCCCATCAAGCCCGATACCAGTCACGCCACCATGACTCCGCGCGAGATCGTGCAGGAGCTCGACCGCCACATCGTCGGCCAGCACGCGGCCAAGCGCGCGGTCGCCATCGCGCTGCGCAACCGCTGGCGCCGCATGCAGCTCGACGACGATCTGCGCAATGAAGTGATGCCGAAGAACATCCTGATGATCGGCCCCACCGGCGTCGGCAAGACCGAGATCGCGCGCCGCCTGGCGACGCTCGCCAACGCGCCGTTCGTGAAGGTCGAAGCCACGCGTTTCACCGAAGTGGGCTACGTCGGCAAGGACGTCGAGCAGATCGTCCGCGACCTGGCCGACACCGCGGTCAAGCTGTACCGCGAGCAGGCCAAGCAGAAGGTGCGCACACAGGCCGAGGAACGCGCCGAGGAGCGCATCCTCGATGCACTGCTGCCGCGTCGCGCCGGCGCCACCAGCACCGTGTTCGGATTCAACGCCGCCGAAGCCGCCAAGGACGAACCCTCGTCGCAGGACAACGAGACCCGCGCCAAGCTGCGCAAGCAACTGCGCAGCGGCGCGCTCGACGACCGCGAGATCGAGATCGAAACCGCGGTCAACGTCGGCGTCGACATCATGGCGCCGCCCGGCATGGAAGAGATGGGCCAGCAGCTGCGGCAGATGTTCTCGCAGGTCGCCGGTGCCAAGACCCACAAGAAGACCATGGCGATCCGCACCGCGCGCCAGCAGCTGACCGAGGACGAGGCCGGCAAGCTGGTCAACGAAGATGACGTTCGCGAGGCCGCGATCGAAGCCTGCGAGCAGCACGGCATCGTCTTCATCGACGAGATCGACAAGGTCGCCAAGCGTGGTGAAAACGTGGGCGGCGGCGATGTCAGCCGCGAGGGCGTGCAGCGCGACCTGCTGCCGCTGGTGGAAGGTTCGACCGTGAGCACCAAGTACGGCCCGGTCAAGACCGACCACATCCTGTTCATTGCGTCGGGCGCGTTCCACCTGGCCAAGCCGAGCGACCTGATCCCGGAGCTGCAGGGCCGCTTCCCGATCCGCGTCGAACTGACCGCGCTGAGCAAGGACGATTTCGTCCGCATCCTGACCGAGCCGAAGGCGGCGCTGGTCACGCAGTACGTCGAGCTGCTCAAGACCGAAGGCGTCGCCGTGCAGTTCGGTGCCGACGCGGTGGAACGACTGGCCGAGATCGCCGCGCAGGTGAACGAGCGCCAGGAGAACATCGGCGCGCGGCGACTGCACACGGTGCTCGAGCGCCTGCTCGATACGCTGAGCTATGAAGCGCCCGATCGCGGTGGCCAGGCGATCACCATCGACCGGGCGTACGTGGAGTCGCACCTGGGCGAACTGGTGAAGGATCCGGATTTGAGCCGGTACATCCTCTAAGGCAAAAGCGCCCCTCTTCCGCCCTTCGGGCACCTTCTCCCACAAGGGGAGAAGGGAAGTGCCTTAACCCTCTCCCCTTGTGGGAGAGGGACAGGCTGCGAAGCAGCCAGGGAGAGGGGAAGCGCGCCTCAGCGCGCTTCGACCGTCACCTGCGTCTTCACCGAATTGGCAATGAAGCAGTTTCGGTGCGCCGACTCATGCAGCTTCACCAGCGCCTCCGCATCCGGCCCCTTGCCCGCCGCGAACACGATGCGCGGCCGCAACACCACCCGCGTCACCGCCAGGCGTCCTTCGCTGTTCTTCTCCAGCGTGCCGACCGCCTCGTCGAGGTAGTCATCGACCACCCAGCCTTTCTTCACCGCGATCGCCAGCAGCGTCAGCATGTGGCACGACGACAGGGCGACCACCAGGGCTTGCTCCGGATCCACGCCAGCGGCGTTGCCCAGGTATTCCGGCGCGGCCGAACCGGTGATGCGCTGGCCGCCCTCGAACGCCCACTCGTGGTCGCGCGAATAACCATCTGAATCGAACTGGCCGTCATTGCGAAGCCAGTGGATTGAAGCGCGATGCTCGGACATGGGCGGCTCCTGCGTTGGGGGAGCCGCCACGATGCCACAGCCGTGTCTACTTCGCGTTTGCGGTGGCCGACTTGGCCTTGCGCTCGCGCGTGTCCTCCAGCAGCTGGTCGCGTGCGGCCACCTGCAACTCGTCGATGCTGACCGCTTCCGGCGACTTGCCCAGGCGGGCGGTCAGGTCAGCGACGACGCGCTTGTTGGCATAGGTGTGCGGCGAGTTCATGTCGTCGCTCTGCGCGGTCAACATGTAGTCCAGCCGCTTGGCGCTGACTTCGCGGCCCTGCGCCAGCTCGACCAGTTTGGCGCGGTACTCCAGCTCCCACGGTGCCATGCCCGGAAACGCGTTCTGGTCGGCGAAGTGCTGCGTTTCGTGGCCGAGGAACACGACCCGGAACTCTTCGCTGTCGAGGCCCTGCGTGTACCTGCCGACGACGGCATACAGGGCCTTGTCCGTCGCCCAGCCACCGGCAGAGCCGCGCTCGCAGCGACCGTAGGCCATCCAGCCGCGGCTGACGAAATCGTCGAGCAGTTCGACGCGAACCGTGTACGGGCCCTCCGGCAGTTGCACGTCGTACATGCGCGTGTCCTGTTTGCGCCACACCATCAATTCGCGCAGCGGCGGCGTGCGGCCGAGCTGGGCGTGGTAGCCGTGCTGTTCCAACTGCGTCTGCAGCACCGGTTCGATCTCGTCCATGCTGGTCGCCTTGGCGGAGCTTGCGCCCAGGCGCTTGTGCAGCTTCGCCAGCAGCGCCGCTTCCTGTGTGTCGCGCTGCGCGGGTGCCGCCAACGAGCGCCACCAGTAGTCCTGGTAGTCGTCGAGCACGCCGCGCAGGAACTTGTCCTCGATCGTGGACGTGGTCAGCACCGGCTTGCGGGCGTGGTAGCGCTCGAGCATGCAGGCGCGGTAGTCGGCGTCCTTGCCCAGGAACCCGGTCGCCGGAGTCGCTTCCAGTGCCGCCACGGCGCGGGCGCTGTCGCCCTGCAGGATGGCGCTGGTGGATTCGGCGATGGCAGCTATCGCGGTCTTGCTGCTGGTCGGTTCGTCGGCGGCGGTCGCGGCGAACGCCGTGCACAGCAGGGCAGACGACAGGAACACGGTGGCCTTGGACTTCATCTGGATTCCATTCGGGGGTGGCGGTCGGGGTGCCGCCTTCGCCCCTATTGCAGTCGAAGGGCGACCGACCGGTCTTGAACGCATTTGATCTGGTGGCGCAACTGCCTCGGCGTGGCGCCGGTGGCGAGCCGCAGCGTCCGGTTCAGGTGGCTCTGGTCGCTGAAGCCGCTGGCCGCGGCGACCTCGGCCAGGGCCGCGTCGCCGCCGAGCATCGCCAGCGCCTGCCGGCAACGCAGTTCGCGCCGCAGCAGTTGCGGCGGCATGCCGTGCGAACGCAGGAAGCTGCGCGAGGCATGGGCCAGGGACACGCCTGCGCGGCGCGCCAGCAGCGACACCGGCAGATCGCCGTGCTGCAGCTCGTGCAGGAAGGCGGGCTGCCAGTCGTGCAGGGCAGGGTCATCGGCGGGGGTGCAGGCCCGCAGCAGGTCATCGAGATGGTGATGCGCGCGTGCGAACACGGCGCCAGCGTCGGCCAGGTTCGCCACCCGGAGGACCCGCAATGCCAGGCCGCCGGTATCCACCGGAAACGCTTCGTCCAGGTCCAGGTTGATCACCTTGGCGCCGTTGCGGCCGAAGCGGTTGCCGTGGGCGTGCCAGCGTGGATGCAGCACCAGCGTGCCCGGGGTGCATTCGACCGGGCCGTCGGCGCTGGCTTCCACGTAGCTGCCGTCCAGCACCAGCGCCGCATAGGCGCCGTCGTGGCGATGCGTGCGCAGCGTGTCCCCGGCGTCGTGGCGGGTCTCGTACTCATGGGCGGGCATGGCGGCATCCTGCGCGACGGCGGCGGTGGGGGCATCGGGCGGAAGTCACGATCGTCTCGTTCATCCGCGCACCCGGGTTGGATGCCGCGACCGCGGCAACCGTTGAAGCGGCCGGTCAGTCCTCGCCGATGTCCTCGTTCCACACGTCCGGGTGCGCGGCGATGTAGTCGCCCAGCATGTCGATGCACTCGCCGTCGTTGAGGTCGATGACCTCGACGTCGTTCTCGCGCAGCCAGTCGATGCCGCCGCGGAAGTTGACCGATTCGCCGACCACCACCGTGCCGATGTTGAACTGCCGCACCAGTCCGCTGCAGTACCAGCACGGCGCCAGCGTGGTGACCATGATCGTGTCGCGGTAGCGGCGCTGGCGGCCGGCCTTGCGGAAGGCATCGGTTTCGCCGTGCACCGACGGATCGCCTTCCTGGATGCGGCGGTTGTGGCCGCAACCGAGCAGGTTGCCGTCGCGGTGGTACAGCGCCGCGCCAATCGGGATGCCACCTTCGGCCAGGCCCTGGCGGGCTTCGGCGACGGCGGTGGCGAGCAGTGCGCGGTAGTCGGGCGTGGCGATCATGGAGGCACCTGTGCTTTTGCGCTGAGTCTATCGGGGAGCGCGGCGGAGCATGTCGATGTGCGGCACACCGTCGTCCAGATAAGGCTCCGATGACGGCACGAAGCCGTGCTTGCCGTAATAAGCCTGCAGGTGCTCCTGCGCGCCGATCTGGATGTCGGCGCCGGGCCAGCGCGCCTCGATCTGCTCCAGCGCCGCATGCAGCATCGGGTCGCCGAGGCCGCGGCCACGGTAGGCCGGCGCGGTCAGCACGCGGCCGAAACTGACCTGCGGGAAGCTCAGTCCGGGCGGCAGGATGCGCAGGTAAGCGGCCAGCTCACCGTTGTCGGCACGTCCGATCAGGTGGAGGGTCTGCGGATGCCGGTCCTTGCCGTCCGGGTCGAGGTACACGCAGTTCTGTTCGACCACGAACACTTCCGAGCGCAGCATCAGCAGCGCGTACAGCGTGTCGATGTCGAGCTCGCGGAAGTGCAGCGCCTGCCAGCGGATCGATGGGGTCTCGCTCATGCCGCCATGATGCCAGCGACGGCCGGCAATCTCAGTCGCCTTCGGCGGACGTGTCGATCTCGGCCACCACCGACATGCCCGGGCGCAGCCGCGCCGCGGCTTCCTGGCCGCCATCGATCGAGACCTTGACCGGGATGCGCTGGGCGATCTTGACGAAGTTGCCGGTGGCGTTGTCGGCCGGCAGCACGCTGAACTCGGAACCGGCCGCGGGCGAGATCTCCTGGACGCGGCCGTTCAACCGCTTGCCGCCCAGCGCATCGACGGTGAAACGCGCCGGCTGGCCGATGCGCATGTCCTCCATCTGCGTTTCCTTGTAGTTGGCCACTACCCACAACGTGCCCGGCACGAGCGCCATCAGCTGGGTGCCGTTGGTGACGTACGCGCCCTCGCGCACCGTCACCTGGCCGAGCTGGCCGTCGCGCGGTGCTTCGATGTGGGTGTGGTCGAGGTTGATCTGGGCCAGCTTGACCGCGGCCTCGGCACCGGCCACCGCCGCCTCCAGCGCGTCGCGATTTACGCTGACGCTGCGCACGGTCTGTTCGGCCGCTTCGACGGCTGCCCGCGACTGGTTGAGGCCAGCGACGGCCTGGGCGTTGGCGGCAAAGGCGTTGTCGAGGTCCTGCGCCGACAGCAACTGCTGTCCGGCCAGGCGGTCGGTGCGTTTCAAGGTCGCCGCGGTGCGCACGTGCAGTGCATTGTTGCTGGCGACCGTGGCACGGGTCTGCGCCACGTTCGCCTGGGCGCTTCGCAGCTGCTGGGTCCAGTTGGCGAGATTGGCGCGCGCGGCCTGCAGCTGCGCGCTGGCCTGGTCGACCTGCTGGCGGTACAGGCGGTCGTCGATCTGCACGAGCAGTTGCCCCTTGCGCACGTGCTGGAAATCGCGCACCGGCACGCGGGTGACGTAGCCGCTGACCTGCGGGCTGATCACCGTGACCTGGCCGCGAACGTAGGCGTTCTCGGTGCTCTGGATCGGCGTGCGGAAGGGGGGCAGGTGCCAGGCATACAGCACCACCAGCGCGCCGCCTATCGCCACTGCGGCGAAGATCGCGATCTGCCAGCGCGGGCGCGGCGGCGGCGTCGGCGGGGCTGCGGGTGCCGGTTGCGGCGGTGCCGAGGGCGCGGTGGGGGTGGGTGTGCTCATGGCGTGGAGGCTGCGGCTGCGTGGGCGGCGATCCGACGTTCGCGCCGGGCCTGCAGGCGCGCCCGGGTGGCGACGATCGTGAGCCAGATCATGGTCATCACGGCGATGGCGGCGATGGCGAAGTAGACATCGTTATAGGCAAGCACATTGGCTTCGCGTGAAGCCGCGGCGGCCAGTTGCCTCAGCCCCTGTGCATTGCGCAGCGCCGGGTCGGTCACCGCCTGTCCATAAACGTTGGCGCCGGACTGGATGCGCGCGACCACCAGCGGGTCGAGCAGGGTCAACGGCTCGACCAGCTGGCTGGAGTGGTACTTCTCGCGGATCACCTGGAAGGTGCTGAGGAATGCCGAGCCGAACAGCGCGCCGACGTTCTGGGTGATCGAGAACATCACGAAGAAGCTGATCAGGTTGCGCGGCTGCGCGATCACGCTGCCGACGCCGGCGATCAGCGCAGGCGCAAGGAAGAATGTGCTGCCGAAGCCGATCAGGAACTGGCTGACCATCAACTGCGGCGGCCGCGTCAGATTGTTCGAATACGCATCCATCAGCGCGCCGATGAGGATGCACGTCAACGCAATCAGCGCCGGCACGCGCGTCAGCACCGGCCTGACCGTCATCGCGCTGGTGGCGATGCCGATGATGCAGCCCAGCAGCACCACCGCGAACAGGCCGCGCATCTGCTCGTTGGTCAGGCCCATCGCCTGCAGGAATCCCACCGCACCGACGCTCTGCTCCGACAGCGCCATGCGCAGCAGGATGATCGCGATGCCAAGGCGCAGCATCAGCCCGCTGCTGAGCCAGCGCGTGTTGATCAGCGGGTTGGCGCGGAAGTGCTCGACCGCGACGCCGGCGGCCACCAGCACGATCGAGCCGGCCAGGCACCAGCCGATCCATGACGCCTCGCGCCACCAGACGATCCGTCCCAGCGACAGCACCGCGCAGAGCAGGGCCATGCCGACCGACAGCAGGGTGATGGACAGTGCATCAAGCCGTTCGAACACCTTGTAGCGATCGCCCGGCGGCAGTCGCAGCAACAGCACCGCGCCCAGCGACAGCAGGGCCAGGCCCAGCTCGAACAGATACAGGCCGCGCCACTCTCCGAACTCGAGCAGGTCGGGGGAGATCACCCTCGCGATGGGCGCGCCGATCTGGCTCACACCGATGCCGATGGCCAGCGCGCGCAGGCGGTGCTGCGCCGGCAGCGCTTGGATCATGTAGAACACGCCCAGCGTGGTCAGCGCCGCGCCGACGATGCCGTGCGCTGCGCGCACCGCGATGGCCGAGCCCGGTCCGTGCACGAACAGGTGCCCGAACGTGACCAGCGCATACAGCACCAGGCTGATCTCGGTGAACAGGCGCAGGCCGAACTGCTGTCGGAACTTGATCAGGATGAGGTTGGCCGAGACGTTGGTCATCACGTAGGCCGCCGGAAGCCAGGCGATCTCCGTGGCCGTCACCCCGAGCGACCCCTGCAACTGGAGCAGGTTGGTGGTGACCATGGCATTGCCGAGGCTGCCGGTGATCGCCACCAGCGCGCCGGTCAGCCCGAACGCCCAGCGCAGCCAGGTGGGGTGGTGCGGCGTCGAGGGCGAGCCCGGAAACAGTGGCCGCTCGTGCGGCAACCATTCACGGGGAGCAACCTGGCTCATGGCAGCGTGGCTCCTCGGGACCCGGGCAGGCCTAGGGGGCGGGCCCGGGAATTGCACTTGATGCGATAATCGCCGGATGAACCAGTCAAGCTCCGACAAGCCAGGCTCCGACAAGCCCGGCGACAAGCCCGGCACCACGCACTTCGGCTTCCGCGACGTACCCACCGGCGAGAAGCAGAAGCTGGTCGGCCAGGTCTTCTCCTCGGTCGCCAGCAAGTACGACCTGATGAACGACCTTATGTCGTTGGGCGTGCACCGCGTGTGGAAGCGCTATTTCGTCGGCACCGCCCAGGTCAAGCGCGGGGACCGCGTCCTCGACCTGGCCGGCGGCACCGGCGACATCGCCCTGCTGCTGCGCGACCGCGTCCTTCGACAGGCTCAGGATGGCCGGTACGAAGGTTGCATTGTTCTGGGCGATATCAACGGCGAGATGCTGCGCGTCGGCCGCGACCGCATGACCGACATGGGCAAGGTCGCCGGCTTCGAATACGTGCAGATGAACGCCGAGAAGCTGCCGTTCCCGGATGCCAGCTTCGACCTGGTCACCATTGCCTTCGGTCTGCGCAACGTCACCGACAAGGACGCGGCGCTGCGCGAGATGCACCGCGTGCTGAAGGTCGGCGGCCAGGCGCGCGTGCTGGAATTCTCGGAAGTGAAGGCCGACTGGTTCAAGCCGATCTACGACTTCCATTCCTTCAAGGTGCTGCCGCAGCTTGGCAAGCTCTTTGCCAACGATTCCGACAGTTACCAGTATCTGGCCGAAAGCATCCGCAAGCACCCGCCGCAGGACGAGCTGAAGGCGATGATGCAGGCGGCCGGCTTCGCACGTTGCGACTACCGCAACCTGTCGGGCGGCATCGTCGCGATCCACACCGGCTACAAGGTCTAGGACCTGTAACCGTCGTCCCGGCGAACGCCGGGACCCAGGCCCTCACGCCCCCAGCCCCCGCACCGTCATCCCGGCGAACGCCGGGACCCATCTTGACTGTGCTCCAGTTCACGCTGGAGGCCCCGCCGCGCCCGGTGCCCACCGCCCGGCGAGGCGCTAAACTCGACCGCTCACCCTGTCCGTCGTGGGCCCACATGCGTCATTCGATCCTGTCCCTCTGCCTCGTCGCCGCCCTTGCCGCCGGTTGCTCGCGCGATGCCGCGCCCCCGGCCGCCACCGCTTCCCTGGAGGCCGCCGCCGTGGCCGCATCCGACCAGAAGTCCACCGCCATCGTCGACGAGTTCTCCTACGCCGAACCGTCCAAGGTCCGCATCAACGACCTCGCCCTGATGCTCAACGTCGACTTCGACAAGAAGCAGCTCAGTGGCAGCGCGACCTACACCCTGGACTGGACCGACCCGAAGGCGACGCAGCTGGTGCTGGACTCGCGCGACATCACTGTCGAGAAAGTCGTCGGCGAGCGCGCCGACGGCAAGTGGGACGACCTGACGTGGAAGGTCGGCGACAAGGCCAAGACCCTCGGCAACAAGTTCGTGATCGATGCACCGGCACGCAACAAGCGCATCCGCGTCACCTACCACACCTCGCCCGACGCATCGGGCCTGCAGTGGCTGACGCCGGCGATGACCGAAGGCAAGAAGACGCCCTTCATGTTCAGCCAGTCGCAGCAGATCCACGCACGCTCGTGGGTGCCGTTGCAGGACACGCCGCAGGTGCGCTTCACCTACACCGCGCACGTGACCTCGCCCAAGGACGCGATGGTGCTGATGAGCGCCGCCATCGATGACGCGGTAGATAAGGGCGCGGCGGTGCGTGACGGCGACTACACCTTCACCATGCCGCAGAAGATCCCGTCGTACCTGCTGGCGATCGCCGCCGGCGACCTGGTGTTCCAGCCGATCAGCGGCCGCGCCGGCGTCTGGGCGGAGCCGGCGATGGTGAAGAAGGCGGCGAAGGAATTCGACGACACCGAGAAGATGATGCAGACGGCCGAGCGCCTGTACGGCCCGTACCGCTGGGAGCGTTACGACATCCTCGTGCTGCCGCCGTCGTTCCCGTATGGCGGCATGGAAAACCCGCGCATGACCTTCGCCACGCCGACCGTGATCGTCGGCGACAAGTCGCTGGTGTCGCTGGTCGCGCACGAGCTGGCGCACAGCTGGTCGGGCAACCTGGTGACGTTCTCCACGCCCAAGGACAGCTGGCTCAACGAAGGCTTCACCAGCTACGTCGAGAACCGCATCGTCGAAGACCTGTACGGCAAGGAAGCAGCCGACATGGAGAAGGTGATCTCGCGCAACGAGCTCGCCGCCGAGTACAAGGAAATCGATCCGAAGCTGCAGGTGCTGGCACAGCGCCCGGGCACGGTGAGCGACCCCGATGACTCCAGCAGCTCGACCGTCTACACCAAGGGCGCCTGGTTCCTGCAGTTCCTCGAGGAGCGCTACGGCCGCGATGTGTTCGATCCGTTCCTGAAGGGCTACTTCGACCACTTCGCCTTCCAGAGCATCCCGACCACCACGTTCATCGAGTACGCCAAGGCCAACCTGCTCGCCAAGAACCCGGGCAAGGTGAGCGAAGCCGAACTCGACGAATGGATCTACCAGCCGGGCGTCCCGGCCGATGCACCCAAGACGGTCTCGCCGCGTTTCGATGCGGTCGATGCCGCGCGCAAGGCATGGCTTGACGCCGGCACGCTGCCTGCCAAGGACGCGACCGCGAAGTGGAGCACGCAGGAATGGGTGCACTTCATCGACGGCATGCCCGAAACGCTCAAGCCCGAGCAGCTGGCTGCGCTCGATGCCGCTTACCACTTCACCGGCACGCCGAACGGCGAGATCGCCCAGCGCTGGTATCCGCTCGCCGTGCGCAGTGGCTACACGCAGGCCAACGACGCGATCGCCGCGTTCCTGGAACGTATCGGCCGCCGCAAGCTGATCATGCCGACCTACAGCGAACTGGTGAAAACGCCTGCAGGCCTGAAGCTGGCGCAGGACACCTTCGCCAAGGCGCGACCGGGCTACCACCCGATCACCACCGAGTCGGTTGAAGCGGCGATCGCCAAGGCGCAGCAGGCGACCGCCAAGCAGTAACCGCTCCGTGCCCTCCCTTTCGCGCGGCGAAGGGGAGGGCAGGGCGTCGCTCCCAAAGGCAAATCCAGGGGATCCATCCGTGACGCACCGCAGCCTCAGGCTCCTGGCGATCGTCATTCCGCTGCTGCTCGTGCTGGTCGTCGCTGTCGTCCTCTGGCGCGATCCCTACAGCGTCGTGCGGGCCGACTTCGCCCGCCAGCGCATCGCCGCCGGCCTGTCGCGCGACAGCGCCGTGATCGATGGCCACCGCTGGGTCTACGCCTACAGCGACGATGCACCGAAGGACGCACCCACCGTGGTGATGCTGCATGGCTTCACCGGCAGCAAGGAAAACTGGTACCCGGTCGCGAAGCTCCTGCGCGGGCACTACCGCCTGCTGATCCCCGACCTGCCGGGCTGGGGCGAAAGCCAGCGCGTCGACGGCGCCGACTATGGCTTCCTCGCCCAGAGCGAGCGTGTCGATCACTTCATCGCAAAGGTCGCCGCCGACACGCGCGGTGTCGTCCTGCTCGGACACTCCATGGGCGGTGGCATCGCCGCAGTGGTGGCCGCGCGCTATCCGCAGCAGGTCGCGCGCGTCGGCCTGATCGACGCCGCCGGTGTGCGCTTCGCCGACAACCGTTTCGGCGAGCAGGTACTGGCCGGCAAGAACCCGTTCGCGGTCGAGGACGAGGCATCGCTCAAGCGCTATCTCGATACCGTTTTCCACGATGCCAAGGCACGACCGTGGGCGCCGTGGCCGGCCAGCAGCATCTACATCAATCGCCGTCGTGGCGATGCGGCGTTCGAGCAGCAGGTGCTCGAACGCATCGGTCGCGGCGACGAGAGCTTCCTGCCCGGCAAGGCCGCAGTCGCGATTCGCCAGCCGGCACTGCTGCTGTGGTGCCGGCAGGACGCGGTGATCGATTTCAGCGCGATGGCGCTGTACGCCGAGCGCATCCCGCAGGCAAATCGCGTGTTGCTCGATGGCTGCGGGCACATGTCGCTGGTCGAACAACCCCAGATGGTCGCGCAGGCGATCGAGATGCTGATCGAACGAGGGCAGTCGCAATGATCCAGCGCAACATCAGTTCACTGACCGCCGCCGTCGTGCTCGCCGCGACCCTGGCGCTGGCCGCGTGCGAGCCGGCGCAGGACCCTAAGGTCGCCGAGGCGCAACAGGCGGCTGCGCGCGAGCAGGAGGCCGATGCCATGGCCGCCGCGTTCGAGGCCGAGTACGGCAAGCAGAACTGGGAACTGGCCCGCGCCCATGGTGACGTGCTGATGGCCAAGTACCCGACCAGTGCCGCCGCGGCACGCATCGAGGAGCGCCACCGGGAAGTGAAGGACAAGGCGGACAAGGCCCGCGAGCAACGGCGCACTGCCGCGTTGTGGACCTACCAGACGCAACCGGTGAAGGGTGGCGAGCAGCTGTCGGCATCGATCTACGGCAAGGACTACGTCGACACCGACGGCAGCGGCGCGCGTCCGGTGCAGCTGATCTTCCGCGACCACCCCGACTGGGGCCGCAGCAGCTACCTGGTGCTGGAAGCCGGCGACTTCGATTGCTACGGCGGCTGCAAGGTGAAGCTGTCGGTCGACGATGCCGCGCCCAAGGCCGTGGCCGCGAGCCGGCCCAAGACCGACCAGGCGATCGCGATGTTCATCGAGGACGAGCGCGCGCTGTGGAAGACGGTGAAGTCGGCCAGGCGCATCGCCATCGAGTTCCCGGTCAAGGCCGGCGGAACGCGCACGGCGGTATTCGAGGTTGGCGGCCTGGATCCGACGAAGCTGCCCAAGTGGAACTGATTTGCACAGTTACACAAAATGGGTATCTAATTACCCGTAATGGGTACCAAGGCCACCGCCAGTTCGGCTTCGAAGGTTCGGAAGCGCGCCCCTCGCGTCGACATTCCGGCGCGCGTCAGCGTCGCCGATGCCCTGTTCACCACGACCCAGCAGCGCGTGCTTGCGCTGTTGTTCGGCCAGCCGGAGCGAAGCTTCTTCACCAAGGAGTTGATCGGGCTCGCCGGTGGCGGTTCCGGCGCGGTGCAGCGCGAGTTGGGCCGATTGCAGCACAGCGGCCTGATCAAGCAGACCCTGGTCGGTAATCAAAAGCACTACCAGGCCAACGTCGACGCTCCGATCTATTGCGAGCTGCGCGGGATCGTCAGCAAGATGCTCGGACCGGCACAGGTGCTGCAGGAAGCCTTGGCGCCACTAGCCGATGAGATACGACTCGGTCTCCTCTACGGTTCCGTTGCGGGCCGACGCGATACCGCGCTGAGCGACATCGACGTGCTGCTCGTTTCGGACAGTCTGACCTTGGAGCAGGTGTTGACTGCCCTGATGTCCGCCGAGAAGCGCCTTGGACGGCCAATCAACCCGACGCTTTACACGCTCGCGGAGTTTCGTCGCAGACACGCGCAGCGCAGTGCCTTCCTGCTAAAACTGCTGGCAGGGGAAACCGTGGCATTGATCGGGAACAAGGATGAGTTCGCCGCCGCTGGATAATCTGCTGCGCATCGGTCAGCTCAAGGCCGAGTCTCCCGCGAAGATCGAAATCGAAGGACTGCTCCGTTCCGGCCGCGTGCGCCTTGCCGATGCCGGCAATACGACACTGAGCCTGGAGAGCCGTTTCGATCTGGCCTACAACGCCGCGCACGCACTGTCGTTGGCGGCGTTGCGCTGGCATGGCTACCGCTCGGAGAGCCGCTATCTGGTTTTCCAGACGCTCCAGCACACGTTGTCGCTGGACAATCTCCAGTGGCGAGTTCTTGACCAGGCCCATCGCAAGCGCAACCTGGCTGAATACGAGGGCGACATGGACATCGATGAGGCCCTGGTCGACGCCTTGGTGCGAGTGACCCGGCTAGTCGCCGACCGCGTCGCCGCGCTGGGGGCGATACCCGGCACTTGATCGGTTGGCATGAAGGCAACGTGGTTCATGGCCGCGGCGACGCTTACGTGGTCATTACAAGCGTGGAGTAAAGTCCAGATTCGACAGGACAGACGGTCCTGTTGCTGCGGCGCCCGCCCGGATGCGCGCGCCGGTCCATCCCCAGCGGCACGGCCGTGACTGGAGCGCAGCCGAGCCAGGCGGAGGCCGCCATGCTCTCACCACGCCTGCACAACCTGCTCGACCAGGGGCACGCGCCCTACACCACGCTCAACCACCCGCGCACGATCACCGCGCACGACACCGCGTCGATCGCACACATCGAGCCGGTGCATTTCGCCAAGACGGTGATGATCAAGGCCGACGGACGGCTGGCGATGGTGGTGATGCCGTCGACGTACCGCGCAGACCTGTATCGACTGGGCCTGGCCCTGGGCGGTGCGACGGTCGAGCTGGCCGAGGAGACCGAGTTCCGCGGCGCGTTCCCCGATTGCGAACCCGGGGCGATGCCACCGTTCGGGCATCTATACGGCATGCCGGTGTATGTCGATTCGCGCCTGGCGCACCAGGACGAGATCGCATTCAACGCAGGCAACCACACCGAAGTGGTGCGGATGCCCTACAAGGAGTTCGAACGCCTCGCGGCGCCCGAACTGCTGTGGCTCGCGCACATGATGTGACGCTGCTGCCGGTGCTTGATTACAGCGAGTAGCCGAACTGCTGCTTGAACTGTTCGTTGAACTCGTCGTAGTCGAAGCGCTGGTTCTGCGTGCCCGGGTGTTCGACCTTGAGCGCGCCCATCAGGTTGCCCATGCGGCCGATGGTCAGCCAGTCGTAGCCCTTCTCGATGCCGAAGATCAGGCCGGCGCGGAATGCATCGCCGCAGCCGGTCGGGTCGGTCACGCGACGCTCGTGCGCCGGCGGAATGTCGTAGGTCTTTTCCGGCGTGTGGATCTGCGAGCCGTGCGGGCCGCGCGTGGTGATGTATGCCTTCACCCGCTTGACGATGTCGTTCTCGCTCCAGCCGGTGCGTTCCTGCAGCAGGTTGGACTCGTAGTCGTTGACGGTGACGTAGTCGGCCTGCTCGATGAAGTGGCGCAGCTCTTCGCCGTTGAACAGCGGCATCGCCTGGCCCGGATCGAAGATGAAGGGAATGCCCAGCTCGGCGAACTCGGTGGCGTTCTGCAGCATGCCTTCGCGACCGTCGGGGCTGACGATGCCGAAGCTCACGCCCTTGACGTCGCGCACGTGGTTCTCGTAGCTGCGCATCATCGCGCCTGGATGGAACGCGGTGATCTGGTTGTTGTCGTGGTCGGTGGTGATGAAGGCCTGCGGCGTGAACAGCTCCTCGATCTCCTTCACCTGCGCCAGGTTGATGCCCTGCTGCTCGAAGTGCTCGCGGTACGGGCCGAAGTCCTGGCCGACGGTGGCCATCGGAATCGGATCGCCGCCGAGCAGCTTGAGGTTGTAGGCGATGTTGCCGGCGCAGCCGCCGAACTCGCGGCGCATGCGCGGCACCAGGAACGAGACGTTCAGGATGTGAACCTTGTCCGGCAGGATGTGGTTCTTGAACTGGTCCGGAAACACCATGATCGTGTCGTAGGCCAGAGAGCCGCAGATCAGCGCAGACATCGGTCGTACCCCAAAGAAAAAAAGCGGCCGGAGCGCCGCGCGGGCGCTAGGGTAGCCGCTGGGCGCCCGAACGGCCAGCAGCCCGGTCGGCCGCCTGCGTTTGGCGCGTTTGACCCTGTCCCGGCTCCCCATTGCGTCCGCTTCCGTGACCGCGACCCCCGGGGTGACCACCGGCGGCACGAAGTGCCGGGAATTGCAGGTTTTTTCCTTGCTCGCAAGGGGGGCGGTTGCTAGGCTAGCGAACCCCTCGCGCCCCCATTTGACGGCCTATCCCTCGATGTTCAAGAAGTTTCGCGGCATGTTTTCCAACGACCTGTCCATCGACCTGGGCACGGCCAACACTCTCATCTACGTCCGCGGCCAGGGCATCGTCCTGAACGAACCATCGGTGGTAGCAGTCCGCCAGGACCGCCTGATCGGCGGCAACCGCACGGTCGCGGCGGTCGGCAGCGAGGCCAAGATGATGCTCGGGCGCACCCCGGGGCACATCACCACGATCCGCCCGATGAAGGACGGCGTCATCGCCGACTTCACCTACACCGAGGAAATGCTCAAGCATTTCATCCGCAAGGTGCACAAGTCGCGCTTCCTGCGCCCGAGCCCGCGCGTGCTGGTGTGCGTGCCCTGCGGCTCGACCCAGGTCGAGCGCCGCGCCATCAAGGAATCGGCCGAAGAGGCCGGTGCGCGTGAGGTTTACCTGATCGAAGAGCCCATGGCGGCCGCGATCGGCGCCGGCATGCCGGTCACCGAGGCACGCGGCTCGATGGTCGTCGACATCGGCGGCGGCACCACCGAGGTCGCAGTCATCGCCCTGAACGGCATCGTCTACTCGGCTTCGGTCCGCATCGGCGGCGACCGTTTCGACGAGTCGATCATCAGCTACGTGCGCCGCACCTACGGCACGCTGATCGGCGAAGCCACCTCCGAGCGCATCAAGATCGAGATCGGCTGCGCCTACCCGCAGACCAAGGCGGCCTCGATCGAGGTCTCCGGCCGCAACCTCGCCGAGGGCGTGCCGAAGATGATCACGATCAACTCCAACGAGGTCCTCGAGGCCCTGCGCGAGCCGCTGGCCGGCATCGTCTCGGCGATCAAGCTGGCGCTGGAGCAGACCCCGCCGGAACTGTGCGCCGACGTCGCCGAGCGCGGCATCGTGCTGACCGGTGGCGGCGCCCTGCTGCGCGACCTGGACCGCCTGATCAGCGAGGAGACGGGCCTGCACGTGCAGGTCGCCGACGATCCGCTGACCTGCGTCGCCCGTGGCGGTGGCCGCGCGCTGGAGCTGGTCGACATGCATGGCAATGAGTTCTTCGCGCCGGAGTAAGCACGGCGCGAATGGGGAAACAACGAGGCCGGATGGCTGCGGTTTACGCGGCATCCGGCCCGCGCATTTCAGGTTTCTTGACCGGTTCTCGCCCAGGGGCATGCGGGAAACGGGTAAAACAGTGCTCCACCCTCCCATTCCCACTTCTGTCGACCCAGCCCTCCTGTGCCTTCCTACGCCGGTCCTCCCACCGCTGCCCGCACGGGTGATGTCGCCGGTACGTTGAAGTTGCTGGCCTATCTGGCCCTGGCGGTGATCCTGATCATGCTCGACCACCGCGGTGGCTGGCTGAGTCAGGTGCGTCGCCAGGCGACGCTGCTGGTGCAGCCGCTGTGGATGGTCGCCGGCTGGCCCGGGCAGATGGTCGAACGCATCAGCGACGACGCCGGCACGCTCAGCCAGCTGACTGCCGAGAACCGCCGCCTGCGCAACGACCTGATGCTGAACCAGGCGCGGATGGCACGGCTGCAGACGCTGGCGGCCGACAATGCCCGCCTGCGCGGCCTGCTCGACGCCGCCGAGCGCGGCAAACTCGACGTGGTGCTGTCGCCGGTGCTCGACATCGACCTCGACCCGACCCGCCAGCGCCTGGTGCTCGACGCCGGCAGCCGCGACGGCGTCCAGGTCGGACAGAGCGTGATCGACGCAGGCGGCCTGCTTGGGCAGATCATTGCGGTAACGCCGATGTACGCCAATGTGCTGCTGTTGACCGATCCTTCGCATGCCGTCCCGGTGGCGGTGGCGCGCAACGGCGTGCGCCTGGTGGTCTACGGCGAAGGCCGCAGCGACCTGTTGCGCGTGCCGAGCGTGCCGTTGTCGAGCGACATCAAGGTCGGCGATGTACTGGTGACCTCCGGCCTGGGCGGACGTTTCGCCCCGGGCTTCCCGGTCGGCACGATCGCCTCGCTGCGTCCCGACGACAGCCGCGCCTTCCTGATCGGTGAAGTCACTCCCGCCGCGCAGCTCGACCGCGGCCGCGAAGTGCTGGTGCTGCTGAACCAGCCCAGCCCGCTTCCCGGCGCGACCGCATTCAACGCGACTACCTCGCCGGCGATGAGCGCGCCCTCGGGTGCCGCCATCGCGATCGGGCAGGGCACTACCGCATTGCCGGGCGCAGCCGCCACCCCGCAAGCCGCGCCGGCAACGACGCCGGCCAAGCCCGGCACGCAAGCGCCGGCATCGACGCCAGCCAAGCCCAACGCGCAGGCGCCGGCTGCCACCAAGCCGCCCGCGCAACCCGCCGCACCGACGGAGCCGCGCCGATGACCCGCGTCCGTCCGCAATGGGTATTGCCGCTGAGCCTGGTCGTGGCACTGATCCTGGGCCTGCTGCCGCTGCCGCCTACCCTGCAGCCGCTGCGTCCCTACTGGCTGGCGCTGGTGCTGGCCTACTGGGTGATCGAGGATCCCGACCACATCGGCCTGGGCGTGGCCTTCCTCATCGGCCTGGCCGGTGACCTGGTCTACGGCGGCCTGTTCGGCGAACAGGCGCTGCGGCTGGTGGTCATGGCCTACATCCTGCAGCGCTTCCGTGCGCGCCTGCGCTTCTTCCCGATGTCGCAGCAGGCCCTCGCCATCGGCGGCCTGCTGCTCAACGACCGCATCGTCACCGCCGCGATCCACATCGCGGTCGGCGAGCCGACGATGCCGGCCTCGTCCTGGCTGGCGCCGCTGGCCGGCATGCTGCTGTGGCCGCTGTTGTTCGTGGGCCTGGACTCGCTGCGACTGGGCCGCTGGCGGGGGCGTTGACGATGGGTCCGCGTCGTCGCGTCCTCAAGAACGCCGCAGCCGAAGCCAACCAGTTCCGTCTGCGCTCCGCCATCGCCTTCACCTGCGTGTTGCTGGCGCTGGCCGGCCTGGGGCTGTGGTACTTCCGCCTGCAGGTGTGGCAGCACGCCGACTATGCGACGCGCTCGGAAGCCAACCGCATCAAGCTGCGGCCGGTGGTGCCCGGCCGCGGGCTGATCCTCGACCGCAAGGGCCGCGTGCTGGCCGACAACGTGCCGGCGTACCGCATCGAAGTGACGCCGTTCGAAGCTGGCAAGACCGAAACCTGGATGCCAGAGCTGGCCAAGGTCATCGCGCTGACGCCCGAGGACATCGCCCGCTTCGAGGACGAGCGCCGTGCCACCCGCGGCTTCAAGCCGATCACGCTGAAGCTGCGCGTCAGCGAGGAAGAGGCCGCGCGCTTCGCCGTCGACCGCTGGCGTTATCCCGGCATCGACCTGGTGTCCTACCTCAATCGCCGTTACATGTACGGCGACCTGTTCTCGCACGTGATCGGCTACGTCGCGCGCATCGACGCCGACGACCTCAAGGCCCTTGGCGAGGGCGGCGCGGCGCTGACCCACATCGGCAAGACCGGGCTGGAGCGCTATTACGAAGAAGCGTTGCGCGGCAAGGTCGGCTACGAGCAGATCGAGACCAACGTCGACGGCCGGCCGATGCGCCAGGTTGGCCACGTGCCAGCGACGCCCGGCGCGGACCTGCGCCTGAGCATCGACCTGGACCTGCAGCAGGCGATGGTCACCGCCTTCGGCGACATGGACGGTTCGGCCGTTGCGCTCGATCCGCGCACCGGCGCGGTGCTGGGCATGGTCAGCCTGCCGGGCTACGACCCCAACCTGTTCGTCAACGGCATCTCCAACGTCGACTACCGCGCGCTGATGGACAACCCGTCGCGGCCGATGTTCAACCGCAACGTGCTCGGCGGCGGCCCGCCGGGTTCGACGGTGAAGCCGCTGATCGCACTGGCCGGCCTCGACAGTGGCCTGCGCCGCCCCGAGGACAAGGTGTTCTCGACCGGCACGTTCTATATCCCCGGCCAGCGCCGAGGATGGCGCGATGCCCACGGCGGCGCCGGCTGGACCGACCTGCGCAAGTCGATCGCCGCGTCGGTGAACTTCTACTACTACAAGCTCGCCTACGACATGGGCATCGAGCGCTTCGACCAGTACATGCGCAAGTATGGATTCGGCGAACCGACCGGCATCGACCTGCTCGGCGAGAAGTCGGGCGTGGTGCCGTCGCCGGAATGGAAGCGCAAGCGCAGCAAGGAGCCGTGGTACGCCGGCGAGACCGTCAACGCCGGCATCGGCCAGGGCTACTGGATCGCCACGGTGCTGCAGCTCGCGCGCGGCACCGCGGCCATCGCCAATGGCGGCGACCTGGTCCGCCCGCACATCGTCGCCGACCGCCGCGACGGCTACCTGGCGCCGTGGGCGCCGCTGCAGCAGCCCAAGCCTGCGCGCATCACCGACAACGCCAGCAACCTGCGCGCGGTGCAGGAAGGAATGATGGCAACGATGGGCCCCGGCGGCACCGGCCGCGCGATGGCCGTGGGCGCGCCTTACCTGATGGCCGGCAAGACCGGCACGGCGCAGAAGATAAGCCGCAAGGGCAACATCAGCTTCGATCCGCATTCGTTGCCGTACCACCTGCGCCACCAGGCGCTGTTCGTCGGCTACGCGCCGGCTGACAACCCGACCATTGTCGTGGCGATCTCGGTCGAGCACGGCGGCTTCGGCGGCAGCACGGCCGCGCCGATCGCGCGCAAGATCTTCGATGCCTGGCTGCTGGGCAAGATGCCCGAGCCGGTGCCGACCGATCCCAAGCACCTGCGTCCGCCGCAACCGGTCGCGGAACTGCCGGCCGACACCATCGGCGCGACGGCGGCCGTGCCCGTGGCAGTAATGCCCACGGCGGCAGCGCCCCAGGGCGCGGTGCCCGCCGCAGTGCCCGTCCCGGTGCCGCCAACTTCCACCCCGGCAACCGCCAAGAGGGACGCAGGTCCGATCCGATGAGACAGATCCTGCGCCTCTTGTTCGACCTGCTCGTGCGCTTCATGCGCACGCTCGACCTGCCGTTGCTCGGCGCCATCCTCGCCCTGATGGTGATCGGCCTGGCCGTGCTCTACAGCGCCGCCGACCACGCCATCGGCCTGGTCGTCCGCCAGGGCGCTTTCTTCGTCGCCGGCCTGGGCATGATGTGGGTGCTGTCGCGCATTCCGCCGAACCAGCTGCGCAACTGGACGCCGATGGTCTTCGGGCTGTCGCTGATACCGCTGATGCTGGTGCTGCTGATCGGCACCGGCAAGCACGGACGCCACTGGATCAACCTGGGCGTGGTCTACGTGCAACCGGCGGAGCTGCTCAAGCTGAGCCTGCCGATGATGGTGGCCTGGTACCTCGACCGGCAGTCGCTGCCGCCGCGGTTCCGCACCGTGCTGATCGCCGGCGTGCTGATCGCGGTGCCGACCGGCCTGATCCTGATGCAGCCGGACTTCGGCACGGCGATGCTGGTCGCCGTCAGTGGCGCGTTTGCGCTGTACCTGGCCGGGCTGCCGTGGTGGTGGTTCGGCATGGCCTTCGGCGCGGTCGCGGCGATCGCACCGGTGGCGTGGTTCTGGTTGCTGCGGCCGTACCAGCAGAACCGCATCCTGACCTTCCTCAATCCCGAGTCCGACCCGCTGGGCACCGGCTGGAACATCATCCAGTCGAAGATCGCCATCGGTGCCGGCGGCCTCACCGGCAAGGGCTGGGGGCAGGGCTCGCAGTCGCACCTGAACTACCTGCCCGAGCACACCACCGACTTCATCTTCGCCGTGCTCAGCGAGGAGTTCGGCTGGGTCGGCGTGGCCACCGTGCTGGCCTTGTACCTGTTCGTGATCGGCCGCTGCCTGTGGATCGCCGCCGAGGCCCGCGATGGCTACTCGCGCCTGATCGCCGGCGCCCTTGGCCTGGCGTTCTGCGTCTACGTGATCGTCAACGGCGGCATGATCTCGGGCCTGTTGCCGGTGGTGGGCGTGCCGATGCCGCTGCTGAGCTATGGCGGCACATCGGCGGTGTCGCTGCTGGCGGGGCTGGGGGTGGTGATGGCGGTGCGGGCGCATCGGCCGGTGTACGCGCGCTGAGCCCTCTTTCCCATTCAGGGGCCTGAACCTGACTCCCGGTTCAGTGACCCCTGAACACACGGTTTTGACCTTCTTAAGTGCGTGCTACCCTCGCGGCGATGACCCGACGCCACACTCTCCGTAGCGCCGTGATCAGCGCGCTCCTGTTCGCGTTGGCCGGCTGCGCCACCCAAGCTTCGGCGCCAGCTCCCCAACAAACTCCCGCCAAACCCGCTGCCCCGGCCACTTCGGTCCCGGGTACGCCGGCGTTGCCCGAGCCGCACGAGCGCAAGGCCCTGCCGGAGGCGCGTGCCGCCTTCGTGCGCGACACCGCCGCCCAGTACGGCATCGACCCGGCCTACATCGAGTCGGTCCTGGACCGCGCCGAGATCCGCGACAGCATCATCGCCGCGATGTCCAGGCCGGCCGAAGCCAAGCCGTGGCGCGACTACCGGCCGATCTTCATCGTCCAGTCGCGCATCGACGGCGGCCGTGCCTTCCTCGCCGAGCACCGCGCTGAACTCGAACGCGCCCAGGCGCAGTACGGCGTGCCGGCGGAAGTGATCGTGTCGATCATTGGCGTGGAAACCAACTTCGGCAGGAACACCGGCAGCTATCCGGTGCTCGATGCGCTTTACACGCTGGCCTTTGCCTATCCCCGCACCGGCGATCCGGCCAAGGCCGACCGCGAGAATCGGCGCGAGGCCTTCTTCCGCGGCGAACTGGGCCAGCTGTTCGCGCTTGGCAAGGAAACCGGCTTCGATATCACCGCGCTCAAGGGCAGCTATGCCGGCGCGATGGGGTGGGGGCAGTTCATGCCGTCGAGCTATCGCGAGTTTGCCGTCGACGGCAACGGTGACGGCAAGCGCGACCTGTTCAACGACCTCGACGACGTCTTCGCCTCGATCGCCAACTACTTCGCCAAGAAGGGCGGCTGGGTGCGCGGCGGGCCGGTCACGGTGCGCGCCAATGCCGCCGTCGATGCCAAGCCCATCGAGCCGGAGAACCTCGATCCGGTCTATTCGATGGACGACCTGGCCGTGCGCGGTTTTCGTCCGATGACGCCGGTGCCGCCGGGCCAGACCGCCACGGTCGTCAGGCTCGACGGTGTGGACGGGCCGGAGTACTGGTTCGGCTTCCGCAACTACTACGCAATCACCCGCTACAACATCTCCAAGCATTACGCGATGGCGGTGTACCAGCTGAGCGAGCTCATCGCCGGCCGCGCCAACGAATCCGTCGCCACCACTGCCGCTGTCGTCGTCCCGCCCTCGCCATGAGGTCCACGGCCATGCATCGCAGCCTTGTCCGTTCAACGCTCGGCGCCATGCTGGCGTTGGGCCTGGTTGCCTGTGCCAGCGCGCCGAAGAAGTCCGTTTCCCAGCCCGCGGGCATCCCCGACAAGGGCGGCGTTCAGCACAGCAAGCTGCCTGACGGAAAGGGCAAGAAGAAGTCGCCGTACGCGCCGGCGCAGGAAGATCCGCGCACGCGTGGCAACTACACGGCCGGCGGCCTGTACAAGCCGGGCGTGTCCGACAGCACGCCTGACCACGTGCCCGATGTCGATGCGATACCCGAGCCGGAAGTGACCAGCGAGCCGCGCTCGGCGGTCGGCAACCGTGCGACGTATACGGTGCTGGGCAAGCAGTACAAAGTGCTCAATAGCACCAAGGGCTACGTCGAGAAGGGCACAGCGTCCTACTACGGCCAGAAATTCCACGGCCGTCGCACCTCCAACATGGAGGTGTACGACATGTACGCCTTCACCGCCGCGCACAAGACGCTGCCGCTGCCGAGCTTCGCCCGCGTCACCAACCTCGACAACGGCAAGTCGGTGGTGGTGCGGGTCAACGACCGCGGCCCGTTCCACGAAGGGCGGGTCATCGACCTGAGTTACGCCGCTGCGGTCAAGCTGGGCATCACGGCGCGCGGCACCGGCCGCGTCGAAGTCCGCGCACTGCAGCCGGGTGACGACGACCGGCCCGTGCTCGCATCGACACCCGCCCCCGCGCCGTCCCGGCCGGCCGCGGACGCGAAGCCCACGCCGATCGACCGCCTGATTGCCGCCATGCCCGTCGCCAATGCCAGCGCCGGCGTGCTTCCGCCGGGCGCGCTGCCGCCGGGCGTGCGCATCGCCACCGGCAAGCCGACCACGCTGGCCGGCGCCTTTGCCGCCGCCCGTGGCGAGGCCGCCCCGCAGCCTGCCGCACCGACGCCTGCCGCCAATGGCGACGGCGTGGTCCTGCAGGTCGCCAGTTTCACCGCCCGTGCCAATGCCGACCGCGCGCTGACGACGCTGCGCCAGGCCGGCATCGACACCGCACAGATCAGCGACGCCAGCGCCAATGGCCAGACCATCTGGCGCCTGCGCGTGGGCCCGCTCCAGGCCGCGCAGGCACCGGAACTTGCGGCCCGCATCGCCGGTCTTGGCTTCGGCCAGCCCCAGCGCGTCCGCGACTGAAGCGTGCGCGAACTAGAATTCCACCCCTCAGACACTGGCCGGCACGTCGCCGGCCTCCGGAGCAGTTGAGACAATGAAAGTACCCGCTCTTGCCAGAGCCGCCGCACTGGCCGCGGTCACCACGCTGGTGACCGGCCTCGCCATCGCCCAGGCGCCGACGCCGCAGCCTGCCGCGCCCGCGCTGCCGGCCGCCAGTGATTCGCTGCCGGTGCCGCCGCCGCCTCAGATCACCGCCAGCGCGTGGGTGCTGATGGACGCCGCCAGCGGCAACATCCTGGCCGGCGAGAACTACGACCAGCGCGTCGAGCCGGCCAGCATCACCAAGGTCATGACCAGCTATGTCATTGCCGCCGAACTCGCCGCCGGCAAGGTCAAGGACACCGACCAGGTGATGATGAGCGAAAACGCCTGGCGCACCGGCGGCGCCGGCACCGACGGCAGCTACTCCGGCTTCGAGGTCAACAAGACCGCGCCGCTGGTGCAGATGGAAAAGGGCATGGTGGTGCAGTCCGGCAACGATGCCGCGATCGCCCTGGCCGAACACGTTGCCGGCTCTACCGACGCCTTCGCCGCGCTGATGAACCAGTACGCCGCGCGCATCGGCATGAAGGGCTCGCACTTCGTCAATCCGCACGGCCTGTCGGCCGAAGGCCATTACTCGACCGCGCACGACCTGGCCCTGCTCGGCCGCGCCCTGATCCACGATTACCCGGTCGCGTACTCGTACAACAAGATCAAGGAATTCACGGTCGGCCCGATCACCCAGCCCAACCGCAACCTGCTGTTGTGGCGTGATCCCTCGGTCGACGGCATCAAGACCGGCCACCATTCCGGCGCCGGCTACTGCCTGATGGCCTCGGCCATGCGTGGCGACCAGCGCCTGATCTCGGTGGTGATGGGTTCGAGCAGCGAGAACCAGCGTGCCGTCGATTCGCAGGCGCTGTTGAACTGGGGCTTCCGCTTCTTCGAAACGCACAAGCTCTACGACGTCGGCAAGCAGATCGCCAAGCAGAAGGTGTGGAAGGGCGCCGCCGACGAAGTCCAGCTCGGCGTCGCCGAGCCGCTGCTGGTGACCGTGCCGCGCGGCAAGTACAACCAGCTCAAGCCGATGATGGACGTGCCCAAGACCCTGGTCGCACCGATCGCCAAGGGCCAGAAGATTGGCACCGTGAAGGTGATGCTGGACGGCAAGGTGATCTCGCAGCGTCCGCTGGTGGCGATCAACGCCGTCGAGCAGGGCGGCTTCTTCAAGCGCCTGTGGGACGAGTTGTGGATGTGGTGGGAGTCGGAGTGATCCGACGCCGGATTCAAACGGCCTGACCACAGCATGAGAAGCCGGCGAAAGCCGGCTTCTTCGTTTTCGACTCGCCTTGATCACCGTCATCGCGGCGAACGCCGGGATCCAGGCCCTCGCCCCATCCGCCATGCCAACGTCATCCCGGCGAATGCCGGGATCCATTTGCTCCTGCCCCCAGCGCCAAAACCAACGTCCCTGGATCCCCGCCTTCGCGGGGATGACGGGGAGGGGCGGAAGGCCTCCGTACCGTGGTCAAGGACCGCAGCGTTGCACGCTCAGACTTGGGTTCGCCGATCCCCGGACCCATAATCGCCCCCATGGAAATCAAATCCGACAACCCCGACCACGGCTTCCAGTTCCCCGGCACCTTCGAGCTCAGCGCCATGGGCGCGGCCGAGAAGGACCTGGAGACGGTGCTGCCGACGTTGCTGCTGGACGCCGGCATCGAAGTCGTCAACGAATCGGTCAGCTGGAAGCACTCCAGCAACGGCCGCTTCGTGTCGGTGCGCATCAGCTTCCGTGCCGAGAGTCGCGAGCAGTACGACCTGGCGCATGCGGTGCTGCGGGAGCATCCGGAAGTGAAGTGGACGCTCTGAGCGACGTGGACGTTCCGGCGGCTGGAACCCATCCCCTCCCCGGCCCTCCCCTTGAAGGGGAGGGGGCTATGTCTTCGGCTGTTTTGAGGGATCTGGGGCGGCGTGCCTATGAGCCCGTCTGGCGGGCCATGCAGGCCTTCACCGACGAGCGCACCGCCGACACGCCCGACGAGTTGTGGCTGGTCGAGCACGATCCGGTGTTCACCCTCGGCCAGGCCGGCAAGGACGAGCACGTGCTGTTTGCCGGCGACATCCCGGTGCTGCACGTCGATCGCGGCGGCCAGGTGACCTACCACGGCCCCGGCCAGATCGTCCTGTACCCGCTGCTGGACCTGAAGCGGCTCAAGGTCGGCGTCAAGGAATACGTCCACCGCATCGAGCAGGCGATGATCGACACCCTGGCCGACTGGAACATCCACGCCGAGCGCCGCGAAGGCGCCCCGGGGGTGTACGTGAACGGGGCCAAGATCGGCGCGCTCGGCATCCGCGTGCGCCGCGGCTGCACCTTCCACGGCCTGGCCTTCAACATCGCCATGGACTTGGAACCCTTCGCGCGCATCAACCCGTGCGGCTACCAGGGGCTGAAAGTGACCTCGATGCTAGACTTGGGCGGCCCTTCGGGGCTGGACGCAGTCAAGCCGGTGCTCATCGGCCACGTCGCCCGCCAGTTCGGCCTGCAGGTCGAGCCCGCCGCTCCATCACCGTGATTTGCCCGCCCCCATGACCGACTCCACTGCCAAGTCCATCCCGCTCGCCATGGTCGGCGGCACTGCCGTGCCCGAGACCCTGCAACCGGGAGTGAAGCAGGTGGCGGGCGACAAGATCGCGCGCTCGCCGGTGCAGTTCGCCGATGCGCCGGTGCTGCGCAAGCCGTCGTGGATCCGCGTGCGCATCCCGTCGGGCAACTCGGTGCAGCAGCTCAAGGCCAAGCTGCGCGAGAACCGCCTGGTCACGGTGTGCGAGGAAGCCAGCTGCCCGAACATCCACGAGTGCTTCAGCCACGGCACCGCGACCTTCATGATCCTCGGCGAGGTCTGCACCCGCCGCTGCAGCTTCTGCGACGTCGCCCACGGCCGGCCCAAGCCGCCCGATGCCGGCGAGCCGCTGAGCCTGGCCACCACCGTCGCCGACATGGGACTGAAGTACGTGGTGGTCACCAGTGTCGACCGCGACGACCTGCGCGACGGCGGTGCCCAGCACTTCGTCGACTGCATCGCGGCCATCCGCGACCACAGCCCCAAGACCCGCATCGAGGTCCTCACGCCCGACTTCCGCGGCAAGGGCCGCATGGAGCGCGCGCTGGAGATCCTGGCCACCAATCCGCCGGACGTGTTCAACCACAACGTCGAGACCGTGCCGGACCTGTACCGCAACGTCCGCCCCGGTGCCGACTACCAGTGGTCGCTGACGTTGCTGCAGAAGTTCAAGGCGCAGCACCCGAACGTGGCCACCAAGAGCGGCATCATGCTCGGCCTGGGCGAGACCATGGAGCAGGTGCAGGCCACCCTACGCGACCTGCGCGCGCATGACGTCGACATGATCACCATCGGCCAGTACCTGCAGCCCAGTGCCCACCACCACCCGGTGCTGCGCTACTGGACGCCGGAAGAGTTCAAGGAACTCGAGGTCTTCGGCATGGCGCTGGGTTTCACCCACGTCGCCTCCGGCCCGCTGGTGCGCTCGTCCTATCACGCCGACCGTTCGGCGATCGAAGCCGGCGTCGTCGCGGCCAACTGAGCAATCCGATCGAGCCCCCGCGCCGCCTCGTCGGCGTCACCTGTCTTTGACCGGCAAACCTGCAGCGTGGGTGGGTGCCGGCTTGCCCAACGCCCGTGTAACGCCACCCGTCGCCCAGCTGAACGTTTCTGGATGAACGGGCGTTTGTGCATGCCATGGCACGGTTTTTCCCACCCGCGGTGGGGTGACAGCCGCTGCAACTTTCGGCACTGTGGGGCTGTCGAACACCGGTCCATGCTGTCGGTTCATATGCTGTCCTGCGTCCGACACCCCCCGCACCAAAGATCAGGCCGCCAGCGGCCGCGAGTCCCGCGATGAATGCCAAGACCACGTTATTCGCTTTCCTGCTGACCACACCGCTGGCATTGCTCGCGCAGTCCTCCGATGGCGTCGACAAGAAGACCACCCAGGTCGAATTGCCGCAGCACGAGAAGCCGAGCCTGATCAAGTCGATGGAACCGTCGCCGCTGCCGCGCGCGCCGACCGCCGACCAGACCACCGCCGCCAAGCTTGTGTACGGCCTGCTGTCCGACAGCCGCTACGCCTATCGCCCGGTGGCGCTTGACGACACGCTGTCGGCCGACATCTACAAGCGCTACCTGGAGTCGCTCGACGGCGGCAAGCAGTTCCTGACCGCGCAGGACGTCGCAAGGTTCGACGTCTACAAGCTGAAGTTCGACGACGCCATCAAGAGTGGCGACCTCGATCCGGCCTACGCGATCTTCGCCACCTACAAGCAGCGCGTCGACCAGCGCGTGACTTACGCGCGCAACCTGCTCAAGCAGGACATGTTCGACTTCACCGGCAACGACCGCTACGAGTACGACCGCGAGGACGCACCGTGGGCCACCGATGCCGCCGCGCTCGACACGTTGTGGAAGCAGTCGGTGCGCAATGACTACCTGCGCCTGAAGCTGGCCGGCAAGAAGCCCGACGACATCCGCAAGACGCTCGACAAGCGCTACGCCAACATGGGCAAGTCGATCGCCGAGCTCAAGGGTGAGGACGTCTTCCAGACCTTCCTCAACAGCTACGCCAATTCGGTCGATCCGCACACCGACTACTTCACCCCGAAGACCGCCGACAACTTCAACGTGTCGATGTCGCTCTCGCTTGAAGGCATCGGCGCGGTGCTGCAGAAGCAGGACGACGTGGTCGCGATCCGCGAGATCGTGCCCGGCGGTCCGGCCGGCAAGTCCAACAAGCTCAAGCCCGGTGACCGCGTCGTCGGCGTCGGCCAGGGCGAAAGCGGGGCGATGGAGGACGTGATCGGCTGGCGCATCGACGATGTCGTCGCCAAGATCCGCGGCGCCAAGGGCACCAAGGTGCGCCTGGATGTCATCCCGGCCGAATCCACCCTCGACAGCCAGCCGCAGCGCATCGTGCTGGTGCGCGACAAGGTGCGCCTGGAAGACCAGGCCGCCAAGTCCAAGGTCATCACCATTCCCGCCGTCAACGGCGCGCCGCAGCAGCGTATCGGCGTGATCGAGCTGCCGGGCTTCTACCAGGACTTCGAAGGCCGTCGCAAGAACAGCGCCGACTACGCTTCGGCCACGCGTGACGTCGCCAAGCTGCTGACCAAGCTGCGCGAGGAGAAGGTCGAAGGCGTCGTGCTCGACCTGCGCAACAACGGTGGCGGCTCGCTCAACGAAGCCATCGAACTGACCGGACTGTTCATCGACCGTGGCCCGGTCGTGCAGGTGCGCGAGTCCGGCGGCCGCGTCAGCGTCGAAGGCGACAGCGACAGCGGCATTGCCTGGGAAGGTCCGCTCGCGGTACTGATCAACCGTGGCTCGGCCTCGGCGTCGGAGATCTTCGCCGGCGCGATCCAGGACTACGGTCGTGGCCTGGTCATCGGTGAAACCAGCTTCGGCAAGGGCACGGTGCAGAACCTGGTCGACCTTGACCGCTGGCCGGCCAATGAAGAAGCGCGCTTTGGCCAGGTCAAGCTGACCATCGCCCAGTTCTTCCGCGTCAGCGGCGGTTCGACGCAGAACAAGGGCGTGGTGCCGGACATCTCGTTCCCGGTGTCGGTCGACGCCAGCGAGTACGGCGAAAGCACCTACGACAACGCGCTGCCGTGGACCCGCATCTCGGCGGTGCCGCACACCGCGTACGGCAACTTCGCGCCGCTCCTGCCCAAGCTTGAAACGCTGCATGGCTCGCGCATCGCCAAGGACAAGGAGTTCCAGTGGTGGTCCGACGACGTCAACGAGTTCCGCGAGGAGCGCGCCAAGAAGTGGGTGAGCCTCAACGAGGCCGAGCGCCGCAGCGAGCGTGACCGCGACGACAACAAGCGCAAGCAGCGCCAGGAAGAGCGCAAGGCGCTGGGCCTGGACCTGGATCCGCTGGCCGACGATTACAACGACGACGGCCTGTCGGCGAACGAGCGCGACATCGCCAAGGATGCCGAGCGCGAGAAGCTTGCCGAGAACCGTCCGGACCCGCTGCTGCGTGAATCGGCGGCGATCCTGGCCGACGCGGTGCACCTGCTCAACAACGACCGCCAGCTCTCCGCGCTGGTGCTGCCGACGGCGACGACGGCGGGGCACTGGGCGGACTGACGTCCGTCCCCTCTTCCTGGCCGCATTCGCGGCCTGTCCCTCTCCCACAAGGGGAGAGGGTTTCCTTCTCCCCTCGTGGGAGAGGGTGGCCCGGAGGGCCGGAAGAGGGGCGCGGCGAAGCCGCGCAGCCTGCAAGAATCGGATAGCGGGCGCCTCAAGGCGCCCGTTACGCTTTGGCCCATGAACACAGCCCGCCAACTCCGCGACAAGCTCGACCACGCCCGGCAACTGCTCGACGCCGGCGAACCGACGCTGACCGACCTGGCTGCCACCGTCGGCCTGAGCGCCTCGCACCTGCAGCGCCAGTTCGGCGCGCGCTTCGGCCTCAGTCCGGCCGAATACCTGGCGCAGCGCAAGCTCGGCACGCTCAAGGTGGCACTGCGCGAAGGCAACGACGTCAGTGCCGCTCTGTACGACGCAGGCTACGGCTCACCGTCGCGCGTGTACGAAGGTGGTGCCGCGAAGCTGGGCATGACACCCGCTCGCTACCGCGCAGGCGGCGCCGGCGAGCAGATCCGCTGGAGCATCGCCGCGACAGCGCTCGGGCAGGCCCTGGTGGCGACCACCGAACGCGGCGTGTGCATGATCGAACTGGGCGAGGATGCCGGCGCCCTGGAAGCCCGCCTGCACGAGGAGTTTCCGCAGGCGCAGCTCGAGCGCGTCGATGCCGGCCGCGACGAGTTCCTCGCGCCGCGGCTGCACTCGGTCGCCGACGCGTTGGCCGGCAAGCAGGCGCAGGTGCCGGTCGACCTGATCGGCACCGCGTTCCAGAAGAAGGTGTGGGACGCGCTGATGAAGATCCCGCGCGGCGAGACTCGCAGCTATGCAGAGGTCGCGCTTGCGATCGGACAACCCAGTGCCACGCGCGCGGTTGCCAGTGCCTGCGCCGGCAATCACCTGGCGATCGTGGTGCCGTGCCATCGCGTGATTCGCGGCGATGGATCGCTGGGCGGCTATCGCTGGGGCTTGCCGATGAAGCAGAAGGTGCTGGCGCGCGAGAAGGCCGCGTAGCTGCGCCCCCTCTCCCTGGCCGCATGCGCGGCCTGTCCCTCTCCCACAAGGGGAGAGGGGACCCTTCTCCCCTTGTGGGAGAAGGTGGCCCGAAGGGCCGGAAGAGGGGACGCTCTTGATCTACTTGCGCCGTCGTACCGGCGCCCGCGTCGGCACATGCAGCCCAGACTTCACCACGTCGAACACCATCCGCGTCTCGTAGCGCTTGATGTTGCCCTCGTCCATGAACAAGCGGTCCGCCACCTCGCGGCAATGCGCCACGCCCGTGGTCGACAGGATCACCAGGTAGTCCCATTCGCCCGCCAGCGTGTAGCACTGCTGCACTTCCGGTGCGGCGCGCATGCGGGCATGGAACGCGGCGTGCAGCTTTGCCGACTCGCGCTCCATCGCGACCAGCACGGTCGCCAGCGTCGTCCCGAGCTGCCTGGGGTCGAGCACCGCGATCTGCCGCAGCAGGCCGCTCTTGCGATAGCGGGTGAGCCGCCGCTGCACGGCGCTGGCCGACAGCCCCACCGCTTCGCCAAGCGCGGTCAGCGTCACCGAGGCATCGCGCTGCAGCAGCTCCAGCAGGCGATGGTCGAATTCGTCCAGCATCGGTGCCTCGCAAAATTTTTGCGTTTCTGCGCACGATATATCAATCCGATGGCGGCCGCTGCCGTTACGATTCCAGCTATCCGAACGTTTCCAGCACCGGTGGTGCGGCGTCCCGGCCGTCGATGACGACCCGGAGCGCCGCCCGCGCGGTGCCGGCGGCGTCGGCCGGGTCGGCCGCCAGAACATTGACCCCGCAGCACGTCAAGCACGCCCCATTCCCCACCCCACGTGGAATCCGCATGAGCACCGCTGCACCCACCGCCGACCGCGCCGCTCCCGGCGGGCTGGCCGTCGCCTTTGCCCTGGCCTCGGTCTACATCCTCTGGGGCTCGACTTACCTCGCAATTCGTTTTGCGCTGGAAAGCTACCCGCCGTTCCTGCTCGGCGCCGGGCGCATGTTCCTGGCCGGCGCGATCATGTTCGCCGTGCTGCGCTGGCGCGGCGTGCCCAAGCCGACCGGCAAGCAGTGGCGCACGCTGTGGGTGCTGTCGATCTGGATGGTGCTGCTGTCCAACGGCCTGGTGAACCTGGCCGAGACCGAAGTCGGCTCCGGCCTGGCAGCCATCGCAGTGGCATCGATGCCGCTGTTCGCGGGCGTGTTCGCGATGCTGCGCGGTCGCCATCCCTCGAAGATCGAATGGGTCGGCCTGATCATCGGCTTCCTCGGCGTGCTCTGGCTCAATGCCGGCGGAGAGCTGTCGTCGTCGACGCTCGGCCTGGTGTGCCTGGTGATCGCGCCGATCGCGTGGGCCTGGGGTTCGATCTGGAGCCGCGACCAGGACCTGCCGCAACCGTTCATGTCGGCCGCCGGGCAGATGCTCACCGGCAGCGTGTGGATGCTGATCGCCGCGGTGCTGCATGGCGAACGCATGACCGCGATGCCCAGCGCCAGCGCGACCACTGCGCTGCTATACCTGGTCGTCGCGGGTTCGATCTTCGGCTTCACCGCCTACATCTGGCTGCTGCACCACGTGCGGCCGGCGTTGGCGACCAGCTATGCCTACGTCAATCCGCCGATCGCGGTGCTGTTCGGCGCGCTGATCGGCGGCGAGCACTTCACCGCGCATGACCTGGGCGCGATGGCGGTGATCCTGGTCGGCGTGGTGATCATCACGCTGGCAAAGGCGCGCGCTGGCAAGCAAGTGCAACCGGCCGTGGCGGCTCCGACCGAGCCGGCGGCATGAGCGACCACGCTTCCGTGCGCGGCGGCCTCTGGGTCGCTGCTGCGTCATTCGTCCTCTGGGGCCTGATGCCGCTGTACTGGCATCTGCTCAAGGTGGTGCCGTCGCTGCAGATCGTCATGCATCGCATCGTCTGGAGCGCGCTGCTGGTGGCGGCGTGGCTGGTCTGGAAGCAGGGCCGCGGCTGGTTGCGCGCGACCCTGGCGCGGCCGCGCGCAGCGTGGATGCTGGCGCTCAGCGGCACGCTGATCGCGTTCAACTGGGGCCTGTACGTGTGGGCGGTCAATGCCGGCCACGTGGTCGAGAGCAGCCTGGGCTACTTCATCAACCCGCTGGTCAGCGTGCTGTTCGGCGTGGTGTTCCTGCACGAGCGGCTCAACCGCGTGCAATGGCTGTCGGTGGCGCTGGCGGCGACCGGCGTGGCGTGGCTGACCTGGCAGTACGGCCAGCCGCCGTGGATCGCCATTGGCCTGGCACTGTCATTCGCGTTGTACGGGCTGATCCGCAAGCTGGTCGCGGTGGATTCGGTCAACGGACTGGGCGTGGAGAGCGTGTACCTGTTCGTGCCGGCGCTGCTGGTGCTGCTGTGGAGCGAGACGCACGGCACCGGCCACTTCGCCAGCGGCTGGGGCCTGGGCGTGGATGCGCTGCTGGTCTTCTGCGGCGTGCTGACCGCGCTGCCATTGATAGGTTTCGCCTTCGCGGTGCGGCGCGTGCCGCTGTCGGTGGTCGGCCTCATGCAGTACATCGCCCCGACCATCCAGTTCCTGCTCGGCGTGCTGGTCTTCGGTGAAGCATTCGACCGCGATCGCGCCACCGGCTTCATCTTCATCTGGGTGGCGCTGGCGATCTTCGCGATCGATGGAATGCTGCGGGCGAGACGTGCGACCTTGGCGGCGGCTGCCGCCTGACACAGCGAGGGAATCACACGGGCCGCGCTATCCGGCCCGTTCTCTTTTTTGCGGTGGCTAGTGTAGGGAGGGGGTGGGGTGTATTCCGCGAACCTCCGCTTCGCTCCGTTTACTGTTCGCGAAATACACCCCACCCCCTCCTTCCGGAAGCTTCTGCTGTTTTATTGACGTGGGCTGTTGGCGAGAGCGCAGAGACCGCGTGATGCATTTGCAACGGTCGGACTCGCACTATGCCGGCCCTGGACGGGGTCCGTGCCTCGCTCATTCGCACGTCTGCTCGGTGAGCTCGGTCCCGGACGCCCTTCCGCAGAAGCAAGCCCCAAAGAGAACAGGGGCGCCGAAGCGCCCCTGCCTTTTTCGTCTCGGTGCATTGCCGCCTTACGCCGCGCGCAACGCCTCGGTCACCGGCAACCGCGCCGCGCGCAGTGCCGGGAACAGGCCGCCGACCAGGCCGATGCCGAGCGCCCACTTCAGGCCGTTCCACAGTAGCTCGGGCGAAACCTTGAACTGGAACATCACCTGGCTGAAGTTGTTGCCCAGTGTGGACACGCTGTAGCCGTTGAAGATCAGCCACGCGATCGCGCCGCCGACCAGGCCGCCCAGCAGCGCCAGCAGCATCGTCTCCAGCATCACCGCCACCACCACCGGCAGGCCGCGGAAGCCAATCGCCCGCATCGTCGCGATCTCGCGCGCACGACCGGCCACCGCCGCGTACATGGTGTTCAACGCGCCGAACACCGCGCCCACCGCCATGATGCCGCCGATGATCGTGCCGAGGATCTTGAGGAACTTGCTCAGGCCTTCGGACTGCTTGGCGTAGTAGTGGCGCGTGGTGTCGACGTCGAGCTTCAGGCGCGGATCGGCGGCCATGGCGGCCTTGAGCTTCTTGAAGCCATCCTTGCCGTCGAGCTTGGCGGTCACCGACTGGAACGCGTTGCGGCGATAGGTCGCGCCGAGCGTGTCGGCATCGGCCCACAGTTCCGAATCGTGCGAGTCGCCGGAGGCGAACACGCCGACCACCGTCCACACCTGGTTGGCGAGCTCAAGCTGCTTGCCGACGTCGAGGTTGACGTACTGCTTCTTCGCGCCCTGGCCGACGACCAGCTCACGCATGCCGGGGTTGAACTTGCGGCCTTCGATGATCTTCACCTGCGGCCGCAGCGTCCATGCCGCCTCGCCGACACCACGCAGCTGCGCGTTGGCATCGGTGTGGTCGGCCTTGGTCACCATGTTCACCACTTGCGACAGTTCCGGCGACAGCGCCGGGCGACCATCGGGTCCCTTGGCGATGCCGGCCAGCGAGCTGATCAGCGGCACCTGGTCGCGGGTGATCACCGAGTTGGTCTCGGCCTGCGAACCACCGCGCAGGATGATCGCGGTCTGGTCGTTGCCGGTCTGCTTGAGCGTGGCCTCGAAGCCGGCGCCCATCGCCAGCATCGCCACCAGCACGCCGACCACGCCGGCGATGCCGACCACGATCACCGCCGACGGACCCCAGCGCTGCGGCAGGCTGGCAATGCCGATCTTCGCCGCCTCCAGCGCCAGTCGACCGGTGCGCGTCAGCAGCAGCCACAGCACCAGCGCCACCAGCACCGCCAGCACGCCGTACCAGGGCAGCATCGTCCAGGCCACCAGGCCTGCGATCAGTGCCAGCACCACACCCAGATTGCCCAGCCATTTCTTCATGCGGCTCATGTGTGGTCTCCCTTATCGGCCCGCGAGGGCGTCGACAATGTTGAGGCGCATCGCGCGCAGGGCCGGCAGCAGGCCGACGCCAATGCCGATCGCCAGCATCAGGCCGATACCGAGCAGCCAGGTAGCGCTGGGCATGTGCGGCAGCTGGATCAGCCCCATGCTGGCCGCGCTCACCGCCGGCATCACGATCGCCGCGATGCCCAGGCCGATCAGGCCGCCGAGCACCACCAGCAGCGTCGCCTCGGCCAGCACCAGCCACAGCACGCTGCGGTTGGAGAAACCGATCGTCTTGAGCACCGCCAGTTCCGGGATGCGCTCACGCACCGCCTGCGCCATGGTGTTGCCGGTCAGCAGCACGAGGGTGAAGAACACCGCGCCCATGATCGAGGTGACGATCAGTCCGATGTCGCCGATCTGCTTGAACAAGGCCTGGTTGAACGCCTGCTCGGTCTGGGTCTTGGTTTCGTGGTCGGAGTTGTCCGACAGCGCATCGATCGCACGCGCGACCTGCGTGGACTGGTTGGCGTTGGCCAGGTCGACCACGTACCAGTGCACCTGGCCCTTGCTGAAGTCGTTGGCCTCGTCGAAGTACTTCCAGTTGAACATCAGCTGCTTTTCTTCACCCTTGCGGCTGTTGTCGGCGAGCTTGAAGATGCCGACCAGCTTGAACTCCCAGTTGTTGCTGCCCTTGGTCGGGAAGATCGTCGCCTGCAGCGGGATGGTGTCGCCGATCTTCCAGCCGTGCAGCTTGGCCAGCGCCTCGCCGACGATGGCGCCGTTGCGCGTGGCGTAGAACGCCTTCAGCTGGTCGGGCGGGATGATGTACTCCGGGTACAGCTCGATGTAGCCCGGGCCAACGGAGAAGTTGGGGAAGAAGTTCTTCGGGTCCTGGTAGATGCCACCGAACCAGGTCGCGTACGAGGCCTTGGCCACGCCGGGAACCTGTTCGATCTGCGTCTGCAGGCGGTACGGCAGCGACTGGGTGATCGACAGCTTGGAGGTGACGATCAGGCGGTCGTAGCCGGCGACGTTGGCGCTGGAGTTGAAGGCCACGCGCACCGAGTCGAGCATCCCGAACAGCAGGAATGCGGTGATCACCGACAACAACGTCAGGAACGTGCGGGTCTTGCTGCGGAACAGCGCGGCCCAGATCAGGTGCAGGTATTTCATGATGCCTCCCGATTGGGTGTCAGTGCTCCAATGCCAGCTCACGCTCGACCAGGGTGCCCTTGTCGAGGTGGATCGTGCGCTGGGCGTGATCGGCGGCCTTGGGATCGTGCGTGACCATGATGATGGTCTTGCCGTGGTCGCGATTGAGCGACTGCAGCAGCGCCAGGATCTCCTCGGCGGACTGGCGATCGAGGTCGCCGGTCGGTTCGTCGCAGATCAGCAGGGTAGGGTCGGACACGATCGCGCGGGCGATCGCGACGCGCTGCTGCTGGCCACCGGACAGCTCGTTCGGGCGGTGCTTGCCGCGGTCGGCCAGGCCGACCAGCTGCAGGGCGATCTCGGCGTTGCGCTTGCGCTGCGCCGACGACAGCTTGGTCAGCAGAAGCGGCAGCTCGACGTTCTTCTGCGCGTTGAGCGTCGGCATCAGGTTGTAGAACTGGAACACGAAGCCGACGTTGTGGCTGCGCCATTGCGACAGCTGGCCGCCGCTCAGCGTGTCGATGCGCTGGCCTTCCACCTGGATCTCGCCGCCGCTGGGCGAGTCGAGGCCGCCGATGAGGTTGAGCAGGGTGGTCTTGCCGGAACCGGACGGGCCCATCAGTGCGACGAAGTCACCCTTGGGGATGTCCAGGTCGATGCCGTGCAGCACCTCCACCTTTTCCGGACCGCGTTGATAGGTCTTCCTGAGATTGCGGATCGAAACCAGCGTAGACATTGCGACGTCCTCGAAACGGTAGAAGGAGGAACTGCGTTGATTTCCTGCGTTGGACTGCCTGGCGCTTATTCGCTCGCCGAGTCGCTCTCGGCTTCACCACCTGCGGCGGCGACCTTGACCTTGTCGCCATCGGCAAGGTCGGCGGGAGGATCGAGAACGACCGTCTCACCGCCTGAGAGTCCCTGGGTCACTTCGCGGTCCTCGCCGAGGCTGCGGCCGACAGTGACCTCGCGCTGCACGGCCTTTTCGTCTGCAACCACGAACGCCAGCTGCTTGCCGTCGCGCGAGGCGATGGCCGCGGCCGGCACGAGCACGCCTGGCTTCTGCTTTGGCGCATCGGGCTTGCCGGCTTCCAGGAAGCTCACGCGCACGCCCATGTCGGGAACGATGCGCGGGTCCTTGACCTTGAGCGCGACGCGCACCTTGACGGTGGCCTTGCCGCGGTCGGCGGCGGGGATGATCGCGATCACCTCGGCCGGGATCTTCCAGTCCTGGTAGGCATTGAGCGTCGCCTCGACCGGCATCTTCGGCTGCACGCGGCCGATGAAGGCCTCGCCGACCTCGACCTCGATCTCCAGCGAATCCATGTCGACGATGGTGCCGATGCCGGTGCGGGTGAAGCCGCCGGTCGCCAGCGGCGAAACGATCTCGCCCGGCTGCGCGGCCTTGGCCGTGACCACGCCGGCGAACGGCGCACGCACGATGGTGTTGTCCACGCCCAGGTCGGCGATGTGCAGGCGATCGCCTGCGACCTTGGCGTTGCGTTCGGCGGTGGTCAGCTCGGCGCGCAGCGAATCGCGCGCGGCGATGGCCTCGTCGTACTGCGCCTTCGACACCAGCTGCTGGTTGACCAGCGTCGACAGGCGACGGGCGTTGGCGTCGGCCTCGGCCACGCGTGCACGCACGCTCTCGACCTGGCTGCGCGAGGCGCCGACCTGGGCGTTGGCGAGCGTGCGTTCGGCATCGGCGTCAATCGGATCGAGCGTGGCCATGACCTGGCCTTCCTCGACCTTCTGGCCTTCCTCGATCATCACCTCGCGTACCTTGCCGGTGATCTTCGCCGACACCGTCGCCATGCGGCGGGCGACGACATAACCGGTGGCATCGAGCACGGATGCATTGCCGCCGTTGCCGATGGCAGTGACGGTCGCGGTCTGGACCTCGATCGCGCGATCGCGACCGAACACGGCCCATGCGGCAAGCAACAAAACGAGTACACCCGCAGCGACGGCGAGCGCGATCCACAGGCCGCGGCGTGAAGCCGGCGGCGGTGGCGCGCTACGGTCTATGCGCAATTCCTTGAGCAGGTCGGACGAGGCAGTCATATGCACACCAGACGCAAGACGGCGCCTAGTGTGCCGTCACGGGACCGATTGCGCCAACCTGCCGGAAGTCAGTTTGTGCTGGAGCCGGCACGGAGCCCGGGCCGGGATATCGCTACCACTACGTCGAGGACAGCTTCCTGAGCAGCCCATAGGCGCCGCGCAGACCTTGCGCTTCACCGCCGGCCGGACGGCCCGGACGGTCGCTGTCATTCCAGCTGTAGACGTCCAGGTGCGCCCACTTCTGCGCGGCCGGGACGAAGCGCTCCAGGTAAATCGCTGCGGTGATGCTGCCGGCCATCTTCGACGGGCCACCGTTGGCGATGTCGGCGACGGTGCTGGTCAGGTAGCGCAGGTACGGCCGCCACAGCGGCATGCGCCACAACGGATCGCGCTGCTCGATGCCGGACTCCAGCCACAGTCGCGCGACGTCTTCGTCGTTGCTGTAAAGCGCCGGAAGGTCCGGGCCCAATGCGATGCGTGCCGCGCCGGTAAGCGTGGCGAAGTCGAGCAGCAGCGCCGGCTTCATTTCGCCGGCATAGGTGAGGGCATCGCACAGGATCACGCGGCCCTCGGCATCGGTGTTGTCGATCTCCACCGACATGCCCTGGCGCGTGGCGAGCACTTCGCCCGGGCGGAACGCATTGGGGCCGACTGCATTCTCGACCGCCGGCACCAGCAGGGTCATGCGCAGCGGCAGCTTGCGCGTCATCACCAGCTCGGCAAGGGCGATGGCATGGGCGGCACCGCCCATGTCCTTCTTCATGTTGCGCATGCCGTCGGCCGGCTTGAGGTCGAGGCCGCCGGTGTCGAAGCACACGCCCTTGCCGACGATGGCCACGTGCGGGTGGCTTTCATCACCCCAGCGCAGCGAGATCAGTCGCGGTGCGCGGTGGCTGGCACGGCCGACCGCATGGATCGCCGGGAAATTGCGGGTAAGCAGGTCGTCGCCGCTGATGACTTCGATCTGCGCGCCGAAGCGCTCGGCCAGTTCGCAGGCTACCTGCTCGAGCTGGTCCGGGCCCATGTCCTCGGTCGGCGTGTTGACCAGGTCGCGCACGCGGATGCAGGCGGCGAGCTGGGCGAAGGCTTCGTCGTCGCCGCCGGTCTGCAACTGCGCCGGCTGGCGCAGCGGCTGCTTGTAGCGGTTGAAGCGGTAGCTGCCCAGGCCCCAGCCCAGGTGCAGGGCCGAGCGTGCCTCGGGTGCGAGGTCGGTCGCCAGCGACCAGGCCCGCAGCGGCAGCGCGTAAGGCGCGTGGCCGTACGAGTAGGGGTCGAGCGGGTCGGCAACACCGATCACCGCGGCGGCAATGCCACCGTTGGCGGCGGGCAGGGTGATCGCCGTCCACGGCGAACCGTCGAATGCCTGCGCATCGAGCCAGGCCAGTACCGAAGCCTCCTGAGTCGCGCGCCACTGGCCGATCGTGTCGCGGCTGACGACGTGCAGCGGCAGGCTGGCGATGCTCGCGTCGGCGAAACCGTGCGGGATGCTCATGCGGTAAGGAGTTCCGGTTGTTGTGCCATGTCCAGCCAGTCGGCCAGCGCGGACAGTGTGGTGAATTCGAGGTCGGGGTGGAGGTCGGCGTGCGGCCAGCGTGCGCCTTCGCGATTGATCCAGCAGCTGCGCAGGCCGGCGCGATGGGCGCCGACGACGTCCATCTCGATGTCGTCGCCGACATGGAGCACCTCGCCCGGCGCCAGATCCAGCTGGCGGCATGCGGCGTGGAAAATGCTCGCCGCAGGCTTGGCCGTGCCGTGTTCGCGCGCGCCCAGCTGGAAGACGAAATGCGCAGACACACCGACGCGTGCGAGGTCGGCATTGCCGTTGCTGATCGCCGCCAGCGGCACGCGTGCGGCCAGGCGTTCAAGCGCGGCAAGCGAATCGGGGTAGAACTCGACGCGGTTGCGCTCGGCGTAGAACGTTTCGAACGCGGCGTCGGCGTGTATCGGATCGTCGCCGCTGAGTTCCATCGCGCGCACCAGGCTCAGCTTGCGCAGCTGGCTGAAGTCGTGGGCGAGGTCGGGACGCTCGATGAACACGCGCTCGCGCAACTCGCGCATGGCGGCGATCGGGAAGCGCTGCGCGGTGCCGGGGCAATGCTGCAGCAGCCACTCGTGCAGCACCTGCTCGACCCGCGCCCCGATCGGCGCGAACGGCCACAGGGTGTCATCGAGGTCGAGGGTGATGGCGCGGACGGGGAAATGCATGGCGATATTTTAGCCTGTTATCGCCCGTGATCCTTGCTGCTGCCGCTCCGCCGTACGGCCAATCAACCCGTTCCGTCCTCCACGACTCACCGTCATCCCGGCGAACGCCGGGATCCAGTTCGGAGGCTCAGGGCTTCAGGTGAAGGGCCGGGCATTGCCCCATGGGGTTACGGGCCTGGATCCCGGCGTTCGCCGGGATGACGGTACGGGTGGGATGACGGTACGGGTGGGATGACGGTACGGGTGGGATGACGGTGAGGAATTGGACGACGGCCGTCACTCCAGCAGCCGCGCCCAGCCCCCCATCCCCTCGATCCGGTCCAGCACCAGCTTCACGCACACCAGCAGCGGCACCGCCAGCAGCAGGCCGATGATTCCCCACAGCCAGCCGAACACCATCAGCGCCAGGATCAGCACCAGCGGCGACAGGCGCATGCGCCGGCCCAGGATGATCGGGGTGACGATCTGCCCTTCGATGGTGTGCAGCACCAGGTAGATGCCCGCCGGCAACAGCGACGGCAGCAGGTTGTCGAAGGCGACGAAGCCCATCAGCAGCATGATCACGATGCCGATCAGCGGGCCCACGTACGGCGCGAAGTTGAGGATCGCCGCCATCGTGCCCCACAGCAGCGCTTCCTGCAGTGGCACGCCGAGCCAATACAGCGCGCCGGCCAGAGCCAGGCCCACGGCGATGTTGATCAGGGTGATGGTCAGCACGTAGCGCGAGATCTCGCGCTCGATCGAATGCAGGATGTCGACCGTGAGCTTCTTCTGCTGGCGCGTGGGCAGCAGCGCGATTGCGTTGCGCTGCAGGCTGTCGCCATAAACCATGAAGAAGAACGTCAGCAGCACCACCGCCAGCACCGAGGCCACGCGTCGCGGCGTTGCGGTCAGCGCCTTGTAGGGTTCGTTGAGTTCGGTGCGGATCACCTGCACCGGCTTGCCGGTGCTCTCGCCGCCGGCGGCGCGGGCGATGTTCTGCGCGGCCTTGTTTGCATCGAGCATCGGCTTGGTCAGGTCGCGCAGCTTGGGCGCGATCGACTTCATCTCGCGCGGCACCTGCCGCACCCATTCGCCGGCCGGTTCGATCAGCTGGTTGCCCAGTGCGCCCGCTGCCGCAAGGCCGCCCACCAGCACCAGCACCGCGCCAAGGAAGCGCGGGATGAAGAGCCTCTGCAGGCCGCGGATGATCGGATTACCGACCAGTGCGAAGAACATCGCCAGCAGGACCGGCAGGATCAGTTCCTGTGCCGCCCATAGCGTGTAGCCGACCGCGAGCGTGGCCAGCACGACCGCCGCGCTGGACGACCGTGGTCGCGGCTGCGGTGGGCCGGGCGCAACTTCTCCGTTCTCGGGCAGTCCCGTCTCGGAGGGTGTCTCGGGTTCTGGGATGCTCAAGGTTCGACCGGATCGACGACGACGCCGCGTGCAGCTTGCACAGTTGCCTCGGCGCGCGCCAGCGTCGCTGTTTCGTCATCACGGGCCGCGCTGGCCAAAGCCGTTTCCGTGGGTGCGGCCACCGCCTGCTCGGCACTGGCCGCGGCCTGCTCGGCGCCCTCGGCCGCGACCTGGGCACTGCCGCCGGCGAACAGGCCCGACACCATCGTGACCAGCTGCATCAGTCCGCCACTCTTGCCGATGGTGCGCAGCGGTTCGGCGCGGCCGACGACGAATCCGGCGACGAGGCCGGCGATGACGATCCGTCCCGGCGTCCAGGCCTCGCGCCAGGAATCGCGCAGCCCGCCCAATTGCGTGGCGACGCGACGCTCGCTCTCCTCGAGCACGTCCTCGGCCTGGTCCACCTTCTGGATCAGCTGTTCAAAGCGCATGGCGATCCCGTGGGCGCATGGTCGTGAGCGATGAAGTCATGGCGGTGCGACATCGATGCCTTGCCGGTCTTTTTTCGGTTCGCCCGACGGCGTTTGTGCGTGGCGCTTGTGCACCTCGCGCGCCGACTCGGTCGAACCCGGGCTGGGCATGAGGTCGGACAGCTCGCCGATGCCCAGTCGCGCCAACTGCCGGCGCGTCGCCTGCAGGCGGGTGTGGTCGAAGTAATGCATCGCGCGCCAGCAGGCGTAGCCGGTGACGGCCAGGCTGAGCACTGCGGCGATGAGCATCGCCAGCAACCACGACAAACCCAGGCTGGTCAGCAACGCCACCAGGCTGCCCATCAGGAACAACCACGCCGAGGCACCGAACACGATCGCCATGCCGGTGAAGGCGAGGGCGCGACCGAGTGCGCTGCGGGCCAGTGACAGGTCGGCGGCGACGAGGCTGCGCAGTGCTTTCGCCGATTCGCCCGCGGCGCCGAGGCTGGCGCGCGCGGTGGCGCCCAGTGCACCCAGCGTCTCGCCCAGGTCCGGTGGCGAACCCGGTATCTCGATCCGCGGTCCGTCGGGCGCGGAGCCATTGGGCTCGGGGCCAATAGGCTCGGAGCCGTCAGGCTCGCGCTCGTCCCCGGCCTGGCTCACGTGTGCTTACTTGTCGCCGCTGCGGGCGAGCTTGGCGATGATCCAGCCGGCGGCGAACGCCACGCCGAAGGACGCCAGCGGACGCTCGCGGATCAGTTCGGCGGCGCTGTCGATCAGGTCGCGTCCCTTGTCCATCAGTGCATCCACCTGCTCGCGGGCAACGCCGCCTGCCTGTTCGGCAGCCGCGATTCCCGACAGCGCGGTGTCGGCCAGATCGGCTTTCACGTTCGCCTTGCCGACACGCAGCTCATCGCCGGCCGCGGTAGCCGCGCCGCGCAGTGCTTCGCCAGCATCGCTCGCTGCCTGCTTCAGATGGCCGCCGGCTTCGCCGAGGTGTGCCTTCATGCCATCGCTGGGTGTGGAATTCATCAGGTGCTCCTCCGTAAGGGTGCAGGTCGATCCTGCCCAACATGACCTCGGATCAGGGTGACCCAACGTCACTGCATCGGCAAGTTGCCCTGCCGGCCGCCGCCGCGTACGACGCGCAGGATCAACTGTGCAGGAGCCTGCGTGAAGCTGGCGCGGAAACCTGAAAGATCCTCGAACGTGCCGGACGTAGCGGCGGTGATGATGTCGTCCTTCTGCAGGCCGTTCTGCGCGGCGCGGCTGCCGCGCGCGACCGATTCGACCAGCACGCCCGAATAACCCGACTGGCGCAGGCGCTCGGGCAGCTCGGCGAACACCGCACCGGCGAGGCGCGGATCGATCTCCGCGCCCTGCGACGACTTGGGTTGTTCGCGCAACGAAGTGTTCAGCTGGATCACCTTGCCGTCACGACGCACGTCGAGCGCAACGCGGCTGCCCACCGCCTGCAGGCCTTCGAAGTTGCGCAGTGCATCCGGGTCGTCGATGCGTTCGCCATTGGCGGCGATGATCACGTCGCCGGGCTTGATTCCGGCCGCGGCGGCACCGCCGCCGGAGTAGACCTGCGTCACCAGCGCGCCGCGCGCTTCGTCCAGGCCAAGGCCCTGCGCCAGTCGCGCATCGACCAGCTGCGATTCCAGTCCGAGCGTGCCGCGGATGACCACGCCGTTGTTGGCGATCAGCTGGCCCATGATGTTGCGCGCCAGGCTGGTGGGAATGGCGAAGCCCAGGCCGATGTTGCCGGCCATCGAGCCGCGCGGATTGAAGCTGGCGGTGTTGATGCCGACCAGTTCGCCATTGAGGTTGACCAGTGCGCCGCCGGAGTTGCCGGGATTGATCGAGGCGTCGGTCTGGATGAAGTTCTGGAAGCCCAGGCCGCGCAGACCGGTGCGGCCCACGGCCGAGACGATGCCCGAGGTCACCGTCTGGCCGATGCCGAACGGGTTGCCGACCGCGACCACGAAATCGCCCACGCGCAACGCATCGGAATTGGCCAGCGGCAGCGCGACCAGGTTCGGCGCGGTGATGCGCATCAGCGCCACGTCGGTATCGGGATCGGACCCCAGGAACTCGGCCTTGAGCGTGCGGCCGTCGGCAAGCGTCACCGAGACTTCGTCGGCACCTTCGATCACGTGGTGGTTGGTCAGCACGTAGCCGCGCTGGGCGTCGACGATCACGCCCGAGCCGAGCGACTCGTTGATCCGCTCCTGGGTCAGCTCCGGGAACATGCGCCGGAACATCGGATCGCCACCGAACGGGCTGACCTTCACCCGCTGCTTGGTGTGGACGCTGACCACGGCCGGGGTGACCTTGGCCAGCATCGGCGCCAGCGACGGCAGCGGCTGGCCGCTGACCACGGTCGGCAGCGCGGCGATCGCCGGAACGGTCGCGGCGGCGGCGGGAGCGGCCTGGGCAGGCGCTTCCAGGCCGTCGCGGATCGCGGTGGCGGCAAAACCGCCGAAGGCGGCGGCCAGGGACAGGGTAAGCAGGGTCGGCAGCGGGCGCATCGCGTCGTTCTGGCTGGAGGGAGGGTGGCGTCCGCCGCAAGTGCAGCTGAACGGCGCCAGTGTCTGGCAAGACCACTAAATAGGCCATGAAGTTTCCGGGCCAGTGTCCGCAATTGGCGCGGTCCGTGCAGCCCCCTGCAGCGGCGATCGCGCACGCGGCGGGCTGTGCAAGTGCACCTGCCGCAGTGCGCTGCCGACCGTCGTCACGAATTGAGACTGCGATCAAAAAAGCGTTGACTAAATCCAGGACCGGGTTTAGCTTGAACCCTCGCCTGAGCCACTACATGTAGTGGTTTGCAGGCGACGGGAGCCCAAAGTCAGGGTTTTCCGGCTTAGAGTTGCAGTACTGTGAGCGTCCTCGGGGGATGGCGCGAAACGGGAGCAAGATGAGCCCTGATTCGAACCAAAACCAATGCTTCGCGGACGTGCAAGACCGGTCGCGGGCATCGCCGTCGGCGGCTTTTCAGGTGCCAGTGGCAGAGCGGCAACCAATATAAGAATCCACCGGCAGCGGTCCCGATCCGTTGCCAGAACGAGGAGAAAGGACAGGCATGAGCACAGTGCGCCTCGAGGCGGTCAAGGCGGCCGCGGCTGACAGGGGGGACCTTGATAGGGACATCCCCATGCAGCCCGCTTCCCAGGACATCTGGGACAAGAAGTACCGGCTGAAGACCAAGACGGGGAAGGCCGTCGATTCCGACATCGACGCCACCTACCAGCGCGTTGCCAAGGCCCTGGCCGAAGCCGAGCCCAACGCCGAGAAGCAGCAGTACTGGAACGAGCGTTTCGTGTGGGCGCTGCGCCGCGGGGCCATTCCCGCCGGCCGCATCACCTCCAACGCCGGTGCCCTGGAGCACAAGCCGGCCACCTCGACCATCAACTGCACCGTCTCGGGCACCATCGAGGATTCGATGGACGGCATCCTGGAGAAGGTCCACGAAGCGGGCCTGACCCTCAAGGCCGGCTGCGGCATCGGCTATGAGTTCTCGACGCTGCGTCCGCGCGGCGCGTTCGTCGCGGGCGCCGGCGCCTACACCTCCGGCCCGATGTCCTTCATGGATATCTACGACAAGATGTGCTTCACCGTGTCCTCGGCCGGTGGCCGTCGCGGCGCGCAGATGGGCACGTTCGACGTCTCCCATCCGGACGTGAAGGACTTCATCCGCGCCAAGCGCGAAGACGGCCGCCTGCGCCAGTTCAACCTGTCGCTGCTGATCACCGATGGCTTCATGGAGGCCGTCGACACCGACGCCGACTGGCCGCTGGTGTTCCCGGTCAACATGAAGGAAAAGGGCGACATCAACCTCGACGACGCGACCCAGGTCGTGTGGCGCGAGTGGCCGACCCATCGCAACTACATCGTCCGCGACGACGGCCTGGTGGCCTGCAAGATCTACGGCCACATCCGTGCCCGCCACCTGTGGGACATGATCATGGTTTCGACGTATGACTACGCCGAGCCGGGTTTCATCCTCATCGACCGCGTCAACGAGATGAACAACAACTGGTGGTGCGAGAACATCCGCGCGACCAACCCCTGCGGCGAGCAGCCGCTGCCGGCCTACGGCGCCTGCCTGCTGGGCTCGGTCAACCTGACCAAGTTCGTGCGCGACCCGTTCACCGACCAGGCCTCCTTCGACTGGGAGGAATACAAGGAAGTCGTGCGCGTGTTCACCCGCATGCTCGACAACGTGGTCGAGGTCAACGGCCTGCCGCTGGAGCAGCAGCGCAACGAGATCATGCGCAAGCGCCGCCACGGCATGGGCTTCCTCGGCCTGGGCAGCACCGTGACCATGCTGCGCATGAAGTACGGCAGCAAGGAGTCGTGCGAGTTCACCGAGCGCATCTCCCGCGAGATGGCCGTGGCCGGCTGGGAAATGGGCCTGGCGCTGGCGAAGGAAAAGGGCGCCGCGCCGATCATGGACGAGTTGTTCGCCGTCGATGCCGAGATGCTGCGCAAGCGTCCGGAGATGGTGAAGGACGGCTGGAAGATCGGCCAGGACATCCCCGGCCGCGTGCTGCACGCCCGCTACAGCCGCTACATGCAGCGCGTCGCCTCGGTGGCGCCGGAGCTGGTGGACGAGCTGGCCGAGACCGGCGCGCGCTTCACCCACCACAGCTCGATCGCGCCCACCGGCACGATCTCGCTGAGCCTGGCCAACAACGCCTCCAACGGCATCGAGCCGTCGTTCGCGCACCACTACAGCCGCAACGTGATCCGCGAAGGCAAGAAGTCGAAGGAAAAGGTCGACGTCTACTCCTACGAGCTGCTGGCCTACCGCGAGCTGGTCAACGCCAAGGCCATGCCGTTCTCCGATGAGGAGCACGCCAGGCTGCCGGAGTACTTCATCTCCGCCGACGACATCTCCCCCAAGGAGCACGTCGACGTGCAGGCCGCGGCGCAGAAGTGGGTGGACAGCTCGATCTCCAAGACCGCCAACGTCCCGACCGACTACCCGTACGAGCAGTTCAAGGACATCTACCGTTACGCCCACCAGCAGGGCTTGAAGGGCTGCACCACGTTCCGCTTCAACCCGGCCGCCTTCCAGGGCGTGCTGGTCAAGGAAGCCGACCTGGAGAACACGACCTACCGTTTCGAGCTGGAAGACGGCAGCGTGCTGGAGGTCAAGGGCAACGAACAGATCGAGTATGACGGCGAGATGCACACCGCCGCCAACCTGTTCGATGCCTTGAAGGAAGGGTATTACGGCAAGTTCTAAGCGCTGGCATCGAGCGCTGCGAGGGGCCTGCTTTCAGGCGTCAAGGAAACATGGCACCCGGGGGAAGCAGGTTCCCCTCGCACTTCGAGTCGACAGTAGCGGAAGTAGCAGCGGCAACAGGCAGGGGCGGCGTCGACGCCTCCACGCGGAAACCGGGCCGGTTCCGCGTTCATGTACGCGGCCCATATGCGCGACGCATTCATCGTGCCGTGCAGCTGCAGCAGGTATAGCATCGCCTTGCAACACCCCGATTACCGCACCAGGCCAACCAGTTTTGACGCCCGTCAGGAGGGCACATGAGCAATGGCAACGGAGTGACGGCAAGCCTGTCGCAGGCCGCCGATAACGTGAAAGAAACTGCATCGAACATTTCCAGCGCGGTGATGCACCGTGCCGAGGAAGCGGTGGCGTCGGTCAAGACCACCGCCAAGAAGGCACGCAAGGCCGCCAAAAAGGCGGTAGGCACCGCCAAGAAGAAGCTCGCCGCTGCCAGCGCCAAGGCCAAGAAGGAAGCTTCGACGCTGAGGGCGAAGGCCGGCAAGAAGACGGCCAAGAAGGCCACGAAGAAGGCCGCCACCAAGAAGACCGCGAAGAAGGCGGTGAAGAAGGCTGCGGCGAAGAAGACGGCGAAGAAGGCAACGAAGAAGGTTGCCAGGAAGGCCGTGAAGAAGACCTCCAAGAAGGCCGCCAAGAAGGCCGCGAAGAAGACTGCGACGAAGAAGGTCGCGAAGAAATCAGCCGCCAAAAAAGCTGTGAAGAAGGCACCGGCCAAGAAGGCCGTTGCCAAGAAGGCGGCGAAAAAGGCAGCCAAGCGACCCGCCAAGAAGGTTGCGAAGAAAGCTGCCAGGAAGTAAGTGCCCCGATTGGTCGCCGCGTCCCAGCGGCGCGGCGACCGCCTTAAGCGTCACACATAACTAGATCAGCGTTACCGCACCAGGAGCGGGTTCATGGCCGTCAAGATCGACAAGAAAATCAAGGGCTACAGCGTCGTCACCCCGGAAGACAAGGCGAACGAGGCTGCGCGTCCCGCGCCAGTCGCCGCGATCGAGTCGCTGCCGACGGCCGACGTCATCCAGATGCACGAGCGCATCGAGCGCCCCGAAATCCTGATCGGCTCCACCTACAAAATCAAATCGCCGCTGTTCGAGCATGCGCTGTACGTGACGATCAACGACATCGTCCTCAACGCCGGCACCGAGCACGAGCTGCGCCGTCCCTTCGAGATCTTCATCAACTCGAAGAACATGGACCACTTCCAGTGGATCGTCGCGCTGACGCGCATCATGTCGGCCGTGTTCCGCAAGGGCGGCGACGTGACTTTCCTGGTCGACGAGATGAAGGCCGTGTTCGACCCGAAGGGCGGCTACTTCAAGGCCGGTGGCGTCTACATGCCGTCGCTGGTGGCCGAGCTGGGCAGCATCGTCGAGGACCACCTCAAGTCGATCGGCCTGATGCACGACCCGGAGATGAGCGACGCCCAGCGCGCCCTGATCGCCGAGAAGCGCGCTGCGTACAACCAGCTGTCAAAAAAAAACTCTGACGTAAGCCACGGCGAACTGTTCCCCGAACCGCGCATCAGCGACACCCCGCGCAGCGAGGACGTCGAAGTGACCGGCGAGGGCGCCAGCTTCCCGCCCAGCGCGACGATGTGCCACAAGTGCAACACCAAGGCGGTCGTCATCATGGATGGCTGCGCGACGTGCTTGAACTGCGGGTACAGCAAGTGCGGTTGAGCTGAGGGCAATGCAGGAAAAAGAGGGCTCCGAAAGGAGCCCTTTTTGCTGCCTGCCACCAGCGGCCATATTCTTGATCGGACATCACGGAGGTCTTGCTGCGATGCATGTGCCAAGGATTTACGCGGACTTCAATGGACTGGTCCGCGGCGTCAAGAACCGAGATCGAACCGGTGTCGCCCTCGACACTTTCGGCTCTATTCGCGACTTGGCTAATTCGGGTCTGATACTGCGTGAGGGCATGCCACTGGTCGCGTTCGATGAGTCCGATGAAGACGAAGACCTCGAAGGCCACGGAACCGCACAGTTCGACCATGCTCACGGCCGGTGGATAGTCGAGTTCGATGAGCTGGGGATCAGGTATGTCCCCGCTGGTGCCAGGGACCACATAAGTACGTTTCGCTGTGTGAAGTGCAAGGCCGACTTTCCACACGATCTCGCACAGTTCCGGATAGATTCGGTATGTCCTTCTTGCGGTGCGGATATGGCGTTGCCAATCGCGCCGCCTTGATCGAAACGCTCTTGAAGCAATCCTCCAGCAGGAGCGCCGAGGCGGAAATCAGCATAGCGGACATTGGGGCAGGGCAGAGGCCAGGACGGGTGTTAATGTCCGCTTTCGACCCAAAGCGGTCGTTCGTCGATCCCTTGCGGGCTAACCCGTCGACACAGGCAGGGAAACCATGTCGCAGCCGATCAGGAAGAGCTTCCGCGATCTCACGCTTTCGCAAAAGTTCAAGCTTGTGTTCCTTGGCCTGGGCGTGCTCTGCCCACTCTTTGCAATAGCCACCGTGAAACCGGTGTCCGCGCCAGTTGCCGTGCAGCTTGGATGTCTCACATCCCTCCTGCTTCTTCGGAGCGGCTGGCTTGGAGGCAGCTACATTCCTGCTGTCGTTGCAGGGATAGGCTTCCTGATCGCGTTTGCGGCAACCTACGCTTCCGTGGCCTTCTGATTGAATAATGAATGTCCGCTTCTGGCCGATAGCAATGGGATGGACTCCTCCTCACCTTGGCACCCGGTGGGTGCCAGACTGAATTTGCGAGACAGTCGC